>NZ_AXVB01000003.1:0-578349 GCF_000482345.1 Bacillus sp. UNC437CL72CviS29 | reverse complement strand
ATCATGAATATAGCCGCTGTATCCATTAACGATATACCCGATTGAGCCATAAAATTTAGTACGTTTAGGTTAAACTCTACGGTGTAATTTGTATAGACCTCGTGTAAACCTTCTTCTCCATGGAGTTCGTATAAGCGCAACCAGTATTGAAATTGCGCCTTTGTAATATGCATCTGTTTTGCATATTTTGCTTGAGAAATTGTTTTTGGATTAAATCCTTGAACGAGCTTTAACCTTGAATCCTTCGTAAATTTTGTCATAAAAAAACTGCACCTCCAATTGTTAGACTATGTCTAACAATTGGGGTGCAGTTCATTTATGAGAAGGCTTTTTTATGTTTAAATTGTTATATTCTTCGTTTATACTCTCTATTTGATAAAATTAACCCGGCTACAAAAAGCTTGTTTGGTATATTGATTCTTCAAATTCTCAAATTCATATCGATCAAAAAATAAAAAACAAGCTAGATCCAATACCAGCTTGTTCTATCATGCTTTTGAAAATCGTTCAAAAACTTTCATTAACTCTTCAATTGCTTCATCCCCATTACCATCTTTAATAGCATTAGAAACACAATGATTTGTATGATTTTTTAGAATACCCATGCCAACCTTCTTCATTGCTGCATTAATAGCTGAAATCTGTACTAAAATATCAACACAATAACGATCATTCTCAATCATATTTTGGATACCACGTACTTGCCCTTCAATTCTCTTTAACCGATTCATAATTTGTTCTTTTTCTTTATCCGATCTATGAGTAGTAGCTGCCTCATTTTCATTATGATTCATTTGATCACCTTCTTAAAGTTTCTATCGTATTAACAAATAGATTTCTATAACAATCCCATTCGATTTCAATCTATATGTAATAACATCTAATCGGAGTATAACACTTATAGCGTAAAATATACATACAGACTAACCAAATCAAATTTTCAAGCGATTCATTAAAAACAATGATCAGAGTATATTACTCACAAATCTCAGCGCTTTACTTAAAGCGGTTGGCACTACCGATGCATGATTCTCTCCCTCGGCTTCATAAAATACGAATCGAAATTTATTATGTTGCAAATTCAGTAAACGCTCTGATAATGCATTAGCATCTCGAACCATATGATCTCTTTCTAATGCTCCTACTGTAAGAAAGACTCCTACTTCCGTGCTTGCTCTTTTTAATTTGTTTATAAATTCCGCTTCCCTCTCAAGAACAGATTGGTTATTCCACCAAATAGATGGACTACTTATGAAATAATTTTGAAAGGCATTTGTATTTGTAAACAATACATGTAAAGCAAATAGTCCACCGAGTGAATGTCCAAATATTGTTTGTCTTTCTCTATCAATCTCAAAATACTTTTCAATTTGCGGCTTCAATTCATCTTGAATGAATTCTAAAAATTCATTCCCTCCTCCTGATTTAGGCCATGGTTTCCCATCAGGTTTCGGTGGTGCATCTACTGAAGGTGAAGAAGGAGTAAAATCGTAGCATCTTTCAGAGGCTGCAAAACTTCCTTCTATCGGATAACCAATGCCAACAATAATCGATGGTGCAACTCCAGTTTTTTCCGCTCTTACTGATTGAATCTTAATAGCCTCTTGGAACGTTTGGAAAAATGCATTACCATCTAATACGTAAATAACAGGGTATCCGGAGGCAGGAGCTGGTTGCTTCGGCTTTGAAATATAAATTTGATATTCACGAGTCCCTGTTTTCGAATCCATCTTCCATTGCTCTGTATTTGAAATAGTAACATCTTTTTTTTCAATACTAGTATTCATGTGATTCCCCCGCTTTGATCATTTTAACTCGTTATATATTTCGGCATTTTCTTCTTGGAACACGCTATCATAACCGAAACATACAGGAGCTCCATTATATGGTTCTATCATAACGCGTACATCAATTTGAAATACATTTTTTAACACTTCGTTTGTAATAATGTCGACTTCCCAAAACCATTCGGACCAATAATTGTAGTGAATTTTCTTTTTTGTATTTCTACATTCAAATCACGAAAAACTGTGAATTTCCCATAGCTTATTTCTAGGTTTTCAGCGCTTAGAACATTCACTTTCTATCACTCCTCTTACGCCTTTGATTTGTATAACAGATATAGGAAATATGGTACACCAATAATTGAAATTACAATCCCAACCGGTAACTCAGCTGGTGTGAAAACCGTTTTCGCAATAAAGTCTGAAGCAATCACGAGTAGCATTCCAATTGCACCACATACAGGAATTACATGATTATGATGAATGCCGACCAGACGCTTCGCAATATGTGGTGCCATTAGACCAATAAATCCAATGCTCCCTGACACAGAAACACAAGCACTCACTAATCCAATACTGCTTAATAATAAAATCGATTTTTCTCTTTCTACTGAAACTCCTAAACTTGTTATAATCGTCTCTTCCAATTGAAATAAGTCAAGCAAATACGCTTTTCTTTTGATAATTGGAATTAAGATAATGAGCCATGGCAACACAGCAATAATATACTTCCAGTTTGCATTATATATACTTCCCGAAACCCACACAGTAGCCATTTCAAAGTCAGTTGCTTTCATTTTCAATGATAAATACATAGAAAATGCTCCGAAACCCGAACCTATTGCAATTCCTGTTAACAACAGACGCTGGGAATCTAACTTTCCATTTCTCCAAGAAAACATATAGATGAATATAGCGGCTCCTAAACCACCAACTAAACCAAACAAAGGCATCATCATAATCGAGATCCAATCTGTACCTTTTACTTGTCCTTGAAAGAAAAACATAAAGATAACTATCGCCGTTCCTGCCCCTGCATTAATCCCTAAAATACCTGGATCTGCCAGGCCATTTCGTGTAATACCTTGCAAAACAGCACCAGCAATTCCGAGACCTAATCCTACTAATCCCGCAATTATAATTCTAGGAAGTCTAAAATCAAATATAACTAAATCGTGTTCCGGAGCTGGATTAATTCGTAATAATGTACGAATTACATCTGTAATCGCAATATCAAATGTTCCATTCGTTAAACTAATATAAATTACGCTCAAAATAAAAAAAATAATAATGCTCATTGTTATGATATAACGCTGAGTTGAACCTCTAAGCATGTTTCTCTCCTCCCCTCTTTCCAATTAAATAAAGGAAGAAAGGAATTCCGATTAGGGAGGTAACGACTCCAATTGGTGTTTCGAATGGATAATTGACAAACCTACTAATTACATCACATACAGCTAAAAAGATCCCGCCTATTACACCAGCACATGGAATTACCCATCTATAGTCCATTCCAATTAAAAAGCGGGTAATATGAGGAATAATTAATCCAACAAAACCAATTCTCCCAACTAAAGCAACCGCAGTGCCTGTTAAAAACACAACTGAAAGAATTGCTACTGCTTTTATAAGTTTTGTCCGTTGTCCTAAATTGATAGAAACCTCTTCACCTAATGAAAGAATTGTAATGGACTTTGAAATAAAAAGCGCCATAATAATCCCAGCAATCCCAAAAGGAATAGCTAATTTTAGTATATTAGGATCAATTTGATGCAATTTTGCATTATACCAAGAGCTAATATTTTGAGACACCTGAAAATAAGACGCAATTGCTACTGAAATACTACTTAAAAAGGTTCCAATTACAGTTCCTATAATCGCTAATCGAACTGGAGATAATCCATTTCGAAGCAATGAGCCAAAACCATAAACCATTCCAGCTCCCAATGCTGATCCAAACATAGAACATAAAATCATATTTATCGAAGACATTCCGGGAAGAAATACCATGCAAAGTGTAATAACAAAAGCCGATCCATCTGTCACTCCCATTATAGAAGGGGATGCAAGATAGTTTCTTGTCATCCCCTGCATAAGTGCTCCTGATATGGCTAAAAATGCTCCTACTAATAAGGCTCCCACAACCCTTGGTAAACGGGAAGTAACAATAATATTATGATTTACATTTCCTGAATCAAAATGGAACAATGCATTCCAAGCTGTTGTAAAATCAATACTCTTCGCTCCATATAAAATAGATAATAAGATTGTTAATACAATCAATATGGGAGCTAAAAATAAAATAATCATTGGTACTGAATTTATTTTTCGCATATTATTCAACGCACCTTACTAGTTAATTAGCTAAATTTTTCTCCGCAGCTTTTAAGAAAGCTGTTTTACTCCAAGCAGTACCACCTTGTGCCATTGGATCAACAGAATTTACAAATACTTTTTTATCTTTTACGGCTGTAATACTTTTCCAAATCGGGTTACTTTGTAAATCCTCTAACGCTTTTGGATTATCTTTATTTTCGCTTCCTTCAAATTGTAAGAAGATATAATCTGGATTGATTTCAGCGAATTTTTCTAAAGAAATCGCTTCTTGTGCTTTTACAGATTTAATTTGTTCTGGAACAGTTAATCCCAAATCTTTATAAATAACGGGATTGAAGTATACGCCTTCCGGATAAAGATATAGGCTACCAGCTCTCAGCCTTACTACAAGAACTTTTTTATCTTTTAATTTATCCCCTATTTTTTCTTTAGCTTTTGTAGCATCTACTTTATAATCCTTAATAATTTTTTCTGCTTTATCTTTTTTGCCTGATAACTCTCCCATTAGCTTTAAGTTTTCTTCCCAATTTGTAGAAATATGTGATACTGGGAATGTTGGGGCTACCTTCGCGAATTTCTCAGCTGCCTCTGGTGGAAATTTTGAACTAGATGTAATTACATCTGGTTTTAATTGAAGTAATGTTTCAAAATTGGGTTGCATTTTCTCACCAACAGATTTTGCACCCTCTAAATCTTTTGCTAAATACTCAGGTAACTTTCCACCTACTGTAATTGCCCCTACTGGCTTAATACCAAGTACCGCTGCATCTTCCATTGATTCTAAGCTAGCAGTTACAATATTCTTTACTTTTGCAGGTACTGTATATTCTTTACCTAAGTATGTAATCTTTTGTTTCTCATCTTTCTTCGTTTCAGCCGCTTTTGATGCTTGCTTTTGTTCTCCTGAACTCTTATCTGCACTGTTACAGGCTGCAAGACCTACGCTTAATACTGTAACCATTCCTAGCGTAAATAATTTCTTGTTCATACTAATAAATCCCCTCTCTTAATTTATTTTATTTAAATATAATATTTTAATAATTATTATATTAATCTCTGTATTTCCCATAAAACCATCTATTCAATATTAAAGCTCATTTATTTCACTTCCCCTAATAACATATTATTTACCACTTAACTAATCGATAACGATTATCATTATCGATTATATAGTTATAAACAAATTATTTCAAGAATGATTTGAAAAATTTTAACAAAATAAATAAAAAGTCGTGTCTATCCTTCATCCAAGATAGACACGACCTCTCTTTTTCTAAAATTCCATATTCAATTCCACAGGACAATGATCTGATCCTATTACTTCAGTATTAATTTTCGCTTCAACAATTTGACTTTTTAATCTTTCAGAGACAACGAAATAATCTAAACGCCAACCAATGTTTTTTGTTCTTGCATTCATACGATAAGACCACCATGAATATGCCCCTTCTTGATTAGGGTATAAGTAACGATATGTATCGATAAACCCCTCATCAAGAATCCGGGTAAACTTTTCTCTTTCTTGATCTGAAAATCCCGGATTTTTCCGATTTGTTTTTGGATTTTTCAAATCAATTTCTTTATGTGCTACGTTCAAATCGCCACAAAAAATAACTGGTTTCTTTTGATCTAAGCGCTTAATATATGATAAGAAAGCATCCTCCCATTTCATTCGATAATCTAGACGTTCCAATCCCCGTTTGGCATTTGGCGTATAGAGCGTTAGCATATAAAAATCTTCAAATTCTAATGTAATTAATCTTCCTTCTTGGTCATGCTCTTCAATCCCTAAGCCATATGTAACAGAAAGCGGTTCTTTTTTTGTAAAAATAGCAGTTCCTGAATATCCCTTTTTCATAGCATAGTTCCAATACACGTGATATCCTTCAGGATTTAAATCAACTTGTCCACTCTGCAATTTAATCTCTTGTAGACAAAAAATATCTGCATCTACTTCTTCTAAGTATTCTATAAAACCACCTTTTGCAATAACTGCTCGTAAACCATTTACATTCCACGAAAGAAATTTCACTTTTTGTTCCTCCTCTTGCTGCTTTTGCATGCTATCATACTTGTTCTATGTTTTTATTTTCTGCTTACATGCTAACACAAACGAAAGAGACTATCATTTTTTCATCTTTGTAATCTTGCTCTTACATTCTTAAATGCGTACATGTGTACTTCTTTCAGGATATACTAATTTCGGAGGTGATTCCTATGCAAAATGAAAGATTACAATTAGAAACAAGCGTAAACAATTTGACGGATGAACGTTGGCAAGCAATTGTACACAACGATTCTTCTTATGATAACAAGTTTCTTTATGCTGTCAAAACGACAGGGGTTTTTTGCCGACCATCATGCAAATCTAGAATACCAAATAAAAACAATGTACGAATTTTTCTCAATGCACAGCAAGCATTATCCGAAAAATTCCGTCCATGTAAACGCTGTAGGCCAAATGGAATGAAGTTACCGGATGAAGATTGGGTGACACAAATTATAGATTACATTAATAAAAATTATCATGAACCATTAACCCTCGAAATACTAGCAGATATGTGTCATGGCAGTCCCTATCATTTACAGCGTACTTTTAAGCGAATCAAAGGTATTAGCCCATTAGAATATATACAACAAATAAGGATTTCCGAAGCTATGCAGTATCTTACAAATACAAATCAAACCATTATAGAAATAAGTTTTGCTGTGGGCATACCCAATACTGCACATTTTGCAACATTATTTAAAAAGAAAACGGGGTATACCCCTACTGAATTTCGAAACATTAATCATATAAACGAGGTAAAATAACATGGCATCTAAAACCAAACAAACTATATATTGGACGTTATTTATTCATGAAAACTGGCATATGTATATTGCCGCAACATCAACTGGACTATGCTTTGTAGGGTCTCAGCATCAAACTTTGGAAGAGTTAACAACTTGGACGAAAAAACGGTTTCCGAAACATACTCTCATTCAAGACACCTTAAAGCTACAACCATATATACAAGAACTAACAGAGTACCTAGACAAAAAACGTGAAGTATTTACATGTCCCATTGATATTCACGGAACACCTTTCCAATTAGCTGTTTGGAATACATTACGTGAAATTCCTTATGGAAAAACCTATTCCTACTCAGATATTGCAGAGCTTATTCAAAAACCAAAATCAGTACGCGCTGTAGGCACCGCAATTGGAGTCAATCCTTTACTTATTACAATCCCTTGCCATCGTGTGATTGGAAAGAATGGGAAACTATCTGGCTTTAGAGGTGGATTAGCAATGAAAAAAGAATTGTTAACCTTAGAAAAAATATTATTGTAGGTGGTTGAAAATGAAGAATGTTACAATTCCTCTTGAATGGGATGCCCCTTATTTTATAGGCAACGAAACAATAAAAAACTACTGTTTCCCTTGGTGCGAACAAAAACCGTCCCCAAGAAACAATCGCAAATTTAAATTTAGAAAAGAAGCTGAACAAACTGGTTATCTGCCTTGTAGAAATTGTTGTCCTGGGCTTCCATATAGAGCATGGCAAGACGATGAGGAAAGCATAACAGTAATTGTTCCAAAAGAATTTAGCTTTGAACAAAATTTGCACTATCTTTCACGCTCCAAAAATGAATGTATGTTTCACATTGAAAATAACAAAATTTATAGAGTTGTTCCGATTGAGGGAGAAAACCCGTTAATCGAAATAAGTGTAAATGATGAGGGAAACATCCATGTTCGCTTTTTAGGCGATGGGATACCACCTGAAAAATGGGTTCGTGCTGCAGTGGCGAGGTATGTAAGAGAATGGTTTGATTTAGATACAGATTTAATCCCATTTTATGATTTAGCAGAAAATGATGTACTTCTGTCTAAACCAATCAACGAATATTATGGGCTTCGTAATATGGGAATTCCTGATTTATTTGAGGCACTCTGTTAGGGGATTCTTGGTCAACAAATCAATCTTGGGTTTGCCTATACATTAAAAAGACGCTTTGTTGAATCCTTCGGCGAATATATCGAATGGGATGGACGTAAATATTGGATATTTCCAACACAAGAGGTTATCGCCAACCTAGCAGTAGAAGATCTAACAGAATTAAAAATAACCCTCAGAAAATGTGAATATCTTATTGGTGTCGCAAAACTCATGACACAAGGTTCCCTAAGTAAAGAATTGTTCATAAAAAGCGACCTAAAAAATGCTGAGAGAACATTACTCAACATACGTGGTATTGGACCATGGACAGCAAATTATGTTTTAATGCGTTGTCTAAGATTCCCGTCTGCTTTTCCAATTGATGATGTTGGCCTACAAAATGTGATTAAACTTTTAACAGAATCAGATCAAAAACCAACAAAAGACGAAATAAAAGAGTATGCTTCAGCATGGAAAAATTGGGAATCCTATGCAACCTTTTATTTATGGCGAGTCCTGTATTAAATTTTTCAGCACAACAATAGATAGGTTCATATTATAGATGAAATTTATTCTTATTTATAACGAAACTCCCTTTCCTTAAAATACCTTATGTATTCCACATATAGACAAGTACATCATCAATATACCAAAAACTCACAATTGAGAAGTGACAAACGGAAGAAATCCGGGTAGCTCCTATTACCCGGATTTCTTTTTATGCCTGCTCTTCAAATAATCGTGCTATTTCTATAATAACCTGAACAGCCTTTTCCATATTCTCTACAGAAACGTATTCAAATTTACCGTGATAGTTTTCACCACCAGTAAAAATGTTTGGGGTTGGCAAGCCCATATATGATAATTGTGATCCATCCGTTCCCCCACGAATTGGTTGAATATTTGGTTCAATATCAAGTTTTTTCATCGCCTCATACGCAATATCAACAATTTCTCTGACCGGTTCAATTTTCTCAAGCATATTATAGTACTGATCATTCATCTCAAGAATAATATTTTCCTCACCATACTTCTCTTGCATCTGCTTCGTAATATTCGTAATTTTTTCTTTACGAGCCTCAAAGTTTTCACGTTCAAAATCTCGAATGATGTAATGAGATTTACTTTGCTCCACATCACCATTTACAGAAATGAGATGATAGAAACCTTCATATCCCTCTGTATATTCTGGTGCTTCTTCTACTGGTAACTGCGCATGAAACTCCATCGCTAACTTACTTGCATTGAGCATTTTATTTTTTGCCGTTCCAGGGTGCGTATTATTTCCTTTAAAAATAAGTTTTGCACCTGCAGCATTGAAGCTCTCATACTCCAATCCTCCAAGTGGACCTCCGTCCATTGTATAAGCGAAAGATGCTCCAAAAGCCTTCACATCAAAGTGAGATGGTCCACGACCGATTTCTTCATCAGGCGTAAATGCCACTCTAATCTTTCCATGTTTAACTTGTGGGTTATGTAATAAATAATTCATAGCAGTCATAATTTCTGTAAGGCCAGCTTTATCATCAGCACCAAGAAGCGTTGTTCCATCGGTCGTAATTAAAGTGTGACCTTTATATGATGGTAATTCTGGAAATTGTTCTGGATTTAAAATAACATTCAATTCCTTATTCAATGTGATTGCCTTACCATCAAAATTCTCATGAATTTGTGGTTTCACATTCTTCCCTGTAAAATCAGTTGCTGTATCTAAATGAGCTAAAAAACCAATTACAGGAACATTTTTATCTGTATTAGCTGGAAGTGTTGCCATAACATAACCGTTTTCATCCATCGTTACTTCCGTCAAACCAATTTGTTTTAATTCTTCAACTAGTAATTTCCCAAACTCAATTTGCCCCGGTGTTGATGGTACTGTATGACTTTCTTCATTCGATTGTGTATCTATCTTCACATATCTAGTAAATCTTTCTATAAGCTCTTGTCTCAACTTATTTCACTCCTTTTTCATAAATCTCTCTTTATTATAATCCTCAAGACAAAATATTTTAAAGTTTTTGACTGTAACTAAATTATTATTTCTGTCACATTTCGTATGTTGTCTCCATTGAAAAACACATGCTCTTCCTTAGTTAAAGCATAAAAATGTAAGAGTCTATTTTGAAAACAATACCATCAAAGTAGACTCCTATTATATTTAGATTATTATTAACGGAAACTTGGAACAAACAACTACTTTTATTTCTCTATATGCATAAGTACAATTCTCCATCCATCAGGATCTTCTATCGTAATCCCCTTTTCTTTCCAGTATGGATTTTCTGGTTCAACTTCATAGTGCCCCATTGCACGTAACCTATTATTTACTTTTTCAATTTCACCTTTATCCGGTATATAGAATACAAGTAAATTGTCTTTTGTTGGAGCTAGACATGGGCTGCCATTTATATGCCTCGTAAATTCTAAATGATATTCTAAATCAGGTAATCCAAACATAACCCCATCATATCCTTCATGATTATGAAACTCACCGATACGTTTTAAACCTAAACCTTCTTCATAAAATGCAATAACTTCTTCAAATTTATCTGTCGGCCGCGCAATTCTAAACTTGACCCAGTTCTTCATACTTTTCTCTCCCTATAAAATCTCTTTACATTCTTATTTTTAATATAAGTGAATTCAATGTTCATTACATCCCCCATTAGTACGAAGATAAGCGAATATATAAAATGCAAATTACTTGAAATACAGAGTACTACACATTAATTTATACTTTGCGTAATAAAATAGTAATAACCATTCTATCAAACTACTTTTTAAATCCATGTTAATGGGAGGAACTGGTATGTATAAAAACGATCGAGAAAGAAAATGGAACGGTCCTTCCAAAGCCAAAGCAATCCCACTTTCTCTTTTAGAAGTAAAAAATGAGCTGAAGAAAAAAAGTAAACTCAAACAAATTCCTATTAAAACATGTAAATTAACAAAAGAAGAGAAAATACTAATTCGTGAAATTAAAGAGCGAACAACACAACTAAACAAAAATAATGTGACGAGAACACGCGCTTATTATCAGTTTTACCTTCACCATCCTGAGATACACTGGGCTCTCCTTGGACATATGGTATCGCGTAATGGTGGTTGGAATATGACAGATTTAAAAGGAGATTTATACACAAAACTATTATCGGAAAAAGATCAACTTACCTATTTCTCTTTTTTAGAGCGGGGAAACTGGTTAATCTTCCAAGATGTGTATCCACAATTTTTACTATATGAACAAAGTCTCAATAGATCTAAAACTCTCTTTTACCTTCTTCCCTATCTCAATGTCTCAACGTTTATGGAAACGATGTGGAACCATTTTTGGAAAACGGACAATCGCTATACATTAACTATAGCAATGATTATTAACGAACAAAGCTATTTAGAAAAAAGAGTCATTCAAAATGACCACTTTAAAAAGACCGTACTAAATAGCGTTGGCTTTCAACTCTTTGATTTCTTCCATTTTAATCATATCCTTTTTCCATACTATGAGGATGAGACCAAACAAAAAACATCGCTATTTGGTGATACAATGAAGCACTTCACCTCCTTACATGAACGGATTTTACTAGGCAAACGTTTGTACTCATTATTGTTTCGTAATGAGAAAACCTTATCAAAAGTAATAAATTGGGCTCATGATCATCCACATACTGCTTCACGAAAAGACTACTGGCCCCATTTATTTTCTGATGTAAATGAATCATTTTCTCGGGAATTTTATAAACGAAGAACAAAAAAATGTCAGCTCAGAAAAGGTGCAAAGCGTTTATACAGTCCTCAATTAATATATGCATGGAAAGATTTAGATCATGAAGATGCCGAGAAAGGAGACTGGTTTGAAGATTGGCATATCGTAGACTATTTCATTGAAAAGGGAGAAAATATAAATGGAAAGATCGAGGATAACTATTGCAAAACACTTGAAAAAATTGAACTTGCAATTCTTACGAAAAAAAACATCCTTCTCCGAGATGAAGAAACTGAAAAGTAATTATCTACCGTTTGTAATTACGATAATTCTTTCTTGTTTCATCGGAACATATTTAGACTTTCTATTTGTTAGCAAACAAATGTACACATTCCCAGTCAGGCCATTTCCAAATACATTTACAATTAATGTAGCTTTTACATTATTGATATTGCCAGCCTTTACTGCTTTATTCTTGCTCATAGCAAAGAAATTATCTCCATTTTCAAGAATTCTATTTATTGTTTCAATAGGTGTTTGCGCAAATATATCAGAGCAGATTGCTGAAAATGTAGGATTATTCACCCATAGTAAGAACTGGCATCATTCGTATTCCTTGTTTGGTTATATGCTTTTCCTGTTCTTCATATGGAATTTTTATCGATGGTTAAAAACGAAATGACGATATTACAATATAGAAAATTACATATTATTAATTAACCTGCGAGATTACTGTTCGTTCTAATTCCCTCCCTTATCAGCAGTCTTATTATCGATTGAATTAGAATTAAGATGTTAACCTTTTTGAGTTATACACTAAGTATTTCCCTGTTTGAATTTAGCATAGTTTTCCCCGTTCATTCCCAACTATGAATATATTTACTCATTCTACAATGTGAATAGTGGTAACTATACATATATACAAATTGAATGCCCACTATTATAGGAATCGAGCTTCTTTAGGTTAAAGAATGATGGCTCTCAATCTTTGTAAAAATACACATTCCATTTCATTTAGGCTACCACTTATCGAAAATTGAAAGACTACAAAACAGTAACCGCATACCACTTAACTCCTATGAGAAGACTTAAAACTAGGACGATATAAATAGCAGACAAGTTCGTCACATTCTGCTTCGTGGACTGACCGTAATGATCTTCCGCGTTTCTTGCAACTAACATCGTTCCTAAAAGTGATACAATTACAATAATAATAACTAATGAAATTGCAAATTCCATTGGCTTTCTCTCCTCTAAAACCAGTCTATTTGAACAGAAAATCGAACCGTTCAACTTAAAAAATTTTATATTTTTGGATGAGAACATAACTAAGAACCTTAAAGCATACTACCTTTCTCTATTATAATAAGGGATGTTTATTCAAGAAGGACCATCCACTTCTACAATTTTTTGCTCATCCACTTTACAAGTGAAAACTGGTATTTCTCAGTAATTACTATCACTAAAAAAATTAAAAAAACAATACAAAAAAGCAAACAACCTAATGAGTCTTTCTCATCGGTTGTTTGCTTGATATGAGCTCTCAAATACATTTAACCTTTTATTCCTATATCAAAAATTTTTAATGTCATTAATAAGAGCAATGCTTACCAAACGACGCGAATTAACGGTTAATAACTTCATTCTCTGTCTGAACATCAACTGGAACACGTTTTCCTATTCCAAAAGCATAAAAACTAATGACAACGATTGCTAGGAAAACGATACCTACAATAAGTGAAATTCGTGTATCTTCATTGAACCACATACCGATTAATACCATAATTAAAAAGGCAATCGTTAAATAATTTGTAACAGGCGCAAAAGGCATTTTGAACGGATGATTTTCCATTTCAGCTCCTTTTGCTTTTCTGAATCGAATTTGACTAATCAGGATGACAAACCACGGAACCATACCAGGAAGTACACTCGCGCTGTATACATACACGAATAAGTTTTTTGGTGCAATATAACTTAAAACAACGCCAACTGCTAAACCAATTAACACACCAACCGTACCAAATAAAGGTACACCGTTACGAGAAATTTTCGCAAAGTATTTTGGCGCTTGTCCATTCACCCCTAATGTATAAAGCATACGTCCTGCACTGTAAATACCACTGTTACAGCCAGACATTGCAGCTGTGATTACGACAAAGTTAATTAGTCCAGCTGCTGCTGTAATCCCAACTTTCGCAAAAGTTGCCACAAACGGGCTACCAATTGAATTTAGTTGATCCCAAGGATAAACAGTTACAATAACAAAAATTGCACCAATATAGAAGATTAAAATACGCCAAATCGTACTTTGAATTGCTTTTGTTAACGTTTTTTTCGGATCTTTTGCTTCGCCAGCTGTAATCCCAATTAATTCGACACCTTGATAAGCCCCAACCACTAGTGATAAAGCAAAGAAGAATCCTGACCAGCCACCTGTAAAGAAGCCGCCATTTTCCCAAAGATTAGATAACCCAATTGCATTCCCTCCGTTACCCAATCCGAAGAAAATAAGTCCAAACCCTGCAATAATCATTAACATAATGGTAACGATTTTAATCATTGCAAACCAAAATTCAAACTCACCAAATGATTTAACAGAAATTAAATTCGCCGCACCAAGAATCACCATTGTGATGATACCTGGCACCCAAGCAGGTAGATCTGGGAACCAGTACTGCATATATGCCCCAACCGCTATAATTTCTGACATTCCAACAATTACCCACTGAAACCAGTTACTCCACGCCGTCATATACCCTGCTAATGGATGTATATACTTATGGCCAAATGTCGCAAATGAACCTGTTCCCGGCTCTACATACAACATTTCTCCCATCGCACGCATAATAAAAAATATAAAAATTCCAGCAATCGCATAAGCAAGCATTACTGATGGGCCTGTCCATTGAATCGTGCTGGCCGACCCCATAAATAAACCAACACCAATTGTGCCACCCAAGGCAATCATTTGAATGTGACGCGCTTCTAATCCCCTTTTTAGTTCTTTATTTGCCACTCCATTTCCTCCTCATCCACTATTCATAAGCGAGATACAATACTACAATTCCTATTAAGTAAAAAATAATAAGCAAGCGTCACTTTTTTTCTCTCTCTGAAAAGCTGCCCCTAAAATCCTTTTACTCCCCTTCGATCATTCGCAATAATCAGAAAAATAAATCCATCTTCCTTTCATCATAAAATTACAAAATTACTTATTTTATAATAATTTATCTTTCTGAGAAATACAATTATTTTTTGAAAAATTATTATATACAAATTATTAGAAAATAATAACTATATTGGTAATTTAAAACAAAACTACAACCCCCAAAAAATCATATCATTCACATTATAAATGAACTAAAAAACTTAATTGTAATAACATGTTCATCTTCTGTTCATAAACATTTCTTATTCTACAAAAGTGAAAGGAGGAACACTTATACTTATTACATTTTTGACTTTGTTGGATTTTTCAATCTCTTATATCATTTGTAGCCATCATTTTTATAAAGTGAAACTTCCATCAGTTGGATTTTTCCCCTTATCCCCTACTGTTCAGTCACATGCCAGCAGTCAACTCCCTCCTATCTTCTGTGTTTTCTCAAAATCTTGATACGGAGGACTTACTTTCAAAAAATAGAACGATAAATTAGAGGTGAAAAAATATGCGCTCGTTATATTCTAGATTTGTTATCATATCAGTTTTTATTATGCTGGTTAGTAGTATATTGGCATTTTTACTTACAAATGTATATTATCATGTTTATTTAAAGCCATATAACAGCGAGAAAATTTTAAAATATGCACAAGAAGTAAAATATTTATATGAGAAAAATACAGAACAAAATAAAGATGATTATTTACAGTCTATTTCTAACCTTGGCTTTGAAGTCTACTTAGTAGACGATAAAAAACAAGGCAAGCGGTACAGTGATAATTTTAAGAAAATGAATATTAGCGAAGAGACACTTGAACATGTATTAA
Organism: Bacillus sp. UNC437CL72CviS29; assembly: GCF_000482345.1. Classification (NCBI taxonomy): domain Bacteria; kingdom Bacillati; phylum Bacillota; class Bacilli; order Caryophanales; family Bacillaceae; genus Bacillus; species Bacillus sp. UNC437CL72CviS29. The sequence continues at coordinate 562,612 of NZ_AXVB01000003.1, read as the reverse complement.
AAGGAAATATATACAATGGAATTGCAACGTACCCGAATCGTTTATTTGCTACTGGCTTTTTTGATAATACACTTTTAAATAGTATTGGGATTCCTATTGAAAACAATGGTAAGGGTTATGCGCTATTTATTCGTCCGGATATTCAACATCAATTTGGAGAATTACGTATTTTCTATGCTGTTTTATTAGGGCTGATTATTATAATTAGTCTAATTTGTATTGCGGTAGCTACACGCTTTGTCGTTCGCCCTATTCAAAGATTTACACATGCGACAAAAGAGGTTGCATGTGGTAACTATGATTTAGCACTACCAGAAAATCGCAAAGACGAACTTGGTACACTTGCAACTAGCTTTCGCAAGATGGCCCAAAAATTGCAGAATGTAGATCGGATGCGACAAGAATTTGTTTCGAATGTTTCACATGAATTTCAGTCTCCCCTCTCATCTATTCAGGGATTTTCCAAGACATTACAAACAAATGATTTAACGGTAGCGGAACAGAAACATTACTTAGAAATCATTGAATCAGAAAGTCGCCGATTGTCCAGTTTATGCAAACAATTATTAATGCTAGCTTCACTTGATAAACAAGATCTTACTTTACTTAAACAGCCTTTTAATCTAGGAAAGCAAATAAGGGATATTATTTTTATGCTTGAGTGGGAATGGAGAACAAAAGATCTTGCAGTTGAAATGAATGTTCCTAACATGCAAATTTACGGAGATGAAAACTTGCTCTATCAAGTATGGACCAACTTGTTTACCAATAGTATTAAATTTACAGAAAGTGCTGGGACAATTTCATTTGAAGCGGAAGAGCTAGACACAGAATGGCATATTTCGATTACTGATATGGGTATTGGTATACCCGAGAATGAAGTAAAAAAAATATTTGATCGATTTCATAAAGTTGATACTGCCCGAAATAGAAAAGTAAATGGCAGCGGATTAGGTCTTTCTATTGTAAAAAAAGTGATTGACCTTCATGAAGGAGCAATAACCGTTGATAGTGAGCTTGGAAAAGGAACGACCTTCTCTATTTACCTTCCGAAACAACAAGAAGGAACTATATAAATCCATTTTAATTATTTCAACATATAAGTCGTTGCTATGTAGAATAAAAAGCTTTCTCTCTGACCGCTTCTATGCGTGGCCAGATGCTCTTGCTCACCTAAAAACAGGGGGGGATGTCGTTACTTCAGTTTGTATTTATATATAAATTGTAGACTCTTCTTTTGTAACCTGTTGTTCATATTCCGTTCATATTTCCTCTTTATGATAAGAACATAGAACAAAACAAGGAGGAACGAACCTAATGTTTTTAGCACTTAAAGAATTAAAACAATCGAAATTACGATACGGATTAATTGGTACAATCATGATGTTATTATCATTTCTTGTACTTATTATATCAGGTCTAGCAAATGGTTTATCACATGCTAATGCTTCTTCTTTTATCGAAATGAAAGCAGACAAGTTTATAGTATCAGATGATGTAGATGGTAAATTATTACGCTCCCAAATCAAGAAAGAAGATGTAGATAAAGTATTAGCACAGGTTGATGCAAAAGATGCTGTTCCGATGCATATTAAAGTGGCGACATTTGAAAAAGAAGGAAACTCAAATAAAGTTGATGTTGCCATTTTCTCAAGTAAACAAGATTCATTCATTGCCCCAAAAGTTATTGAAGGAAAAAACGGTACGTTAGAAAACAATGAAGTTGTTGTTGATGAATCTATCAAGCAAAAAGGGATCAAACTTGGAGATGAGCTAGTAGAACCTATTTCTAAAAAGACTTTCAAAGTTGTCGGATTCTCGCAAAATCAAATGTTTAGTCATTCACCTGTTGTTCATATGAATGAAAATGCATGGGATGCTATTGCACTTCCACATCAAAAAGATTACAGTGTAATTGCTCTAAATACTGATAAAAAAATCGATAATGCAAAAGTTATTGATAAAAAAGAAGTATTACAAAGTATTCCAGGTTATAAAGAAGAACAAGGAACATTAACGATGATTATTGGGTTTTTACTTGTAATTTCAGCATTGTTAATTGGTGTTTTCTTCTATGTCATTACATTACAAAAAACACATCAATTAGGTGTATTAAAAGCAATCGGAACAAAAAACTCATATTTAGCAAAAACTTTAGTTGTACAATCTATATTCTTAACTGGCGTTGCTCTTATCATCGGCATTGGCCTAATCTTTGCTGTAGAAGCTATTCTACCAGCTAGTATGCCGTTCTTATTAACAACAACAACAATCTTGCAATATATAGGTGTCTTTATCTTAATTAGTATACTGGGTACACTAATTTCTCTATATCAAGTATTGAAAGTAGATGCATTAGAAGCAATCGGAGGTGGCATGTAATGGTAACAGAATTAAAATGGGATAACTCATCGTCATTATTAAAGTTGGATCAAGTAAGTAAAGTATATGGCGCTGGAGATACAGAAGTAACTGCTCTGCACCCAATTACATTAGATGTAAAAGAAGGCGAATTTATCGGTATTGTTGGTCCATCTGGTTCAGGAAAAAGTACATTGCTTTCCATTGCAGGGGCACTTTTATCTCCTTCAAAAGGAAATATCTATGTTTCTGGTCAAAACATAACAAGTTTATCAGAAAAAGAAATGACCGATATTCGTTTAAGAAAAATTGGATTTATATTTCAATTTGCAAACCTCGTACCTTTCTTAACAGTGAAAGAGCAACTCTTATATATCGCTAAGTTAAAGGGAGAAGATAAAAAAGAAGCTGGTAAATTGGCAGAACAATTACTGAACACTTTTGGATTATCACATCGAATGAATCATTATCCAAACCAACTTTCAGGTGGGGAAAAACAGCGGGTAGCCATTGCTCGTGCATTTATGAATAATCCAGATTTAATTTTAGCTGATGAACCTACTGCTAGTCTTGACTCAAAACGTGCTAGAGAAGTAGTTGAACGAATGAAAGATGAAGTTAAGAAAAATAAAAAAGCAGCGATTATGATTACACACGATGAAAAAATGCTTGATGTATGTGATCGAATTTTAACACTTCGCGATGGAAAATTACTACGAGAAAACGAAGTGTAAGAAAACATGTACAATAACAGTAGTCTAAAAAACTTTCTTATCCCTAGTCAAATAGGAAATAAGAAAGTTTTTTTCATTAACAGCACATTTTAATTTTTTGTTTACATCACAATTGAATCCCAATATAATAATTCAACAAACTTCATATGTAATATTGCGTTCATATTCTATTCATAATTCTCATGTAACATATTTTATATAAGGAACATGGCAGTTAGAAAGGAATGATGAACGTGTTGGCATCTGCTATTACATGTATTACAGCTGCACTCATTTTTTATACAATTGGCGTATGGAGTGAAAAATTCCAAAAGACATTAAAACCTTGGCATGTCGTCATTTTTTGGCTCGGACTCGTATGTGATACACTCGGAACGACTTTAATGGAAAAGATGGCAGAAGCAGGATCCCTATTCAGTTTCCACGGAATCACAGGTCTAGCAGCCATTTTACTGATGTTATTCCATGCTGTTTGGGCAACAATTGTGTTAATCAAAAAAGATACAAATATGATGACAACATTCCACAAGCTAAGTATTATCGTCTGGTTCATTTGGCTAATCCCATATATTTCTGGCCTTATATACGGAATGACAAACCACTAATAATCGCAGCCTACTATCCAAAAATAAACATTGCTAATGCTACCTAGGAGGTATATGATGAAAAAGTTATATAATGCAGCATTCACTTATTTAATTATCGGTTTATTATCAGGTGTATTTGCGAGAGAATATTCAAAAGCGCAAGGAATTCAAGGTACTACATCGTTATACAAGTTGCACACACATGTGCTAGTTCTTGGATTTTTATTCTTCTTACTCGCCTTTGCCCTATCAAAATCATTTGCATTCTATAAAGAAAAAAGTTTTAACATCTGGTTTATCCTCTATAATTTAGGATTAGTTTTAACAGTTGGTTCAATGGCGGCCCGCGGACTCCTTCAACTCAATGGGGCTGATTTTAAAGGGTTAAGTCATATTGCGGGAATGTCTCATACGATCATTGGTGCCGCTCTCGTTTGGTTTATGATTCTATTAAAAAAATCGTTCAAAGGATAAAAGGAGGTCAAACATGAGCTTAGCTGTTTTATCAAGTATCATTGCTCTGTGTATGGCTGTTGGAATGATGTTTCTTCGCTTAAAATCAGCAAAGAAACCTGTAACACTTAAAAAAATTGTACTCCCTCCAATTTTTATGAGTACGGGAGCATGCATGTACTTCTTACCAGAATTTCGCTTAACATCATCTGAAATTCTCGAAGCAGTTATTGTTGGTTTATTTTTCTCTATTTTTCTTATTAAAACATCAAAATTTGAAATTCGCGGACAAGACATCTATTTAATACCTTCTAAAGCATTTATCTTTATTTTAGTCGGTTTACTAGCTGTCCGCCTCGGTATGAAAGAATATTTAAGTCAATCAATTGATTTAGGACAATTAAGCGGTATGTTCTTCTTACTCGCTTTTGCGATGATCGTCTCTTGGAGAATTGGAATGTACCGTTCATTTATAAAATTGCAGCGGGAAATACAGTTTGTAGACAGAAGCCTTTAATGGAAAAACACATCTCTAAATAACCTGAGCCTGATACAATATCGGACTCAGGTTATTTATTTTCCTTTAAAACCGTTTATGAATGTATAGATGAGCTTCACACATACTTCCTATACATCATCTTCCTATCAATAGTACCCTTATTGTAAAAATAAATATCGCAACAAACAAAAAAGAAGCGATTTATTTTATCACTTCTTTTTCTTCACCTAATATTCCCTCGAAATAACAGACAAAAAAATCTATTATTGCATGTCCATTCCATCTTTCCTATTCACTACTTATTTTCATTGCAATAAAGGTAATTTCCCTCAACACACCTATCCTACATCACCCGTTTAAACATCTTTTCCAGTTCATACGTCGAATGATGTACAAGGATCGGTCTACCATGTGGACATGTGTAAGGATTTGTTGTTGTGCGCAATTCTTCTAGCAAAGCAAAAATTTGATCGTTCGTTAAATATTGATTTGCTTTAATCGATGCTTTACAGCTCATCATAATGGCTGCTTCTTCACGCAGTTTTTTTATATCAACTTTTTTTAGCTTTACGACCTGCTGCATCATTTCGTCTATGATTTCTGTTTCCTGACCTTTCGGGAACCACGTTGGATGCGAACGAACAATAAAGGATTGGTGGCCGAATTGCTCTAGGAACAATCCTACCTTTTTCAATTCTTCTAATTGTTCTTCGACACGTAGGAATTCAGTAAGGGATAAATCAATACGATATGGTACAAGTAACTCCTGTACTTCTTGCCCAACTTGACCTACTTTATCACGGAAATATTCATAATTGATTCGCTCTTGCGCCGCATGTTGGTCAATCATATATAACCCTTTATCATTTTGAGCGAAAATATAAGTTCCGTGCATTTGTCCAATTGGATAAAGCGGTGGTAAATCGTTTCCGTTCATTTTAATCTCTTCGATCTCTTGAATCTCTTCTTCTAATTCCTCTAATTCAAAGTCTTCTTCACTGCTATCCCATTCTTGTTCTTCTTGAGCCTTTTCTTCAATTAGCGATTTAGAAGTTGGTTGCCAACTTTCTTCTCTTACAAGTGATTGTGGTGGCTGCCATTCTTGCTTCGGCTGTTGCCAAAGTTGCGGCGCTGGCGTTTGTTTTATTGTACTTACTTCTTGCTTCTCATCCATCCCAGTTGGTAAGACGATATTAGGCATTGGTGGTTCTTTTGGTTTTGTATGTTCAAAATGAAATTGCTCTTGTACACTTTCATCTTTTTCTTTTTTCTTCGTTGTAACACCAGCATCTGGAATGAGCTGCACTTTTTTAAACGCGTCTTGCAATGTTTTTTCAATGAGTTGCAGTAACTCCTGTTCTTTACTGAAGCGCACTTCTAACTTAGCTGGATGAACGTTAACATCTACTAACATTGGGTCCATCTCGATTGATAAGAAACCAATTGGATAGCGGCCAACTGGAAGCAATGTGTGATACCCTTGCTGAATAGCTTTCATTAATACATAATTCCGAACGTAACGACCATTTACAATCGTTGACATATAGTTACGAGATGCTCTCGTTACTTCAGGTAGCGTTACATAACCACGAATCGTAAAATCTAATGATTCTGCTTCAATTGGAATCAATTTTTTCGCAACTTGAATACTGTAAATGGCTGCAAGTACTTGTCTTACATCACCATTCCCAGAAGTGTGTAGCAGCTTCTTCTCATTATGAAACAATTTCAAAGATACTTCTGGATGGGACATCGCAATACGATATACAATGTCTGTAATATTCCCAAGCTCTGTATGAATTGTCTTCATATATTTAAGGCGCGCTGGTGTGTTAAAAAACAGGTTTTGAACCGTAATATCTGTCCCTTTACGGCTCGCTGTTTTTTCCTGCTTTATAATGTCTCCACCTTTAATAATAAGATGTGTACCTGGTGCATCTCCTGTGCTTGTGATTAACTCTAATTCACTAACAGATGCGATACTTGGCAATGCCTCACCGCGGAAGCCAAGCGTTCTGATACGAAACAGATCATTTTCATCTTTAATTTTGCTTGTTGCATGTCGTTCAAAGGCAACAATACAATCTTCCTCAACAATGCCATCTCCATTATCAATGATGCGAATTTTCGATAATCCAGCTTCTTCTAAGTGGATTTCAATAGATGTACTATTCGCATCGATGGAATTTTCGACAAGTTCTTTTACAACTGAAGCAGGGCGTTCGACTACTTCCCCTGCTGCAATTAAGTTAGAGAGTTGGTCATCGAGTTTGCGAATTTTCCCCATCTACTTACTCATCCTTTCTTTAACTTTTTTTGTAAACGATACAATTCATTTAATGCTTCTAGAGGCGTCATATCAAGTAAATCAATTTTTTTAATTTGTGTTAAGACAGCCGTTTCTTTTTGATCCAGTACAGGGTTTTCTTGTTTTTTAGGAGATTGTTCTGCCGCAAAGAACGAAAGCTGTGATTCTGCTTCTTCGTTCTTCTCTGATAGTGTCTCTACCTCTTCTTTTATTACAACTGGTTCTTGTACCTTTTCTTCTTGAATTTTGACTTCTGCACGTTTCGGAATAATGATTTCCTCTTGTCCTTCTAACTGCGCTAATACTTCTTTTGCACGAGCAATTAAACTATCTGGAAGCTCCGCAAGTTGTGCAACATGAATACCATAACTTTTATCTGCTGCACCGTCTTGAATTTTATGCAAGAAGACAACTTTTCCGTTTTCTTCAATAGCCGAAACATGTACATTTTTAAGGTGTGTTAAACTTTCTTCTAACACTGTTAATTCATGATAGTGTGTCGAGAATAGCGTCTTTGCACCAATTTGATCATGAATATGTTCAATAATTGCTTGTGCAAGTGCCATACCGTCATACGTAGATGTACCACGGCCAATTTCATCAAATAAAATTAAACTTCTTTCTGATGCATTCGCAATTGCATTTTTCGCTTCTAACATTTCAACCATAAATGTACTTTGACCTGAAATTAAATCATCTGCTGCACCAATTCTCGTAAAGATTTGATCGAAGACTGGTAATACAGCTTCTGTTGCTGGTACAAAACAACCGATTTGCGACATAACAGTAACAAGTGCTAATTGACGCATATACGTACTCTTACCAGACATGTTTGGACCTGTAATTAAAAAGACATCCATATTTTCTGGCATCACACAATCATTCGGAACATACAATTTGCCGTTCAATACTTTTTCTACAACAGGATGGCGACCATCTTTTATAAAGATTTCACGTTTATCTGTTAAAACTGGTTTTACAAATTGTTCTTCTTCACTCACTGTCGCGAAGCTTTGCAGTACATCTAGTTCACTAATAACTTTCGCTAGATGCTGTAATTTCGGAATAAATACTTTTACTTCTTCACGTAGTGAAGTAAACAAATCATATTCCAGCTGTACAATTTTTTCCTCTGCCTCTAAAATCAATGTTTCTTTTTCTTTTAATTCATCTGTAATAAAGCGTTCCGCATTTGCAAGCGTCTGTTTGCGTTCATAACGCCCTTCTGGGAGCGAAGCGAGGTTTGCCTTTGTCACTTCAATATAGTAGCCGAAAATACGGTTATAACCAATCTTTAATGATTTAATTCCTGTAATATCACGCTCACGTTTTTCAAGTTCTGCAATCCACGTTTTTCCGTTCTTACTAACATAGCGATATTGATCTAACTGGTCATTATAGCCATCTTTTATAATATCACCGTCTTTTATAGAAAGCGGTGGATTTTCTTGAATACTTCGGCCTAGTAATTCTGTTAAACTTTCACATGGATCAGCGCCTTGAATTAATCTTGCTGCGTAAGAATTGTCTAATAAACTAATCGCCTCTAAAATAGCTGGCACTTGCAGAAGTGAACGTCTTAATTGCAGTAAATCACGTGCATTTACATTACCATATGCAACTTTCCCTGCTAAACGCTCTAAATCATACACTTCTTTTAGTTTTTCTTTTAAATCTTCACGTAAGAAATAGTCATTCACAAACGTTTCAACCATTTCTAAACGTTCCTCAATCTTTTCTTTTTGTATAAGCGGGCGTTCCATCCACTGTTTTAACATACGACCGCCCATCGCTGTTTTTGTTTTATCTAATAGCCATAATAAAGAGCCCATTTTTTCTTTTGTTCGAAGTGTTTCTGTTAACTCTAAGTTACGCTTTGAATGTACATCAATTTTCATAAATTGATTTGTATAATAAATATCTACAGGCTGCAGATGATCTAATGAACGTTTTTGTGTTCTTAATACATAATTTAATAATCGTCCTACTGCTGTAACTAATTTCGTTTGGGTTACATTTCTCACAAGATGCTCTAATCCTTCAGGAACTTTCGTTTCATCTTCATAAGAGATTGTCATCTTTAATGTTTCTGTCAACTTGTTTAGCTCATCTTTTGAAAATGTGGAATCTACAACAATTTCTTTTGAACCTGTTGCGTATACTTCCAACAAGACATCTTCTACAGAACCTGTTAACAATGTTACCGTATTTTGTCCTGTTGTTAAATCATTACAAGCTAGTGCATAAGAACCATCTTCAAAATGAGTTAACGCTGCTAAGAAGTTATTTTCTTTCTCATCAATTGTGCGCCCTTCCATCATCGTTCCTGGCGTAATCAATTGAACAACTTCACGACGTACAACACCTTTTGCTGTTTTCGGATCTTCTACTTGCTCACAAACCGCAACCTTATATCCTTTTTCAACGAGCTGTTCAATATAATTTTTTGCTGCATGATACGGTACACCACACATCGGTATACGATCACTACTCCCACCATCTCGGCTCGTTAATGTGATTTCAAGCTCGTGCGCTGCTTTAACCGCGTCTTCAAAAAACATTTCATAAAAATCACCTAATCTAAAAAATAAAAAGGCATCTTGATAGTCTGCCTTGACCTTTAAATATTGTTGTATCATCGGGGTATACTGAACCATTTGTTTCCTCCATACTTCATAAAAATGTGCTATATATTTATATGCCGCACTTCACGGACACTCTCATCTCCTCTTTTGGGAGTCTCTCTTCATTATAGCACATTTTTATCTTGAAACATGTTCATTCACATCATGTAAAAAGCTAGGAAGAGTTTCTCCCTAGCTTTCTATTATTCTTCTTCTGCATCTACAATAAAATTTGGATCTAACTCTTCAAATTCATCGTCATCTACTTCAAAATTATCCTCAGCCTCTGGACATCCATCTGGATTTACATTTACACACATTTTTGTTTCACCGACCACTTCAGTTACAAATTCACGCTCTACAGTTACAACAATTTTGTTACCATTTGGTGAAACGATTGCTTCTAAACAATTAGGATGTTGAATAACACGGGTAATAATTTCTAAATCTTCACCCGAAAAGTTTTTGTCACGATATCCAACATTGATTTCATCCGTATAACTAACACGTTCTGTTACAACTTCTGTTTTTGTGTTTTCATTAAATGAATACCACGTATTCACATCGTAGTATCCTTCAATTTCTACAGACTTCCCATTCTTTCTTGCTTCATATGTGTGATTAATTACCCAACATCCGAGAATACTCGTCGGTTCATGATTTGATTCACATGTATGCGTTGACTTTGTATACCTACGTCCTTTTCCCACTACTGCCTTTGTAATAATCTCTCTAAATTCGGACATTCGGAACCCTCCTCAATCAATATTCACTTAATCATATGCGTGACAATAGCGGAATGTGTCATTCTTTTTTTGACAAAAGACTATAGAGTAGAATAAAAACAAAAAAAAGATGTCCATAAGACATCTCTCTTAACAACCACAGTTTCCTTTTTTACTCTCTACTTCAGCACCTGTTTCACCTTTTAACACATTGCCACCAGTTGAAATTAAAATTTCATCTGTTACGTTATTAGAAATGGTACTTGCTACAAGCTGCAGTAAATCATTTACATATGTTTGTGAAGATTTAAATTCCTGTACAACCGGAATGCTATCAAGTTTATCTTGCAGAGCATCTATTTCCGCTTCTACTTTTTTCAACCCTTCCCATTTCCCATAATGCTGCAGGTTTACTGCTTGTTTTTGCAGTACTTTAATTTCATCTATTGCACGTTTGACATTTTCATTTTTATGAATTTGTGCTTCCGCACGTTTAAAGAAATCTACTTCTTCTGTTTCAGAAATCATTTTCGCCAATTCTTTTGCTTGCTCAACAATTTCATCTTTTGTATAAACTTTCATCTATTATTTCACCTCGATCGGCTCCTCAACCAATTCCCCGTTTAGAGACCAAGTTTTTGCTTCCGTTACTCTTACTTTCACAAGCTGACCAATTGCAGATTTTGGAGCTACGAAGTTTACCAGCTTATTAGTACGTGTATAACCTGCAAGTACATCAGGGTTATTTTTACTTTCTCCATCAACTAATACTTCAACAATTTTACCTTTATATCGTTTATTCTTTTCTATAGAATATTCATTAACTAGTGCATTTAAACGTTGTAAACGCTCTTTTTTGACTTCCATCGGTACATTATCCTTCATTTTTGCAGCAGGTGTACCTTCACGTGGAGAATAAATAAATGTAAATGCACTGTCAAAACCTACTTCGCGATATAACGACATCGTTTCTTCAAATTGCTCGTCTGTTTCATTTGGGAAACCAACGATAATATCAGTTGTTAATACGGCATCAGGAATCGCCTCTTTAATTTTACGTACAAGTTCTAAATAATGTTCCCGTGAATATTTACGTGCCATAATCTTTAGCATATCTGTACTTCCAGATTGCACTGGTAAGTGGATATGTTCAACTAAATTACCGCCTTTTCCAAGCACTTCAATTAAGTGATCATCAAAATCACGTGGGTGACTTGTTGTAAAGCGAACACGTGCTATATCAATCTTACGAAGTTCATCCATTAAATCGCCAAGACCATATTCTAAATCTTCAAAGTCTTTACCATATGCGTTTACGTTCTGACCAAGCAACGTAATTTCTTTATATCCATTTGCAGCTAAATGACGAATTTCATTAATAATATCTTCTGGACGGCGACTACGTTCTTTGCCACGTGTATACGGTACGATGCAATATGTACAGAATTTGTCGCATCCATACATAATGTTTACCCATGCTTTAATATCACCACGACGTACTTTCGGAAGGTTTTCAATTACATCTCCTTCTTTAGACCATACTTCAACAACTGTTGCTTTTGAGAACATCGCATCCTTTAAAATGTACGGTAAACGGTGAATATTATGTGTACCAAATACCATATCTACATGCTGGTTTTTTTGCATAATTTTGTTTACAACGGATTCTTCTTGAGACATACAACCACACACACCGATTAAAAGATCCGGATTTCTTTGTTTTAATGGTTTTAAATGTCCAAGTTCCCCAAATACTTTATTCTCAGCGTTTTCACGAATAGCACAAGTATTTAATAGAATCACATCTGCATCTTCTGTCGAAAATGTTGGTTCATATCCAAGCGCTGTAAAAATACCAGCCATTACTTCTGTATCATGCTCATTCATTTGACATCCATAAGTACGGATATAAAACTTTCTTCCTGCACCAAAGTTACGAAACTCTTCTGGCAAACCAAAATCACGTTCAATTTTAACTTCTTCTTTCCCGCGCTTTTTCGCATCTTTTAAAGAAGGCGGCTGATATACACTTTCAAAGTATTTACTGTAATCTTTTTCTCCTTTTTTCATAGAAGAATTGGCTTGTTGACTTGCTAATCGTTGTTGCTCGTTCATGGGTAATCTCCTTTCAACCTTAACTCTACACACTCTGTAGTCCATTTTGATGACAATTAGACCCATCTTAAAGATTAGGATAGTTTGAGAGATAGCTTGCCCCTTTGAAACTCGAGTAGTCGATCTAACCATCCGTAAGAATGGAGTCCTCCCGACACCAATAGACATTCCCTTTTTTGTTGTTTTAACTTTGTCCTAAAAAACATATTACTTTATTCCTATACACACTATCATAGTATAAGATGTTTAGCCAAATTTAACAACAAAGAGACCATACCATACCCACTTACTTCAGCGCACAAACCCATTTAACTAACAAGACGATACACTTATTATTTTAACATTCTGAATTTTATGAGTGAATAAAAAAGCTGCCATTAAGCAGCTTTTTATTACGATTACATAAACTCAGCAACGAGTTCATCAAACATTTTTTGATCCATTTGTAAATCAGCCTGCACTAAAGGTTTTTCACTATATCCCTTTACAAGTTCTTGATAAGAAGGCTGTTCTGTATTTTGATAAATTAAACCCGTTACTAAACCTTTGTTTTCCATTAATGTTTGCATAGCAATCATACGATTAGATGGATCGTATCCTTCGACTGTGCTTAGTTTTGTTAAATTCTCTTTAAACCAGTCATACGTATTTACTTTATTATAAGTTACACATGGACTGAATACATTAATTAAAGAGAACCCTTTATGCTGAATACCAGCTTCGATAAGCTGCGTTAATTCTTTTAAGTCACTTGAAAAGCTTTGCGCCACAAATGTCGCACCAGCTGTTAATGCCATTTCCATTACAGATAACGCTGGTTCAATTGAACCTTGCGGTGTACTTTTCGTTTTAAAGCCGGCTTCACTACGTGGTGAAGTTTGACCTTTTGTTAAACCGTAAATTTGGTTATCCATAACAATGTAAGTAATGTCAATGTTACGACGAATCGAATGAATTGTATGTCCCATACCGATTGCGAAGCCATCTCCGTCACCACCAGATGCGATAACTGTTAAATCACGGTTTGCCATTTTCACGCCTTGTGCAATTGGCAGTGCACGTCCATGAATACTATGAACGCCATATGAATTAATGTAACCCGAAATACGACCCGAACAGCCAATTCCAGAAATAACAGCTAATTCATCTGGGTTTAAACCAACGTTAGCTGCTGCACGTTGAATTGCAGCTTGCACTGAGAAGTCTCCGCAACCTGGACACCAGTTTGGTTTTACACTGTTACGAAAGTCCTTAAATGTTGCCATTTAATACAACCCCTTTTTTGCATTCGTTGTAAATTTCTTTTGGTAGGAATGGATTCCCGTCATATTTTAACAGACTAGAAATTTTCTCACCATTGCCAAGATTCATTTTCATAATGTTAGTAAGCTGACCAGTTGCATTGTTTTCTACTACAACAACGCGTTTTGCTCCCTTCACAAGTGGAAGAATTTCATCAGTTGGGAACGGATGAATTAAACGAACGTGAGCATGATTTACTTTTAATCCTTCTTGCTCTAAGCGCTCCATCGCTTCTTCAATTGCACCACGAGTAGAGTTAAAGCCAACTAACAATACATCAGCGTCATCATACTTAGCATTTTTGTAAACAGGGGTATTAAACTTTAAATTCTCCATTTTACGGAAACGTTTGTCCATTTGTGCTTTACGATTTAGTGATGATTCAGAAGGTTTACCAGTTTCATCATGCTCTACACCTGTCACATGGTGAATACCATTTTTCATACCAGGTAAAACGCGTGGCGAAATACCATCTTCTGTCACTTCGTAACGTTTAAAGTAAGCTTTATTTTCACGCTCTGGTAACTCTACTTGTAAATCAAGCTTACCGCGGCGAATTTCTACTCTATCTAACTTCAGTGGTTCTACAGTTTGCTTTCCTAAAGAAAGCTGTAAATCTGTTAAGAAAATAACAGGAACTTGGTATTCTTCTGCTAAGTTAAACGCTTCTACGATATCATAGAACGCTTCTTCAACAGTACTTGGTGCCATTACGATTTTTGGAATTTCCCCATGTGTACCGTAAATCATCGCCATTAAATCAGACTGCTCTTGTTTTGTTGGTAAACCAGTACTTGGGCCACCACGTTGTGTATCTATGATAACAAGAGGTGTTTCTGTAATACCAGCTAAACCAATTGCTTCCATCATTAAAGATAGGCCAGGTCCTGCTGATGCTGTTAATGTACGTACACCAGCATAGTTCGCACCAATTGCCATTGTACAAGCGGCAATTTCATCCTCTGTTTGGATGACTGTTCCGCCTACTTTTGGTAATTTTTTAATTAAGTATTCCATAATTTCAGAGGCAGGTGTAATTGGATATGCTGACATAAAACGTGCACCGCCAGCTACTGCACCAAATGCAATTGCATCGTTACCGATCATAAACATACGTTTTTGACCATCAGCTTTTTCAAGCTGCATCATATTTACTTTTTCACCAAGTAATTCTTTCATATATTGAGAGCCGCGTTTGATTGCTTCCATATTCTTCTGAACGACTTGCTCTCCCTTGCGACCGAAAATTTCTTCAACAACTTCTAAATATACAGTTTCATCTAATCCTAATACCGCACTAGATGCTCCAACGGCAACCATGTTTTTCATTAATGATGTCCCTAATTCAGAGGCAATATCTGTAAAAGGTATTGCATATAAATTCACATCTGCACTTTCTGGTATAGTTGGATTAAATTTTGCATCTGCAACAACAATCCCACCCGGGCGTAATTCGTGGAAGTTAAAGTCAATTGTTTCTTGATCAAATGCAATTAAAATATCTAAATCATCAGATATCGCACGTACTTCAGTTGTACTTACGCGAATTTTATTATTTGTATGACCACCTTTAATTCGTGATGAAAAGTGGCGGTAACCGTATAGGTAATACCCTAAGCGGTTTAATGCAATACAGAAAATTTCTCCTGTACTTTCAATCCCTTCACCTTGTTGTCCTCCAACTTTCCATGAAAGTTGACTAATCATCTCCTACACCCCTTTTGGCTGCATTCATTGTAGTGTATTTTTTTACAGTAATAGTGTAGCACTTTTTGTGCAAAGAAACTACAATGGACGCAAATTATACCTCTTCAGACTTCCCTGAATCTTTTGCATAATCTTAATTCGTCTACAATTCTAGCCTTACAATGAAAAAAATGCAATGATTTGGTCTGATTTTTATTAATTTTTTAACTTTTCTAACTATTTGAATTTAAATTTAAAAGACAATATAAAATAAGCATCTAGAAAAGAATATGATCAATGAAATTATCATATAAAAACCTTTTGACATTTGTTTCACTGTATCGCTTACTCAGTTCATTGATTACACATTCATAATGTCGATACGCCTCTAGACCGACAACCATTTTTGTAATACCATCAAAATCCGAACCAAACCCTATATTACGCTCTCCTCCAAGTGAACAAATATGCTCCACATGCCGTAATATGTCATCTATATAAGCAGGCCTTTGATTGCTTAAAAACTCCGGAACGAAAGTTACACCAATTACACCATCTTTTTGAATAAGTGCTTGTACTTGTTCATTTTTCAAATTACGCGGGTGTTGACAAAGCTCATAACAATTTGAATGTGATGCAATTGGATATTGGGCAATTTCTATCACATCCCAAAAACCTTTTTCGTTTAAGTGAGACACATCTGTCCATAAACGAAACGAATTCAGTTCTTCTACAACCTTCCTACCAAACGTAGTAAGTCCTGCTCCTCTCGTTTCAAGTGCCCCATCAGCTAATAAGTTTGCATGATTCCAAGTGAGTCCCATAGATCGAACTCCTAAGCGATAGAGCGTGAGCAATTTCATCATTTCTTTTCCAATTGGTTCGCCGCCTTCTAATGTTAAAATGGCACCAATTTCATTGGGTCCTAACTGCTCTATGTCTTTTTTTGTTTGAATCAATTTCATATTTGGTAGCGATAATACCTGCTTATAAAATATATCTACCATAGCTAGCGCGGCTTCAAAACGTTGTTCATATGGCACTGTTTCTGGGACATATATCGCAAAGCATTGAACGCTTCCTTTTCTTTTTTCCAGCTGTTCAAATGTAATATGTAAAGAGGGATCGTTTTGAAAATCCTTCTTTCCTTTTGAACTCCATAGTTGCCATAATACATCACAATGTGCATCAAAAACTTTCACTTTTATCCCCCTTCCTCATAAAAACAACCTGTTTGCATAAAAGCAAACAGGTTGTTTAAACTTAACGAGGTTCTACAATTAATTTTATTGCTGTACGTTCTTCACCATCAATCATAATGTCTGTAAAAGCCGGAATACAAATTAAATCTAAACCACTAGGCGCTACAAATCCTCTTGCAATTGCTACTGCCTTCACGGCTTGATTTAATGCACCTGCGCCAATAGCTTGGATTTCTGCTGTTCCGCGTTCGCGGATAACCCCAGCAAGTGCACCGGCTACAGAGTTAGGGACCGAAGTTGCTTTAACTTTTAATATTTCCATTCCTCGTTTCCTCCTCGTTTCTTTAAAAAGTATTAGCGATTATTTCACTTTAACTTATATTCACGAGGAAAGACATGTATTCCTGCTTAATTTCTGTAATTTTTCTAAAAAATTAAAATATAATGTTTTTTCTAACTTTTAAATTATATTATTCAAAAAATGGCTGATCATCATTGATTAAAATACGTTCAATTTTTTTAGCTTTTCCAGTATTTGGATCAACATCAATTAACACTGCGCTTAACTGTGTTCTTCCATTTGTTACTTCAAAACGTACAGGTAAATTCGTTAAAAACTTCTTCAGTACAGCTTCACGATCCATCCCTAAAATTCCATCATATGGACCAGTCATTCCAACATCTGTAATGTAAGCTGTCCCACTTGGTAAAATACGATTATCTGCTGTTGGAACATGCGTATGTGTCCCTACTACTGCTGTAGCACGTCCGTCTACATACCAACCAAGTGCTTGTTTTTCACTTGTTGTCTCAGCATGAAAATCAATAAAGATAATATTTGTGCGCTTTTTCGCAATGTTAATTAATTCATCCACTTTTCGGAACGGACAATCAATTGGCGGAAGGAACGTACGTCCTTGTAAGTTAATTACTGCTACTTCTGTACCGTTACAATTTACAAAAATAAGTCCTTTTCCTGGTGTTCCCTCCGGAAAGTTGGCTGGTCTTGCAAGATATTTAGCATCATCAATAAATTCAAACACTTCACGGTTATCCCAAGCATGATTCCCAAGTGTAACTGCTTGTGCACCGCACTCTAAAAAGTTCCGGTAAATTTTCTCTGTAATACCACGACCACCTGCAGCATTTTCTCCATTAATAATTGTTACAGTAGGCGTATATTTTTTCTTTAACGCTGGTACGTATTGTTGAATCATACCTCTTCCAGGGGACCCTACTACATCTCCAACAAATAAAATTCTCATATGTCTTACCCTTTCTATGTACTGCTTATTTTATTACTATCCGCAAATAGCGAGATCCAAGTTGTTTACAAACAATTTATTTTATATTGCCCAATCCCAACACAAAAAAATAAAGTGGTGCTTCACCACTTTATTTTGCGTATTCCACTGCACGTGTTTCACGAATAACGGTTACTTTGATATGTCCTGGATAATCCAGTTCATTTTCAATACGTTTTCGAATATCCCGCGCTAAACGATGAGCTTCTAAATCATCGATTGTATCAGGTTTTACCAAGATGCGAACTTCACGTCCTGCTTGAATTGCAAAAGATTTTTCTACTCCTTCATAGGATTCTGAAATCTCTTCTAACTTCTCAAGACGACGAATATAGTTTTCAAGTGTTTCACTACGAGCTCCTGGTCTTGCAGCTGATAACGCATCTGCTGCCGCAACTAAAACCGCAATGATGGAAGTTGGTTCTGTATCACCATGGTGAGATGCGATACTATTAATAACAACCGGATGCTCTTTATATTTCGTTGCGAGTTCAACACCAATTTCAACGTGACTACCTTCTACTTCGTGGTCAATTGCTTTTCCAATATCATGCAACAGACCTGCTCGTCTCGCTAATTTTTCGTCCTCGCCAAGCTCCGCTGCCATCAGTCCTGTTAAGTACGCTACTTCCATAGAGTGTTTCAACACGTTTTGTCCATAACTTGTACGGTATTTCAAACGACCTAAAATCTTAATTAAGTCTGGATGTAATCCGTGGACACCTACTTCAAACGTTGTTTGTTCCCCAACTTCGCGAATGTACTCATCCACTTCACGTCTCGATTTTTCGACCATTTCCTCAATACGCGCTGGGTGAATACGTCCATCCTGTACGAGCTTATCAAGAGCGATACGAGCTGTTTCACGACGAATTGGATCGAATCCTGATAGAATTACCGCTTCTGGCGTATCATCAATAATAAGGTCAATACCTGTTAACGTTTCTAACGTACGAATATTACGACCTTCGCGTCCGATAATACGTCCCTTCATTTCGTCATTTGGAAGATTTACAACCGAAACGGTTGTTTCAGCAACATGATCAGCCGCACATCTTTGCATTGCAAGAGATAAAATCTCTTTTGCTTTCTTATCCGCTTCTTCTTTCGCACGAACTTCACTTTCTTTTACCATAACGGCAATTTCATGAGAAATTTCACTTTCCACTTTCCCTAAAATGATCGCTTTCGCTTGTTCGCGTGTCAGATTGGAAATGCGCTCTAATTCTGTTTGTTGCTTTTGAACTAACTCTCCCACTTTGCTTTCCAACTCTTCAATCTGTTGTTGTCTCGCTACAAGAGATTCCTCTTTCTTTTCTAACATTTGCTCGCGTTTATCGAGCGTTTCGTCTTTACGATCAAGGTTCTCTTCTTTTTGCATTAAACGATTTTCTTGTTTTTGTAATTCGCTTCTACGGTCACGAATTTCTAATTCAGCTTCTGTACGAAGTGTATGAATTTCATCCTTTGCTTCTAAAAGCGCTTCTTTTTTAAGTGCTTCTGCTTCGCGATTCGCATCGTCTAAAATACGTCTCGCTTCATTCGCTGCACCATTAATCTTCGCTTCTGCAATAGACTTTCGAACAAAAAAGCCAACAACTGCACCGACTGTTGCAAGCAAAATGGAGATGAGTATCCAAACTGTACTACTCATGATTTCACCTCCCCTTGCTATGAATGAAAAAAGACTGTCGGCATGTACATTGAATTGCAACGTACAGCAAAGACCGTCGCCCCGCTTTTTTAAGGGACTTTCTTCATTTCACAATTAAAATGTCATATTATTATTTCGAAAAGGTATAGAACCTACCCCGAATGTTACTTCTCTTCTAGAGAAGAGTGTATCGTATATAAGAAAAAATATACATTCTCATTGTATCTATCGCATTTTTCATTGTCAAGCGTTGTCTACTTTTACTTTCTTTACCTTTGTCATGTAAATCTTCTTTTTACAAAAAAAGTTTATACTCATCAATGATAACAACCCTTACTAAATCAGTTCTAACAAAGGAAAAAACCTTACAAAAAGGCCTTGTTACATATTATTGTGAGATAAAAAATAAAAGACACGGAGTCGTGTCTTTTATTAATCAAGAAGAGTTCCATCTTCCATACTTTCAGCAGCAGAATCTTCACTAATTCCATGGTGCTCACGAATAAAGAATGCAATTTCATCTCTTACATCTGGATTTTCTTTTAAGAACTGCTTCGCATTTTCGCGTCCTTGTCCTAAACGTTCTTCATTATAAGAATACCAAGCACCACTTTTTTGAACGATATCAAGTTCAGAAGCCATATCTAAAATTTCGCCTTCTCGTGAAATTCCTTCTCCATACATAATATCAACTTCAGCAACACGGAAAGGAGGTGCCACTTTATTTTTTACTACTTTTATTTTCGTTTTGTTACCAACAATGTCATTACCTTGCTTTAATTGCTCAGCACGACGTACTTCAAGACGGACTGTTGAATAGAATTTCAACGCACGACCACCTGGAGTTGTTTCTGGATTCCCGAACATAACCCCAACTTTTTCACGAATTTGGTTAATAAAGATTGCAATTGTTTTTGATTTATTAATCGCACCAGAAAGCTTACGAAGTGCTTGTGACATTAAACGCGCTTGTAAACCGACATGAGAGTCACCCATTTCCCCTTCGATTTCCGCTTTTGGTACAAGAGCCGCTACAGAGTCAATTACGATGATATCAATTGCACCGCTTCGTACTAATGCTTCTGCAATTTCTAAACCTTGTTCTCCTGTATCAGGCTGTGATAATAGTAACTCATCAATATTAACACCTAACTTTTGTGCATATACCGGATCCATCGCATGCTCAGCATCAATAAATGCTGCTTGTCCACCTTGACGTTGCACTTCTGCAATCGCATGTAAGGAAACTGTTGTTTTACCTGAACTTTCAGGTCCGTAAATTTCGATAATACGGCCACGTGGGTAACCACCAACACCTAAAGCTACATCAAGTGCTAATGAACCACTCGGTACCGTAGAAATTCTACGTTCTGCCTGTTCTCCTAATTTCATAATAGAACCTTTACCGAATTGCTTCTCTATTTGTTTTAACGCCATATCTAATGCCGCTTGACGATCACTCATTCAAAATTCCTCCTTAACTGAATTGCTAATCTCATTATACCTATTTTCATATCAATTTGCCAACAAAAATCGAACATTTATTCGATTTTTTTGTTTTCTATAGAAGAATGTATGATTTTCATTACAAAAAAGCTAGAAGAGGTTTAAATCTCTTCTAGCTTTTTATACAAATGATAAAATCCATATTTCACAGAGCGTTCTCGAATTTGCTGACGGCTTCCGCTTAATTTAAGAGAAAAAACAATAGTTGGTTCATTCTTTATCGCTAAACCTACAAAAACAGTACCAGGTTCTTTATTTTCCGAAGCATTTGGTCCTGCCACTCCAGTGAAGCTAACACCAATATCTGTCTTCAATAATGTTTTTACATTTTCAGCAAGATAACGCGCACATTGTTCGCTTACAGCACCAACTGTTTGTAATACTTCTTCAGGTACTTGTAAAATATGTTGTTTTACATCGTTATGATAGCAAATTATGCCGCCTTTAAATACAGAAGATACACCCGCGTTTTCTGTTACTTGATTTCCAAACAGACCGCCTGTTAAACTTTCCGCAGATGCTAAAGTTAAACCTTTTTTCTTCAATAAATCAATTGCTTTATTATGAAGAAAATCTTGGTTATAACCGTAGAAAAATTCCCCTACTCGCTCTAAAATCAAATCTTCTACATGTTGAATGAGCACGTCTGCTTGCTTTACATCACGATGTTTAGCGGTCAAACGCAGCGTTACTTCCCCATCCGAAGCTAGCGGAGCAATTGTTGGATTCGTTTGACTATCAATTAAATCTTGAACTTTCACTTCCAGTTGGGATTCTCCAATGCCGAAAAAACGAAGAACACGGGAATATATATGCTCTTCAGTTGTAAAGTTACGTAAAAATGGCTCTACGTAACTTGTATACATCGGTTTCATTTCTTTTGGTGGGCCTGGTAATAGAATATAAACCTTCTCGTTCTTAGCTAACCCCATACCCGGAGCCATACCATGATCATTTGCAAATACAGTCGATCCTTTTAAAACAAGTGCTTGCTTCTTGTTGTTTTCTGTGAATTCACGCCCTGTACGTTTAAAATATTCACTAATTGACGTTAATGCCACTTCATCATAAACAAGTTCTTCTTGCAAAGTTGAAGCAATTGTTTCTTTCGTTAAATCATCTTTTGTCGGTCCTAATCCACCAGTAAAAATAAGTATATCCGCACGCTTCTCTGCAATTTGAATTGCTTCTTGTAACCGCTGATTATTATCACCTACAACAGTATGATAATACACATTGATTCCAATGGATGCTAATTTTTCAGATAAAAATTTCGCATTTGTATTTGTAATTTGTCCGAGTAACAATTCCGTTCCAACCGCAATAATTTCGGCATTCATTCCGATTCCCCCATAAGCTGTTATTTTGAATTTACAAAAGCAGCTCTATTTTTCCAGAAATAGTCCCATCCAGAAATAACTGTAAAGATAAGCGCAATCCATATGAAAATATCTGCGACTGGAATATGGATTAAATTTAACGGTACATCATGCAATAAATACGCTGAAATTGCGATAATTTGTGTCCATGTTTTAATTTTCCCTAACATATTAGCTGCAACAACCTCACCAGTTCCAGCCAATATAAGACGTAATCCTGTTACAGCAAACTCACGACTAATGATTACAATAACAATCCAAGATGGAACATATTGCATTTCTACTAATGTAATAAGCGCAGCTGAAACGAGTAACTTATCAGCTAATGGATCAAGAAACTTCCCTAAATTTGTTACAAGGTTATATTTTCTTGCATAATGTCCATCAATCCAATCTGTAGCCGAAGCAACAATAAAAATAATTGCTCCTACTAAATGTTGAATTGGTAAATCCACATTTCCAACTGTATATGTTCCCCAGTTAAAAGGAGCTAACATAATTACTAAAAAAATTGGAATTAAGCAGATTCGAGATATTGTAATTTTATTTGGTAAATTCACAGCTATTCCTCCATCATGTCAAAAACATTTGTTCATTGGAAAAAAGTCATCGAAGCGATGACTATTATTGTGCAGGTTGCCCTGTCCCTAGATTTTTAATCACTAATCTTTGGTGATATTCCTTTTCTGGATCTAGTGGGAAAGCAACTGGTTGGCCATTCAGTTTAATTTCAACATTCGGTGCACTTCCAATGTTGAGAAGTACTTCTTTTGCTGTTGTTAAATCATGTTTTTCTGTTTGACCTTCTTGAAGTGTGCCATTAAAAACGACATTTCCAGCTTCACTTTTAATATCTACATAACTTGCACCCTTCGCTGTAATTTCTAACTCCAGTGCTTTATTATTATGAATTTCCAAAGTAGATACCTTACCACTTGTTCCAATAACCTTCACTTCTTCTTGACCAGTAGTCGGCTGTTGTGCTGGTGGTTCTTCTTTCTTTGGCTCTTCTTTCTTAGGTTCTTCTTTTTTAGGTTCTTTTGCTTTTTCTTCTTCTTTCTTTTCATCAAGCGGAGAATCTTTTGCCTTCTGTACTTCTATTTGTTCGCTTTTACTTTGTTTTACTTGTCCTTCATCTTTTCCCGCTAACCATTGAAAAACAAACCACACAGCTACTCCTACTGCAATTACCAATAATGCGATCAATATTTTAGGCATATGATCTGCAATTGGAAGTGATGCTGCTTTTTGCATTGTTTCTTGTGTCTTTTGACTTTTTGATACTTGCGGTACATCATGAGATTCAGATTGTGGTATTACACTTTGATACTCTGCAAGCAATTGTTCTCCATTTAAGCCAACCGCATCCGCATATTGTTTAATAAATGCACGCGCATAAAATGCACCAGGCAATATACTATAATCGCCCTCTTCAATCGTTACTAAATAACGTTTTTGAATTTTCGTAACCCCATGTAGCTGATCGATAGACAAGCCTTTCGCTTCCCTTGCTTCTTTCAGCTTTTGTCCTAATTCCGTCACTTCTAACACCTCAATATTTCTTTAAAAGTCAAACATAGAGAAATTATTTTGCGTTCCTTGCTCAATTTCATCTACTAAATCATATTGAATTTCTTCATCATAATCGTTACGCAATTCAATAATATAATCAAAATCATCAAGTGTGTATTCTGATTGAGTCACGAATACATCTGGATGTTCGACAACTTTTGTTGCAGGCAATCTCATAATTTCACGAACGAGCTGCCAATGTTTTTCATTTGCACGCTTTGTTGAAACAATTCCATCTAATATAAAAATATTATCGTCACTATACTCATCTTCAATTAGTTGACTGCGTACAGTTTGTTTAATCAGAGTAGACGAAACAAAAAGCCAACGCTTATTTGCACAAACGCTTGCAGCAACGATAGATTCTGTTTTACCAACGCGAGGCATTCCTCGTATCCCGATGAGTTTATGTCCTTCTTTTTTCATCAGTTCTGCCATAAAATCAACGAGTAACCCTAATTCATCACGCACAAAACGAAATGTTTTCTTATCATCTGCATCTCGTTGTATATACCTGCCGTGCCTAACTGCCAACCTATCTCTGAGCTTTGGCGGACGATATTTCGTTACCGTTATATTATCCATCGTATTCAAAATTGATTCAAGTCTAGAGATTTGCTCTTGACTATCACACATAAGTAACAGTCCACGCCGAGCGTTATCTACACCATTAATTGTGACAATATTAATGCCAAGCATACCGATTAACGAAGAAACGTCACCAAGCAAGCCAGGTCGGTTTTTATGTATTTCATATTCAAAATACCATTCAATCATCAAACGTCACTCCCCCTGCTTACTTTACACCTACGTACTATATTATATGATTTTACGTTAATAGGGAAGATAAATGTATAATCGAATCACGGTATTTTCGATACCTAAAAAAAAAGAGAGGATTTTCTCCTCTCTTTTTTTACTTATGTTGTACAAACTTTACCATTAAATTAGCTATTATATGCTGCTCTTGTTCATCAGCCACTTTCCAAAGCTCAGCTAATAACTTTTCTTGATCATTTCGTGCCTCTACTTCATTTGCTAAATAATCTCCTACACGGAATGCCATATCTGAGACCGCACTACCATCAAGCCCTTTTCCTTGCGCCTGTTCTAAGCGCTCTCCTAAATAACTTTTCCACTGGTCAAAATTATCTAATACTGACATGGTTAAGCACCTCACTATTAAGTAATAGAATCATGCTTAATTTGTACAATTTTTCATTTTTTATGTACATATTTTTATTTTAACAATGCCAGCCACCATTCACTCCAATAATTTGTCCTGTTATATATGAAGCAGATGGTGATACAAGGAAAGAAACAGTTTTTGCGACTTCCTCCGGAAATCCAATTCTTCCAGCTGGAATCTCTTCTGCAATTCCTTGCTTGTCCTCTTCTGAGAACACGCTTAACATTTCTGTATTTATTGCTCCTGGTGATACTGCGTTTACACGTATCCCGCTTAAAGCTACCTCTTTCGCTAATGCTTTTACATACGAATTTTGTGCCCCTTTTACCATGGAGTATAACACTTCACAAGACGCCCCTATCTGCCCCCATATAGATGAAATAACTACGATATTTCCACTTCTTAGACGAATCATCGATGGAAGCGCAAGTGAAAGAAGTTTATAAACACTCTTCACTTGCAATTCCACCATCTCATTCAATTGCTCATTTGTCACATCTGTCACCAAACCAAATATACTTCGCCCAGCTGCATACACAATTACATCAATAGGATTTTGAATTTGCGCCCAGAGCTTCTGTACGCCATCTGCTGCAGCTAAATTAGCTTGAACCGGAATAATCGCACCCAGCTCTAGCTTTAATCCCTTTATCTTTTCTTCACTCTTGTTGTAATGAACATACACTGTATAACCATCTTCAACTAATTGTTTTGAAATTGCAGAGCCGATTCCTCCGCTTCCTCCCGTCACTAGTGCAAACTTTGTCATATATATCCTCTCTTATCTTTCCTCTACAGAGAAACTCTTTCAAGTCACTAATTCTATCATGTATTCACAAACAAATAATACCCCCACCTTACAATTCAGCAATAGCCAAAAGGTTAGGTGAGGGGATAAAGTAAAACTACCTGTAAAGTTCTACATCGTAAAGCTTAAGCTCAACTATTCATGTTTCACTTTATTTTTTGGGCAATACTTGGCAAATGCTCATTCTTTCCTCAGACAAAAATACTTTTGCCGCTTCTTGTAAATCTTGAACAGTTAATCCCTCTAAAACGGAAAGAGCATCGAATAAACTAGATTCATTAAATGCATACCTTGTGAATTGATTTGCAATATATTCAGGCGAGTTAAGCGAGCGTAAGAAGCCACCAATTTTCTTTTTCTTTACACGCTCTAGCGCCTTCTCATCTAACTCATTATAATCCGTCTGTAATAAAATACCTTTCAATCGATTGGCTAGCTCATCAGGCTGTTTCGTGTCGCCACCAACCATCGCAAAGCCAAAGTTATTTTCTTCTGTATAATCATAAGAGAATGAATCATCAATAAGTCCTTCATTATATAATGACTCATAATGAGTTGATCCTTTCCCAAATAAATAATCTAAAAGTAATGTAAGCGCAATCTCTTGTTTTAAAAGCTCTTGCCCTTTTTCTTTAAGCCCAGTCGCTTTAATACCAACTAAACATTTCGGTGTTTGAACAGGCATAGAAATAATTTTTTTCTTTTCATTTACCGCTTCTGGTTCCTCTTCAAACGAACGTACAATTTCTGGTTGATTTTTATAATCTTTTTTCGCCTGGTTTTTACGTACTAACTGCATTGTCTTTTCTGGATCAATCGCTCCAACAACAAATAGCAACATGTTGCTAGGGTGATAAAATGTCTCGTAACATTCATATAATAAGTCTTTTGTAATTTCACTAATGGACTCAATAGTTCCTGCAATATCAATTTTAATTGGATGTTTAACGAATAAACTATCGATTAAACCAAAATACAAACGCCAATCTGGGTTATCTTGATACATTTGAATCTCTTGGCCAATAATACCTTTTTCTTTTTCAACTGTTTTTTCAGAAAAATACGGCTCTTGAACGAAATTTAATAATGTATTTAAATTTTGTTCTACATTTGATGTACACGAAAAAAGATAGGCTGTTCTCGTAAATGATGTAAAGGCATTAGCAGAAGCACCTTGTTTACTAAACAATTGAAACGCATCATGATCTTCTTTTTCGAACAATTTATGCTCAAGAAAATGAGCAATTCCATCTGGCACCCGAATCATTTCTTCTTTTCCAAGTGGAACAAACGTATTATCAACGGAACCATATTTTGTTGTAAATGTAGCGAAAGTTTTGTTAAATCCTTGCTTCGGCAATATATATACATCTAACCCATTTGGAAGCTTCTCATAATATAGAGTTTCTTTTAATTGTTCATAAGAAATTTTCTCCATCTATTCTCCCTCCGTTCCGTGTAAAAAGTAAATCGTATCAAGTTCAATATTATTGGCAACCTTTACAATTTCCTCTTTTGTAACACGTTCAATCCCAGTCAACCATTCCTCTACTGGACGTGTACGTTCTGCAATAACGCCATGATAAAGCATTTCTACAAAACCACGTGGTGTATCAATCGCCTCTAGAATTTGATTTTGAATTACACTCTTAGTTTGATGAATCTCTTCTTCTGAAAAGTCACCACTTTGCATCGCTTTCATTTGTTCTTTAATAATCTCGACCGCTTTTTTATAATTTTTCGCTTCAATTCCTGACATAACAAAAAGAAGACCTTTATGACTTTCAAAGCGAGATGCTGCATAATACGCTAAACTATTTTTTTCGCGTACATTCACAAATAATTTTGAATGTGAGAACCCGCCAAATAATCCATTAAATAGCTGAAGCGCAAAATAATCTTCATCACGGTACGTAATATATGTGCGATATCCGATATTTAATTTACTTTGCTTTAATTCTTGTTTTTCCACAATTTCTTGTTCTTCATTATTTCGCTTATGAAGAATAACATGTTTCTCTTTTTCTTCACGAGGCGGAATTGAAAAATATTTACCTACTAAATCAATCGCATCTTCAGCTATGTCACCAATGATATATAGATCCATTTCATCTTCCACTAACACCTTTTGATAATAACTATATAACGTTTCATTCGTAATGGAAGCAACGCGCTCTTTTTGACCATTTGCACTTATACGATACGGTTCTACTTTACACATTTCTTCTATTAATCGTTCATTCGCATAACGCATTTTATCATCATATGTAGCTTCAATTCGTTGCACGAGTGCTCTTTTCTCGCTTTCTACAATTGGTTGTAAAAAGCCACTTCCCTCCGTTGCTGGATGTAATACGATATCGGATAGTATAGAAAGCGCCTTTTCAAAGAGTGGCGGTGCATCCTGTAAATATGTTTCATTTGCAATGTCTACATAAATAGAAATGATATGATCTTCCCCTTTTTTACTTACATCTACCGCTAGGGAAGAACCGTATAATTCCTCTAAATATTGACGAAGACGAATTACGGATGGTAGTTTTTCTGTTGCACTTTGTAATACATATGGTAATAATGCACGCTCTGTCACCGTTTCTTCGTTTAAAGGTGCTTTAAAGCGAAATACAAATGTATTTGTTTTATATTTATCTGTCGGAATCATATGTACACGCAAACCACCTAATTCATGTATTTGCTGTTCCATCAGTTTCATTTTATAGCCCTCCTTTACGTATGTAGGAATATTCCTCTTCAATATACAATTTTTAGAAACGAAAAATCAACTTTTCCCCCTTATTTCCGTCACATAGTTCTCCTTCTAACGGTTGACTACTTAAAAAGGAAGAAAGTGAATTTCTGTATTAAGCATATTCTATGTAAAAAAGCTCGCACTAATGTGCGAGCTTTTTTATAACTTATTTTCTCTTTACAAATGCTTATAATAATGTAACAGTATTTACTGTTTTATATTATCGTTTTCCTTTTTCATACGGTGTCCCAAGTGCCTTTGGCGCTTCTGAACGTCCTACAAAACCAACAAGTGCTAAAATCGTAAATACATACGGTAATATTGTTAAGAGAACACTTGGGATTTGATCTAATACTGGAATTGTACCGCCCGTTACACTAAGTGATTGTGCAAAACCGAAAAACAATGCGGCACCAAGCGCACCAAGTGGATTCCATTTCCCGAAAATCATCGCAGCTAACGCCAAGAAACCTTGTCCTGTAATCGTAGCACCTGAGAAGTTATTCGAGATTGACATTGAAAAAATGGCACCACCAACCCCTGCAAACATTCCTGAAATACAAACAGCGATATAACGCATTTTATACACATTAATTCCCATTGTATCTGCCGCCATTGGATGTTCCCCAACAGCGCGAAGGCGAAGGCCGAATGGAGTTTTATAAATAATGTACCAAACAACGAATGCTAAAATAATGGCAATATAAGATGTTAATGGTACATTTGAGAAAAAGATCTTTCCGATAATTGGAATATCTGAAAGTCCTGGAATATCAATTTTTTCAATACGGTATTGTATAAAATCAGTTTGTCCTTTACCAAAGATCTTCTTAATCGCAAATACCGTTAAACCAAGTGCTAAAAAGTTGATGGCAACTCCACTGACAACTTGATCAGCTCGGAACGTAATGGATGCAAGCGCATGAAGTAGTGCAAATAATCCACTTCCAATTGCTGCAAATACAAGCGCAATCCAAGGAGTCATTGCCCCCCAAGTATCACCCATTAATAGCGTTGTAATAACACCAATAAACGCACCAAACAACATTAATCCTTCTAACGCAATATTTACAACACCTGAACGCTCACTAAACACTCCACCTAGCGCTGTAAAAATAATCGGTGCCGCCGTATATAATGTCCCTGTCACAAGAATGGCTAAAATATCTAGGAAGCTCATTTATTTCCCCTCCTTGCTCATGCGAGTAAGTGCCCATCTTAAAACATAACTACATGCAACAAAGAAGATTATACATGCAATAATTACGTTAATCAGCTCTGATGGAACATCTGCTTCAAAGTTCATTTGCGGCGCTGCACTTTTTAACCCACCAAATAATAACGCCGAAAGTATAATACCGAATGGATTATTCCCCCCAAGAAGAGCTACTGCGATTCCATCGAATCCAATTCCCGTGAATGTCGACATTGCCGTCATGCTTTGGAATGTACCCAACCCTTCCATTGCACCACCAATTCCTGCAAACGCACCAGCAATTGTCATAGAAAGGATAACATTACGTGACACTTTCATTCCTGCATATTTTGACGCATGTTGGTTAAATCCAACTGATTTTAATTCATAACCTAAAGTTGTTCTATCTAGTAAAAACCACATGAAGATTGCAATAAGAATTGCGACAATAATCCCCCAATGAAGACGTGACCCATCTGTCAAAGAAGATAACCAATCCGAAGCTAACGATGCACTTGACTTAACATCATATGTTTTATCGTTTCCTTCATGTAAAAAACGTTTAATGATGTCATATGTAACATATAACGCAATATAGTTCATCATAATTGTGACAATAACTTCGTTAACTTTAAATTTCCCTTTTAAATACCCCGGAATAAATCCCCATAATCCACCTACAATCGCAGCTACTAAAATAGATAACGGAATATGAAGAAATGCAGGAAGTGATACGGCATAACCAAACCAAACTGCCGCAAGCCAACCAACCAGCAACTGGCCTTCTACACCAATATTAAATAATCCTGTACGAAACGCAAACGCGACTGACAACCCAGCAAGAACAAGTGGAATCATTGTACGTAATGTTTCTCCGATTGCACTTGGACTACCAAACATACCAGTCCAAAGTGCACCGTATCCAACAATTGGATCATAACCACTTACTAACATTACAATAGCGCCTACAAGTAATCCAAAGATAACTGATAATACAGGAACTAAAATATTAATCGTTCGTTCGGTTAATATTTTTTTAGCCATTTGTACCCACCTGCTCTTTCTCTGTTCCCCCAGCCATTAAAAGACCAAGCTGTTGTTCATTTGTTTCTTTCGCATCAACTATCGCTACGATTTTCCCTTCATAAATAACCGCGACACGGTCACTCACATTTAGAATTTCATCAAGTTCTAAAGATAACAGAAGCACCGCTTTTCCTTTATCTCTCTGCTCAATTAATTTTTTATGGATAAATTCAATTGCCCCAACATCTAAACCACGTGTTGGCTGCGCTGCAATTAATAATTCTGGATCACGATCTACTTCACGTGCAATAATTGCCTTTTGTTGGTTTCCACCAGATAGGGCACGAGCTAATGTTTGTTCACTCGGTGTACGCACATCAAACTGTTCAATTAGAGCTTTTGCTTTCTCTGTAATTTTAGCGAAGTTTAAAATTCCTTTTTTTGAAAATTGATTTTTATAATACGTTTGTAAAACCATGTTATCTCTTACTGAAAAATCAAGAACGAGACCATGTTTATGACGATCTTCTGGAATATGACCAATTCCTTCTTCTGTAATACGTCTAACTGGCCAATTTGTTATTTCTTTCCCTTTAATTGCAATAGAACCTGACTCAACTTTTCGTAAACCAGTAATCGCTTCTATAAGTTCGCTTTGTCCATTTCCATCAATTCCTGCAATACCGACAATTTCTCCTGCACGAACAGTTAAGTCAAGGCCTTTTACAGCAGGTAATTGACGTGCATCATGAACCACAAGGTTTGTAATGGAAAGTACATCTCCCTCAGGTTTAGCGTCTATTTTTTCTGTTTTAAAATTCACTTGACGTCCGACCATTAATTCCGCAAGTTTATGTTCATTTGTATTTGCAACGTCAACAGTTCCAATTCCTTTTCCTTTTCGAATAATCGTACAGCGGTCACAAACTTCCATAATTTCTTTTAACTTATGTGTAATAAGAATAATAGATTTTCCTTCTTGTACAAGCTTTTTCATAATTTGAATAAGCTCATGAATCTCTTGAGGAGTTAACACTGCCGTCGGTTCATCGAATATTAAAATTTCTGCTCCTCGATAGAGCGTTTTTAAAATCTCAACACGTTGCTGCATACCTACAGAAATATCTTCTATCTTTGCATACGGATCCACAGCTAAACCGTACTGTTCAGATAACTGCTTAATTTCTTTTGCAGCATCTTCAATAGCAATCTTCCCTTTTTTCTTCGGTTCATTTCCAAGAATAATATTCTCTGTAACTGTAAAATTATGAACGAGCATAAAATGTTGATGAACCATCCCGATACCAAGGTCATTTGCAATGTTAGGATTGGTAATTTTTACAGGGTTACCTTTAATTTTAATTTCCCCTTGCTCTGGTTGATACAAACCAAATAATACATTCATGAGCGTTGATTTCCCTGCACCATTTTCTCCAAGTAAAGCATGTATCTCTCCCTGTTTTACTTGTAACGTAATATCATCATTCGCTACAATGCCTGGGAATACTTTTGTAATATTATTCATCTCAATTACGTATTCCATATTGTGCCTCCTTTTAGCAGGGAACAGTCCCCTATTACACTCTATTAACAGCAATTTCATATATACAAAGGTTAGTTCTAAGAACTAACCTTTGCTATTTCTCTATCATTATTTCTTAAGAGAAGCCTCGTATTGCTTGTACTCATCATCAGTCGCAGGTACTTTAATTTCACCAGCAGTAATTTTCTTTTCAAACTCTTCTATTTTTGTTAAAATTTCTGGGTTTACTTTTTTCACATTATCAGTTGTTTTCGCAATACCGACACCGTCATCTTTTAAACCGAACTCTTCTACTTTTCCACCTTTTAGTTTACCGTCTTTTGCTTCTTCTGCTACTTTTTGAACCGCAATGTCAACACGTTTTACCATAGAAGTTAACGTTACATTTTCAGGCATACCTTCTTGATGTTGGTCACGGTCAACACCGATTACCCAAACATTTTCACCTTTTTTCTTACGGTTTTTCGCTTCAGTAAATACACCGTTACCAGTACCGCCCGCAGCGTGATAAATCACATCTACTCCCTGTCCATACATCGCTGATGCAAGAACTGTACCTTTTTCAGGTTTATCAAATGCTTCTGCATATTCAGATACAATCTCGATGTTTGGATTAACAGCTTTAGCGCCAGCTTTAAATCCGTTCTCAAACTTACTAATTAAATCACTCTTCATTCCGCCAACAAAACCAACTTTATTCGTTTTTGTTGACATCGCTGCTACTGCACCTACAAGAAACGACCCTTCATGATCCTTAAATGTAATGCTTGTAACGTTTGGTTCTTTTACGACAGTATCTACAATCGCAAACTGTTGTTTTGGAAATTCTTTTGCAACCTCTCCAATTGCTTTTTCTAATTTATATCCAATACCAAAAGATAAATCATATTTATCTTTTGCAAATTTCTTTAAGTTCGGAATATAGTCGGCTTCTTTTTCAGACTGAAGGTAACGATAGTTTGTTTTCTCTTTCAGCCCGTTATCTTTACCGAATTTTTTTAAACCTTCCCAAGAGGATTGGTTAAATGATTTATCATCAACGCCCCCAACATCTGTAACCAGACCTACTTTAATGCTCTTTTCATCTTTTTTGTCCCCACTTGCCTTATCCGAGTTACCACATGCCCCTAACACTGCACTCGCTGCCAACGTTAATGATAATAAAATACCTGTTTTTTTCTTCATACTAGAAACCCCTCCTAAATGATATATGTATCTATTAATATGCTAGTGTCCCCTTCTTCTTGCTGTCACCTCCCTAAAAAGGGAACGAATTACATGCGTTTTCTTAATACGTGGAAGCTAAATTTATCTGCTCTAAAATAATTAATAGAATATAAAATTGGTTCATCATTTTGATCATAGTGCATTTGTTTTAGAATCAGCAGCGCTGTTTCTGGTTCGCATTGTAAAATTGGTGATATTTTCGGATGATAACCAATTGGTTCAATGTGAGCAACTGCATATGTAATACGTTTATGCGTGTTATTATGAATTACAGTAAGCAATGATTCCTCATTATAATCGGATAAGTCCGGTAATACCTCTTTCGCCAACTTGTCAACACAGTACACAACAGGTTCCCCATCTGCTGTACGAACACGCTCAATCATTACAGCCTCAAAGCCTTCATCACTATTAAACTTTTCTTTTTCCTCTTCTGTTAGACTCGTAGTAGATGATGATAAAAAGATGGTTCCCGGCGTTTTCCCAACACTAGAAATCATATCTGTAATACTAGAAAGCTGTTCAATTCCAGAAGAAAACAGTGGTTTGGCATTCACAAAAGTACCAACGCCATGTCTACGAATGACAACATTTTCCTCCTCTAAAATACGCAACGCTTCTCGTAAAGTCGCTCTACTTACGCCAAGTTCTTTCGCTAAATCAAACTCTGAAGGCAATTTTTGTTTTTCTTTATATGCCCCGCTTTTGATTTTTTCTTTAATATGATCGATCACCCGTAAATATAAGTGTCGACTATCGGATTTAACTGACATAAGACTCCCCCGCATTCCAATTATTCGACCTCTGATGTAAGACTTCCGTTCTCTTTTTTCAACTAACAACATAGTATAGCAATGCTACCACAAAACGATATTTGTCGAATAAATGTTAATAATTTTTCAAAATGAAATTTTCTATCTTTATTTCATAAAAAAAACTTTGTACCACAAACATTCCTCATACAGAGAAAAAGTTCGGCACAAAGATCCCTTACATCCTTTGTTACACACTTTTCCCCTCATAGTCTAGCAATTCATGGTTGCCAGGTAGAAACTTATGGACCTTATCTCCAAGATTATATGAGGCAGTGATTCTTTTCGAAGTAATCGTAACACTTGCTCCCATATGTGTCAACACAATTCAACATTTTCCCACAAGTAATATCGAACATTTTTTAAAAATAACATTGAAAGCATTCGTATTCTAAAGAACATCTAAAAATGAAAGCCCTTTCTTTACCGGTGACTATAGTATATAACAAAAACACCATATAAAAAAGCCTAATTGTAAACAATTAGACTTTTTTATTAAGAACTTTTTTCTTGTATATCTTTAATCAAAACTTCTCTCGGTTTACTACCTTCATAAGGTCCAACCACACCATTCATTTCCATCGCATCAATAAGACGCGCTGCACGTGTATATCCTACTCGAAATCTACGTTGTAGCATCGAAACAGAAGCTGTTTGCATTTCTACAACAAGCTGAACCGCTTCATCATATAATTCATCTTCTACTTCTTGCTTTGTTTCCGGGACATCTTGCGGTATCATATCTTCTTGATATTGTGCTTTTTGTTGACCAATAACGTATTCTACAACTCGTTCCACTTCATCGTCTGATAGAAACGCCCCTTGTACACGAACTGGCTTAGACGCACCAATTGGTATGAATAACATATCCCCTCGTCCTAATAATTTTTCAGCGCCTCCGCTATCAAGAATTGTCCGAGAGTCCGTCTGCGAGGAAACCGCGAACGCAATACGTGACGGAATATTCGCTTTAATAACACCAGTAATAACATCAACAGATGGACGCTGCGTTGCGATAATTAAGTGAATACCAGCAGCACGTGCCATCTGTGCTAAACGCATAATTGCATCCTCTACATCCGAAGAAGCGACCATCATTAAATCCGCCAACTCGTCCACAATTACAACAATGTATGGAAGCTCAGGTTGTTTTGCTTCTGATTGATCATTATGGTTTCTAATGTATTCATTATACCCTTCAATGTTACGTGTTCCACTATGAGCAAATAGTTCATAACGTCGCTCCATCTCACTCACAACTTTTTTCAAAGCTTGTGATGCTTTTTTAGGATCCGTCACAACAGGTGTTAATAAGTGCGGAACACCATTGTATACATTCAACTCTACCATCTTTGGATCAATCATCATTAACTTTACTTCATGTGGTTTAGCACGCATTAAAATACTAACAATAATACCATTAATACATACACTCTTGCCGCTACCAGTCGCTCCAGCTACTAATAGATGAGGCATCTTATTTAACCGCGCTAACACTGCGTCACCAGTAATATCACGCCCAAGGCCAATTAATAATTTTTCTTCCGGATGATTGTTCGCTTTCGAATCAAGTACTTCTCTAAGTGTTACCATGGAAACCTCTGAATTTGGAACTTCAATCCCTACTGCGGATTTCCCAGGAATAGGAGCTTCAATACGAATATCTTTCGCAGCTAATGCCAGTGCTAAATCATCACTCAAACTCACAATTTTACTTACTTTCACTCCCATATCAGGATACACTTCATATTTCGTAACCGCAGGCCCTTTATGTACTTTCGTCACTTTTGCTTTCACACCAAAACTTTGGAACGTACGCTCAAGCTTACGAGCATTTTCATAAATTTTTTCATTTTCATTTGTAACCTGCTTGTTTTTGGGAAACTTCAATATATCGATAGAAGGAAGCTTGTAATCTTTGTTTTCCACATTTGAAAATTGCATTGGGGGAGTTTTCATTTCCCCTTCTAGAGATTCAACTATCTTTTCTCCTCGTTTCTTTTGCGACCGCTCTTTTAATGCCGATGGAAGCTCCTCTTCCATAACAGGGGGGGCAATCAGCTCATCAGCAACTTCATCTTCACGATTTTTATCCTTTTCTTCACTTACTGGATAATTCTCTGTAAAGTTCGAAATAATTGGTGGACCAATTTCTATTTCTTCTACCGGTTCGACAATCTCTTCTTGTATATCATGCCTTTCACTACGTGTGCGCCTTGTCGCTTTTTTCTTTTCTGTTTGTTCAGCAGTGCGTTTCGCTCTCCAGTCCTTATAATCTCCCTGCATCACTTGAAATTGACTTCTAAGTATTCGTCCAACTGGAGCTAGTACTTCCCCAATATGTTTATTTGTAATGCAAAGTATACCAAGAATAACTAGAATAATCCCAATAATGTAAGCACCTACTTCATCAAACAAAAAGTAAAACGTTGCAAACATAAGCGCCCCAAACATACCTCCACCTAAATGAACTGTCTCTGTGCCTTTCTTCATCTCATGAAAGAACATATCTTTTGTGCTCACAATTACAGAAGTATTTTCTACCGCTCCGTCTTTTGTAAGAAGGTTAAATAATGTAATATGACTAAACATCAATATCGCTAACACAATTAAATAGACACCGATTAACCGTTTATTTAAAAGGTTTGGCCAACCGCGTCTTATAACAAACGCAATAGATAAAGCTATTACACCTAATACACCAATTATGTACCATTCGCCAAAGAAAAAGCGAAAAAATAACACAAACGATTTCCCTACAATGCCTAGCTGTAAGATTGTAATGATCGAAAGCGCAAAAAGAGTCAACCCGACGATTTCGTAATACAAAGTTGGCTTTATCGTACGTCTTGCTTTTGATTTCGTCCCTCTTTGCTTTTGTTTTACCATTTCTTCACCCCAAGTCCAAAAATTAAGTGAAACTTTCATTCATTGAAAGTATTTTTCATGTCATTCATCACATTTTTTAAATCTATTTACGCCGCATTTTACAAGATGTGTAAAATGCCGCGTAAACAGAAGAAAGCAGCCTAATCATGGCTGCTCAACCGTCTTGTTTTTTATATTATACCATAGCTTCTTAACAAAATCCTGCTTTTTGCTAAAAGGTTATTTTCTGGCCTGGTTCATACTGTAAGTAGTGGAATGGATTTGTACTTAACACACGAACAACGGAATAATATTCATTATTCTCTTCCGATACAACCATCTCTACTCCATTTACATTCACTATTTTTTGTCGTTTGTACTGCGAATAGTCCGCCTCATAAATAAGTTGCTCGGGCATAATTGTATATAAAATCATTGTAGCAACTTCCCATCTTGATTTCCACCTGTTTGCATATCTATTAATTCATTCAACTTTCGAATTGCATCTCCAATACCACCAACATCATCTATAAGACCATACTTCACTGCATCTATTCCGATTACATTTGTTCCAATATCGCGCGTTAAATTTCCCTTAGCAAACATAAGCTCTTTAAAACGATCTTCCGTCACTTTTGAGTGTTTTGTTACAAATCTTACCACACGTTCTTGCATTTTATCCAAGTACTCAAATGTTTGCGGCACACCAATAACAAGACCGGTCAGACGAACTGGGTGAATTGTCATTGTTGCAGTTTCAGCAATAAATGAATAATCTGTTGAGACTGCAATTGGCACACCTATCGAGTGCCCTCCACCTAAAACCAAAGATACAGTTGGCTTCGATAATGAAGCTACCATTTCTGAGATTGCCAATCCAGCCTCAACATCCCCGCCCACAGTATTTAGCAATAAAAGTAATCCC
This sequence comes from Bacillus sp. UNC437CL72CviS29, assembly GCF_000482345.1. Taxonomy (NCBI): domain Bacteria; kingdom Bacillati; phylum Bacillota; class Bacilli; order Caryophanales; family Bacillaceae; genus Bacillus; species Bacillus sp. UNC437CL72CviS29. The sequence goes on along the minus strand of NZ_AXVB01000003.1, from coordinate 524,259 downwards.
TCAATTTTCGGATTCTGCTCAATTGCCACAATTTGTGGAATCACATGTTCATATTTCGTCGTTTTATTTTGTGGCGGAAGCTGCATATGGCCTTCTACTTGTCCAACAATCGTTAAGCAGTGAATACGTGATTCATTCATTTGCGGAACGTTCGTTTGACCGAGTTGTTGGATTTTCTCTATTACTGATGCCTCTTTCGGCTCTGCTTCTTTTTCCTCATTTGTTAAACCATCACGTTCTGTCATATCGCATCCCCTTTCACTCTTATACCACTATTATTTCTTAAGTTGTAAATTTCATGCGATAGGGATCAAAAGAAAAAACCACCGGTAAAGGTGGTTTTCTTACACTTCCATGATAATTGGTAAAATCATCGGTTTTCTCTTCGTTTCCTCGTATAGGAACTGTCCTAATAATTCGCGAATATTTTGCTTTAACATAGACCATTCAATGGAATATTCTTTAATGGATTGTTCAACAATTGTACGTACAATATCTGTAGATTTTTCAATTAACGCTTCAGATTCACGAACATACACAAAACCACGTGAAATAATTTCTGGTCCAGAGATGATTTTCTTCTCATCTTTCCCAAGTGTTACAACAACAACTAAAATTCCGTCTTGTGATAACATCTTACGATCACGCAAGACAATATTTCCGACATCACCTACACCTAATCCATCAATAAGAACATTGCCCGCTTGTACTTTACCAGCTGGCTTTGCCTCTTCGCCTTCAAAAACAATTACATCGCCTTTTTCTACGATGAAAATATTTTCTTTCAAGACACCAACATCTTCCGCCAAATACGCATGTGCCTTTTGCATACGAAATTCACCATGTACGGGTATAAAATACTTCGGTTTCATTAAATTTAGCATCAATTTCAATTCTTCTTGACTACCATGACCGGAAACGTGAACTTTTCTTTCTCCATAGTAGACAACCTCTGCACCAGCTCTAAATAGTAAATCAATAATTTTAGATACTGATATTTCATTTCCCGGAATCGGAGAAGCAGCAATGATAACTGTATCACCTTTACGAATTGAAATTTGTTTATGTGCTTGCTTTGCCATTCTTGAAAGAGCTGCCATTGGTTCCCCTTGGCTACCAGTTGTTAAAATTGCTACCTTCTTCTCTGGGAAATTATCCACTTCTTGCAGTGAAATAACCATGCCATCTGGAACATCTAAATATCCAAGACGTCTTGCGATATCCACCACTTTCACCATACTACGGCCTACAACAGCTACTTTACGTCCTGTTTCAGCAGCCGCATCAAATACTTGTTGAATACGATGTACATTAGAGGCGAAAGAAGCAACGATGATACGGCCTTCTGCACCATAAAATACTTTTGAAATCTCTATTCCAACTTCTTTTTCAGAACCTGTATAACCAGGACGCTCAGCATTTGTACTATCTGATAACAGACAAAGAACACCTTCATTTCCGATTTGAGCCATCTTTCCAAGGTCTGCTCCACTGTTACCAATTGGTGTTTGGTCAAATTTAAAATCTCCTGTATATACGATTGCACCTTTTGATGTATGGAAACAAACACCAACGGAATCTGGAATACTATGTGTTGTACCAAAGAATGAAACCGTTGTCGTATTGAATTCTACTTCTGAATTAGAATCAATTGTTTTTAAATCTACACGACCAAGCATTCCTGCTTCACCAAGTTTTTCTTGTATTAAACCTACTGTTAACTTAGTTGCATATACTGGGATTGAAAGTTTACGCAGTACATAAACAATTCCACCAATGTGATCTTCATGACCATGTGTAATAAATAAACCTTTTACTCGTTCTTGATTTTCTACTAAATATGTAATGTCAGGGATAACAATATCAATTCCAAACATCTCGTCTCCCGGGAACATCAATCCTGCGTCTACAATAAAAATCTCGGAATCAATTTCCACACAATACATATTCTTCCCGATTTCACCTACTCCACCGAGAGCAAATACTTTTACAGAATCATTCTCTTTTCTCTTCATGTTGTTGCCTGGTTTAAAAATCTTACAAACACTGATTTCACTAAAATTGTAGAGACACCAGGGAAACTCTACAACCACCATATATTCACCGTCCAAGACGAATGTCCTTACCGTTATGCGATATCATGTTCTCGTTCGTTTTTTAAACCAGGTTTCACCTCTCTTTCATTATATAAATCAAATATCTTATGCGATATGATATGAAAATTCCGTTAAACCATAATTTTTTCCAATTTTGCTAAGCATACCCGTACTAAGCTACTTAGCCATATTATAACTGATACAAGAAATAGAACACAAGTTAAATCGTGAGAAAGAAGGATGAAGTATATAAATTTCAAGGAGAATACCTGTAAAAAATTTCTTTCAAAATAAAAATGACCTAGTTTTTACACTAGGTCATTTTTATTAACGAGGAATCGATTGCATTACATCATGTAATGTTAGTCGTTCTTCTTCTGTTAATGGAATAAGTGGTAAACGCACAGATCCTACGTCTAATCCAACCATTTGTAACGCTGTTTTTACTGGTGTTGGGCTTGGTGCCATAAACAATGCATTCGTTACTTTAACAAGCAATTGATGCAATTTCTGTGCTTTTTTGAAATCTCCTACTTGGAATGCCGCAATCATTTCTTGCATTTCATTTCCAATCACATGAGAGGCAACAGAAACAATACCTTTAGCCCCAACCGCCATAGCTGGTAACGTTAAACCATCATCACCGCTGTATACAGCAAAGTCGTCCGCTGTTTTTTCAATAATTTCTGTCATTGTTAACACATCGCCACCAGCATCTTTAATCGCTACGATGTTTGGTATTTCTGATAAACGAACAACTGTATCAACGGAGATTTGTACAATAGATCGTCCTGGAACATTATATAGCATAACCGGAAGTTCTGTACTTTCAGCAATTGTTTTAAAATGCAGATACATTCCTTCTTGACTCGGCTTATTATAATACGGTGCCACTAACATAATTGCATCGACACCAACTTCTGTTGCTTTTTTCGTTAACTCGATAGAAGCATGCGTATTATTGCTTCCTGTTCCAGCGATTACGGGCACCCTTTTATCGACAACAGATACGACATGGCGATATAACGCTACTTTTTCTTCTGATGACAATGTAGGAGACTCTCCAGTCGTTCCTCCTACCACAATTGCTGTTGTACCGTTATCAATTAAATAATTTACCAATTTAGTTGTCTTCGCAAAATCGACGTTTCCATTTTTATCAAACGGTGTTACCATCGCTGTTGCAATTGTCCCAAAATCTATCATGGTCTCACTCCTTACTGTTCCAGTTGCTTTTCTTTTGAAAGCTCAAACGCAGTATGCAATGCATTCACAGCTTCCACTAAATCTACTTCTTTTACAAGCACCCAAATTGTCGTATGACTATCAGCTGATTGTAAAATTTGAACACCTTTTTCTGCTAAAGCTGTAACGATTTTAGCAGTAACCCCTGGAATACCTGCCATTCCAGCTCCTACAATAGATACCTTTGCACAGTGCTCCGTCACGATTGGATCATATCCAAGCTTATGAAGAACTTCAACAGCACGCCCAGATACATTATCACTTATTGTGTATGCCACGCCTGTAGGCGAAATGTTAATTAAGTCTACACTAATTCCTTCATTTGCCATTTCTTTGAAAACATGCTTTTGCAAATCGTACGATCCGTCTTTCGCAACTACTTTAATTTGCGTCACATTTGATACATGGGCAATTCCTGTAACTGGACGTTCCTCTATATCACGGCCTTTTGTAGCACCGGCATATGCAGCAATAAGTGTCCCTTCACTATCAGAGTACGTAGAGCGTACACGAAGTGGCACCTTTGCATGCATTGCAATTTCAACTGCACGCGGATGAACAACCTTCGCACCTTGATAAGCCATGTTGCAAATTTCATTGTACGTCACGTTTTGAAGATGACGCGCGTCCTTTACTATACGGGGATCAGCAGTCATCACACCTTCTACATCAGTAAAAATATCGATATATTCAGCATGAAGCGCAACACCTAGTGCCGAAGCTGAAGTATCACTACCACCGCGTCCAAGTGTTGTTATATCGCCATCTTTCGTTTGGCCTTGAAATCCAGTAACAACAATAACATCTACGTTTTGTAACTCTTCATGTATACGATCACAATTCATTTCAACAATCTTTGCGTTCGTAAAATCATCATTTGTCACAAAACCAGCTTGTGCACCATTCAGTGCTGCTGCTTTTATTCCGTTTTCATTTAACATATTTGAGAAAACGATTGCCGAGATTAATTCTCCGCATGATAGTAATAAATCCTGCTCACGTTTTGAAATACTAAATTCATTTTGATTTACAAGACTTAATAATGTATCCGTTGCATATGGTTCACCTTTACGTCCCATAGCTGATACAACTGTAACTACTTTATAACCAGCATCTAATGATTTTTTAACATGGTGAAGTGCATGCTTACGTCCATTTTCGTCACGTACAGATGTACCACCAAATTTTTGAACAATAATTTTCATTTTCTTTGCACCTTCTCTTAGCCGTTTACACTAATTGTAATTTTACTAATCGTTCTGCAATTTGAACAGAGTTCCATGCAGCACCTTTTAATAAGTTATCAGATACGACCCAAAGATGGAATCCTTTTTCATTATTTAAATCTTTACGAATACGCCCAACGAACACTTCGTTTTTACCTACTGCAGTAGATGGCATTGGGTAGAACTGTTCTGCTGGATTATCTTGCAGTACTACTCCTTCTGCATTTGCAAGTAGGTTTTTCATATCTTCTACTGTTACACCTTCTTTTTCTAATTCAATGTAAACAGACTCAGAATGACCTGATACAACAGGTAAACGTACACATGTTGCTGCTACTTCTAACTCAGGCATATGCATAATTTTTTTCGTTTCATTAATCATTTTCATCTCTTCAAATGTAAATCCATTATCTTGAAACTTATCAATTTGTGGAATAGCATTAAAAGCAATTTGGTAATGTTTTTTATCACCTGATACAGGTAAAACACTTGCTTTTACTTCTTCCCCATTTAAGATTGCTTGTGATTGTTCATGAAGCTCCTCAATTGCAGCAGCTCCAGCACCAGACACAGCTTGATATGTGGAAACAATTACTCGTTTTAAACCAAACTGTTGACGAATTGGTTCAAGAGCAACTACCATTTGAATTGTAGAACAGTTTGGATTTGCAATGATACCACTATGTTCTTTTAAGTCATTTTCATTCACTTCTGGTACAACAAGTGGTACATTTTCTGTCATACGGAATGCACTTGTATTGTCAACAACAATCGCACCACGTTTTGCTGCTTCTGGTGCTAATTGTTTCGATACAGATCCGCCTGCACTAAAGAGTGCAATATCGACTCCTTCAAAGCTTTCAGGAGTTGCTTCTTGTACTATGAATTCTTCTCCTTTAAATACAAGCTTCTTGCCTGCAGAACGTTTAGATGAAAGTAACGTTAATTTCCCAATTGGAAATTCTCGTTTCTCTAAAGTATTTAACATTTGTTCACCAACTGCGCCGGTTGCTCCAACTACAGCGACATGAAAAGTTTTTTGCTTTTCCATCACTATGCCCCTTTCTAGATACCAATCCTTCTATACTTAGAATTAGAAGGAGTATAAAATACCCCTTCTAATCTTAATAACGTTAATTTTATCATATTCTGCGATAAGAATGATGGTTTCATAAAAAAATGTCCGTTTTTTTTCGTTTTTTAATTCATATATCTGAATTTTTCTACAACAACAGGTTGTATTTGCTTCCCTTCTATCGCTTCTACAATTGTATCTTCAAGAAGTTCCATACGGGCTACCATTGAGTTTGGTTTTTTCTCTGGTGCATCTTGCCCAAATGGCACAAAATAAATATGTTTTGTCGCCATTAAACGCATAAGATTGACGCCAACATGGTGATGACAAAAAGAAATATTTTTTATTTACTTCTATTATATATGTACAACGTTAAAACGTTTAATAATTATAACTTGTAACATTATAATCATTTTTATAGTCTACGTTTGCAGACACCTCTTTCTTTTTATCATAACCGTCAACATTAATCCAGCTTCCAGAGATATCGTTAGAAAATTCCACTTTGGTCACTACGATATCCAAATTCTCCTTTACCTTAAAGTATTCAATAGCTGCTTTCGATGCTTTTTCTTTTATCTCTGTCTCTTCTTTTTCACTATAGGGGTGCGTTGCTTTATAAAATTCATAAATAGTACACGAACCAATACCTAAAATTAACAAAAATGAAATTAATAGTATTTTTTTCATTTATTATTACCCCATTACTATTATAATATTAAATATTCAGAAATAAAGGGAGCATTATAGGGAATGAAATCTCAGATACAACCTATAAAGAGTTGTCTAGCGCAACTATAGAGCTAAGCAAAATCACAAATTATATGTAATCTATAAATTCCTCACTCTTTTCCACTTTCTATCTCATGTAGTTTTTTGCTTATAGTCACTCCAGATACTTCGTAATTATAATTATAAGCTACTGTTGCAGATACCTCTTCTCCATTTTCCTTAACATATCCATATACAAAAATAGAACTACCTCCCAAAGACCCAGAAAACTCAACTTTAGTAACTCTAATATCCCAATTTTTTTCTTTTTTAAAATATTCAACAGCAGCTTGTGAAGATTTTTCTTTCATTTCCTTTTCTTCCTGTTCGGTGTAAGGATGTATCGCTTTGTTATATTGAACCGCAAGATACGCCCCCATACCAAAAAACACCAAAACAATAACGATTATTACCTTTTTCATTCGTTTATCACCCCTAATCTATTATAAAGAAGGAAAGTAAAAAAAGAGCCCTATTAATCTAGGCCTCTTTATTATTCTACAAAGAGTTCGCTTACTTTATAATCTCTATGAGAAGATACTACAACAGAAAAACCCTTATTTTTATCATTAGAGATGTATCCATCAACAAAAACCTTTAGGCCTCCCATTTCACCTGAAAATTCTACATCTGTTATAGTAACATCCACATTTTTTTCTTTCTTAAAATATTCAATTGTAGCTTTTTTAGCTTTATCTTTAATTTCTTGTTGTTCTTGAGACGACATCGCCCATACAGGATTCACTGCATCTATGAATTTTATAACTGTACAAGAGACCATACCAATAAGAATAACTCCAATAATTATTATAATCTTAAGCGAATTTCGAATTGTAATTCCTCTCTCTTTCTTATTAAAACTTATATTACCAAACCCATAAAATTACGGAGAGAAGTAGCAGAATTGAATATTGCCATATTAAAAAGAAAATAGACAACTAAAATAAAGCTCATGAAAAGCATCATTGTCATGCACTTTCATAAAAACTGCGCTAATAGCAATATATTTATTATTAAATAGAAAACAGAAAAAGTAATTCTTGATTACAAAGTTTAATAACTAACACTTGTAACTTTATAATCATTTTTATATTCTACATTAGCAGACACTTCTTTCTTTTTATCTCCAGATACATAACCGTCAACATCAATCCAGCTTCCAGAGATATCGTTAGAAAATTCCACTTTTATAACTACAATATCCCAATTCTTCTTTGTTTTAAAATATTCAATAGCTGCTTCCGATGCTTTTTCTTTTATCTCTTTCTCTTCTTTTTCACTATAGGGGTGTGTAGCTTTATAAAATTCATAAATAGTACACGACCCAATCCCTAAAATCAACAAAAACGTAATTAATAGTATTTTTTTCATTTATTATCACCTCTATACTATCCTAATTAACGTAAAAGTAATTAGAATAAAGGAATTGTATGTGCCTTCCAATTGTAAAGTGATGATAACAAATAAATTTTTTCTTCATCTGAGTTTCGATATTCTCATCTTAATAAAGCAGTGCTGTTAATTCTAAATAAACATAATGTATTAAAAAATATTTATTTAAAATAATTAATCAACCGAACCTTCAACTTTATAATCATTTTTATATTCCACATTTGCATATACTTTTTTCTTCTTGTCTTCAGTTACATAACCATAAACATCAATCCAGCCTCTAGAAATATCTGCTGAAAATTCTACTTTCGTCACTGTAATATTCAAATTTCTCTCTTTCTTAAAATGTTCGACAGCTGCTCTTGAAGCTTTTTCTTTAATCTCGCTTTCTTCTTGCTCACTATAGGGATGTGTAACTTTATAAAATTTATAGACGGCGCACGATCCCATTCCTAAAATCAAAAAAAATGTAATTAATAGGATTTTCTTCATTTATTATTACCCCCATTACCATTATAATATTAAATATTCAGAAATAAAGGGACGTTATAGGGGATATAATCTCAGATAAAACCTATAAAGAGTTGTCTAGCACAACATATAGAGCTAAGCAAAAAAGCTAACTAATTTCAGTTAACTTTTTTGCTTGATGATATTTACCAAAATCACAAATTATATGTAATTAATGAAATTTTCACTCTTTTCCACTTTCCATATTATGTAGTTTTTCGCTTACAGTTACTCCAGATACTTCGTAATTTTTATTATACTTTATTGTTGCAGATACCTTTTCTCGATTTTCCTTAACATATCCATGTACAAAAATAGAACCACCTCCCAAAGATCCAGAAAATTCAACTTTAGTAACTTTAATATCCCAATTTTTTTCTTTTTTAAAATATTCAACAGCAGCTTGTGAAGATTTTTCTTTCATTTCCTTTTCTTCCTGTGCGGTGTAAGGATGTAACGCTTTGTTATATTGAACCGCAAGATACGCCCCTATACCAAAAACTACCAAAACAATAACGATTATTACCTTTTTCATTCGTTTATCACCCTTAATCCATTATAAAGAAGAAAAATATAAAAGAGCCCTATTAATCTGAGGTCCCTGAAAAAGGACTCCATCACCTTCTATATACAGGTGACAAACCCCTTTCTTTTTCAACATATCGAGAAAATGCACATTATTTTTTCAAAGCAATCACTTTTCCAGTGCCATCCTTAATCTAGGTCTCTTTTTTTCTGCATTACTATTCTTGGACTCTATAATCATCTTTCCAGTAAACAGTAACAGCAAATGTTTTGGTTTCATCATTAGAATAATGTCCATTAACAAAAATTGTACCTCCACCTAACTCTCCTGAAAATTCCATGTCTGTAACAATAACATCAACATTTTTTTCTTTTTTAAAATAATCAATAGTAGCATGTTCAGCTTTGTCTTTTATTTTTTGCCTTTCTTCAGGGGACATAGATGTTATAGGGCTTATAATCGGTCTTAATTTAATAACAGTACAGGCTGCAACACTGATAAGAATAATTTCGACAATTGTTATAATTTTAAGCGAATTCCGAATTATAATCCCCCTGTTTCTCATTATAACTTATATTACCAAATCTATAAAATTACGGAGAGATGTAGCAGAATTGAGTATTACTAAATTAAGAAATAAATATAATAGACATCTAACATGAAACTAAAAAAACTGTTATTTTCATATGAGCGTCACTAATTGTACACTCATATAGAAATATATTAATTATTAAACAGAAAAAGTAATTCTTGATTAGAAAGTTTAATTACTCGTACTATCTATTTCATAATCATTACGATATTCTACTCGAGCAAACACTTCTTTCTTTTTATCCCCAGATACATAACCATAAACATAAATCCAACTTCTATTTATATCCGTTGAAAATTCCATTTTTGTTACCGTGATATCCCAGTTCCTCTCTTTTTTATAATATTCAATAGCCGCTTTTGATGCTTTTTCTTTCATCTCGTTTTCTTCTTGCTCACTATAGGGATGTGTTACTGTATAAAATTGATAAACAGTACACGATCCCATTCCTAAAATTAACAAAAATATAACGAATAGGACTTTTTTCATTTATTATCTCCTCTATACTACCCTAATTAATATAAAAGTAATTAGAATAAAGGAATTGTATGTGCCTTCCAATTGTAAAGTGATGCAACTCAGGTGATGATAAAAAAACATAGTTTATCTTCATCTGAATTTCGATATTTTTATATTAATAAATAGATTGTTTTTTAATTATAATTAAGTATTATGTAGTAAAAATAATTTTCATTTAGAGTAATTAATCACTCGCGTATTTAACTTCATAATCATTTCTATAGTCTACACTTGCATATACTTCTTTCTTTTTGTCGTCAGTCACATAGCCATCAACAGTAATCGAGCTACTAGTAATATCCGCTGAAAATTCTACTTTTGTCACGGTAATATCCCAATTTTTCTTTGTTTTAAAATACTCGACAGTTGCTTTCGATGCTTTTTCTTTAATCTCGTTTTCTTCTTGCTCACTATAGGGATGTGTCACTTTATAAAATTTATAGACGGCGCATGAGCTAATCCCTAAAATTAACAAAAATGTAATTAATAAGATTTTTTTCATTTATTATCACCTCCATTACTATTATAATTATAATAGTAATATTTAGAAAAGGGGGAATATTATGAGGAATAGGATCTCAGATAAAACCTATAATAGTTTGTCTGACGCAGCATATCAAAAAGAGAGAGTGATAGTTGCTAACGATGGGAGAGGAGATGAAAAGTGGATACCAATCCATCCCGAAGGCGCAACATTACATGACCCTGTAACTGGGTTTGATGCAACAGTTTTTTACAATAAGCAAACTAAAGAAGTTGTTGTATCCTATAGAGGTACAGAGGGTGGTAAATCAATAGACAGAGCAGGACCAGATTATTTGACAGATTTTAAGTATATATTCAAAGGTGACAAACCTTTACAAGATGGGGAGAAAATAGATCCATCTGATAAAACTCAAGTAGTAGCACCAAATCAATTTACGCAAGCAACGTCTCTCTTAGAAATAGTAAAAAAGGAATATGGCGGTGAAGCTACGATAACAGTCACAGGTCATTCGTTAGGTGGTGCAAATGCTCAATATGCTGCAGCGATGTGCGATGTGCCTGCAATAACTTATTCTGCTCCCGGTGTTTATGATATGTTACCAAAAGAAATTCAAGAAAAGGTGGACTCAGGAGAATACAAAGGAAAAATAACGAATTACATTAACCCTAAGGATTCTATTTCTGGTGGTTTTCTATGGGAAGATAAAAATCATATTGGCGATACATATATGATTGATTCGGATTTTAAAACAGCTACAGATGACTATGGTTTTCATATGATTGATAGATTCAGCGACTCTGTCTCAAAAGATAAAGATTTTCATGGATTAGGCAATTATCATTATGACAAATTCGGAAATATAGATAATAAATTGATAGATGCTAGTACAGGAAAAGAAATTTATCAATCTCCGAGATATTCTATTAATGGTGTCGGGGAGGTAAAAGTTATCATGGAATATCTAGAGAAGTCAGCAAACGAAATGAAACAGAGCGCAGAAGCCTTCCGAAACCATATCCCACGGGTAATTGACGAAGTAAAACAGTCTCTAAAATCAACAAAGAGTCAGCGTATGGAAAATAGAATAAATGAACTTTATCACCTTTTAGATCAGACTAGCCGAGTATATGCTTTAAAGTCTCAAGAAGTTGCAGAGTTTATTAAGAAAAAGGCGGACGAATATAAAAATGCGGACGAAAATTTCCAAGGATTTGGGTGGATAAAAAAATGAGACAAATGTACTTTAACGAAGAACATATAGAAGACGCTTTTGAAAGCTTAAACAAATTAATCACATATATAAATGAAAATCAAGAGCGTATCAACGACATTTATAACCTCGTACAAGCTGGTTGGTCACAAAATGGTGCGGGAAAAAAAGCGACGGAAGATTTAGGGACCTTACGTAAAGAATTGAACCACGGTATTAATGAAATACACACAAAGAAAAAAGAATTAAGAAATGATTGGGAACTGATGAAAGCTGTAGATAGAAGTTATAAATAAAAATAGAATTAAAACAATCAAAAAAATTTAGTTAATACTTGTCGTATTAAATTAAATTGAATTATATTCGATTAACAACTAATCATAATCTAAAAACAAAAGTCCCCCTCACTCGAGAGGGACTTTCACTTTATCAGCTAAATTTTCTTTTACATAACAATACATAGCTACCTCTTGATCTGTCGCTTTCTTCTATATAAACCCACGTCATCAACCGTAATCCATACCCAACCTTTTAAATCTCCAAAAAAGTCCCTCTTGAGTTGCTCCGATGTAATTGCACCTGTTTTAGTAACTATCTCCTCATTCATCAAACTACACTGCCTCTCATCTTCTAATAAAAATACCGACCCCATAAAAGTTGAATCCTTGTGGAATAAAAATGTGTATTCTTTTGATTCTGCTGGTACTTTGATAATACATGAAACAGATTTGTTAACATCGATTACATCTCCTATTAACTATTTTGTTATCATATGTAAATTGGCAGTTAAAGGTAATATCTTGTGATATAGTTAAAATGCGTTCATTGTTACTCATCCGAGGTGTTCTCTTTTGATTGCGTCTTTTTTTACGAAAAATTACCTCCACAATAAGAGGACAAACTGTTTCTAATGAAATTTTGAAAGAAATTAGAACAGAAATAAGTAAAAAAGCTAATGCATTACCTGAAATAAAAATTATAAAAGAGGACTGATAAAAATGGCAGTAGGATTTTCTGTAGATATGTTTTTTTATGAAGCAGGACACCCTGACTTTCTACACAGTTTTTTCTCAACAGTGTCATACCACTGTGAGCCTGATGGTTGGGGAACTAAATACCCTTTATTAATGCAGGATTTATATTTTGAAAGATTAAAATGGCAGGATGTGTCTGCGGCATTAAAAAACGTGGAAGAAATTAGAGAAAAATTGAGCAAAATCCCTCCATCAGAGGTAATATGGGATTTTGAAGATATAACAAAAAAACCACCTTATGGAGATAAAATTCCTGCTAAAATAACTAACTTAGCAAACTATCATACTATTCAAGGAACCTCTTTTTTAGATTTACTAAAAAATGCATTAAAGGAATCAGAGGAATGTAAAATGGATGTAACGATCGAAAAGGTTGGGAGATAAATTTAGTAACAAAACCTGTCAGAGTAGAGTGTTATCATAATAAAAATCACTTCAAATGAGGTGATTTTTATTTTTGTCTAACAACGAAGAGTTCAACTTGATTGGAGTTTTAAAAATAAGTTTCTGCAACTCCTTAATCACGGATTTATGGGAATGTAATATTTACAGTTGTTGCATGAGATTGGTATGATTTAGGTGTTATTTCAAGGAGGTCTTTTCATGAGTTATGATCCTATTGCAACGTATGGAACAATTAGCACAGACAGTTCTTATTTAGTGTTCTATTTAAATATAAATAAAACAATTAGAGATATTCAAATAAAAAGCGAAGGACAGAACCTAAAAAAAGGGTAAAAAACAAGGATTTTCTTTAGTCCGAATATGAAAATATAAGTATTAATAAATAATTATGTAAGGATTATAGTATTTAATCTCATTAGTAGTAAATAAATAGTCCAAACCTTTTCCGTATAGTATGAATATTTTATTATAGGGAATTGCTTGTCCCTAACACTACGTATATATGGAAAGAAGGGATTTTATGTATTCAGATGATTATCATTCATGCGAATCTAGATGTTCATCTAGCAGTCAATTATGTAATGAATTTGCGAGAATCTTAGGTGGAGAGGGATCAGTCACTCCGGAGGGAGTATGTTTGGTACAAAAGTTTCGTAATATTAGATTTACGATTCTTGGACGTAGAACAAGGTCTCCACTTGTAAACCCTCAATTTTTTTCATTTGAAGATCTGGATAGTAGAGGTAATGCGTTAAATTTAGGAGAAACTGTGCTTTTACAAGAAGAAATTAACCCGTTATTAACTGAACTTAGAAAAAGAGATATTATAGTTACAGCGATTCATAATCACTGGTTATTTGACGAACCACGGGCAATGTATATGCACTTTGAATCTATTGAACCACCATTAGAATTTGCTAGAAAAATAAGAGCAGCATTTAGAGTATTAAGAGGATAGTCTGATTTTACAACAGGGGGGATTTTAATCCTCCCTGTGTTTTATTTATCTTTAGGATTTTTAAGTAAAGGACATCTCTAATGCCCTTTTTGGATAGTAATTGCTGTATTATAATTTTTATTTATTCCCTGGAGCAGGTTGATCCACTCCTTTAACATGGTGTTTATGCCCATCATCTTCAGTCGTGTAAAAATCATAATAATGAACATGCATTCCATTTCCAACAGGAATGGCTGGTCCTGAGTATGCCTTATAATAATGGGTGTGCCCATCCTCAAATAGAACATATCCTTCTGTATAGTGAATATGTCCTCCCTCTTGCGTCGGAATTGGTGGTGATGTTACATCCAAACATTGATGTACATGACCATCTGCCACGGATGTATAATCAACAGATCCATGGTTATGATGTGGTACAAATCCGGAAACAAAATCATTTTTTCTTACTTTTCTATCCAATCTACCCACCCCTTGTACATAAAGATTACTTCTATAAACTATATGTTTAGAACAAAAAAGTGATTCTTAATAACAACTCATACTTGTATAACCTATACATGTGAGGTTGATATAATGTACCATTGTTAGTAGTATCTAAAAAACACCCTAAATTAAGGATAGATCTTGTATTATCTAACCCAACGAATATACTTACCAAAATAAATCCATCCGCGATCTTTTACATGAACCCAATCACCTTCACGACCATCAATCTCGTAATCTTTTTGTTCTAGTACACCTACTACTTTTGAGTTCGTTGTAGAAAATTCACGTAAGCGCACATCAGAACCTCACCATCACGAAGACTATCTTTCGTATCTCCGTTTGATGTTCTAAACTTCACTATACTTCCAGTAGCCTTCGAAGTCGTTTGTGTTTCAGTTGCTTTAAAAGCTTTTTTTCAAAATTTCATGTCTGCGAACAGTTTTCTTTACTTCATCAGAGCTTGTTTCTGCTTGCTCTTCACTGTTTGCAACAACAGAAGTATTATATTCTGGAATACCATGCAATTCACTGATTAAAAAGTGGATAATAACGGACATTAGACCGTTTTTATCACCGCCGCGCCCTAACATCCACAAGAATTTACGATAGAGTATGCGCCCATTTTGTTCAATAAAAAGAGCATCCACGTCAGTAGATGCCCAAATGTGTAGGAGTTTTCAATGAGTATTGAATAGGACCTTGGAGATCTTGTCCCATACTCCAATATATGCTTGTCCTTCTTAAAATGTGAAAGAGAGCACTCCCAAAAATTAAGTGCTTTCTCTTGAAAAATTATGGGATAACATATTGAAAACGAACTATCCATACAATTGTATGAATATATGCTTGTTCACATTCCTTGTTATTGTGTTTTTAGATTTATTACGCTTACTACGCTTGCAATTATTCCTTGGTCGGCCTTATTTGTATATCTAGGTTGGAAGCTTGTAGAAAAGTGGGAGAATATAAACGAAGTAGCTGGCCCCTATGTTAAATATTTTGCTATTACAGCAGTGGCCCTGATTGTTTTCTATTTTGCTGTAACAATAGTAATGAGAAGACGTAACAAGTGGTTAATTGTAAGGAGTGCTATAAATGTCTGATATAATCCGTCTCTTTATTATCATGCTCATTGCAAGTTATTTATTTTTCTCCGTAATGATGGAATTTAAAAATCCACAAAAAAGTATGTTCTGGTTCACGATTGAAATCTTGTTTCTTTTGGGAACGTTACTATTAATAAAAGAATTCTTCATCAAATATGTAACATAACTTTCTCTCTTCCTCCCTGAATAAAACTCAATATTCCGCAAATACTGTAGATATAATCTTTCTCCATTCCCCCATTGGAGCCGAGCAGTTAGCCTTTGCTAGCTGCTTTTTTGTTTTTTTCACACTTCTTCCTCAATACTCATATACTATTTTGAATCAAAAATAATATCTAAGCATTAAAATGAAAGGTATCCTTTTACAACTTTTCAATTGATTCCAAGGCTTATTTCCTCTTAAAGAGCACTGTTCGAAGGTACTCTTTTTATTGTGATGTTTTTTATAAAATGAAATTTTTGTTAGATATTTACACCTTGATGAGTAACTTGCATATATTATCATGTGTGCCACATTCCACTCTCTGAGGCCCTGATAAGAGCACGTATATAGTGCTCTTTTTATAGTGGATAATTTCAGTATCAAATGGCGTTTTTGTTGATTTTTGACACATTTAAACGAAACAAGCATATGTTATTGTATAGAGAACATCACTCATAAAAACCCATCTTCCTATGAACACGCTATATTTGTGCTATATTTGATTTTTTAAATAGACATATCCTTTTTACATATTTTCAAAAAGGCTGCACACACTATCCATAAGCCATTCGAACTAGCGGTTCACTCCCTCTTTCAATGAGTATGCCATTAGTTAATCTCACAAACTCATGAGACCCACAGGCAGGCAACTAAAAATGTTGTCTGCCAAATCATTAACAAATTTTGTATAATCAATGCTGATTTTGTACAGACTCTTTAAAAAGCTATTGACATTTCCATAATTTCTCTGACGGACTCCCCACCGTTATCCAAGGGCTTTAATAACAGACAACTTTTTCAGTTGTCTGTTATTTTGTTGTATAATCCTTTCCCATTCACACATACTATTCATGAGTCAATTTACCAATACGAGTCATTTTGTTACTTTTAAAATCTACCTAAGTTAATTTACTCCTCATGGGACAAGCGATTTCGCTTGTCCTATTTGTAATTAAAACTTTATCTTTATGCCCCTTTCCTAATTCTCTGTATTTTAAATTTATTTTTTTATTTAGTATTTAACCCAAAAATTTGCACAATATAAAAGATGTTGCTCACTACTATGTGGGTACAAAAGGAGGATTATAAAATGGACAAACGAACAGAGAAAAAAGTTGAAGCTGTGGCACGAAAAGCTGCTGATTTAGAAGTTTCACAAGAATTAACTAGTCTTAAAGATCAAATTCAGCAGTTACAACAGTCTTTATCTCAAGCATCTCAAGGTCAACAACAACAGCCGCAACAAGGATTGCAACAAGCTAACCAACTGATGCAACAGCTTCAACAATTTAGCCAACAGTCTCAACAACAAATGCAACAAGCTGATCAACAATTACAACAAGCTATTCAAACATTAAATCAAGGTTTACAGTATCTACAAGCTAATCAGACATTAAGCCAAGTAAATCAAGCTATTTCTCAGGCTCAATCACAAGTTGGTCAAACGGGTGGACAACAAGGGCAACAAATGGGCGGTCAACAAGGTATGCAAATGGGTAACCAACAAGGGCAGCAAATGGGCGGTCAACAAGGTATGCAAATGGGTAACCAACAAGGACAGCAAATGGGCGGTCAACAACAATTTCAATAAGCACATTCATGGCAATCCCTACAATAGTAAATTTTCTGTATCTTATATAGCAGTAAGCAAACTTCAATTTCTTTTTGTTAGTAATTATTAGTATTAAATAAATAACAATACAAGTTCTTGAAAGAGCACTTTTATATAGTTCTCTTTTTTGTATACATATTTCACTTCAGTTATTTCGACTTTCACATTTACAATGAAACTAGCATATAAATAATCAATATAAACAAGGAGACTTAAAGGCATTGGAATCTTCTTTCTAGGAGCACCTATATCAGATGCTCTTTTTACATATACAATGTAAATAACGATTTTATTCATTTCACATCAATTTACTATTATTAGAAAAGTTAGAAATATTTACTCGGTGTTTTTTCTGAATAATCATGATATTATTCAATTGCTGGCGTTCACCATCCCACGAACTCAGCAACTGCATCCATGAACTCTGCTCTCGTCGTTGAGAGTAGAGTTTTTATTTATAGAACCATCCCCAATAAACTCTGTATATTATTACAATATAAAATTTTTGTTTAAATCCATCTTTATTTTTGAATGTATCTTTACTAATACTTTTGTGTTAAAATCCTCTAGGATATTAATCTTTATATTTTTTTTGGAGGCTTTATGAATAATCAAAATAACAATGAAACAAATAACATCAATGGACTATTTGCAGTTCTTCAAATAGTGTTACCACTGGTACTACCTATTGTTCTCCCTACAGTTATAATTGTAGGAATGAAACAATGGATGCCTAATGACATTGAATATACAAGTATAATGTCACTATTGACGTTATCTATTGGATTTTTCATATTTGGAATAATCTTCTCTTTCATATTACGAGTATTCAAACTATCTGAGGAAAAACTAATAGAATTAGGTTTCTTAGGATTCACAATTTCAATTGTTAGTACATTTCTTACGATGTATGTCGGATATTTTGGGTTAGCAAATCTTAATTTTACAACGGTGAAATTATCCCCTCATGCCGTGTTGATTTTCGCCATTTTATTTACAGTTCTTCTAGAAATTATCTTTAAATTGATTGATAAATTTGATACATCCGATGAAAGATAAGCACTAAAATAAAATATAACAACCGTTATCCAAGAGCGCATACATGAATGTGCTCTTTTTATTTGCAATTAAAATAGCGTTTTTATTAAAAACTTTTCACATTTATACTGGACAAGCATATGTTATTGTATGGAGATTCTCTACTCATAGAAATCTACCTTTCTAATCTAAGAGCACGCTTATATGTGTGCTCTTAGATTATTTATTATGAAATAACGATTTTATTCAAAATGACGGCCCTGATTCATTTGGACACATTTACCAGTATTATTTCCAAAAAGTTCATGTTACGGTTAATTAGTCGAGTACGTCATTACTTGACGATTACCCTTAGGAGCCCCGTAGATAAACGGGGTTTCTTTTATTTAAATAACTATTTTGTTCAAATTCTGGATAAATGTTAATATTCTTCATAAAGGAGGTCTACTAATGAAAAAGATTTTTTCAGTTATTTTCATAGCAATTTTCCTTTTAATAGTTCTATATTTTGTTGGTATGTCACTTTTTTGGAACCAGCCTTAAGTTAAAATAAATAATAAATTACCACTATGATTATTTAATAAATCTTCCGTCAATATAATAGATAACCCATTAAGTTACTTTCTCTATTACCCATGAACCAAACAGTTAGCTTTTGCTAGCTGCTCTTTTGTTTTTTCACACTTCTCCCTCAATACTCATATGCTATTTTGAATCAAAAAATAATATCTAAGCTATAAACTGAACGGTATCCTTTTACAACTTTTCAATTAATTGCAAAGATTCTTTTCCTTTACAGAGCACTGTTCGAAGGTGCTCTTTTTATTGTGATGTTTTTTTTAAATAAAATATTCATTAAATTTAGCGTTTTTATTCTTTTACGGACATACTCAGCTATCAAAAAACAACATACAATATAAAAAATTCACTTCAGAAGGAAAATCTGACTACAAAAGTTTTTCAAAAGATATTAGGGTCTTCATCTGGCTTTCAATATCTATTTTTATTTTTCCTTTTCCTGAATCAACATTCACATTCTGCTTCAAAGTGGCGCTTTTGTTTATTTTTGACACGCCTTAATGAGACAAGCATACTTTATTGTATGAAGACCCTCTCTCATAGATTGCTATCTTTCTAAGAGCACATTCACACATGTGCTCTTTTTTATCAAATAACGTTTTTGTTAAACTATTTATGAATAAGTGTCCATCGAACAGTTATGTCTTCTGTGACTATTTGCTACAAATAATATGCAGTTTCATACGGAACCGTTGAAAAAGGTATCCTATACTGCATAATGTACATTGGATAATAATATTGCAATGAATGATAGTAAGGTTGTATACTTTGTTGCATTTGTTGTGCTTGTTGTTGTGCTTGTATCGCTTGTTGCTGTGCTTGTATAGCCTGGTGAACAGCTTGAATTGTACTTTGCGCAGGACCATGCCCACCTAAAGGACGCTTTCGCATTTCATTGTAAAAATAACTGGGAAACATTTTTATTCACCCCACCCTCGTAAATATTCTCACCCGTCACCTTTCATACTATGAACATTGATTTAAAGTTGATAATTTGTGAAACTTTTTACCTTATCATTCTCTAACCTCTTTCTATTCAAATAACACTTTCGTCCATTTTATCCAACTGATTTTCCCCCACCCTTTTACTGACTTTTCGGTACATAATAGATCCCTTAAATTTTTTAAATTTCGTCCAAGCACCATTTCTATTTCACAAATAATATATATGGACAACTAACAAGGAGAGTGACATACGTATGGCGGATTATTTTTATGAAAATGGTAAGAAGTGTTATAAAAACCAATATCACTCGTATTCTAGTCAAAAAGAGCATAAATGTTTCGTTGAGACTCATACAATTTCCGGTTCGGGAGTAAATTTAACTGGAAATATCCCCCTAGATTTTTTCTTACGCCCTAACACTTCAAGAACTATTTTTGAAGACTTTACCAAAAATCACAATAAAACATTAATTCAGATTTCTGCTGCTGGTAATAGTGCCCCTTTTGAGGTAACTATTCGAACAAGAGGATCTCGCATACCAATTACCGCTAGATTAAGTGAAGAGGATTCACCACGGATATTTCAAGTGGAAGATTTCGAAAGCCTTACTTTCTCAAATACCACTAACAGTCCTAGTGTCGGGAATATATTTATCCAAAAAACGTTCTGTATTTGCTGTAATGAAAAAGATAATTCTTGTAATGAATGTGACTATGAAGGTTAAAATTCATCACCAGAAGAATCCTTTATATAAAGGATTCTTTTTTCATATCACCATCCAATTATTCACTATTACACCTCCTCATTTCTTAACAAATAACGCTTTTATATGAAATCTGTACACATTTTTGACACATCCACTATCACAATCCACTGAAAATTCGTGATAATATTAATTTGTTGAATACGCCAAATTTCGACATTGCACGACAACAATATCTCCCTTATCGAATCCCTGTCCCCCAGGGATTTTTCCTTGTATTCATTACTTTTTGTTTCACTAAATTTTCATCCCGAACAAAATTCAAATTTGATTAAAGTAACTGTGTTTTCCGCTCATCCATACGAGTTACTTTTCCACTTTTATATACAAAGGACTGTTCCCCATGACCACTTGTTGGTGGCTCTATTGAATGAATTTGTCCATCTTTCACAACATTCTCTAGCATTACGTAGCAATCCACCTATCGATGAATTGCAATATATACTTGTTCCCATATTTGTTCACCTCCGTATTCAGTTTTCAAAGAATTACAATAAAATTTATAGAATACATAACTTGTCTATTTTTTATGAAAAAAAGAGGAATTAATCCTCGATACTTTCTTTTGCTTGCATTTCTTTGATGATGGCCCAACCAGCCTCGTAATATGCTCGAAGGATGTTTTCAATTTCCTTTTGTGTTTTAGGTTCAGGAGCCACAACATAAACTTTCGTTTTTCCAAATTCATAAGTCGCTGCATATTCCTCTTGTTGGCTCATGATGTCACCTCTTGAAGTGCTTTTTATATATTTATGCTTTAGATCAATTGGTACTGCCATTGGAAGTGCTGATATTTTCCCCCTTTCTTTCTAACTAGTTTATAAGTGCGCTTTTCGCACGTTATATTTTAAAATTTTTTCTACAGTACTTTCTAATGCTTCTGCGATTTTTAAGGCTACAAAGAAGCAAAAGCAAACAATTTCAAACTACATTTTTGTATTGTTACTTTTATGTCAAGGACATTAAACCTCCCCGAAACAAGAAAAGAATCGATATATCTCATTGCAAAAACTTTCAATGTTTCATTCATCCTGCGAAGCAACACTTGTTGCATTATGAAAATCAGCTGCTAGCTTGTCATTTGGAAAATATTTTTTCACAAACATGTCTAATTACATAATAAAAACTATAACTTCTACTTAAACATTGAATTTTTATAATTTATGTCATGTACTCTTCGTATAATTAATACTGAATACAGGAGGTACTGCTATGAGAACCGCGATCTACTTACGTAAATCACGCGCTGATCTAGAAGCCGAAGCACGTGGTGAAGGCGAAACTTTAGCAAAACACCGCACTACCCTGCTGAAAATCGCTAAAGAGAAAAGTTTAAATGTTTTAGCTGTTCGTGAGGAAATCGTTTCTGGTGAGAGCTTAGTGAAACGTCCTGAGATGTTAGCACTACTCGAAGAAATTGAGGATAACAAATATGACGTTGTTCTTTGCATGGATATGGACCGTTTAGGTCGTGGTGGCATGAAAGAACAAGGAATCATTTTAGAGACATTTAAACGCTCCAATACGAAGATTATGACACCTAGGAAGACTTATGACCTTAACGATGAGTGGGACGAAGAATACAGTGAATTTGAGGCGTTTATGGCGCGTAAAGAGTTAAAGATTATTACCCGCCGGATGCAACGTGGTCGTATTGCAAGTGTAGAGGCTGGCAATTACCTTGGTACGCACGCACCATACGGATACGATATCCATCGCTTAAATAAGCGTGAGCGTACGTTAACGATTAATCTAGAAGAAGCCTCTGTTGTCAGAATGATATTTGAATGGTATGCAAATGAGGATATGGGAGCCTCCATGATTACGAACAAATTAAATCAGCTTGGCTATAAAAGTAAATTAGGGAACGACTGGAATCCATACAGCGTGTTAGATATGTTAAAAAATAATATTTACATCGGAAAAGTAACGTGGCAAAAAAGAAAAGAAGTGAAACGTCCGGATGCAACGAAACGTAGTTGCACTAGACAAGATAAATCAGAATGGATTATTGCAGATGGAAAACATGATTCGATTATCTCAGAAAGTTTATTTGAAAAAGCACAGGAGAAATTAAATACAAGATATCACGTTCCTTATAATACGAATGGATTAAAGAATCCCCTAGCCGGAATTATCAGATGTGGGAAATGCGGATACAGCATGGTGCAAAGGTATCCAAAGAATCGAAAAAAGACAATGGATTGTAAACACCGTGGTTGTGAAAACAAATCAAGCTATACAGAATTAATCGAAAGACGTTTACTCGAGGCTTTAAAGGAATGGTATATCAATTACAAAGCTGATTTTGCTAAAAATATTCAAGACAGTCTTTCTAAAGAAAAGCAAGTAATAAAAATAAATCAAGCTACATTACGCAAGCTTGAAAAAGAATTATTAGATGTTCAAAAGCAAAAAAATAATTTACACGATTTATTAGAACGAGGCGTTTATACGGTTGATATGTTTTTGGAACGTTCTAATGTTGTATCAGATCGCATGAATGAAATTACTGACATGATGGAGAACCTCCAAAAGGAAATTAATACTGAAATAACAAAGGAACGCGTAAAAAAAGATAAGATTCCTCAAGTAGAGCATGTATTAGATCTTTATTTCAAAACAGATGATCCAATGAAAAAGAATAGCCTGTTAAAGTCTGTTCTGAAAAAAGCTATTTACACGAAAGAAAAATGGCAAAGGCTCGATGATTTCAAGCTTGTGATCTACCCTAAGCTCCCTAAAGATGGCGACAAATAAGCGTTTGCTTTTTGTCGTCATCCTCTTGGTGTAATTAGGTTTACACCATTTAGACCAAGAGCATCATTTGTCGAAACTGCTAATACAACGGGTTTCCCATTCCGAAGCGTTGCCTTTGCTGCCATTAGTACCGGAGAATCTGTCATCGCATTAGCAAATTTACTCATTGAATTTCCTGTTAGTGGAGCAATCACCATACAATCTAATGGTATTTTGGGACCAAGTGGTTCTGCCCCTACGATAGAATTAATAACCTTATTTCCTGTTATCTCCTCAATTCTTTCAATCCACTCTGCCCCTTCACCAAATCTAGTATTTGTTGTTTGTACAGTGTATGAAACAACTGGCAGTACTTCCACCCCCTCTGCAATCAGCTTTTCTACATGTGGCATAACTTCTGCATACGTACAATGCGAACCTGTAAATCCAAAGCCAATCCGCTTCCCTTTCAAACTCATTTCCCATTCTCCTCTCTTGCAACCATCTCTGCTGTTAATAGCTGAGAAAGAACATTCGCCAAAATTTGCCCCGCTGTTTTCGGTGCAACAATTCCGGGAAGACCTGGCGCTAGCAATGCTTTAACTCCTCGTTTCTCTGCATAGCGAAAGTCCGTGCCACCTGGTCTAGAGGCTAGGTCAATAATTAAAGTGTGCGCCGGCATCCGTGAAATGACACTTGCTGTTACAACAAGGTGTGGAATTGTGTTAATAACAATATCAATATCACTTACTTCCTCCTCGATGTTATGCATATAAAAAGGAGAAAACATCATTTCTGAAATACGAGCGATATGTTCCGAGCGCCTTGCTCCTACTTTGACATGCGCTCCTAGTGATTGAAAAGCCCTAGCTACACTCATTCCAGTTCTACCAAATCCTAAAACCATTACATTCGAACCGTGAATCGTATAATCTGTATTTTGAATAACCATCATTAATGTTCCTTCTACCGTTGGAATAGAATTGTAGATCGCTACATCATCACGATCGAATAATTTCACAAGTTTTCGATTTGTAGTAGTTACAATATTCTCCAAATACGGTGTACCAATTCCTGAATATATAGTAAAGCTTGCTGGTGTTTTTTCAACTTGTTCCTTCGTAATCACAATTTTTTCATTTGAAAAAATAGTATCTACTTCCCCTTTTGCATTTGTTCCTGCTACCGGCAAAATAATTGCATCTAAAGAAGTGAAATCTAGATCTTGCATACTCTCTTTTGCTGCCCCTGTAAAACCATGATCCAGTTGATCGAACCCTACTAATGAAAGTTTTGCATCAAGTTCAACTAACTTACGAATCACTTCTAGCTGTCTTGCGTCTCCTCCTATGACAGCGATGTGCATCTCAGTCAACATTCCCTACTTCACCTTCTTTTTTCTATCATTTATAAGAAAAGCGCCTACTTTTTCTTTTTCCTCCACATCATATGTACCGTACGAGTTAGAGGTGATTGAAAAACAAAGGCATCCACTATTTCTAAACATGTGAAATTCTATAAAATAAAGCTATATTCATTAGGTGTTCTTTTATTAACATGAATTATTAGCCTTCACCAATTGAACTTCTATAGGGGAGCATTTTATCTCCCGCTTTTTACTAAGCCTGAAAGTAGTGTATTACTACCTAGAAATAGAAAAAAAAGACAACCGAAATGGTTATCTTTTACTGTGAGCCTGGACGGTTTGCAAGATCAAAAATAATCATATCATGACCGACCTTTTTAATCCGGCTCCATTCTACCCTTACTTCTTGCTGTTCTCTTTTGAAACCACCCCATTTTCCCACTGGTATAATAAGAGCTTGAATTTTCCCATCCTTCTCGTTTATTTCTAAATCAGCATGACCTAAAATCCCCATTCTTTCCGCACGTTCCAAATCCACAATTTCTTTTCCACTTAATTCACTTAAACGCATGTCACTCTCTCCTTTACCCAAAATCTTTCGTACAATATTCTCAAATCTCATCCTGTAATAAGTACGTATTCTACATATCTCTAAAAAATACCAAGAAAATGAAATCCTCTTCCTAACATTCAAAATCTCTTATAACGTTAAAAAGCTTACTACATAAAAATAACCGCATCTCCTCGTAAGAGATACGGTTATTTCGCCTTATTTCATTCCTTTTGGAAGCTCTCCATTTGGACTAATTAGTGCTGCAGAAAATTCATTGGTAAACATAGTGCGAACCAATGTATCTACATCTTTTTTCGTCACTTTGTTTACACTCTCAATAATTTCATCAAGAGAACGGTGTTTTCTAAGAAGTAATTCATTTTTACCATTACGACTCATACGACTATTCGTACTCTCTAAACTCAACATTAAATTTCCTTTAAGCTGTTCTTTACTGTTCACAAGTTCTTTCTCTGTAATACCGGTATTTTTCAACGTCTCTAAAGTTTCTTGCATTGTATCATATAAAGTATTTAATTGTTGGCTTCCTGTACCACCATAAAGTGTTAACATCCCTGTATCTTCATAAGAAGAATGATACGAGAACACTGAGTATGCTAATCCTCTTTGTTCACGCACTTCTTGGAATAAGCGGCTACTCATACTTCCACCTAATATATTATTTAATACAATTAAGTTATAAATATCTTCATGTCCCATTTGCAATCCTTGGAATCCTAAACATAAATGAGCTTGCTCTGTTTCCTTCTTGCGAGCAACTTTATTAAAATGAAAAATTGGGCTATGTACTTGTTCACGATTTGTTGTTCCCTCATAGTTACCGAAATATTGTTCCACCGTTTGAACAAATGTTTCATCAATATTTCCAGCAATCGAAACTACAACATTTTCAGGTGTATAATGATCTTTTATATATTGACGCAGTGTATCCCCTGTAAATGTTTCAAGCGTTTCTTCTGTACCTAGAATTGGGTATCCAAGCGGATGCGTTTCATATGTTGCTTTCGTTAACATGTCATGTACGATATCATCTGGTGTATCTTCATACATTTTAATTTCTTCAAATACAACATTCTTCTCTTTCTTCAATTCCTCTTCATCAAATGTTGAATTAAAGAACATATCCGCTAAAACATCTAACGCATACTTAGCATGTTCATCTAGCACTTTCGCATAATAGCACGTATATTCTTTTGAAGTAAACGCATTTACTTGCCCACCAATGCTATCAAATGATTCTGCAATTTCTCTTGCACTACGCGTCTCTGTTCCTTTAAAAAACATGTGCTCTAAAAAGTGCGAAACCCCATTATTTTTCTCATTTTCATTTCTAGAACCAGCATGAATCCATATACCAATCGCAACTGAACGTACAGTTGGTATGTTCTCCATAACGATCCTTACACCATTTTTACAAGTATATTTTTTAATCAAAAACTTTCCTCCTAATGCCAGTTTCTCTAAATAATTGCTATTATTTAATGATAACAAGTTTGAACATGAATGTCATGTAAATGTATTTAATCAATGCGTTTTTCATCTAATAATTCCGTAATATTACCTACTTTATATCCTTGTTTTTTCAACTGTAAAATCATTGTATTAAGCGCTTCCGCTGTTGGGGATGTCGGGTGCATCAGTACAATTGCACCTGGGTGCACTTTCCTCATCACACGCTGAAGAAGTACTTCAGGCTCAGGGCGTTTCCAATCAATTGTATCAACTGTCCACATAATAGTCCCCATCTTTAACCCGGCCGCTACTTCTACAACTTCATCACGAAAACTTCCACTCGGTGGTGCAAACCATCGTACTTTTTGATTTGTAGCTGCCTCAATAATTTGATTTGTCTTTTGTAATTGTTCTTGTATCTGAGTTCTAGATAGCGTTTTCATATCTGGGTGTGTATAAGAATGATTTCCTACTTCTTGCCCTGCATCTACGATCATTTTTGCAAATCGTAAATTTTCTTTTACCCAGCGTCCTTCTAGAAAAAACGTTGCCTTTACATTGTGCTTTTTCAATGTTTCTAATATACGCGGAAGATATTCATTTCCCCATGCCACATTTATGGTTAATCCTACCATTTTTTTATTTGGGTTTCCACGATAAATAGGAGAAGGCGATAAATCTTCTAAGTGTATGCTTGGTGAAACTTCCCGATATACAAGGTGCTTCTCATCAAAATTCCCTATATTCTTCATGTAATTATATGATGCTTCAATATCAACCTCTTTACCATTATACCCTGGTGTCGCCTTCCAAATCTTATCAATTATCGCATTTTGTGGTGCAATTGAATACTGTTTCGCTTGTTTCTGAATTTTTTCATATAAATCGTCATTTGCCAACACTGAATACGAGCATAGGCCTATACAAAATAAGAATATAGCTATGAATACAAAGATACGAGTTCTCATCTAAACCCTCCCATTAACTATACAAATAAGAAAAGTCCATTCTCTTCTTATCTTTGTTAATTTAAGCGTTATCATGAAAACTATACCTTTCACTAATAAAAATCTATGCATCAAATGTATTTTTATTTAACAAAAAAAGCCAGGAATCCTGGCTTTTTTTACTTACTTCTGTTCTTGTATATTTTCTTCTTGTGAAGCTTCTTCTTTTGCTGCTTCTTTTTCTTGCTCTTCTTTTAACAATACTTTTCTAGATAAGTTCACACGACCTTGTTTATCAATTTCGATAACTTTTACTGAAATCTCATCACCGATTTTCACAACGTCTTCTACTTTACCTACACGCTCAAGTGCAAGTTCAGAAATATGAACAAGTCCATCTTTACCACTAAATAATTCAACGAAAGCTCCGAATTTCTCGATACGTTTTACTTTTCCTAAGTAGATTTCGCCCACTTGTACTTCGCGAACGATATCTTCGATAATTTTCTTCGCTTTTTCATTCATTTCTTGATCAATTGATGAAATAAATACTGTACCGTCTTGTTCGATATCAATTTTCACGCCTGTTTCTTCAATAATCTTATTAATTTGTTTACCGCTTGGTCCAATAACATCGCGAATTTTATCTGGATTAATTGTCATTGTAATAATTTTTGGAGCATATGCAGATAGCTCTTTACGCGGTTCAGCAATCACAGACAACATATGATCTAGAATATGCATACGCCCGATTTTAGCTTGTTGTAATGCTTCTTCTAAAATTTCGCGAGATAAACCTTCAATTTTAATGTCCATTTGTAATGCAGTTACACCTTTTGCTGTACCTGCCACTTTAAAGTCCATATCACCTAGATGATCTTCCATGCCTTGAATATCCGTTAAAATTGTGTAGTGCTCACCAGATTTCACTAGACCCATTGCAATACCAGCAACTGGTGCTTTTAATGGCACACCCGCATCCATCATCGCTAACGTACTTCCACAAATACTTGCTTGTGAAGTAGATCCATTAGATTCTAATACTTCTGATACAAGACGAACTGTATACGGGAAGTCCTTTTCAGATGGAATTACAGGTTCAAGAGCACGTTCACCTAATGCACCGTGACCAATTTCACGACGACCTGGTCCACGCATCGGTCTTGTTTCACCAACACTAAAGGATGGGAAATTATAATGATGCATAAAGCGTTTCGATTCTTCTACACCAAGACCATCTAAAATTTGCACATCGCCTAATGCACCTAATGTACAAATACTTAGTGCTTGTGTTTGTCCACGTGTAAATAGTCCAGAACCGTGCGTACGAGATAAAATACCTACCTCTGATGCTAACGGGCGGATTTCGTCACTCTTACGTCCATCTGGGCGGATTTTTTCAACTGTAATAAGACGACGTACTTCTTCTTTTACAATTTTATATAAAATCTCATTTACTTGTCCTAATATTTCTGCATCAACTTCTTGTGCTTCATAATGCTCAATTACACGTTTTTTCACTTCGCTAATCGCATCTTCACGCGCGTGTTTTTCATGCACTTGAATTGCAGCATGCATATCTTTCTCTGCCATTTCACGAATAACTGTATCAAGATCGGCATTAACTTCATAAAGCACTACTTCTGCTTTTTCTTTACCAATAGCTTGTACAATCTCTTCTTGGAAAGCAATTAAACGTTTAATTTCGTCATGACCGAACATAATTGCTTCTAACATTGTTTCTTCAGGTACCTGATCTGCACCTGCTTCTACCATGTTAATCGCATCTTTTGTACCCGCTACAACAAGATGAATATCACTTTTCTCTTGCTGTTCAACTGTTGGGTTAATAATGAATTCGCCATCGATACGACCAACTGTTGCACCAGCAATCGGACCTTCAAATGGAATATCTGAGATCGATAACGCTAATGAAGAACCTAACATAGCTGCCATCTCAGAAGAACAATCTTGGTCAACACTCATAACGATGCTGACAACTTGTACTTCATTACGGAAGCCATCTGCGAAAAGTGGGCGAATTGGTCGGTCAATTAAACGACTTGCTAAAATTGCTTTTTCACTTGGACGACCTTCACGTTTAATAAAACCACCTGGGATTTTTCCAACTGCATATAAACGCTCTTCATAGTTTACTGTAAGCGGGAAGAAATCTACATTTTTTGGCTCTTTTGATGCAGTTGCTGTAGATAGAACTGCTGTGTCGCCATATCTTACTAATACTGCCCCATTTGCTTGTTTTGCAAGCTGGCCTGTTTCAATTGTTAGCTGACGACCAGCTAAATCTATCGAGAAGACTTGCTTTTCTTGACTCATTTAAGTACCCCTCTCAGTTTAAAATATTCAATTCTTCTATGTAAATGGCTAATATATCACAATATTCTTCCTCTAGTATTACCGAAATTTAAGTAAGCTATTAAGAGTAGAAGATATATTTTTACCTAACAAAAAAGCGGGAATATTCCCGCTTCTTTGACTATCGACGTAAGCCAAGCTTTGTGATTAATTCACGGTAACGTGTGATATCGCTATTACGAAGGTAAGTAAGTAAGTTACGACGTTTACCAACCATCTTTAATAGACCACGACGTGAATGATGATCTTTCTTGTGAGTACGTAAGTGCTCGTTTAGAGTATTAATTTGCTCTGTTAGGACAGCAATTTGAACCTCTGGAGAACCAGTATCAGTCTCATGAGTTCTAAATTGTGCAATGATTTCATTTTTACGCTCTTGTGTTAAAGCCATCCTATTTCACCTCCTATTAATTAAACCCCCAATTACCGAGCAAGCGTCGGTGAGTCGCAATGCCAAGCAATGGTTGTCATAAAGTACATAACATAGAATACTACTTTTCATTCGAAAAAGCAAGTATATTCTTTCCAGTACTAAAATATTCTTGTGCTGTTTTTTTATCTTTTGCAATTTGGGTAACTAATTCATCAATACCATTAAATTTTTTCTCTTCTCGAATACGCATATGCCACTCAACAGTAACAACCTGATTATATATATCCTCATTGAAATGGAATAGATGCACTTCAATAGACAATTTACGTTCATCTTCTTTAAATGTTGGTTTATAGCCAATGTTACATACGCCATCATGCCACTCATCATGAACTTTTAATCTTACCGCATATACACCAACAGGTGGCAGAAGGTATTCATCGCTCAAAGCTACATTAGCTGTTGGAAAGCCAATTTGACGTCCACGTTTATCTCCGTGCACAACCGTTCCCTCTACTGTATAAGCCCTACCTAAAATAGATGGGATTTGTTCCATTTCTCCATTTCGAATCAGTTTTCGTAATGCTGTGGAACTTACTTTCTCTTCTTGAAACTCAACTCTTTCAATCACGGTCTGTGTAAACTCCCCTCTTGCATGAAATGGTAAAGTCTCCATCGTCCCTTTTCCTAAACGGCCATATGAATAGTCAAAACCTGCTACTACATGTTTTACATTTAGCCCAATAATATATTCATCTACAAACTGTTGTGGCTGTAATCCAGCAAATGATTCATCGAATTTCACCACATATAACATATCAATTCCTAAATCTGCAATTACTTTTTCTTTAATAGATAACGGTGTAATATACTCCACATGCGCTTCTTTTTTTCCTAAAACAACAGATGGGTGTGGATGAAAGGTTATGACAGCACTTTTATATCCTCTTTCATCCGCTATTTTTTTTGCTGTTCGAATCACACGTTGATGCCCTAAATGAATGCCATCAAAAAATCCTAATGCCATTACAGTAGGTGGTAATTCTATTTTATTTTGTTCGTGTGGATGAGTTAAATGAATGAGTTTCACGCTTGAATTCACCTTTTTCTGTAATAATCCTTCCAATAATTTATTATAGCTTTAGTTCTTGATTGTTAACAAGCACTTTCATTGGCTTTAACATGCCAGGGTGTTTTGGATGATGTTCATAAATCGCTAAACAACGTTCATTTTTATCAAATATTGTAATTAACGGCGCTGTAACTTGCAATTCATTCTTTAAAAACATACCATTTTTTATCTTTTCTGCTTGTTTTTCATCTACAACCATTTTTGGAAATTTACTTAACGCTTCATCAATTGAGATAAAAATAGACTCTACTGTTCCATTTTGCATGTTTTCTTCAATTTCTTCAAATGATATGCAATCTTCTAGCAAAAATTCTCCTGAAGCTGTTCTCACAAGATGTGACATATGTGCTGGGAACCCTAGTTTTTCACCAATCATAACCGCTAATGTTCTCACATACGTTCCTTTGCTACATGTAACACGGAAGCGGAATGAAAGATTCTTCCCTTCAAATACTTCACGATCATCAAGTAATACAAATTCGTGGATTGTTATTGTACGAACCGGGCGTTCAACTTCTTGCCCTGCTCTTGCGTATTCATATAGTTTCTTTCCGTTTACTTTTACAGCTGAATACATGGGAGGTACTTGCTCAAGTGTACCCGTTAATTCTGCTAATACGGTTTCCACTTCGGTACGTGTAATTACGCGATTTACATCTTGTTTTTCCACCACTTCACCAGAAGCATCTTCTGTTGTTGTTGAAAACCCTATTGTAACTTCACCTTCATATGTTTTTGTTTCGCTTGTTAAAAATTGCGCAATCTTTGTGGCACGCCCTACACAAATTGGTAATACTCCTGTTACATCTGGGTCTAATGTTCCTGTATGACCAATTCTCTTTTCACGCAATATCTTTCTTAATTTAAATACACAATCGTGTGATGTCATTCCTTTTGGTTTATGTAATAGTACTACACCTTCCATATGTTCACCTCATCATAATACTTTTGTAGAAAATATTAACGCATTTCTTCGCCTGTGTCTTCAGTTTGGTTCTCGTAATAGATAAGGTCTATATACCGTATCCCCCTGACTTCCGCACCTCGAACTACTCAGCTCTCTTTAGCCTCATTTTAGAACACTCATCTATATGCAAAACTTACTTTCCATTGAAAAAATGGATAGACAAATGTCTATCCATTATTCTTCACGTTTACCGTCTTTATTAATTTCATGTAAAAGTGTATCAATTCGATGACCATATCCGATAGACTCATCAAATTCAAAGGAAATCTCCGGCGTTTTACGAAGACGAATACGTTGGCCAATTTCTGAACGAATAAAGCCTTTCGCTTTCGCTAAACCCTTTAATGTATTTTCTTTCTGCTCTTCATCTCCTAAAACAGAAATATACACTTTAGCAATTTGTAAATCTCCACTCACTTGTACATCTGTTACTGTAACAAATCCAACACGTGGGTCTTTAATTTTGCGACTAATAATGTCACCTAATTCTTTTTTCATTTGCTCGCCAACACGGTTTGCACGTAGTTTCATAACTATTCACCTCATTCAATACCATTCCAATTGTGTTATCGTACGTTCAATCTCAGGAAATGAATCAATGTACGCAAGTACACGATTTATTTCTTTTTCACAGACAACACGATTTGAGGATACGGAAACAATTGCAATTTCTGTACGTTGCCATACATCTTGATGTCCTACTTCCGAAATAGCCACATTGTAACGCTGTTTCACACGGGTTAGCACACGCTGTAAAATTGCACGTTTCTCTTTTAAAGAATGCACATCATAGATCATACACTCGAATGAGAGTGAAGCGATAATCATCGCTTCACTTCTTCCATAATGTATGCTTCAATGATGTCTCCTTCTTTAAGATCGTTGTATTTCTCAATTGTAATACCGCACTCGTAGTTTTGTGCAACTTCTTTCACATCGTCTTTGAAACGTTTTAACGTATCAAGTTGACCTTCGTAAATTACTACACCATCACGGATAATACGAACACCGCTATCACGCGTAATTTTACCGTCTGTTACGTAACAACCTGCGATTGTTCCAACTTTTGTTACTTTAAATGTTTGACGAACTTCCGCTTGACCAATTACTTTCTCTTCGAATTCAGGATCAAGCATACCTTGCATTGCCGCCTCGATCTCTTCGATTACTTTATAAATAATACGGTGTAAACGAATATCAACATTTTCTAACTCAGCTGTACGTTTCGCGTTTACGTCAGGACGTACGTTAAATCCAATTACAATTGCATTAGATGCAGAAGCTAAAATAATATCAGACTCTGTAATCGCACCTACGCCTGTGTGGATAATTTTCACCTTTACGCCTTCAACATCAATTTTACGAAGTGATGCTGCCATTGCTTCTACAGAACCTTGTACGTCCGCTTTCACAATTAGGTTAATTTCTTTTACATCGCCTTCTTGGATTTGTTGGAATAAATCTTCTAGGCTTAATTTAGATTTTTCACCACGCTGTGCAAGCAATGCTTGTTGTGCACGTGATTCACCAATTTGACGCGCTTTCTTCTCATCAGCAAATGCCATGAAACGATCGCCCGCTTGTGGTACTTCATTTAAACCTGTAATTTCAACAGGAGTAGATGGACCAGCAACTTTTACACGACGCCCGATGTCACTTACCATCGCACGAACACGTCCGAATGACGTTCCAACAACAATTGGATCTCCTACTCGAAGTGTACCATTTTGTACAAGTAATGTTGCGATTGTTCCTTTACCTTTATCAAGCTGTGCTTCAATTACAGTACCAGTTGCATAACGATTTGGGTTTGCTTTATATTCTTCTACTTCACTTACAAGTAGAATCATTTCTAGCAAGTTGTCAATTCCTTCACCTTGAATTGCAGAAATTGGTACAAAAATTGTATCTCCGCCCCAAGCTTCTGGAACTAATTCATATTCTGTTAATTCTTGCATTACACGATCCGGATTTGCCGATGGTTTATCCATTTTATTCACAGCAACAATAATTGGTACTCCTGCTGCTTTAGCATGGTTAATTGCTTCAACAGTTTGTGGCATAACACCATCATCTGCTGCAACAACAAGGATTGTAATATCTGTAACTTGTGCACCACGTGCGCGCATTGTTGTAAACGCTGCGTGACCTGGTGTATCTAAGAACGTAATTTTCTTGTCATTTACTTCAACTTGGTATGCACCAATGTGCTGTGTAATTCCACCAGCTTCGCCAGCAGTTACTTTTGAATTACGGATAGAATCAAGCAATGTTGTTTTACCATGGTCAACGTGTCCCATAATTGTAACAACAGCTGGACGCTCTTTTAAGTTTTCTTCATCGTCTTGCTCGTCGATAAATGTTTCAAACTCTGTTTCACTTACGATTACTTCTTCTTCTACTTCGATTCCGTAATCAGCAGCAAGTAACTCAATTGTATCTTTATCTAAATCTTGGTTAATTGTTGCCATAATACCTAGCATAAAGAGCTTTTTAATAAGTTCAGATGGCTCTTTTCCTAGTTTTTTTGCAAGATCGCCTACTGTAAGCGTACCAGAGAAAGTGATTTTGTCTGGTGTTTCTACAACTTGCGTTTGTTGTCTTCCAGCAAAGTTTTCTTGACGTTTGTCTTCATTTCCTTTGCCTTTTTTCTTCTTCTTATTACTGTTCTTTTTGCTGCGAACAACTTTTTCTTCTACTTCAAACTCATCTGCAACAGAAGGTTTTTCTGCTCCAGTATTATATTGATTATCTAATTTGTTTACTACTTCATCGTCTAACATTGTCATATGATTCGAAACCTCGATATTCATTTCTTTTAGTTTTGTAATAATATCTTTACTTGAGATATTGTGTTTCTTTGCATATTCATACACTCGAATCTTACTCATACCTTCACCCCCGGTAAGTTGTATCGAGCATGCTACGCAGCTTTTTCGCAAAGCCTTCATCTAACACAGCTACAACGACTCGCTCGTCTCTCCCAATCGCATGCCCTAATTGTTGTCGATTTTCGACTTTTCTCATTGGTATGTTGTAGTACGTGGTTTTATCAGTGATGCGCTTTGTAGTGTTCACTGACGCATCTTCAGAAAGCAACACAAGCTTTGCTTTGCCACTTCGTACCTCTTTTAAAACGAGTTCTTCACCCGAAATTATTTTTCGAGCACGGTTTGCTAGTCCTAAAAACGCTTTCCAATCGGACACCTATTTCGACTCCTTCTCAACGAGCTCAAGAAGCTCTTCGTAAAGAGAACTGTCGATCTTCGCTTTTAGATGATGTTCCAAAATATTTTTCTTTTGTGCTTGAATAATACATTCCTTGTCCTTTGACAAATATGCACCGCGTCCTGATTTCTTTCCAGTTAAATCAATGGACACTTCGCCCTCTTTGGAACGAACAATGCGAACGAGCTCGCGTTTTGATTTCATTTCTTGCGTTGCAACACATTTTCTTAACGGAACTTTCCGATTGCTCACCATCATCACCTCTATTCGATTTCGTCTTCAACTGAATCGAATGCGATCATGCTGTCTTCTTCTGTTACAATGCCAAGTTGCTTCGCATCAGACTCGCTCTTAATGTCAATTTTCCAACCTGTTAATTTTGCTGCAAGACGCGCATTTTGTCCACGTTTACCAATCGCTAATGAAAGCTGGTGATCCGGAACTACTACAGTCGTTGCTTTTTCTTCTTCATTTACAAGTACTTTTACAACTTGTGATGGACTTAAAGCATTTGCTACATATTCAACTGGATCGTTTGACCAGCGAACAATATCAATCTTTTCACCTTTTAGTTCATCTACAATGCGTTGTACACGTTGTCCTTTTGGACCTACGCAAGAACCTACTGGATCAACATCGATATTCTCTGCATATACAGAAATTTTAGAACGATCGCCTGCTTCACGTGCTACAGAACGAATTTCTACAGTTCCATCATAAATTTCTGGTACCTCAATTTCAAATAAACGTTTTAAAAGACCTGGATGTGTACGTGATACGTAAATTTGTGGTCCTTTTGTCGTTTTTTCTACTTTTGTAATAAAGACACGAATACGATCGTGTGGTTTATATTGTTCGTTCGGCATTTGCTCACTTACTGGTAATAATGCCTCGACTTTTCCTAAGCTTACATAAATAAAGCGAGCATCTTGGCGTTGTACAATACCAACCATGATATCTTCTTCACGATCACTAAATTCTGAATAAATAACACCGCGTTCCGCTTCGCGTACACGTTGTGTCACAACTTGTTTTGCAGTCTGTGCTGCAATACGCCCGAAATCTTTTGGCGTTACTTCAATTTCTAATACGTCGCCATCTTGATAGTTCGGGTTAATTTGCCTTGCTTCTTCTACAGAAATTTCAAGACGTGGATCAAACACATTACTTACAACGTCTTTACGTGCTAAAACTTGAATTGTTCCCACTTCAGGATTAAAGCTAACACGTACATTTTGTGCCTGGTTAAAATTGCGTTTATAAGCAGAGATTAAAGCTGCTTCAATTGCATCAATAATAATATCTTTGCTAATACCTTTTTCTGATTCTAATACGAGCAAAGCATCTAACAACTCAGTGCTCATGAAGATCCCCCTTCTTACTAAAACGTAACAGCAAGTCGCGCATTGGCAA
This sequence comes from Bacillus sp. UNC437CL72CviS29, assembly GCF_000482345.1. NCBI lineage: Bacteria > Bacillati > Bacillota > Bacilli > Caryophanales > Bacillaceae > Bacillus > Bacillus sp. UNC437CL72CviS29. The sequence goes on along the minus strand of NZ_AXVB01000003.1, from coordinate 486,914 downwards.
CTTTATCCATTGGAATTTGGATTTCTTTTTTACGTGTTTTAATTGTTAATAATAGTGTAATTGTTGTACCATCATAGGACAGTAGCTTTCCTTCAAACATCTTTTCGCCATCAATCGGCTCATATGTTTTAATTGCCACCTGTCTTCCTACCGCTTGCTGGAAGTCTTTTTCTTTCTTTAATGGGCGTTCCGCTCCAGGAGATGATACATCCAAAAAGTAAAGATGAGGAATTGGATCCTCTTTATCTAAAGCTTCGCTTAAACGTTCACTTACCGCACCGCATTCCTCAATGTCTACTCCTGTTTCAGAATCGATGAATACGCGTAAAAACCAGTCTTTTCCTTCTTTCACATATTCTACATCTACCAGTTCAAGATTTAACTCTTCAACAATCGGCTGCGCGAGTGCTTCAACAACTTCTGTGACTTTCTTATCCATAAACAGCCTCCTTTCTGCCGCCATGTACCATTTGAAAGAAAAGCTCCGCTCTGTTTTATTGCGGTCTATCTTATTCTTTCTCGTTAGCTAACAAAAGCCCCTGCCACTTAGCAGGGAATATCTGTCTTAGTATTACCAAATTTAAGAAGTAAAACTTGTAACAAAATATGTATATACGACAGAAACATTCTACCTACATACGTAGATAAAACATAGATAGTAACACGAAAGAGTGGGTTTCCCCACTCTTTTTTTTGCACAATATACATGACATGGTTATCTCGGTTAATAGTATAACATAGCAAATAGCGATTTGCAAAGAATTTTCCTACCTATTAGAACAGTGATAATTGGTTTTGATCTGGCAAATCACCTAAACAACCTTGACTATCTAAATACTCAATAATTGTTTTAGAAACCTTACTACGCTGCTGCAAGTCCTCTTTTGATAAAAACTCACCATTTTCACGTGCTTCTACAATACTTATAGCAGCATTTGTACCAAGACCAGGTATTGCATTAAATGGCGGGATTAACGTATCTCCATCAATAATAAAGTCCGTTGCATGGGAACGATATAAATCAACCTTTTGGAATGAATATCCACGTTCGCACATTTCAAGTGTCATTTCTAAAACCGTTAATAAACTCTTCTCTTTAGGAGAAGCATCTAATCCTTTCTGTGCAATTTCATCAATTCTCACACGGATTGATGCTGATCCTTTTACCATTGCCTCTACATCAAAGTCATCTGCACGTACTGTAAAGTATGCAGCATAAAACAGAAGTGCAAAGTGAACTTTGAAGTAAGCTATACGTACAGCCATTAGCACATACGCAGCTGCATGGGCTTTAGGGAACATATATTTAATCTTTTTACAAGAATCAATATACCAACCTGGTACATTGTTATTACGCATCTCCTCTTCCCATTCTTCTGGTACACCTTTACCTTTACGCACCGACTCCATAATTTTAAACGCTAAAGATGGATCTAACCCTTGATAAATTAAATACACCATAATATCATCACGACAACCAATAACTTCACTCAGTGTACATGTACCGTTATAAATTAGTTCATTCGCATTACCAAGCCATACATCTGTACCATGGGATAGGCCAGAAATTTGGACAAGCTCTGAGAATGTCGTTGGCTTTGTTTCTTCTAACATCTGTCTTACGAATTTCGTACCAAACTCCGGTATACCAAGTGTACCGGTCTTACAATTAATTTGTTCTTCTGTGACACCTAATGACTCTGGACCTGAGAAGATTTTCATTACTTCTGGATCGTCAGTTGGTATTGTTTTCGGATCAATTCCACTTAAATCTTGTAACATACGAATAACGGTCGGATCATCGTGCCCTAGTATATCAAGTTTTAATAAATTATCATGAATAGAGTGGAAATCAAAGTGTGTCGTTCTCCACTCCGCCCCTACTGAATCAGCCGGGAATTGAATTGGTGAAAAATCAAAAATATCCATGTAATCTGGCACAACAATAATACCACCTGGATGCTGCCCCGTTGTACGTTTTACGCCAGTACACCCTGCAACAAGGCGATCAACTTCAGCATTTCGAATCGTTAAGTTATGATCAGATGCATAACCTTTTACATAACCATAAGCTGTTTTCTCTGCAACCGTACCGATCGTTCCCGCACGATATACATAGTCTTCACCGAACAGTACTTTCGTATAGTTATGTGCTCGTGGTTGGTATTCTCCGGAGAAATTCAAATCAATATCGGGAACCTTATCCCCTTTAAAACCAAGGAATGTTTCGAAAGGAATATCGTGTCCATCTTTTACATAAGGAATATTACATGTTGGACAATCTTTATCAGGTAAGTCAAAACCAGAACCTACAGAACCATCGTTAAAGAACTCTGATTGCTTACATTTTGGACATACATAGTGTGGTGGTAATGGGTTTACTTCAGTAATCTCCATCATTGTCGCAACAAATGATGATCCTACCGATCCACGTGAACCTACAAGATAACCATCAACTAATGATTTTTTCACAAGCTTATGTGAAATTAAATAAATTACGGCAAATCCATGTCCAATAATACTTTTTAATTCTTTTTCTAGACGGGCTTCTACAATTTCTGGTAGTTCTTCACCATAGATACTCCGCGCCATTTTGTAACTCATATCACGTGTTTCATCATCTGCACCTTCAATTTTCGGTGTGTATAAGTCATCTTTTACTGGATGAACGTCACCAATCAATGATGCGATTTTTTGTGTATTTGTCACAACAATTTCCTTTGCTTTTTCTTCTCCTAGGAACGAGAAGCAATCTAACATTTCATCTGTTGTGCGGAAATATACAGGTGGTAATGAATGACGATTTAAAGGATTGGCTCCACCTTGTGAGCTTACTAAAATTTTCCGATACATTGCATCTTCTGGATCTAGATAATGTACATTTCCTGTCGCAACAACCGGTTTATCTAACGTTTCACCTAATTTTACTAAGTTGGAAATAATCGTTTTTAATTGTCCTTCATCTCGAACTAACTCAAGTTCTACTAAATGACGTAACACCTCTGGAGGCATCACTTCAATGTAATCATAAAACTGGGCAATTTCTTCTACTTCTTCTGGTGCCTTTTGCATCATCGCCTCAAATACTTCACCTTTATCACAAGCTGTTCCGACTAATATACCTTCTCGATATTTTTTCAATAATGATCGTGGCACTCGTGGTACTCGGTAGAAATAATTAATATGTGAATATGAAACAAGTTTGTATAAGTTTTTTAAACCTTCATCAGATGTTGCAAGCAAGGTGACATGACTCGGTCTTCCACGCTTATACGAATCGCCTTGTCCCATACTGTCATTTAATTGATCGTGATACTCATAACCTTTTTCAATCACATCTTTTAACATTTTTACTAACAAATATCCTGTTGCTTCTGTATCATAAATCGCACGGTGATGTTGTGTTAATTCGATATCAAGCTTTTTACACATTGTATTTAAGCGGTGGTTCTTCATCTCTGGGAATAAGAATCTAGCTAGTTCTAATGTATCAATAACTGGGTTTTGGGGCTTGTCTAAGCCGCATTTCTTAAATCCTACATTTATGAATCCCATATCAAAACTTGCATTATGTGCAACAAGTGTATGATCACCCATCCACTCTTCAAACTTTTTAAATACTTCTCCTACTTCTGGTGCATCAGTCAACATATCATCTGTAATACCAGTTAACTCCATGATTGTAGCTGATAGCGGTTGATGCGGATTTGCAAAAGATTCAAAGCGATCAATAATTTCGCCGCCTTTCACTTTTACTGCCGCTAATTCAATAACCGTATCATATACTGCAGATAACCCTGTTGTTTCGACATCAAAGACAACATATGTTTCATCTGCAAGCAACCTGTGTTCTTCATTATACGCAATTGGAACACCATCGTTTACTAAGTTTGCTTCCACACCATAAATAACTTTGATACCTGCTTTTTTACCAGCAGAGTATGCTTCCGGGAAAGACTGCGCAACTGCATGGTCTGTAACCGCAATCGCTTCATGTCCCCATTTTCCAGCTTGCGCGACGAGCTTAGATACTCCGGTAACAGCATCCATTTGACTCATTGGTGTATGCAAATGTAGCTCTACTCGTTTTTCTCCTTCCGGTGCTTTATCCTTACGAGAAGGCCCTGTTATTTCGTTAATATCGTTCGCAATCATTACTAAGTCACGAACGAATGTATCGTTTTGAACCGAGCCTCGAGCTTTTACCCACATTCCTTTTTTCAAAGATTGCAGAAGCGGAAGATCCTCTTTATCACGCGAAAACATCTTAATCATAATGGAATCCGTATAATCCGTCATTTTTAAAGTTAATAACGTACGTCCACTGCGAAGTTCTTTCGTTTCCACATGGAAGACATAGCCTTGAACGGTTTTTCTTCTTTCTTCATCTTGAATTTCGCGCATCGGTGTGATTTCTTCATCCGGCTTAATAAGATACCCAAGCACAACTGGTCCTTCATGTACAACATCGCTTTCTTCAGCTTGCTTCTTAGCCATCTCTTCCATAGCTTGTATAACACGCTGGCGATCCTCTTGCTGTGTTTGCTCACGAAACTTTTGAACTTCCTCTTCGTTTTGCTTTATATTCGTTTCCAGCTGAAAACGTGGAAACCCAAACACTTCATATTGATCCCCTACTGGCTTCGCTAGATTTTTCTTTAAAGTCGTAGATTCTAACTCGTTATTTACATCAAGTAACAACTTTACCCCATTCACATATGGAAGTTGCTTCTTTAAATATGCAAACATAGGTGAAAAAGTAATTCGATCTGTACAGAGCGGCCAATATGCTTTGACCTCTTCTTCCGTATATTGTTTATTCTCCGTCATTAGTGCAAATGACGTGTTTGCAATATGTGAAAATGACTGCTTAAGCTGCGTTTCAAGCAATTCATATAATTCCGTTGGTAAAATACGTGGCACTTGCAAATCAAAATGCCAGCTTTTATTCGCTTTATCGACAACTAACCTTTGTATACCACCACCTTGTAAATATTGATTTACAAGGTCTTCAGGCATCTGCAGCTGCTGGAGCAAAATTTGAAATCGCTCTTGTTGTTCATTTGTTAACGACATAAACATCCTCCTTCCATCTGCTATTATAAATCGAAACTTTCGGCAAAGAAAGATTTCTTCCTTTTAACTCATTACCTTTTACTTTACATAGAAATAGAAGGTACCTCACCTGGAGGTACCTCTTCTTATTTTACAATATTAGTAATGTATGCATGAAGTTCTTCTACCTTCACTTCTGCAGATTCATTTGTAGCACGTACTTTTACTTCAACGATGCCTTCATCAGCTTTTTTACCAACTGTTACTCGAACTGGAAGACCGAATAAGTCCGCATCAGCAAATTTAACACCTGCACGCTCCGCACGATCATCTAACAATACTTCATAACCTTGTTCTTGTAATGAATTGTAGATTGTTTCGCCTACTTCGCGTTGTGCGTCAGACTTCATATTTACTGGAATCACATGTACATGGAATGGTGCAACAGCTTTTGGCCAAACCAGACCATTCTCATCATTAAACTGTTCGGCAATTGCCGCAACTGTACGAGATACCCCAATACCATAGCATCCCATAATAAGTGGCTTCGTTTTTCCATTCTCATCTAAGAACGTTGCATTCATTGCTTCGCTATAACGTGTACCTAATTTAAATACATGTCCAACTTCGATACCACGGGCAAAACGGATTGTCCCTTGTCCATCCGGAGATTGATCTCCTTCTTGAATGAAACGTAAATCTGTATATTGACTCACCTTAAAGTCACGCTCTGGATTTACATTTACATAATGGAATCCCTCTTCATTTGCTCCACAGCAACCATTTACAATTGCTGCTACTGCATGGTCAGCAATGACTTCAACATCATCTGCTACGTCAATTGGGCCTAGAGAGCCCACTTCACAATTTAACAGTTCTCTTACTTCGTCATATGAAGCAAGTTCAACAACTGAAGCGCCGTATACGTTCTTCACTTTTACATCATTTACTTCATGATCCCCGCGAACAAGTACAACAACAAACTTTTCATCGACCTTAAAGACCATAGATTTGATGCAATTTGATGCTTCGATATTTAAAAATGCAGAAACTTCTTCAATTGCTTTTTGATCTGGTGTTGCTACTTTTTCAAGTGCTTTTTCGGCTTCATCGCTCTTTGTATATGAAGCAACAACTGGAGCCATTTCAATATTTGCTGCATAATCAGATGTATCAGAATACGCAATTGTATCTTCTCCTACATCCGATAATACCATAAATTCATGTGTATCTTTACCACCCATTGCTCCAGAATCAGCAATAACAGCACGGAAATTCAAGCCACAGCGAGAAAAAATATTAGAATATGCTTGATATATGCGATTATAAACTTCATCTAAACTTTCTTGTGTCGCATGGAAAGAGTAAGCATCTTTCATTAAAAATTCTCTTCCGCGTAATAAACCAAAACGAGGTCTTTGCTCATCACGGAATTTTGTTTGGATTTGATATAGTGTTAACGGTAATTTTTTATAAGATTTAATCTCATCACGTACAAGATCTGTAATAACTTCCTCGTGCGTTGCTCCTAATGCAAACTCACGATCATTACGATCTTTCATACGCATTAACTCAGAACCGTAAGAATACCAGCGACCTGATTCTTGCCATAATTCAGCCGCTTGCATTGCTGGCATTAATAATTCTACAGCCCCTGCTCGTTCCATCTCTTCTCGAACAATACGTTCCACTTTGTGCAATACTTTTAACCCAAGTGGTAAAAAACTGTAAATACCAGAAGCGTTTTGACGCATAAACCCTGCACGAAGTAGCAATTGATGACTTTTAATCTCAGCATCAGCTGGTACTTCACGTAATGTAGGACTAAATACCGTACTTTGTTTCATCTATTCGCACCTCTTTAATTTACTCTAATACGCAGTAAAACCCCCCACCTCAAATTAGGTGAGGGATTGCTACTTTAAGAGTTCTATTCATTTCATTCATTATTCACAAAAAATATCGTGAATTTTATTCCACTTTATTTTACAAGAAAAACTTCCGAATGTCATTCCACGTTACAACTAACATAAGTAACATCAATAACGCAAAACCAATAAAGTGAACCATTCCTTCTTTTTGACGATCAATTGGTTTCCCTCGCAACGCTTCGATTAAGAAGAAGAACAAGCGTCCTCCATCAAGAGCAGGAACAGGTAATAAGTTGAATAAACCAAGGTTTATACTTAGAACAGCCGCCAAGCTCAGAACACGAGTGAAACCATAATCTACTACTTGGTCTGTTAAATTATAAATCCCTACCGGACCTGATAAATCATTAATAGAAAACTGCCCCGTTACTAATTTCATCAGGGAATCAAAAATTAATTTTGTCCATGTATACGTCTGCTCAAAACCTGATTGAATAGAACCAACAATAGATTTCTCTACAGGAGAGTATACACCAATTCTACCAACCTCTTCCTTACCTTCTTTATCAGCTGTTGGCGTTACTTTTACATTAAATTGTTCGCTATCACGTTTTACCTGAAGGGTAATTTCTTTATTTGGGTGCTCACGTACAATCGAAACAACATCTTTCCACGTATTCGTGTCTTTCCCATCAATTGCTTGAATCGTATCATGTTGTTTCAATCCTGCTTGTTCTGCAACACTATCCTTCATTATTTTTCCAATCATTGGCTTATCAACAGGAATACCTTGTACCAATCCAATGATAACAAAAATAACAAACGCAAGAATGAAGTTCATAGCAGGACCTGCAAAGATTGTTAACGCTCGCTGCCCTAACGTTTTAGAACCAAATTGCCTGTTAAACGGAGCGATTTGGATTTCTTCTCCAGCTGAAACAATACGCGCTTTTTCATTCACACGGAAAGTTTGCAATTCCTCCTCGTATTCTTCGTAACCAGATATTGTGAGATTATGTTCTAAATCCGCTTGTTCTACTTCAATCACGCGAACATTCGGATACTTTTCGCGCCCGTCTAGAACTAATTTCATAACCTCTTCGTTTCCATTTAGCACAAGTCCAACTTTTTTTCCTGGTTTTAATTCAACCGTTTCTGCATCCTCGCCAGCCATTCTAACATAGCCTCCAAGTGGCAGCAGCCGAACTGTATATACCGTTTCATTCTTTTCAAATGAAAATATTTTTGGTCCAAAACCAATCGCAAACTCGCGGCATAAAATACCCGCTCTTTTGGCGAAATATAGATGCCCTAGCTCATGGAAAAATACGAGTGCACCAAAAATTAATATAAAGGCAATCGCTGTATTCAATTCCATAACCACCTTTGCTAAATTTGTTCCATCACAAACCGTCTTGTGGCTGCATCAATTTCCTGAATTTCCTCTAAGCTCGGACGCGCAATGGCATTGTGATGGTGCATTGCTTTTTCAATGAGATCTTCTACTGTTAAGAAGCCAATTTTCTTTTGTAAAAAGGCTGCTACAGCAACTTCATTCGCTGCATTCATTACAGCTGGCATGCTTCCGCCCGTTTTTCCAGCTTCATACGCAAAGCGTAGGCAACGGAAACGCTCTTGGTTCATTTGTTCAAAATGCAGTGTTCCAATTTCCCATAAATTTAACTGTTTTGTATCTGAAAGTGGTAATCGATCAGGATATGTAAGTGCATATTGAATTGGTACGCGCATATCTGGTGAGCCGAGCTGTGCCATTACACTACGGTCCTCAAATTCAACCATAGAATGAATAATGCTTTCTTTATGTAAAACAACATCGATTTGCTCATAAGGTATGCCAAAAAGCCAATGCGCTTCGATTACTTCCAGCCCCTTATTCATCATTGTAGCAGAATCAATTGTAATTTTCGAACCCATTGACCAGTTTGGATGACGAAGCGCATCCTCTACTGTTACATGATGCAATTCATCTCTCGTTTTATCACGGAAACTCCCGCCTGAAGCAGTGATAACTAAGCGCGAGATTCGTTTTTCATTTTCTCCATTCAAGCATTGAAAAATAGCTGAATGCTCACTATCTACTGGAAGTAATGACACATTATGTTTGCGTGCAGCTTCCATTACAATGTGTCCTGCAGTTACTAATGTTTCTTTATTCGCAATTCCAATTGTTTTTTTTGCCTCAATTGCACGAAGTGTTGGTAACAATCCTACGCTACCTACAACAGCATTTATAACAACTTCTGCACTCGGATGAAGAGCTACCTCTAATAGTCCTTCGTCACCACATACTACTTTTGTATTTCCAGAAACGGATTGTAACCTGACAACATCCTCCTCTCTTTGTACGGAGACAAGCTGAGGAGAAAATTCCTGAATAACTTTTACTGCGTAGTCAATATTTTTCCCTACAGAAAAAGCAACGAGACGGAATTGGTCTGGGTGCAAGCGTAATACGTCTAAAGTTTGTGTTCCAATCGATCCACTTGCCCCTAATAAACTAATGTTTTTCATGATTCCAACCCCTCGTTTTATTATGAAATGAAATGTAAGAAGTGTAAAATCGGTAATACGAACAACCAGCTATCTGTTCGATCTAATATTCCACCATGCCCAGGTAAAATTGTACCTGAATCTTTCACACCGTAATGGCGTTTAAATGCGGATTGCACCAAATCACCAATTTGTCCAAAAATAGATATTGCAACTGTAACAATAATTACCATTCCAATATTCTCATGTACTTGGAAAAACATATTGTACACAAAAGCAACAACAATACCACACAGAATACCGCCTAATGAGCCTTCTATCGTTTTATTCGGACTAATCTCTGGCCATAATTTTCTTTTTCCAACTGCTTTTCCTATGAAATATGCGCCTGAATCAGTTGCCCAAATAACAAACAATGCATAAAACACATATTCAATCCCGGCTATTCTCGTTTCATTTAAATACAAGAATCCCATTGCAACATACGTCGTTGCCATAAGTAAAAATGAAGCATTGTCAAAAGTAAATGTATTCTTCGAAAGGACTGTATATGATAAAAGTAATAACACAATCAAAAATGTGATTTCTAATTTATCTAATCCAATCCAATCAAAAACTCCTCGTGCATTACTTGGAACTAAAATAATCCATAATAATAATGCAGCTAAAAACGTTGGCACCGAAATAAATGTAAGCTTGTTCATACGAACTAATTCATATAATCCAATAGAAGCAAGTGCATACACTAAAACTGTAAAAGGCACGCCACCATAAAATACGATGGGAATGAATAGCGCGGCAGCAATCACTCCAGTAATAATTCTCTGTTTCACTACCAAACCCTCTCTTTCTACACGCCTCCGAATCTGCGCCCTCTATGTTGAAAGTCTGTAATTGCATGTAGCAAATGTTCCTCGGTAAAATCTGGCCAATACACATCTGTAAACCAAAGCTCCGAATACGCAATTTGCCATAGCATGAAATTACTAATACGCAATTCCCCACTTGTACGAATAAGCAAGTCTGGGTCAGGTAAAGAACTTGTCATTAAGTATGAAGAAATCATTTCTTCATTTATATCTTCTGAACGAACTTTCCCTTCTTCGTTATCTTTCATCATATGTTGCACAGCAGAAACGATTTCATCGCGACTTCCATAGTTTAACGCAAAATTGAGAATTAATCCCGTGTTCTCTTTTGTATCTTCCATGGCTTTTTCCATCGCTCTGCGCGTATGCGTAGGAAGACGATCTTTTTGTCCAATTACTCGAACTTGTACATTTTCTTCAATCAACTCTGGTAAAAATGTACCTAAAAATTCTTCTGGAAGTTTCATTAAATATTCGACTTCCTTTTTCGGTCTTTTCCAGTTCTCAGTAGAAAAAGCATAAAGAGTCAGCACTTTTACATCAAGTTTACTAGCAAATTTCGTAATTTTTTTTACTACTTGCATTCCTTCATGATGTCCGGCAATGCGGGGCATTGCTCTTCTCTTTGCCCATCTTCCATTACCATCCATAATGATCGCAATGTGCTCTGGGATATATCCCTTTTTCACTTTTTCAACGAGATGATCAAACGATGCGACCTTTTTACCTTTAAAAAAAGGAAACTTTTTAAACATCATTCATACCCTCCAACAAGCAGACGTATGCCTAAAAGTGTAAAAAGACCCCCTTAAGAAGAGGGTCATATTTGCGAAGGTATCGCTATTACACTTCCATGATTTCTTTTTCTTTGTTTTTTGCGATTTCGTCAACTTTTGCAATATATTTATCTGTTTCTTTTTGAATATCTTCAGCATATCCTCGTAAATCGTCTTCTGTAATATCGCCAGCTTTTTCAAGCTTTTTAAGATCATCGTTCGCATCACGACGTACGTTACGAACTGCTACTTTTGCTTCTTCAGCATATTTCTTAACAGTTTTTACTAAGTCTTTACGACGTTCTTCCGTTAATGCAGGGAATGCGATACGAATTACTGATCCGTCATTAGAAGGGTTTAAACCTAAATCAGCTTTTAAGATTGCCTTTTCAATATCACCGATAGATGTTTTATCATAAGGTTGAATGACAAGTAAACGTGCTTCAGGAACTGTAATGTTCGCTAATTGCACAACAGGTGTTGGTGCACCATAGTAATCAACTTGTACCTTATCTAAAGCAGACGCGCTTGCACGGCCAGCACGAACTGAAGCTAACTCGCGAGAGTAAGCACCAACTGCTTTTTCCATTTTTTCATTTGCAGTTTTTAATACTTGTTGTCCCATATTTATTTCCCCCTTACAATTGTTCCAATATTTTCGCCTAAAACGGCACGTTTAATATTTCCTTTTTCCATAACTGAGAATACAATTAGTGGAATATCATTATCCATACATAATGAAGAAGCAGTAGAATCCATTACACCTAAACCTTCTTTTAATACATCTAAGTATGTCAGTGATTCATATTTCGTAGCGGTTTCATCAACAGAAGGATCTGCACTGTAAACACCGTCTACATTATTTTTCGCCATTAAAATAACATCAGCTTCGATTTCCGCCGCACGTAAAGCTGCAGTTGTATCTGTAGAGAAATATGGGTTACCTGTACCTGCTGCGAAAATCACAACACGTTTCTTCTCTAAGTGACGAATCGCTTTACGGCGAATATAAGGTTCTGCCACTTGACGCATTTCAATAGAAGTTTGAACACGCGTTTGAATCCCAATGTTCTCCAAGCTATCTTGAAGAGCTAATGAGTTCATAACTGTCGCTAACATGCCCATGTAATCCGCTCCTGCACGATCCATGCCCATTTCGCTTCCGATTTTTCCACGCCAAATGTTTCCGCCACCTACAACAACAGCAACCTCTACATCAAGTTCTGCAATTTCTTTCACTTGTTCTGCAACTGATTTAATAACAGCTGGGTTAATTCCAAATCCTTTTTCACCAGCTAAAGCTTCACCGCTTAACTTTAAAACGACACGATTATATTTCGGTTTACTCATAATGAACCTCCAATGGCTTACATCTTTATTTTAAAAAAGGGAACACAATGTGTTCCCTAAACTGTATTAGTTGTTACCTTTTACTTGGTTCATTACTTCTTCAGCAAAGTTGTCTTCACGCTTCTCGATACCTTCACCAACAGCGTAGCGAACGAATCCTTTAACTGTTCCGCCTTTAGACTCAACGAACTGACGAACTTTCATATCAGGGTTTTTAACGAATGCTTGGTCAAGTAAGCAAATCTCTTCGAAGAATTTACCTAGGCGACCTTCAACCATCTTAGCAACGATTTTTTCAGGCTTGCCTTCGTTTAAAGCTTGTTGCGTTAATACTTGACGCTCATGCTCAACTTCTTCAGCTGTTACAGCATCGCGGTCGATGTATTTAGGGTTAACTGCTGCAACATGCATTGCTACGTCTTTAGCAGCTGCTTCATCAGTAGAACCTTCAAGAACTGTTACTACACCAATACGTCCACCCATGTGTAAGTAAGCACCGAATGCATCTGCATCAGTTTTTGTTACGATTTCGAAACGACGAAGTGTAAGTTTTTCACCAATTTTAGCAATTGCTTCATTGATGTGCTCTTCTACTGATTTACCGTTTGCAATTGTTTGAGTCATAGCTTCCTCAACAGATGCAGGTTTGTTAGCTAATAAGTGATCAGCTAATTCTTTTGTTAAAGCTTGGAAACCTTCGTTTTTCGCAACAAAGTCAGTTTCAGAGTTTAATTCTAAGATTAAAGCATCGTTACCGTTTGTTTCGATGTAAGTTAAACCTTCAGCAGCAATGCGGTCTGCTTTTTTCGCAGCTTTCGCAATACCTTTCTCACGTAAGAAGTCAATTGCCTTCTCCATGTCGCCATTCATTTCTGTTAAAGCTTTTTTGCAGTCCATCATACCTGCGCCAGTTTTTTCGCGAAGTTCTTTTACCATTTGTGCAGTGATTGCCATACTTTTCATCCTCCTAAAATATGTATTTATACCTTAAAAAAGGTGATAAAAGGCCGAACCCCTTATCACCTTTCCAAATTTGTTACGCAGTAACAGTCTCTTCACCTTGTTTTGCTTCAAGGATCGCGTCTGCCATTTTAGATGTAAGAAGTTTTACAGCACGAATTGCATCATCGTTTGCTGGAATTACGTGATCGATTTCGTCTGGATCACAGTTTGTATCAACGATACCGATGATTGGAATGTGTAATTTGCGTGCTTCAGCAACTGCGATACGCTCTTTACGAGGGTCTACTACGAATAATGCACTTGGAAGACCTTTCATATCTTTAATGCCGCCTAAGAATTTCTCAAGACGCTCTAACTCTTTTTTAAGTTGAACAACTTCTTTCTTAGGAAGTACTTCGAAAGTACCATCTTCTTGCATTCTTTCGATGTCTTTAAGACGCTTGATACGCTTTTGGATTGTTTGGAAGTTTGTTAACGTTCCACCTAACCAACGTTGGTTAACGAAGTACATACCAGCACGAGTTGCTTCTTCTTTAATAGCTTCTTGTGCTTGTTTTTTTGTACCTACGAATAAGATGTCTCCACCTTCAGCAGCGATGTTACGCATTACGTTGAAAGCTTCCTCAACTTTTTTCACAGTTTTTTGTAAGTCGATGATATAGATACCGTTACGCTCTGTGAAAATGTAACGTTTCATTTTTGGGTTCCAACGACGAGTTTGATGTCCGAAATGAACACCAGCTTCAAGCAATTGCTTCATAGAAATTACTGACATAGTTTAGTTCCTCCTAAATGGTTTTTGATATCCTCCGTTTACTTCATCTTTAAGCGAAACTACAAGCGTAGCACCAACACTTAAATCAGTAAACGTGTGTACTTTGTACTGACACCACTGCTTACTATATCATAATGAAATTGTACAATCAAGTCGAAAATACGAACAATGTGAAACTTTCTTTTTGATTATGATTCTATTCGTCTTTTTCCTCTTATTCAATGCTATATACATGCAAATTGAAAAGCCTCCAAAATCCTTTCTGTTTAAGTAATAGAGACCATCCTTCTATGCATTGAACCGATTAGACCATCTTCCTGCCTCACCAGAATTTAACACAAACAAAGAACAAGTACTGGTTACCTTTTGTTTTACATTACAGTGGCTTTATATAGTTTCACTTAAAAAATCTTTATCCACAAGAGAAGATAAATATATACTTCGCACAAATTCATAATAAATCTCTCGGAAAATAAAAAATCTCTCCTCATAGAAGGAGAGATTTTTTTGCAAATTAGTTTGTTTTTAATTTAGCAAGTTCATGTAAAAACTTGTCATTTAATACTTTAATGTATGTTCCTTTCATACCTAAAGAACGTGATTCAATAACGCCTGCACTTTCTAATTTACGAAGTGCGTTTACGATTACAGAACGTGTAATCCCTACGCGATCAGCAATTTTACTTGCAACAAGTAAACCTTCTGTTCCGTTTAATTCTTCAAAGATGTGCTCAATAGCTTCTAACTCACTGTAAGATAAAGAGCTAATCGCCATTTGAACAACTGCTTTACTACGAGCTTCTTCTTCGATTTCTTCTGCTTTTTCACGTAAGATTTCCATACCTACTACAGTAGAGCTGTATTCAGCAAGGATTAAATCATCATCTAAGAATTCTTGACCAAGACGAGCTAACACTAGTGTACCTAAACGCTCACCGCCACCAACGATTGGCACGATTGTAGTTAAACCTTGACCAAATAATTCTTTGTTTTCTACAGGGAATGCTGTATACGCGCTATCTACATCTAAGTTTGAAGATGTTTCCGTAATGTTAAATAGGCTTTGTGTATACTCTTCTGGGAATTGACGCTCTGCAAGCATTTGTTTCATACGTTCGTTCTCGATTTGTTGGTGAATTGCATATCCTAATAATTTACCACGGCGACTTACAACGAATACGTTCGCTTCAATTACTTCACACATTGTGTCTGACATTTCTCTAAAGTTTACAGGTTTTCCTGCAGCGCTCTGTAATAACGCATTTAATTTTCTCGTTTTTGCTAATAATTCCATTTCAAAAGTTCCTCCTACATGTTACTCTCATATTTTTTCATCACTTGGAAACTAGGGCGAGTCACCTGATGACACTATTACAAAATAAACTGGCTCACATCTTTATTTTTAGCAATTGTTGCTAATTTCTCCTCTACATATTGAGGTGTTATCGTTATTTTTTCTAACGTAATTTCAGATGCTTCAAACGATAAATCTTCAAGAAGTTTCTCCATAATAGTATGAAGTCTTCTCGCTCCAATATTATCCGTATCTTGATTAACTTGATAAGCAATCTCAGCAATCTTACGAATAGCATCGTCAGAAAATTCAATTTCTATACCTTCAGTTGCTAATAATGCTATATATTGTTTCACTAAAGCATTATCAGGTTCTACAAGAATTTTAACAAAATCATCTACCGATAATTTTGTTAATTCCACTCGGATCGGGAATCTTCCTTGCAGTTCTGGAATCAAATCAGACGGTTTAGACATATGGAAAGCACCAGCCGCAATAAATAAAATATAATCTGTTTTCACCGATCCATATTTCGTTGCAACATTCGATCCTTCGACAATTGGCAAGATATCACGCTGTACACCTTCACGCGATACATCCACGCTATTCGACTGCTTACCAGCAATTTTGTCAATTTCATCAATAAAAATAATCCCGAGCTGTTCAGCACGATAAACAGCCTCTTGTGTAACTTCATCCATATCAATTAAGCGCTGTGCTTCCTCATTTGTCAAGACTTTTCTTGCTTCTTTTACAGAAAGTTTTCGTTTTTTCGTTTTTTTCGGCATAAAACTCCCTAATGCATCTTGGAAATTCATCCCCATTTGTTCCATGCCAGTCCCTTGCAACATATCAAACATCGAAGATTGTTGTTCCGTCACTTCAATCGATACAATTTCATCTTCAAGTAAGCCAGCTGCAAGTTTCTTTTCAACTTCTTGGCGCTTCTTTTCAATTTCTATATTATCGTGTGTTTCAGCTGTCTGATTTGTGTTTTGATTTCCCCCAAACAACATTTCTAACGGATTTTTGAATCCGGATTGTTTTTGCGGACTTGGTACCAAAATTTCAACAAGTCGCTGATTCGCTTGCTCCTCAGCCTTATCTTTAACCTTTACGACCATTTCTTCTTTCACAATGCGAACTGATGTTTCCACAAGGTCACGCACCATCGATTCTACATCTCGGCCGACATATCCAACTTCTGTGAACTTCGTCGCTTCAACCTTAATAAAAGGTGCTCCAACGAGCTTAGCCATTCGTCGCGCTACCTCTGTCTTTCCGACTCCTGTCGGTCCGATCATTAAAATGTTCTTCGGAGCAATTTCATCGCGTAAATCTTCTGCTAGTTTACTGCGGCGATATCGATTTCTAAGCGCTACTGCAACCGCTTTTTTTGCATCTTTTTGACCAATAATATATTGATCCAATTTTTCTACAATTTGACGCGGAGTAAAATGTAAATGCATATAAAATGCCTCCCTTACGATTCTACAATTCTTCCACAATAATATTGTGATTTGTATACACACAAATGTCACCAGCAATTTCTAAACTTGCTTTCGCAATTGCTTTTGCTGTTAAATGTTCACTCGCATGTTGCTTTAAAGCGCGGCCAGCAGCAAGTGCATAATGCCCACCTGAACCGATTGCTAAAATACCGTCATCTGGCTCTATTACTTCTCCTGTTCCCGAAACAAGAAGTAACGTCGTTTGATCCATAACGATTAGCATTGCTTCCAATTGACGTAGCATTTTATCACCACGCCATTGTTTCGCCATTTCGACTGCGGCACGTTGTAGATTCCCATTATACTCTTCTAATTTTCCCTCAAACATTTCAAATAGAGTAAATGCATCTGCAACAGAGCCTGCAAATCCAGCTAACACCTTTCCTTGAAAGAGTTTGCGAACTTTACGTGCTGTATGCTTCATTACAACAGCATTACCAAATGTCACTTGTCCGTCGCCAGCCATAGCACACTCTCCATTATGGTGAATGGCAAATATCGTTGTAGCGTGGAAATTTCCCATAGAAAAAACTCCTTTATATGTTTTTATAGCTTTAAAAGCAATTTATGCCCGCGGGTGATGCTTCATGTAAACAGAACGCAATCTTTCTTTTGAAACATGCGTATAAATTTGTGTCGCTGATAAATTTTCATGCCCCAATAACTCCTGCACAGTTCGTAAATCTGCGCCTTCATCTAACATATGTGTGGCAAATGTATGCCTTAACATATGTGGACTTATTCGCATTGTAAGGGAAGTTTTCTTAATGAGCTCATTTAAAATATAACGCACACCTCGATCTGTTAACGGCGTACCCTTTGCATTTAAAAACACCATTTGAGAGTGTTCCTCTGTTTTTTTAGCTAACTGTTTTCTCCCGTTTTCTATATAAGTAGTTAAAGCATCTTGTGCATAGCTCCCAAACGGAACGTACCTTTGTTTTTTGCCTTTTCCCATCACTAGAATTGTACCTACCGAAAAATCAATATCAGTAAGTTGTAAACTTACACATTCACTCACACGGATCCCTGTTGCATACATTAGCTCTAATAAAGCTTGATTTCTTTGACCTAGCGGTGTTTCCATGTCAGAAGCTTCAAACAAATTCTCTAATTCTTCGACGTACAAAAACTTTGGGATTGACCATTCTTTTTTGGGGAGTGACGCAAGTGCAAACGGATTATCTTCTCGATATCCTTCACGCATCAGAAAACGATATAAACTTCGTAAACTTGATACTTTTCTTGCGACAGATTTACGGGCTAACTTTTCATCGTGTAACATTGTTAAGTACAAACGAACATCTACGTATGTAACATCTAAAAAAGAGGATATACCTTCTCGCTCCATAAATTGCACAAAATGTTCTAAATCATTTTGATAACTTGCAATTGTATATTTTGAATAATTTCTTTCAATTTGTAAATATCCAACGAATAATTGTAACAATTTCTTCACATTCATATAACTCACCTCAATAAAGGCTACTAAATCGTATCACAACTCAGTAGCCTTTGCAAGAAATTTAACTAAATATTTACAAAATTTTGAATTGTTTCTAAAGCGCGTGTTGCATACGCTTCATTTCGCTCCTGTTTCTTTTTAATTTTCTTTTCTAACGGTGCAAATAAACCAAAGTTCGCATTCATCGGTTGGAAATTTTTCGCATTTGTTGCAGTGATATAATTCGCCATACTTCCCATTGCAGTTACAGAAGGTAATACAACAGGCTCCTCTCCCTTTACAAGACGAGCTGCATTAATGCCTGCTAACAGACCTGAAGCAGCTGATTCTACATATCCTTCCACACCTGTCATTTGACCTGCAAAGAATAGATCATCACGATGTTTGTATTGATACGTTGGACGAAGTAACTTAGGCGAATTAATAAATGTGTTACGATGCATTACGCCATAGCGTACAATTTCGGCATTTTCTAATCCTGGAATCAACTGCAATATTTCCTTTTGAGGTCCCCATTTTAAATGTGTTTGGAACCCAACAATATTGTATAACGTTCCTGCTGCATCATCTTGACGTAATTGAACAACAGCATACGGTGTTTTTCCTGTTTTTGGATCTTCTAACCCGACTGGTTTCATCGGACCAAATACCAATGTTTGTCTGCCACGGCCAGCCATTACTTCTACAGGCATACACCCTTCAAAGAATACTTCTTTCTCAAACTCTTTTAATGGCACTGTCTCCGCAGCAATTAAAGCATCATAAAAACGATCGAACTCTTCCTCTGTCATCGGGCAGTTCAAATATGCTGCTTCTCCCTTATCATAACGAGATTTTAAATATACTTTGTTCATATCAATGCTATCTTTCTCGACAATCGGTGCAGCAGCATCATAAAAATAAAAATAATCTTCACCAGTTAGTTCTTTCAGCTGTGCAGAAAGACCTGGAGATGTAAGCGGGCCCGTTGCAATAACAGTTGGTCCTTCTGGAATTTCTGTAATTTCCTCGTTCATCACAGTTACGTTTGGATGATTTTTCACATACTCTGTTACTTTTGCTGCGAACTCATGACGATCTACAGCTAACGCTCCTCCTGCTGGCACAGAGCATTCGTCTGCCGCACGAATAATAACAGAATCCATTTGGCGCATTTCTTCTTTAATAACACCAACAGCGTTCGTTAATGTATTTGCACGAAGTGAGTTACTACATACTAACTCAGCAAATTTATCTGTATGATGAGCCGGTGTTTGTCTTACAGGCCTCATTTCATATAAGTTCACTTGGACACCACGTTTTGCAATTTGATAAGCTGCTTCACTCCCTGCAAGACCTGCACCAATGACGTTTACTACTTGTGTTGTCATATATTTTTCACCTTTCCTTTTCTATTCCGAAAAAAATGTGAGCAGTTACGCTCACATTTGTTGTTCCTCTTCATAATCACAAGAAATACATTGTACCTGAACGCCTTTTTTCAATTTCTTCTCTACAAGCATACCTTCACATTTTGGACATTTCCGGCCAATCGGTTTATCCCAAGATACAAAGTCACATTCTGGATATGTGCCGCATCCATAGAAAAGACGCTTCTTTTTATTACTTCGACGTTCAATAATTTGTCCTTTATCACATTTCGGACAAGTTACACCAATTTCTTTCACAATCGGTTTTGTATTTCGACAATCAGGGAAATTTGAGCAAGCCATAAACTTCCCATATTTACCCATTTTAAAGACCATCGGGTGACCACACAACTCACAGTCTTCCCCAGCGGGTTCATCTTTAATTTCAACTTCACGCATTTCCTTTTCCGCTTTTTCTAAACGGGGTTCAAAACCTACGTAGAAATCATTAACAATTTTTACCCAATTTGCTTTCCCCTCTTCTACCTCATCAAGGCTTTGCTCCATGTTGGCAGTAAACTCAATATTAATAATTTCCGGGAAAAACTCTAAAATGAGTTCAATTACAATTTCTCCAAGTTCAGTAGGAACAAATCGTTTATTATCTAATGCAACGTATCCTCGTTTTTGAATCGTCTCGAGTGTCGGTACATAAGTAGACGGTCTCCCAATTCCAAGTTCTTCAAGTGTCCGAACTAAGCGAGCCTCCGTATAACGTGGCGGTGGCTGCGTAAAATGCTGCTTTGGTTCCACATCTTTTGAAAATACCGTTTCTCCTATTTCTAATGGAGGCAACATTTTATCTTTTTCTTCTGCACCATCATCTTTTGACTCTACATATACTTTCATAAATCCTGGGAATTTAACTACTGATCCACTTGCACGGAACTGAACATCATTGTTAATGAGTTTAGCTGTAACGGTATCCATTATAGCAAATGCCATTTGACTTGCAACAAATCGTTCCCAAATCAATTTATACAAACGATGTTGATCACGACTTAAGAAACTTTTCAGTTCCTCTGGCTTTCTCATCACAGAAGTTGGACGAATTGCTTCATGCGCATCTTGTGCATTTGCTTTTTTCGTTTCTTTCTTCTTCTCTGTTCCTATGTATTCCGAACCAAACGCTTCAGTAATGTAAGAACGTGCTTCTTCTTGAGCTGTTTCTGAAATGCGTGTTGAATCTGTTCTCATATACGTAATAAGACCCACAGTTCCTTGCTTACCAATATCTATCCCTTCATAAAGCTGTTGTGCAAGCATCATTGTCTTCTTCGCCCGCATATTTAATTTGCGCGCCGCCTCTTGCTGCAAGGAAGATGTTGTAAATGGTAATGCAGGATTCCGTTTTCGCTCTTTTTTCGTTACATCTTCAACTGAGAACGCATTGTCCTTCATTTTTTCAATTATTTCTTTTACTTGCGTCTCATTTGTTAGCTGAACTTTTTCACCGTTCACACCGTAAAATGACGCTTCAAATGTTTCTTTTCCTTTTACAAATTCTGTTTTAATTGTCCAGAATTCTTCAGGAATAAAACTTTGAATCTCCTTTTCACGCTCAATTATTAAGCGAACTGCTACAGATTGTACGCGTCCTGCGCTTAATCCCTTTTTGACTTTCTTCCACAATAAAGGACTAATATTATAACCAACAAGTCGATCAAGTATCCGCCTTGCTTGTTGCGCATCTACTAAATCCATATTGATTGCACGAGGATGTTTAAATGACTCTTTAATTGCATCTTTTGTAATTTCATTAAATACAACCCGACAATCTGATTCAACATCTACATTCAACGTATTCGCTAAATGCCAAGCGATTGCTTCTCCCTCGCGGTCTGGATCGGCTGCGAGATAGACTTTTTTCACTTTTTTTGCTGCTGATTTTAAATCTTTTAAAACAGGACCTTTACCACGAATGGTAATGTATTTCGGATTGAAGTTATTTTTGACTTCTATCCCCATCTGACTTTTTGGTAAATCGCGAACATGTCCCATAGACGCGACGACTTTGTATTTTTTTCCTAAATATTTCTCAATGGTTTTCGCCTTAGAAGGCGACTCCACGATTACGAGGTAATCTGACATGCTAGTGCCTCCTTAAGAGGTGGATTCAAGTCTTCATTAATCTTATTGATTTCTCTTGTTTTTGTCAATCAAGAATGAGTATACCATACAGTGATAGTCTACCATTTGTCAATAATTGTTTAATAAAAACATAAAAATATAAGGTTAAATTAAAAATTCCTCGAGAATATCCTCCGCTTTCTGCACAAGTTTCGCGCCTTGCTGAATAAGCTGATTTGTCCCTGCTGAACTTTCCTTAAATATGGGGCCAGGAAGCGCAAATACTTCTCTATTTTGCTCTAAAGCGAAATCTGCAGTAATAAGTGATCCACTTCTTGATTTCGCCTCTACAACTAAAACACCCTTACAAAGTCCACTTATAATTCGATTTCTTTTTGGGAAATACCATTTTCGTGGAGGGTAATGAGGTGGATATTCAGTTAATAGCAACATATGTTTTTTCCACATATTATAAAAATAATTACTTTCTTTTGGATACATATACTGTAACCCATGTCCTAATACAGCAATAGTTGAACTTTGTTGATGCACTGTAATTTCGTGGGCGATTGTATCAATTCCACTTGCAAAGCCGCTCACAATTAACCAGTCTTTGTATATCAGCGGTTGTAAAATAGATTGTATGCTATCTTTTCCATATAAAGACGGTTTTCTTGTTCCCACTACAGCTATTTTGTTTGCTTTATTAAGAAACTTCCTTTGCCCTTTTCCGTATAAAACAAAGGGAGGATTCGGTATTTCACGCAACAATTTCGGGTAATCCTCATCCCATATTGTAATATAAAAAATATGATTTTTTTCTAAATGGCGTATACATTGCGAAGGGGTAGTTGTTTGTAAGAAGCTAACTAATTCTGAAGATTTTTTCGAAGTTAACCCAGTATATTTTTCCAATTCCATCGCACTAAAACTATACAGTTTTTTTACCTCTGGATCAATATATAATAAGCGAGTTAATGCTTTCCAATGATCTGCTAACACATAATGAAGATGGAGCAATCGTTCCTTTTTCATAACTATTCTCCTCACCCATAATTTTTATTATGTTAACTGTAAAAAATGTAAAAAGACACCCTCTAGCACGAAGGTGTCTTTCAAAAAGATTAATAGTTTTTACAAGTTTCAAATAATCCCTTTTCTTTTAAAACAGAGATTAAAGTTTCACCCATAACAGCTGGTGTTTCAGCAACTTTGATACCACAAGCTTCCATTGTTTTAATTTTTTCAGCAGCTGTACCTTTTCCACCAGAAATAATGGCACCAGCATGGCCCATACGTTTCCCTGCAGGCGCTGTTTGACCACCGATAAATCCAACAACAGGTTTTGTCATATTTGCTTTTACCCACTCAGCAGCTTCTTCTTCTGCTGTTCCACCGATTTCACCAATCATAATAACAGCATGTGTTTCCTCATCTTCATTAAACGCTTTTAACGCATCGATAAAGTCTGTACCATTAACAGGGTCACCACCGATACCTACAGCAGTTGATTGACCAATGCCCTCTTGTGTTAATTGATGTACAGCTTCATATGTCAATGTACCAGATCGAGATACAATACCTACATGACCTTTTTTATGAATATATCCTGGCATAATCCCAATCTTACATTCATCAGGTGTAATTACACCCGGGCAGTTCGGTCCAAGTAAACGTGTCTGTTTACCTACCATATATTTTTTTACTTTTACCATATCTAATACAGGGATTCCTTCTGTAATACATACTACTAAATCAATCTCTGCATCAACAGCTTCCATAATTGCATCAGCCGCAAAAGCGGGTGGAACGTATACAACTGAAGCGTTTGCGCCCGTTGCTTTTACAGCATCTTCTACTGTATTAAAGACAGGTACGCCTTCAATTGCAGTGCCACCCTTACCAGGTGTTACACCACCGACAATTTTCGTACCGTATTCAATCATTTGCTTTGTATGGAATAAACCTTGTGAACCCGTAATACCTTGTACAATAACTTTTGTATCTTTATTAACTAATACGCTCATTTTTCTCCCCCGCTTTCTATTAGCCCACTAGTGAAACAATTTTTTGTGCACCGTCTGCCATAGATTCTGCTGCAACAATATTTAAACCAGATTCATTTAAAATCTTCTTCCCTAATTCAACATTTGTACCTTCAAGACGAACAACAAGTGGTAATTCAAGACCTACTTGTTTCGTTGCTTCAATAACACCTTCTGCGATTACGTCACATTTCATAATGCCACCAAAAATGTTAACGAAAATACCTTTTACATTTTTGTCAGAAAGAATAATTTTGAAAGCTTCTGTTACTTTTTCAGCTGTAGCACCGCCACCAACATCTAAGAAGTTAGCTGGATCACCATGATAATGTTTAATGATATCCATTGTTGCCATTGCTAACCCTGCACCATTTACCATACAACCAATATTTCCATCTAAAGGAATATAGTTTAAGTCATATTTAGAAGCTTCGATTTCTTTTGGATCTTCTTCTTCAAGATCACGAAGTTCTAAAATATCTTTATGACGATATAATGCATTAGAATCAAAGTTTAATTTTGCATCTAATGCCATTACTTTCCCGTCACCTGTTGTAACAAGTGGATTGATTTCTGCAATAGAACAATCTTTTTCGATATAAGCACGATATAAGCCCATCATAAACTTCACAGCTTGTCCTACAAGCTCATTTGGAATATTGATGTTAAATGCAATGCGGCGTGCTTGGAAGCCTTGCAGACCTACTGCTGGATCGATATACTCTTTAAAGATTTTTTCTGGTGTTTTCTCTGCTACTTCTTCAATTTCTGTGCCGCCTTCTTCAGAAGCCATTAGAACAACTTGAGAAGTCGCACGGTCTAAAACTAGACCAACATAATATTCTTTTTTAATATCGCAACCTTCTTCGATAAGTAAGCGTTTTACTTCCTTACCTTCAGGACCTGTTTGATGTGTAACAAGCGTAGTACCTAAAATACTTTCCGCATATGTACGAACTTCATCTAAATTTTTCGCAACTTTTACACCGCCAGCTTTGCCGCGTCCACCAGCGTGAATTTGCGCTTTCACTACACATACATCTGTTCCCAATTCTTTCGCTGCTTCTACAGCTTCTTCTACTGTAAAGGCAACTTTTCCGTTCGGAACGCTAACCCCATAGCTTCTAAGGACTGCCTTACCTTGGTACTCATGGATATTCATGGTCCCATCCTCCCCTGTTTTCCTGTTTTACTCAAAAAGTTTTTTAATGTTTAAAAAACACTACATTGCCATTGTATAAAATGATTGCCACGCTGTCTACAATAAAGTGTCAGAAAACTGAAATCGCTTTATTCTTTTTTGAAAATAGTAATGTTAATATGCGAAAATAAAAAAATAAACTGTGAATTCACAGTTTATTTTTCAATCATATCTTTAATCGGGGCAAATGTTTTTCGGTGTTCTTCTAATACACCATATGTTTCAATCGCTTGTAAGTGTTGTTTCGTTCCATACCCCATATGCTGTTCAAAACCATATTCAGGATGTTCCTTACCTAGCTCCTTCATCATACGATCACGTGTGACTTTCGCAATTATGGAAGCAGCCGAGATAGAAATACTTTTGGCATCTCCTTTAATAATAGACGTTTGTGGAATTTGAGTAGGAAGTTTCATTGCATCAATTAATAAATGATCTGGTGTACATGATAAATTCGCAATCGCATCTAACATTGCTCGTTTTGTTGCTTGATAAATATTTATCTCATCAATAACCTGAGGTGATACAATTCCAACACCAATCGCTATTGCCTTTTCTCTAATTTCATTATAGAAACGCTCACGTTTCGCTTCACTTAGCTTTTTAGAGTCATTTAACCCTGGCACATAGAAATCCTCCGGAAGAACGACAGCAGCCGTAACAACAGGCCCAGCTAGTGGTCCCCTCCCTACTTCATCAATCCCCGCAATATAGGAGAGCCCCCGTTCACGCAATGCTTGTTCATATTTAGACATCTCTAAAAATTGCTCTCTTTCTTTTTGTACCAGTTCTTTTTGTTTATGCCATTTCACAATTAATTTTTGAACACCTTTTCGTTCATCTTGCGTCAACATTTGAAAACGTTCATCTTCTTCATTCGTAATCTCTTGTAGTATACTTTCCACTTCTTGTATCGTAATTTTTTGCATTAGTGTACACTCCTTTTAAACATAACCAAAAAGAAAAGACGCACAAACGCACGTCTTATACCTCTTCTACAAATTCATCTGGTGTTTCAAATGTCATTTTTCCGAGTTTACCACCCCGAAGTTCTCGCAGAACAAGTTCTGATGTTTTATCATAATCAACAAGGCCACCGCCCATTAAACAGCCTCTGTTCTTTCCGATTGCATCAAATAATTCTACAATATCTTCTGGAATTACATTTAATTTATAACGCTCTTGCAAACGTTCTGGGTAATATTTTTCCATAAAGCGAAGTGCATAAACCGCTACATCCTGCAAGTTTAAAATAGAGTCTTTAATTGCACCAGTCGTTGCAAGGCGAAGTCCTACTAACTCATCTTCAAATTTTGGCCATAAAATACCTGGCGTGTCTAACAGTTCCATCTCTTTACCCACTTTAATCCATTGCTGAGCTGTTGTAACACCTGGGCGATCGCCTGTTTTCGCGATGTTTTTCTTGGCTAATTTATTAATTAACGTAGATTTTCCAACGTTCGGAATCCCAACGATTAATGCGCGAATTGCTCTTGGTTTAATCCCTTTCGCAATCATTTTATCAAACTTTTCTTTTACAAGTACTTTACATGCTGCCGTAATTTCTTTCATACCTTGTCCAGCTTGTGCATTAATTGAAATTGCTTTATGACCTCTCTCTTCAAAGTAAACAATCCATTGCTTAGTTAAACGATCATCTGCCATATCAGCTTTATTTAAAACAACCAATCTTGGTTTATGTGTAATAATTTCATCAATCATCGGATTTCGGGAAGATAAAGGTAAACGAGCATCTACAAGTTCAATTACAACATCGATTAACTTTAACTTCTCTGTTACTTGGCGCCTCGCTTTTGCCATATGCCCTGGAAACCATTGGATTGCCATGTTGCCACCTTCTTTTTCTCATTTATTTCACAATACGTGCATCTTTTAATGGCCAATATAACGTATTCGCTTTCCCAATTACTTGGTCCATCGAAATCGTTCCAATGGTACGACTATCTTTACTAAAACGACGATTGTCACCTAGTACAAATAATTGACCTTTTGGAACTGTTTTTTTACCTGTGATTTCTTCAAGTTTGAAATCATATGTAAGTGGTCCATCAGTAAGTTGTTTTTTCTGCTTGTCTAAATACGGTTCCTCATAAGGTTTTCCGTTAATATAGAGTTTATCATTACGATACTCAATCTCATCGCCTGGTAAGCCGATAACACGTTTAATATAATCTTTTTCCTCTGTCGCTCGGAATACAATGATATCAAAATGCTTCGGTTCTCCAATGTGATAGCCGATTTTATTAACAATCATTCGATCACGGTCATGTAGCGTCGGTGACATTGATACGCCATCTACAAGAATCGGCGCAAAGAAAAACTGCCTAATGACACCAGCCAACACAACAGCAATCAAAATTGCTTTTATCCATTCCCAAAGGGAACTCTTCTCTTTCTTCATGCATTTCCCCTCCACAATTTTGTAAGCTGTCCGTATTATATCAAAATTTCATATAGATTGGAAAAAGGGAGCTTGTGCATTTACAAGCTCCCATACATGTCTTATCGAATTTCTTTAATACGTGCTGCTTTACCGCGAAGGTTACGTAAGTAGTATAACTTAGCACGACGTACCTTACCACGGCGAAGTACTTCGATTTTCGCGATTCTTGGTGTGTGAATTGGGAATGTACGTTCAACACCTACACCGTAAGAAATCTTACGAACTGTGAACGTTTCACTAATTCCGCCACCACGACGTTTAATTACAACACCTTCAAAAAGCTGAATTCTCTCACGAGTACCCTCAACTACTTTTACGTGTACACGTAAAGTGTCACCAGGACGGAATGAAGGTAGGTCAGTTTTTAATTGGCCTTTTGTAATTTCTGCGATTAATTGTTGCATATTCAATTCTCTCCTTTAAACAGATGCTCTTATAAAGTCATTAATAAATTACAGCGGAACATCGTTAATACGGCTACTGCTTTCAGTAGCACAAATGTTATAATAGCACATTGCTAGGCCTGTTGCAATAGAAAATATATGCAGCTGTTATTGTTCTTCTTTAATCTGCTCAAGCCATTTTTCTTCTTGCTTTGACAACTCACGTTCTTCAAGTAAATCCGGTCTACGCGTATATGTGCGGCGCAATGATTCCTTATGACGCCATTCTTCAATATTCTTATGATTTCCTGACATGAGTACATCCGGTACCTTCATACCACGAAAATCGCCTGGACGTGTATAATGTGGATGTTCCAATAAGCCCGTACTAAAAGAATCTTCCACTTGTGAGTTTTGATTTCCAAGCACTCCTGGCAAAAGACGCACAACACTATCCGTAATAACCATAGATGCTAATTCTCCACCCGTTAACACATAATCACCAATAGAAATCTCATCTGTTACAAGATGTTCGCGAATCCGTTCATCATATCCTTCATAATGACCACACACAAAAATAACATGTTCTTCCCCAGCAAGCTCTTCTGCCTTTTTCTGGGTAAATCGTTCTCCTTGCGGGCACATTAATACAACTCTTGGTTTACATTCTGTTTCTTTCGTTAATTCTTCTACAGCATCAAAAATGGGTTGCGGAGTTAAAACCATACCTGCACCTCCGCCGTACGGATAATCATCCACACTGTTATGCTTACTTGTTGTATAGTCACGGAAATTTACAACCCTCAGCTTAACTGCTTCTTTTTCTTGCGCTTTTTTTAAAATTGAAGATCCAAATACACCAGTGAACATATCTGGAAATAATGTTAAAATATCAATTTTCATTATAGCAATCCTTCCATCACATGAATGGTTACTAGTTTATTTTCGATGTTAACTTGCAGTACAACATCATCAATATATGGAATTAAAAGATCTTGTCCTTTTGGACGTTTAATTACCCATACATCATTTGCACCAGGAGATAGAATTTCTTTTATCGTCCCTAACGCCTCTCCATCCTCTGTTACAACTTTACAACCAATAATTTCATGGTAATAATACTCACCTTCAGCAAGTTCACCTAATTGATCTTCTGGTACTTTTAATAGAGACCCTTTAAATTTCTCTACTTCATCCACGTTGTTATATCCTTCAAATGTCAATAAATCAAATGTTTTATGTTGACGATGAGAAGTGATTTTTACCGGAAGCGGTTCCGCTCCTTTATCGCTCCATATGTATAGTGTATTCCCTACCTGATATCGTTCTTCTGGAAAATCAGTACGAGAAATGACACGAATTTCTCCTCTAACACCATGAGTATTTACAATTTTTCCTACGTTAAACCATTTTGTCATAAACAGCATGTCACCCCTGTTTTCTATATAATTTAAGCATCTCCATTCCATATGTAGAACATGCAACTTCTCTTAAAATGTTAAAAAAGGGAGAGGAATAGATCCTCGCCCTTTTCATATTTATTGAATTTCCAGTGTAACTTTTTCATGATTATGATGTCCCACTGAATACAAGAGCATTCGAATTGCTTTCGCAACTCGCCCTTGCTTTCCAATGACTTTTCCAACATCCTTAGGATGTACGGTTAATCGATATTTTATCTCTCCGTTGCAAAGTTCCTGTGTAACCTTTACATCTTCAGGATGATCTACAAGAGGCTTGACGATCGTTACGATTAACCCTTTCATAGCCATTACCTCAATTACTTACCTTGTTTAGATAAGTGGAATTTCTCCATAATGCCTTGGCTAGAGAAAAGATTACGAACTGTATCAGATGGTTTCGCACCGTTTCCTAACCATTTTAATGCTGCTTCTTCGTTGATTTTCACTTCAGCTGGTTGAGCAACTGGATTGTAAGTACCGATTTCCTCGATGAAACGTCCGTCACGAGGAGAACGAGAATCTGCAACAACTACACGATAGAAAGGAGTCTTTTTAGCTCCCATACGTTTTAAACGAATTTTAACTGCCATTTATAAAGCACCTCCGAATTTATTTCACACAGATAATTATATTAGCAAAAAGACTATTGCTTTGTAAAGTATTTTTTCTTAACAGAGCCATCTTTTTTTCCTTACATAAATGGAAACTTCAATCCACCTAGTCCTTTTTTCTTACCTTTTTGCATGCCTGTCATCGTCTTCATCATTTTTTTCATATCTTCAAACTGTTTCAATAGACGATTGATTTCTTGTACGGTTGTACCGCTACCTTTGGCAATGCGTTTTTTACGACTAGCATTGATTATTTCCGGTTGTTCGCGTTCTACTTTTGTCATAGAACGGATAATAGCTTCAATATGCCCAATTTGCTTTTCATCAACTTGTGCATTTTTCAGCCCTTTGATTTTATTTGCACCTGGAAGCATCCCTAGCAATTCATCAAGCGGTCCAAGTTGACGCACTTGTCCAAGTTGCTCAAGGAAATCATCAAGTGTAAACGAAAGCGTACGCATTTTTTGCTCAAGTTCTTTTGCTTTTTCTTCATCAACTGTGGCTTGCGCCTTTTCAATTAATGTTAGAACGTCACCCATCCCTAAAATACGAGATGCCATACGTTCAGGATGGAATGCTTCAAGTGCATCTAACTTTTCGCCCATACCAGCAAATTTAATTGGTGTGTTTGTTACTGCTTTAATAGATAATGCTGCACCACCGCGCGTATCACCATCTAATTTTGTTAATACAACACCTGTTAAACCTAACTGTTCATGGAAGCTTTGTGCAACATTGACCGCATCTTGTCCTGTCATCGCATCGACAACCAGGAAAATTTCATCCGGCTTAGCAACTTCTTTTACTTTCGCTAATTCATCCATTAGTTCTTCATCAATATGCAGACGACCTGCTGTATCGATTAAAACATAATCATGATGATCTTCTTTTGCTTTTGCAATCGCTTGTTTTGCAATTTCAACAGGACTTACTTGATCTCCTAATGAGAATACAGGCATATCCAATTGCTTTCCTAGTGTTTCAAGCTGTTTAATCGCTGCTGGACGGTAAATATCAGCTGCAACAAGCATTGGTTTACGATTATGCTTTTTACGAAGCAAATTCGCAAGTTTACCTGTCGTTGTTGTTTTACCTGCTCCTTGAAGTCCAACCATCATAATAACAGTTGGAGGCTTATTAGCGACAGCAATTTTACTTTGCTCTCCACCCATAAGTTCTGTCAGTTCTTCCTGTACAACTTTAATTACTTGTTGTCCAGGTGTCAAACTCTTCATCACATCTTGTCCGACAGCACGCTCAGACACACGCTTTACAAAATCTTTTACTACTTTAAAGTTAACATCCGCTTCTAAAAGAGCTAGACGAACTTCTCTCATCATTTCTTTTACATCGGCTTCGGAAACTTTTCCTTTGCCGCGGATTTTTTGCATCGTCTGTTGAAGTCGGTCGGCTAATCCCTCAAATGCCATATTGCCGCCCTCCTAATCTAATTTTTCGATAGCTTCAACAACTTGTTTCATTTCTTCATTCACATGCTCTTCTTCGCCGATTAGCTGTTTTAGCTTTGCAACAAGTCGCTTTCGCTCTTGAAACTTTTGAAGTAATACTAATTTTTCTTCATATTCTTCAAGCATCGCTTCAGTCCGTTTAATGTTATCATACACTGCTTGGCGACTCACATCAAATTCTTCCGCAATTTCACCAAGAGATAAATCATCTAAATAATAAAGCGACATATAACTTCTTTGTTTTTGCGTTAACAACGATTGGTAAAAATCAAACAAATAATTCATTCTCGTTGTTTTTTCGAGCATGTTGGATCATCCTTTGTTAAGTGATTTCCCTTTACATGGATTAGTTTACATGGAGTCTAAAAGAGTGTCAAGTTTTTTTCTTAACATCCTATATTTTTTATAAAAAAGAAGCGATAACACCGCTTCTTCCACTTTATATTTCTTCTTTTTCTACTAAATTTGCAAATAAACCATACACATATTGTTCTGGATCAAATTGTTGTAAGTCGTCCATTTGTTCTCCAAGCCCAACAAATTTCACTGGTACGTCCATCTCATTACGAATTGCTAATACAATACCACCTTTAGCCGTTCCGTCTAATTTTGTTAAAACAATACCTGTAACATTTGTTGCTTCACGGAATGTTTTTGCTTGACTTAAACCATTTTGTCCAGTCGTTGCATCAATGACAAGCAACACTTCATGAGGAGCACCTGGAATTTCACGCTCAATGACACGTTTTACTTTTTCTAACTCTTTCATTAAGTTCACTTTATTTTGCAGGCGTCCTGCTGTATCACATAGCAAGACATCTGCTTTACGCGCTTTTGCAGCTTGAACTGCATCATACATAACAGCTGCTGAATCAGAACCAGATCCTTGTTTAATTACTTCCACACCAACACGCTCTCCCCATACTTCTAGCTGTTCAATCGCTCCTGCACGGAACGTATCTCCTGCTGCTAATAGGACAGACTTGCCTTCTGATTTAAACTTATGAGCCATTTTACCAATTGTTGTCGTTTTCCCAACACCATTAACACCAACAAATAAAATAACCGTTAATTGATCTTGTTGCATATTCAGTTCATTACTGAAGTCCTTATCACCTTTGTAAATCCCTACTAATTTTTCAGAAATAACAGCTTGTACTTCTTTTGGATCTTGAATATTACGACGTTGTACTTCTTCCTTCAGCTGATCGATAAGCTCCATTACAGTTGTAATACCAACATCTGCACCAATTAAAATCTCTTCTAATTCTTCAAAGAAATCCTCATCAACTTTACGATAACGATATACTAGATCATTTACTTTATCCGCAAATGAATTTCTTGTTTTTTCTAATCCTTGCTTAAATTTTTCAGTTACAGTATCTGTTTGCTTTGAAATCTTTTCTTTTAATTTTTTAAAGAAACTCATTCTTCTCATCCTTCCTATTCACTTGTAACAAGTTCTTCTTCCCCGTCACCTAAACGAACGGAAACAAGCTTAGAAACACCTGATTCTTGCATTGTCACCCCGTACAGTACATCCGATTCTTCCATCGTACCTTTTCGATGTGTAATAACAATAAACTGCGTTTCATCACTAAACTTTTTCAAATACTGCGCAAAACGAGCTACATTTGCTTCATCAAGCGCCGCTTCAACCTCATCTAGTACACAGAACGGAACAGGTCGCACTTTTAAAATACCAAATAGCAGTGCAATTGCGGTTAAAGCACGTTCTCCACCTGAAAGCAAACCTAGATTTTGTAGTTTCTTACCTGGTGGCTGCGCAACAATATCAATGCCCGTATTTAATAAATCTTCCGGATTTGTCATCACTAAGTCTGCTCTTCCCCCGCCGAACAACTCACAGAAAACGGATTGAAATTCCATACGAATTGCTTGGAATGTAGTAGAGAAACGTTTTTTCATTTCCTCATCCATTTCCATAATAACTTGGTGCAATGTCGCTTTTGCTTCCTCTAAATCGTCTCGCTGTTCTAACAAGAACTCATGTCGTTCCGCTACACGTTCGTACTCCTCAATCGCCCCTAAGTTTACGGTTCCGAGTTCCTCAATAGATACTTTAATTAATTTCACCTTTTTACGCGCATCCTCTGCAGGCATCGTCATTGTATATTTCAGTTTTGCTGCTTCAAATGAAATCGTATACGTTTCGCGTAAATGTTGCAATCTATTTTCTAATTCAACATCGAGACGATTGATTTTCACTTCTTGATCTTTTAAGACCTCAAGAACATATTTATGTCGTCCTTTCGTCTCTTTTACTTCACGCTCTATATGTTCTACCCGTTCTTGAAGAGTCAGACGTTGCTCACGACGAGAACTAATTAATTCCGATGTTTGATTTCGATCGTGTGCTTTCTTTTCAATCATATTCGTAATTTGCTCTTCACCGCTTGAATTGGATGTCATTTCTTGCTTTAAGAACGCTAAATCTTCTTTTGTTTTTACCAATGTTCGCTCTGTTTCTTCTTGTTCTTTCGTTAAACGAGCTACTTTCTCTTTTTGATTAGACAAACGTTGCTGCTGTTCTGCCGCTTGTACTTTTAGCTCCGTCATCTCTGTCTGAACTTTTTCTCTTGAAGAATGCTGCTCACTTTTTTGCTTGGTTAAAGCAATAATTCTTTCATCAAGCTCTGTGATATCTTTTTGAAGCTCTGCTAAAATTCCATCCAACTCTTGTTTTCGCCCTTGCATTTTCACTTGATCTTGTAAAAATCCTTCTATTTCTAAATCATAGATGGATAAACGGTCATTAATGCGATGCTCTTCTAGCTCTAGTTGATTAATTTCTTCTTTTAATTTTTGTTCAACGACACGCTCTTGTTCCGCATCGTGACGTAATTCTTTTATCTTAACTTCTTTTTCTTGAATTTCTTGTTTTAACGCTTTAACGAAGTTTTCTAACTTAGAAGTTTTTTCTTCCATTTCAGCAAGTTTCTTGCTCCACTCTTCTAATTCTCGCTGGCGTCCTAATAAGGATGATTTAGCTTGCTTCACAGCTCCACCAGTCATAGAACCGCCTGGATTCACAACATCACCTTCAACCGTTACAATACGGTAACGATATTGCAATTGCTTTGCTAGTTCATTCGCACCTCTTAAATCTTTAGCAACAATGACTGTTCCTAATAAATTTGAAATTATGTTTTCATATCTATTATCGTAATGCACGAGTTCCGCTGCCACACCTACAAACGCTTGATGTTGCTTTACCATGCGTAGTTGTTCAATTGATAACGATCTTCCTTTAACAACTGCCTGCGGTAAAAACGTTGCACGCCCATGGCGATTTTGCTTCAAAAAGGCAATTGCCTTGCGGGCATGCTCTTCCGTTTGAACAACAACGTGTTGCATCGCTGCGCCCAGTGCAATCTCCATAGCAACTTCATATTCTTTCGGTACCGTAAGTAGTTCAGCTACCGCACCTTCAATACCTTGAAGCTTGTTTTCACGAGCTTTTAATACTTCACGCACTCCCTGATAGAATCCAGAGTAATCTTCTTGCATCTCTTCTAGCATTTCTTTTCGAGAACGAGCTTGTTGAACAAATTGATATGCTTGATACAATTTTGTTTCATTTTCACTATATTGCGCCTTACATTTTCCAAGTGCCGATTCTGTTTTTTGTATATTTGTAATAACACTTGTAACTTTCTCTTTTACTTGTTCATAACCCTCTACAAGTTTTGCCTTTTTAGCTGTAATTTGCAGGCGCATTTGTACATACTTTTCATTTTCTTCATCAAGGCGTTGATTTTTAGAATTTTGTTGTTTGAATTGTTCCTCAAGCATAGATAGTTCATTACGGTTACTTGCTTGTTGATTTAACAATTCAATATAATCACCTTTTAAATGTTCAATTTGCTCTTCCAGGTCTTCCACATATGTAGAAAGAAGTTTCTCATTTTCATGTAGCTTCTGTTCTAACTCTTTTACCTGATTCGCAAATTTCATAAGTTCTTCTGTACTTGTTTCTATTTCTCCATCGTAAATCTTAGCTTTCTCTGTCAACTCAATAATTAATTGCTCAAGCTGCGCGCAATGCGTTGTTGCATTTTGCTTTCGTTCCTTTAATAATTCACGCTGACCTTCTAATTTTTCTAACTCTTTACTAGAAAGAAGGAGAACTTCTTGCAAGGAATCTACAGATTCATCAATCGCTTGCAATTGTCCGCGCAATTCCTCGAGCTCTGTTTCACTTTTTTGTAAATGCGTTGACATTTTTACTTCTTCATCTTTATTATGTCCAAACTGCTTTCTAAGCGCTTCCCATTTTTCATGTAATTCTTCAATCTCATATACAATAAGAGCGGCTTCAACTTTTTCTAATTCTTCTTTTTTCTCAAGATAATCTTTCGCAATAGAAGCTTGTCGTTCAAGCGGTTCTACTTGACTACTTAATTCGTGAATAATATCTTGCACACGATTTAAATTTTCTTGTGTTTCTCCTAATTTCCCTTCAGCTTTCTTTTTACGAAGCTTATATTTTAATACGCCTGCCGCTTCTTCAAACACACCACGACGTTCTTCAGATTTACTGCTCAAAATTTCTTCTACTTTCCCTTGGCTAATAATCGAGAAAGCTTCTCGTCCCATACCAGAATCCATAAATAAATCAACAATATCTTTTAGTCGACAAGATTGCTTGTTAATAAAAAAATCACTATCTCCCGAGCGAGTAACACGACGTGTAACACTCACCTCATTATACTCAATTGGTAAACGCTGATCTTCATTATTTAATGTTAATGTTACCTCTGCAACATTAACTGCTTTTCGTGTATCGCTTCCCGCAAAAATAATATCCTCCATTTTTGCACCGCGTAATGATTTTGCAGATTGTTCACCAAGCACCCAGCGAATTGCATCTGTAATATTACTCTTTCCGCTTCCATTGGGACCAACTACAGAGGTTACACCTGGGACGAAATCAACAGATACACGCTCCGCAAAGGATTTAAATCCTACTATTTCTAATCTCTTTAAAAACACGAAAGGCCTTCCCCCTATTCTCCGTTTCCATGGTTTATGTCTGTAAAACCAAGCTACTGTACGGATTCATATTTATTTTTTATATCGAAATAAATATAAAGTTTTATTCTATGCACAAGGAATCCCCCTCATTTAAAGGGGGATTCCTTATGATTGTTCTTTTAACGTTTTCAACGCCTCTGCAGCAGCTTGTTGTTCTGCTTCTTTTTTCGACTTGCCGCTACCAAGACCAAGAGCTACGCCATTTAATGTCACACGTGACACAAATTCTCGATTGTGAGCAGGTCCTTTTTCTTGCAAAATTTGGTACTCAATATTACCGCTACCATCACGTTGAATTAATTCTTGTAATTGACTCTTATAATCCATCACATGAGAAAAAGCACCTTCATTAATTTTCGGATATACAATTTCTTTTAAGAATTCCCAAACTGTATCCAATCCTTGATCAAGGTAAAGGGCACCAATAAACGCTTCAAAGACATCCGCTAATAAAGCTGGTCGTTCACGTCCGCCTGTCATTTCTTCACCTTTTCCTAATAGAACGAGATTACCAAATGACATTTCATTCGCAAAACGGACAAGAGATGGTTCACACACAACAGCTGCACGCAACTTTGTTAATTCTCCTTCGCTCATTGTCGGATATTTTTGAAACAAATACTGTGATACAGTTAGTTCTAATACAGCATCTCCGAGAAATTCAAGACGTTCATTGTCTTCATGTGGCTTTTTTCGATGCTCATTCACATACGATGAATGCGTAAATGCTTGAATCAATAATTTTTCGTCTGTAAACGTAATACCTATTTTTTGTTGGAACGTTTTAAAAGCTTCACGATATTTTGTTTCATATTTCTTTTCTCTATATTTTCGGTACGGCATAGGTCCCTCCAGATATAAGCCGAGAAAGCCCCGCTATAAAACGGGACTTCGCTCAAACATTATAGATGACTCTCTATGTAAGTCACAGCATCGCCAACAGTAGCAATTTTCTCTGCATCTTCATCAGAAATTTCCATTTCAAACTCATCTTCTAATTGCATTACAAGTTCAACTACATCTAGGGAGTCTGCACCTAAATCTTCTTTAAAGCTTGCAGCTGGTACTACTTCTGTTTCTTCTACTCCTAAACGATCCACGATGATTTTCGTTACACGCTCTAAAACATCTGCCATAATTCATTCACCTCCCCTCAAATATTATATTAAATATTTCACAAAAAAACTAGGTGAAATCTTTTCTTTTATTACATTACCATACCGCCATCAACATGTAGTGTTTGTCCTGTAATATATTTGCTGTGATCAGCAGCAAAAAATGTAACAGCATTCGCAATATCTTGCGCTTCTCCAAACTTAGCAGCAGGTATTAATTTTAGCATTTCCTCTTTTACGTTTTCGCCTAATATATCTGTCATATCAGTAGCGATAAACCCTGGAGCAATTGCATTAACTGTTATATTGCGACTAGCTAATTCTTTCGCAGAAGTCTTAGTCAATCCAATTACTCCCGCTTTTGCTGCAACGTAATTCGCTTGACCAGGATTTCCTGTAACACCGACAACAGAAGCGATATTGATAATGCGACCATGGCGCTGACGCATCATATAACGAGATACTGCTTTTGTACATAAGAATACACCTTTTAAGTTTGTATCAATAACTGTATCCCATTCTTCTTCTTTCATACGCATTAATAAATTGTCTCTTGTTACTCCGGCATTATTCACAAGAATATCAACTTGTCCAAATGTATCTACAGTTTGCTTTACCAGGCTTGTAACTTCTTCAGTATTAGCAACATCCGCTCTTACTGCGATTGCTTCTGAACCAAGTTTTTTTATTTCATCAACTACTTCGTTTGCTTTCTGCTCATTACCAGCATAGTTTACTACAACCGATGCTCCTTGCTTTGCTAAATCAATTGCAATTGCACGACCAATCCCGCGTGATGCACCTGTTACTAACGCTACTTTCCCTTTTAACATCCGCTTTCTCCTCTCAAACTTGAAATGGTATCTTTCAATGTCTCTTCATCATATATCGCATATACCTTCGCAGATGGAGCAATTGATTTCATAAGACCAGCAAGAACTTTCCCAGGACCGATTTCAATAAATGTATCTACCCCTTGTTCTACCATTTGTTCAATAGATGGGTACCATAACACAGGTGAATAGAGCTGTTCAATTAGCTTTTCTTGAATATCTTCACTACGACTTACGCAATTTGCCGTAACGTTCGCAACAACTGGAATGTTCGCATCTTGAATTGTAATTTCGTTTAGAACACTTTGAAACTTCTCAGCTGCCGGCTTCATTAATGAAGAGTGGAATGGACCACTCACACGAAGTGGGATTGCTCGTTTCGCACCATTTTCCTTCACTTTTTGAGAAGCGAGTTCTACTCCTCGTTTCGTTCCAGAAATAACAATTTGCTTCGTGCTATTCATATTAGCAATTTGCACAGCATGACCTTCACTCGTCACTTCTTCTGTAACTTGTTTCAGAACATCTGGGTCTGCTCCTAAAATAGCAGCCATTGCACCTTCTCCACTCGGCACAGCTTCTTCCATATATTCGCCACGTTTTCTCACAGCGTAAACAGCATCTTCAAATGTTAATGCTCCCGCTGCCACAAGTGCGCTATACTCACCTAAACTATGTCCTGCAACATAATCGGGCGTAATATCATATTGTTTCAAAGCTGTTAAGATTGCAATACTTGTCGTCAATAGTGCTGGCTGCGCATTTGTCGTTAATGTTAACTTTTCCTGAGGTCCTTCAAAAATCAACGATGAAAGAGACTCTTGTAAAACTTCATCTGCTTTTTGAAATATTCTTGCAACCTCTTTATTATTCCCTGCTAATTGCTGTCCCATTCCAACTGCCTGTGAACCTTGGCCCGGAAAAAGAAATGCCAGTTTTCCCATTTCAAATCCTCCTCTTATTGAAGCGGCTCTTTCTCCATTACACTTGAAATTGTAGGAATTACTTCTTTCGCTACCATTTCTCTCGTTTGACGAATCGCACTAAAAATCGATTGATCATTAGAAGATCCATGAGCCTTAATGACAGGCGCTTTTAATCCAAATAAAGCCGCTCCGCCATACTCCGAATAATCCATTTTATCTTTTAATACCATCAGCTTCGGTTTTAATACCGCTGCCGCTAATTTACTTGTGAACGAACTCATTAATTGTTCTTTTAACATAGAAAATAATGCAAGTGCAGTTCCTTCTAATGATTTTAATGCAACATTACCAGTAAAACCATCACATACAACTACATCGGCTACACCTTGTAATAAATCCCTTGATTCAACGTTTCCTACAAAATTAATTGGTGCATCTTTTAGCATGGAAAATACTTGTTTTGAAAGATCATTTCCTTTCCCATCTTCCGTACCAACATTTAAAAGTCCGACGCGTGGATTTTGAATCCCTCTTACCTTCTCAGCGTAAACAGACCCCATAACCGCGTATTGATATAAATGGATCGGTTTTGCATCAACATTTGCTCCAACATCTAGCATCACAAAACCTTCGCCATCCACAGTTGGCATTGTAGGGGATAAAGCTGGTCGTTCAATCCCTTCCATTCGACCTACAACAAATAATCCAGCCGCCATCAAAGCTCCTGTACTACCCGCTGATATACAAGCATCTGCTATACCATCTTTTACTTGCTGTGCTGCGAGCACCATTGAAGCTTGCTTTTTACGGCGAACAGCTCTTACCGGCTCGTCTGTTGCTTCAATCATTTCGTCTGTATGAAGGATTGTAATACGTTCTTCATTTGTTAAATATTGACGAATTCCCTCTTCTTTTCCTACTAATGTTATATGTAAATCTGAATATTCCTTAATAGCTTTCATTGCTCCTAATACAACTGCTTTTGGAGCGTGATCGCCACCCATTGCATCTATTACGATTTTCATAAATTGTTACCTTCCTCACTATAGTTACTAGATCGATACATTTCAAAAGTGCCTGTAATAACAAGTTCTTCTCCAACAAAGCTACGCACTTTGACAACCGTCCGTCCTTTATCATTCTCCACATCCTCAACGCGTGCTTTTGCAACAACGCGTTCTCCTAATTTTACAGGACGAATGTATCGAATGGTAGACTTTGCAGTTAAAGCTAGTTCTTCATCAATAACTGCAACAGCTAGTGAGTTTGCTTGAGCAAACAAATGATGCCCACGTGCAATTTGATTTCTTTTAAATACATGCTCCATCTTTACTTCAAAGATAGAAATTGCATGTCTATCTAATTCTATATCAATTATTTCCCCTACCACTTCTTCTAACGGTAAAGATTTCACATCTTCTTCATGTTGCCGTGTTGCTACATATTTAATTCGCTCTCTTAGCTCTGGAATAGATAATTCCATTCGATCAAGACGAACCGTTTGTATACTTACTTGAAATTGCTCTGCTAATTCTTCATCCGTGATGAAAGGATTTGTTTCTATTGTTTGTTGTAATAATGCTTGTCTTTCTTTCTTACTTCTTCTTTTTTTCATACCGCACCATCCATTTTTATGACTAGGTACTAACAGTAGTATATAATCATTAAAAGTAGAATGCAACAAAAAAATTTGCACATTTCACTTTCAATCGAGCTTTTCCCCTTGAAACACACCTGTTCCTTCAAGATATACACGCAGCGGCGCATACTGTTCATTATGCCAAAATGCTTCTGAATCAACCAGTATGGATGCATCTTGTCTCGCCGTTTCCAATGCTCGATAATCATGTACCATATCAGCTACCTTAAACTCTGGTAGACCACTTTGCTTACTTCCAAAGAAATCCCCAGGACCACGTAACTCTAAATCTTTTTCCGATAATACAAATCCATCATTTGTTTCCGTCATAATGCGCATACGCTCTTTCCCAGTTTCCGATTTCGGATCCGCAATTAACAAACAGTAAGATTGCTCACTCCCACGCCCAACACGACCTCGAAGCTGATGCAATTGCGATAAACCAAAACGTTCCGCATCATAAATTACCATAACTGTTGCATTCGGCACGTTAACACCAACCTCAACTACAGTTGTTGAAACAAGAATTTGCACTGTATTTTCACTAAATTGCTCCATCACCTCTTCTTTTTCTTGAGAAGATAAGCGTCCGTGCATTAATCCTACTTGAAATTTCCCTTGATAATGATGCATTAGCATGCTATGTAAATCAATTGCATTCTGCACATCAAGCTTTTCAGATTCTTCAATAAGTGGACAAATTACATAAGCTTGTCTCCCCTTCTTCACTTCCTTCTCCACAAAGCCAAGAACTCGTTCTAACATGTCATGTTTTGCCCAATACGTTTCAATCACTTTACGTCCAGCTGGCATTTCATCAATAATAGAAACATCCATCTCTCCAAAGGCTGTAATTGCCAATGTACGAGGAATAGGTGTTGCTGTCATAAACAACACATCTGGGCTCTCACCTTTCTCTCGCAAAACGCGACGCTGCGCTACACCAAAGCGATGTTGTTCATCAGTGATAACAAGTCCAAGTCTATGAAAAATGACCTCATCCTGAATTAAAGCATGCGTCCCAACAAGAACATCTATCTCGCCCTGTTCAAGTTTTGCTAAAATTTCACGACGACGTGCTCCTTTAACCGAGCTTGTTAATAATTCTACGTTCATATTAAAATGAGAAAATGTCTCTGCTAGTGACTGATAGTGTTGTTCTGCCAATATTTCAGTAGGAACCATTAACGCTCCCTGATAATAGGCAAGTTTTGCTGCATAAAGAGCAATCGCAGCTACGACCGTTTTTCCCGATCCAACATCT
The DNA here is from genome assembly GCF_000482345.1 of Bacillus sp. UNC437CL72CviS29. NCBI lineage: Bacteria > Bacillati > Bacillota > Bacilli > Caryophanales > Bacillaceae > Bacillus > Bacillus sp. UNC437CL72CviS29. Next base: position 444,524 of record NZ_AXVB01000003.1, on the reverse strand, counting down.
CCTTGTAATAACCGATTCATCCGATAAGGAGACTGCATATCTTTCATAACCTCAGAAACAACGCGGCGCTGCGCACCAGTGAGCGGGAATGGAAGCGCATCAGTGAACTCTTCTAATTCTTTCATAGAAATATCTTTTTTTGTCCCTTTTGAATTTTCTCTTTCTATCTTACGAAGAGTTTGCATTTTGAGCTGGAATAAGAAAAATTCTTCATATACAAATCGTCGACGCGCTTGCTTTAAATCTTCTTGTCCAACTGGAAAATGCAATGCCCGAAGTGCTTCATATCGAGGTAGCAACTTATAACGGCTTAATAAACCATCTGGTAACACTTCAACTATAGAGTTACCATATTCTTTTATAGCTTGTGCAATAAAACGTCGCATTTGCTTTACTGTTAATTTTCCTTTGACGGAATACACAGGTTCTACTTCTTGCTGACGTACAACTGGACCAAAGTGAAGCTCAGAAACAGAAATCGTCTGACGATGCTGATCCCATTTCCCAGTAATCGTCACCGTTTCATCAAGCTTCAATTTTTGCTTATAGTACGGTCTATTAAAACATACAGCTGTAATTAAATAGCGTCCAACAAGCACACGAACAGTAAGACGTGATTTTTTCTTTCCATAGTATTGTAATAAAGGAGCACTATGTACCTTCCCTTCCACTGTTACACGCTCTTCATGCTTCACTTCTGCCAGATCTTTCATCGCGTAGTCTTCATAACGGTACGGAAAATGCTCTAATAAGTGGGAAACTGTATAAATTCCCATCTCATGTAATAATTCAGATGTCTCTTCCCCGATTCCCTTTACATCCGTAATAGGAATTTGCACAACTTCATTCAAGATTTTCACGCTCCGTCACATCATTTTTCTTAGTTTTATTCAAGTATATTCTATATACCAATTTAGATAGATATACAATTCCATATAACTCATACATCTAATGTCGTCCTAGCTTGTAATCGCCCACTTCTGCCTTTTCTATTCTATCATAGGCATTCTAAAGGACACTAGCCTTATACATGATCACCTATATAAAACGATTTTGATTTTCTAACATATACGTCGCAGCTACAAAAACAAAAGGAGACATTCACTCTGCTTTCACATGACATGGGGTTAAAATAGGCAACCACCTCTATCCATGATCGGACCATCTCTACCGTCTAAAAAAAAGTTTTCTATCTATTTTTCAATTTGTATTTATATAAATGTCTACTTATTTAAACAAGCAAACTATGTGAATTTTTTATCATGTATAATTCGAAAAAAGATATATGAAAGAAAAGAGCCTCACTATAGCAGTAAGGCCCTTTTCTCATCCATATACTAGCCTTTTGAATAAGAACTGCAGACAATTTACGTCATTCATTCTTGCTCATTAGCAAATAAACAATTTTCCCCTTATTATCAAAAGGAATTTATCTTATTCTACAGAGAAAATGAAAGAATATACAGGTTGATTTCCTTGGTGTACCTCTACCTCTACCTCTTCAAACTTCTCTTCTACAAACGCAACTAATTCTGCAACCTCTTCATCTGTTGCATCTTCACCTTGCAAAATTGTTACGATCTCAGAATCTTCATCAATCATGCTTTCTAGCAGCTGCTTCCCTGCATCTACCTTTGTAGCATTTGTAGATACGATTTTCCCATCTGCAATACACATGAAATCATTTTTTTGAATCTCTACACCGTCAATTTCCGTATCACGAACTGCATACGTAATTTGACCTGTTTTCACATGCGTTAGCGCTTCTTTCATATTCTCTTCATTTTCTTCTAATGTTCCAGCTGGGTTAAATGCCAACATCGCAGCCATTCCTTGAGGAACAGTCTTTGAGCGAATAACAATAACTTCTTGATCAACAACAGAAGCAGCTTGTTCTGCTGCCATCACAATATTCCCGTTATTCGGTAAAATAATGATTTTTTCAGCATTTGTGTCTTCAATTGCTTTCACGATGTCCTCCGTACTCGGATTCATCGTTTGACCACCTTCGATAACCTCAGTTGCACCAATGCTCTCAAATAAGTTTTTAATACCGGATCCCATCGCTACAGTTACGATACCATACGGCTGTTTTTCTTTCTGTTCTTTCACTTCTTCATGCATTGGTGTTGGTCCATCTAATAGAGCAGTATGCTGTTCACGCATATTTTCTACTTTAATTTTAATCAAACTACCGTAACGTTGACCGTAGTTCATTGCATCCCCAGGATGTTCTGCATGAATATGAACTTTTACAATTTCATCGTCCGATACAACAAGTAGTGAATCTCCATATACACTAATATCTTCACGGAATTTTTGTTCAGAGAAATTATGTTCCTTTACTTTTTCAGGCTCTAATTTCACCATAAACTCCGTACAATATCCGTATTTAATATCTTCTGTACTCAATTGGCTTTGTACACTACGGTGATGTTCTGCACGTACCATTTCATTCATAGATGGTTGCGCAATTTCATCTGAAGAGATTGTCTCTCCTTTTAAGTCAGCTAAAAAGCCTTCGTATACAACAACAAGACCTTTACCACCGCTATCTACAACGCCAACTTGTTTTAATACAGGTAATAAATCTGGCGTACGATTTAACGATGCATTCGCTTCTTTTACAACGTCTTCCATAAACAAAACAAAGTCGCGTTGTTTTTTCGCAACTGTGACTGCATATTTAGCCGTTTCTCTTGCAACTGTTAAAATCGTTCCTTCAATCGGTTTCATAACCGCTTTATACGCTGTTTCTACACCAGCTTCTAAAGCTGCTGCAAAATCAACTGTTGTTAACTCTTCTTTTAGCTCAATAGACTTAGAGAAACCTCGGAATAATTGAGATAAAATAACTCCTGAGTTACCGCGCGCGCCCATCAATAATCCCTTTGCTAAGCTTACACCGACTTTACCAGCATGCTGCGAAGGGTTTGATTTTACTTCACGTGCGCCTGAAGTCATTGATAAATTCATATTTGTACCGGTATCGCCATCTGGAACTGGGAAAACGTTCAATGCATCAACAAGCTGAACATTGTTCGTTAAATTATTCGCTCCTTGAATAATCATTTGTGATAAACGTTTTCCATCAATTTTTTGAATTGACACAGATTTTCCTCCTTAATGCACATTACAAGTTTATTACTTTAACTCCTTGTACGTAGATGTTTACAGAATCTACTGCTAGTCCTACCGTTTGATCTAATGTATATTTCACTTTCGTTTGGACGTTATGTGCTACCTCTGAAATTTTTGTACCATAGCTCACAATAATATACATATCAATATGTACTTCATCTTCGTCTTTACGAACAATAACGCCTCTAGTGAAGTTTTCTTTTCGTAAAATGTCTGTTAATCCATCTTTTAATTGATTCTTTGAAGCCATACCAACGATACCGTAGCAATCTACCGCGGCACCTCCAGCAATTGTTGCAATTACATCTGTACTAATATCAATTTGACCGTACTTCGTTTTAATTTCAATTGACATCTCGTTTCCCCCTTCATTAATGGTGAAAGTGAGCTAGACTACTTTAATTACTATCATATAATCTTTTTAAAGAAAATTCCATCGTTCTTTCTTTTCGCTCTCATATTTATGACGAGCAAAATAGTCCATTGTTATTATACAACATGTACTACTATAATATGTCAAGTAATTTTTCTTGATTTTTACTTTTCTTTATTAACATTTGGTGTCAAGTAATTTTTCTTGATTTCTTTTTTATACACTGTTGCATTCTCTTTTTAGTTGTGTTAAATTATAGTAGTGTTTTTAGCATCGCATAAAAGACTAACATTGAAAAAATTACGTATGGTAAGGTAGTTAAGGGAGGGAAATATAGATGGCTCGTGTTTGTGCTATTACTGGAAGAAAAGCTCGTTCTGGTAACTCTCGTTCTCACGCAATGAACGCTACAAAACGTAAATGGGGCGCTAACCTTCAAAAAGTTCGCGTACGCATCGACGGTAAAGTTCAACGTGTTTACGTTTCTGCTAGAGCATTAAAATCTGGCAAAATCGAACGTGTTTAATAATAAAAAAAAGAGCCGATAGGCTCTTTTTTTATTATCCTCATGAAAAAAGCACCATTAATGGTGCTTTTTTAGTCCTTTTTAAAGGTATTTAACACCGCGCGAACAATTCCACCAAGAAATTTAGGTAACTTAATTGTATAAAATCTCATGGTTTCCCTCCTAACCCCCATTACTCCACTTGTTTACTATATGATGCAAGCAGCAAAAGTGTTTCTTTAATCAGTGCTTCTTATCACCATTAATATGCCAGAAGTAAATGAAAAAGTACCTTTTTCCACAATGAGTTCATTACTAATACAAAGCGTGGATCCCCATTCTATCGTTTTATCAGTGAGAGGATATTTAAAACCGCGAAGTGTAATACCATTTACAATTTCCGTAACAGGTACAAAGGATACGTATGGAAATTGTTCATTTTCTTCAATTGTATATGTGCCTACTTTTTTTACAGAGATTTCATTTTTATTGTCAACGATATACATTTCAGTATGCGCTTCCAATCCTTTTAAAAGCATTTGAATATTCGCTAATCCATGGTCAAGCCTTCCACCTGTAGCACCAAAAATACGAATCAATTTCGGCTTTTGCTCCAATGCCCAATGAATTGCAATTTCTAAATCCGTTTGATCTTTTTCCCGCGGAACAATATGTAACTCATCTGTCTGTTTTTGCATCCACGCTAATTCTTCACCTGTAACCGAGTCATAGTCACCAAGTGCAACAGTAGGTGCGATTCCTCTTTGCAACAAATAATATACACCACGATCAACCGCAGCCCATACTACTTCCTCGTTTTCATAAAGAGAGAAATCGGCACAATACTCCTTAGGTCCTCCAGCTAAAATATGAATAATCATCTTTTCTTTCCCTTCTATAGAAAAAGGCAATCTGCCATTCGGTAGATTACCTTTTTTTCACATTATCCCGTTCTAACAGGTCATGAAAGTTTTCTTACATCTATTCCTTATCCACGAATTATTCGAATTGCTTCACCGCGGTCTTTTTGATTGTAAACTGCCGATCCTGCTACAAGAACATTCGCTCCTGCTTCCACACAAAGTCTTGCAGTCTCAGTGTTTACACCACCATCAACTTCGATTTCTACTTGTAAATTACGCTCTTTGACCATCTCTGCAACTTGTTTAATTTTCGGTAATACAGAATGAATAAACTTCTGTCCACCAAACCCTGGATTTACTGTCATAAGTAATACCATATCAACATCTTCTAATACGTGTTCAATCATTGAAACTGGTGTGTGAGGATTTAATACAACCCCAGCTTTAATACCATGCGATTTAATTAATTGAATTGTACGATGTAAATGTGGGCAAGCCTCTACATGAACAGTAATAATATCCGCTCCAGCTTTTGCAAAAGTAGGAATATAGTTATCCGGATTTTCAATCATTAAATGTACATCTAATGGTAAAGATGTAATTGGACGAATCGCTTCTACAATTAATGGACCAATTGTAATGTTTGGAACAAAATGGCCGTCCATTACATCAACATGGATATAATCCGCTCCGCCCTTTTCTACATCTTTAATTTCTTCCCCTAGTTTGGAAAAATCTGCTGATAAAATCGATGGTGCAATTTTAATCATAATTAATACCTCGGCTTTCTCTCTCTAATTTCTTCTACAAATTGTTTGTAATGTTCATAACGATATTGCGTAATCTTTCCTTCTTCAACTGCAGCTTTTACCGCACATTTCGGCTCTGAAAGATGTGTACACCCTCTAAACTTACAGTATTGGCTTTCTTCTTTCAACTCTGGAAAACAATGCGTAAGATCTTCTACTTCTATGTCAATAAAATCAAGAGAGCTAAAACCAGGTGTATCTGCAACAAGACCGCTTCCTACTGCAATTAATTCCACATGTCTTGTCGTGTGCTTTCCACGTCCTAAATGAGAGGAAATATCATTCGTTTTTAACGCTAAATCTGGGCGTAATACATTTAACATGGAAGATTTACCCACACCAGACTGTCCTGCAACAACTGAGACACAACCTTCTAAAAATGGTTTGAGAATATCAATACTTTCCGATGTATTTATAGAAGTAAACAACACATCATATCCCATTTCACGATAATCATTCGCATAAGATTCAACAGTTTCTCGCATTTTTTCATCTACTAAATCCATTTTGCTAATACAAATAATCGGTTTAATGTTATGATGTTCAATTAATACGAGAAATCGATCTAATAACCCCGGATTAAAATCTGGTTCAACCGCTGAAAAAACAAGGATTGCTTGATCTACATTAGCAATTGGCGGTCTAACAAGTTCATTCTTCCGCTCAAAAACCTCTAAAACATAGCCTTCATTCGGATTATCCGCTTGAAAAACTACTTGATCTCCTACAAGCGGTGTAATTTTATTTTTTCTGAACACACCACGACCGCGACATTGTGTAATGCCATCTTCATGCTGCACATAATAAAAGCCACTCAAAGCTTTTACAATTTTTCCTTCTGCCATATAATTCTCCTTTATTCTATATAAAGTAAAATTTTTATCAGCCCTTCATCAAACAGACTTTTACATGCTTTGAGACGAGGTACTGCCAGCGAGTACTGGGATAAAACTAACTACCAGTTCAGATTCCCCTTTATTTTCACTTCACTTTTATGGCCGTTCTTCTATTTCAAAACGTAAATTTTCGCCATTTTTCCCATCCGCTACGTTAACAGCATAACAGGCAAGAACAACAAATTCCACTTTCCATACAAAGAAGGTGGAATCCATAATATGGAGACACACCTTTACTCAGCTGGATATGGTACATCTTTATCAATAATTGTCGTTCCATCTCGAACAATTTTATAATGACCTTTTGTTCCTTCTTGGATAACAAATGCTAAAGAAATAGTAGTTGACTCTGTTATCGTCCGTGTTTCAATCGGTTTATCCATTTTCTGCTGCATATCTTCTTTATATATCTCAATTGTTTGCGGTTTTTTCTCACCTACTACAGGAGACTCGTAAGGAATCGGGATGTTATCCACTTTTACTGTTTTCGTTACTTTTGGTTTCGGACCATCAGAGACAGTAATCGTTACTTTATCCCCTTCTTTTAGCGGTATTCCTGGTTTTGGTGATTGTGAAATTACCAGTCCTTTATCAACTGTATCTGAATATTCTCTTTTCACATCTGGAACCAGTTTCTTTTCACTTAAATAGCTATTCACGCTATTTTCAGTCCATCCAGAAAAATCAACAGGTCGAATTTGGTACGGACCTTTACTTATCCACACTTTTACATCTTGCTCAGCTTCAACAACCATTTGATCTGCCGTTGGAATTTGCTCAACAACTTCACCTTTTGGTTTTTCACTTTCAATATAGTATGGGACAATAATTTTATACTTCCCTTCTAATTCTTTTTTCAAGGTTTCAAAATCTTGCCCAATTAAATTACTCATCTTATTCTTTTGTTTTCCGCCAGATTGATAAATAGTGATTTTTGTATTTTCCTTTACAACTCTTCCCGCTGCTGGATTTGTTTTAATCACCTTTCCTGCTTCTACTTTATCTGTATAAACAATGTTAGGCTCAGCAACCTCAAAACCTTTCTCAACAAGTGCATTCACAGCTGCTTCATATTTCATACTAGACACATCTGGAATTTTCACTTCTTTCGGTATAAAGAACCCTGGAATCACAGTAAGGGCTAACGTTATACCGATTGCTAAAAGTAAAAATGTTGTAATTAAAATTTTCAACAATTTGTTACTTCGCTTTTTTTTCTCGTTTGGTTTCACTTCTTCATTTTTTATCTGTTCGTCTACCTTACTTCCATTCAATACAATTGTTTCATCACTTACATTTTCAAATAATTGTTCTTGTTGAATAATTGGAATTGCTTTCGTCGCTTCCATATCTTCAGGTATATAGAATGGTTGCTCATTAATCCGTTCTGGATATAAAGCTGTTTCAATGTCTCTTTTCATCGCATTAGCAGACTGATAGCGATGAAATGGATCTTTTGCGGTTGCTTTTAAAATAATATTTTCTACACTTTGTGGAATATCCGGATTCCATCGCTTTGGAGACGGCGTCTCATTTTGTAAGTGTTTTAAAGCTACCGCAACTGCCGATTCCCCTGAGAAAGGTTGACGACCTGTTAACAATTCAAACATAACAATCCCAAGTGAGTAAATATCCGATTGTTTATTTGCTATGCCTCCGCGCGCTTGTTCTGGCGACAAATAATGAACAGAACCGAGTACAGAGTTCGTATGCGTTATCGTCGTTGCACTTGTAGCTGTCGCAATACCAAAATCGGTCACTTTCACAATTCCATCATTCCGAATTAAGATGTTATGTGGTTTTATATCTCGATGGACAATTTCAAAATGATGAGCGTGTGCCATTGCAGATGTTAGCTGCTCCATAATATCAAGGGCTTCCCCTATAGGTAACATCCCACGCTGATTTATGTATTGCTTTAATGTTTGTCCAGGTACATATTCCATAACAAGATAATAAATTCCATCTTCTTCCCCAACATCATACATATTCACAATATTTGGATGCGACAACGTTGTAACAGATTGCGCTTCTCGATGAAAACGTTTAATAAACTCATCATTATTCGCATAATCGAGTCGTAGTATTTTTACCGCTACATCCCGGCTTAGTATATCATCATGAGCTAAATATACATTGGCCATTCCTCCGCCACCAATCATTTTTAGCAGCTTATAACGGTCGTTTAGGCGTTTTCCAATCATCACGTTGTTATTCACCTACTTTCGTTTGCCGAATCCACATAATCAACAATGACAAGAGTAATATTATCTTCTCCACCACGATCATTCGCAAGTTGAATAAGACGTTCTCCCTTTGTCTCGAGCTGTTCGTTTAATAGCAAAATTTTTCGCATATCATCCATAGCAACTTTATTTGATAATCCGTCAGAGCAAAGAAGCAATTGATCATTTTCTTCTAACACTAATGTTTTAACATCTAATCCAACTTTTTCTTCTGTTCCAAGCGCTCGTAAAAGCACGTTCTTTTTTGGATGATACTCTGCATCTTCTTTTGAAATTTCACCATACCTGACAAGTTCATTTACAAGTGAATGATCCTCAGTTATAAGTGAAATCTCACCATCTGATAACATGTAACAACGACTATCTCCTATATGTCCAATTGTTACAAACCCTGCCGTACAAATTGCAACAATAACAGTGGTTCCCATACCATTGCACTCTACATGTTGCTTCGAGTATTCGTATACCCTCTCGTTAATCATTTCAACGTTTATATGTAACCATTCTTCCGCCTTTTTTGGTGTATCCATACTATACGTTTGCTTCCAATAATCATGGAATAATTGAATGGCCATCGAGCTAGCAACATCGCCAGCTCGATGACCTCCCATTCCATCAGCTACTACAGCTAAAATATCTCCATCTAAATTATGAAAAACTCCTGCACTATCTTCATTATGTTGACGAACTTTACCTTTATCCGATAGAAACACGGCTTTCATCTTGTCACCTCGTCTCTTCTTTGCGCTCCTTTGCACGCAACTGACCGCAGGCAGCATCAATATCATGACCTTGTTCACGGCGAATCGTTACATTCACTCCACGGTCTTTTAGCGTTTTTTCAAATAAGAAAATTTGCTCACGTGGCGTTCTTACATAATCGCGCTCTGGTACGTAGTTTACCGGAATTAAGTTCACATGACACTTTACACCTTTTAACAATTGAGCAAGTTCTTCAGCGTGCTCAACTTGGTCATTTTCTCCTCCAAATAAACCATATTCAAATGTAATACGACGCCCCGTTCTATTTACATAGTATTTAATAGCTTCCATTAAATCTGGCAGCTTATATGCACGGTTAATTGGCATTAATTTTGAACGTAATTCTGTATTTGGAGCATGCAATGAAATCGCAAAGTTAATTTGCATATCTTCTTCAGCGAACTTATAAATTTTCGGGATAATTCCACTTGTTGAAACCGTCATATGACGCGCACCAATGTGGATTCCTTTTTCATGATTTACAATGCGTAGGAACGCCATTAAATTATCGTAATTATCAAACGGTTCTCCGATACCCATTACAACAAGAGAGCTCACGCGTTCTTCTGTCTCATCAAGCGCACGTTGAACCTCAACTACTTGTGCTACAATTTCCCCAGCCTCTAGATTTCGTTTTAAACCACCTAGTGTAGATGCACAAAATGTACAGCCAATACGACATCCAACTTGCGTTGTTACACAAATGGAATTTCCATATTCATGTCGCATTAATACTGTCTCAATAGAATACCCATCATATAATTGGAATAAAAATTTAATGGTTCCATCAGAAGATGTTTGTTTTACTAGCGTATTTAAAGTAGTAATATCAAAGGAATTCGACAATTTATCACGCAATCCTTTGGAAAGGTTTGTCATATCCTCATAATTTTTTACACGTTTTTTATATAACCAATCAAAAATTTGACCTGCACGGAATTTCGGTTCACCTTTTTCCTTTAACCAATCTTGCATTTCATGAAGTTGTAAAGAGTAAATAGATGGTTTTTTTGTTTCTAAATTTTTCTTTTGTTTTTTTACAGTCGTTTCCATGATGCTACACCTTCTTTCTTAAACAAGCAATATAAAAGCCATCTGTTGCAAAATAATGCGGTAAAATTTGTACTTGTCCCTCATTTATATAGGGACGTAATTTTTCTGGCATGCGTTCTTTCATAGTAGTATCCCATGTAAATTCAGGATGCTCTTGTAAAAATCGCTCTATCACTTGCTCATTTTCTATTTTTTCAATTGTGCACGTACTATAAACAAGGCGACCACCTGCTTTTAACAGAGGAGCTACCTTTTCTAGTATCGATAGCTGAATTGTCGACAGTCTTTCACTATCGCCTTTCTCTTTCCCTAATTTAATATCAGGTTTACGTCTAATTACACCAAACCCAGAACACGGTGCATCCACTAATATTTTATCAAAGCTTTCGCTTGCAAAATGCTCTTGAACTTTTCTGGCATCAAGTGCCTTTGTTTCAACATTTTCTAAATCAAGGCGCTTCGCTTGTTGCTGAATTAAACGAACTTTATGCGGATGTAAATCAAGCGACATCACCTGTCCAGTTCCCTTTAAGCGTTCTGCAATATGTGTTGTTTTCCCACCAGGTGCTGCGCAGCTATCTAGAACCATATCTCCTTCTTCTGGTTCTAGAGCACGTGCAACAAGCATTGAGCTTTCATCTTGAATAGAGAGGAAACCTTTTTGAAACGCTTCTGTATGCGCTACATTTCCTTTTTCAAGTTGGATAGCATCTTCGGATAAATCACCACGTTTTGCCTCTACGCCTTCATCTTCTAATAAGCTAATCGCTTCTTCTACTGTTCCCTTATCGACATTTACACGCGCTGCTGAAACAGGTGGAATCAAGTTCATTTCACACATTTTTTCCGCTGTTTCTAAATCATATGCTGCAGTCCACTCTTTTACAAGCCATTCTGGATGACTCGTTGCAACAGCAAGTCGCGATATCGGATTTTGTATTTCTTCTAAAGACGGCACACCTTCACGTTGAATTGAGCGCAGTACTCCATTTACCATTCCTGCAATCCCTTTATGACCACGGCGTTTTGCAATTTCAACCGCTTCATGAATTACCGCTCTTTCTGGAACACGATCTAAATATACCATTTGATATAGGGACAGACGTAGTAAAACTTTTACCCATGCCTCTACCTTTTTTCTTAAAAATGGTTGTAAATAATAATCAAGCGTATCACGACGTTGAATCGTTCCATAAACGATTTCTGTTAATAAACCAACATCTTTTCTATCAATTTGACTCTTCTCAATCAAGTTATTTAAAAGTAAGTTACTATAAGCACCACTTTTTTCAACTTGCATTAAACCATCAAGAGCTAACTCACGAACATTCTGTCTCATGCGTCTTCTCCTAACTTCGTCCCAATTTCAGGTTTTGTTCCACGTAAAAATTGTGAACAGCTCATACGTTTTTTACCAGATGGCTGCAGTTCAGTAATTTTAACACCCGTTTCATTCCCTGTTGCCACAACGAAACCATCTTCTTCAATCGCTACAATAGAACCCGCTTCAGCCTGCATAGTTACAGGAACTTTTTCGCCCCACCATACTTTTACAACTTGTCCTGCTAAAGTCGTATAAGCAACTGGCCACGGATTTAAACCACGAATATGGTTATATACTTCCTCTCCTGTTTTCGTCCAATCAATCTTTTCTTGTTCACGTTTAATATTGTAAGCAAATGTTACTTGATCCTCATTTTGTTTAATTGGTTCTAATTTCCCTTGTATTAAAAGTGGAACTGTTTTTGATAATAAATGCGCTCCAGCCTCACTCAATTTATCAAATAATGAACCAGTTGTTTCACGCTCTTCAATTTCCACTTCTACTTGCGTTAAAATATCACCAGCATCTAATTTTTCCACCATATACATAATTGTAATACCTGTTTTTTCTTTTCCTTGCATGATGGAATAATGGATTGGTGCACCACCGCGAAGCTCTGGCAGTAATGAAGCATGGACATTAATACATCCGTACTTCGGTGCTTCTAAAATTTCATTTGGCACAATTTGTCCAAACGCAGCTGTTACAATTAAATCGGGCTCTAATGCCAATACTTTTTCATATTCGTCTTTTTCACGAATTTTTAACGGTTGTAATACTGGGATACCATGTTTTTCCGCTTCCACCTTAACAGGTGTTGGTGTCATAACTTTTTTTCTGCCTACTGGACGATCTGGCTGCGTTACAACACCAATCACATCATATCCATCTTCAATAAGACGACGAAGCACCGGTACAGAAAAGTCCGGTGTTCCCATGAATACTACTTTTATCATTCAAAAACCGCTCCTTTTACATCTCTTCTAATTCATTTTCCTCGTAATATCTCGTCACTTTTGATGTAAACAACACACCGTGTAAATGATCGATTTCATGTTGGATTGCGCGTGCTAAAAAATCATTTGCTTCTAACAAAAAGATTTTACCACGACGATTTTGCGCACGTACTTTAATATACTCTGCACGCTCCACTTCACCATAAAGTCCCGGAAAGCTTAAGCAGCCTTCGGGACCTACTTGTTCACCACGTTTTTCTAAAATAACTGGATTAATCAGTTCGATTTTTCCAGTGTCATCACCAATATCAACAACTGCCACTTGCAAACTTACACCGACTTGCGGCGCTGCTAGACCGACTCCATCTGCAACTAACATTGTTTCGTGCATATCTTTTAACAAATTCACTAACTTTTTATCAAAGTTGATTACCCGTTCACATGGGGTTTCTAACACTTCATCTGGGTGCTTTACAATTTCTAAAACTGCCATATTTTCCTCCGCTACATTAACATTGTTGGATTAAAGTCGATTGAGATCTGCAAATCTTTTTGCATTTCTGCCTGATAATGTTCATTTACCATTTTAAGCACGTACTTTAAGTTTGGTTCCCGCTTGTATTTTATCATGCATTGGTATCGATATCTATCTTTTATCCTTGGAATTGCTGAAGCAACCGGTCCTAACACCATTGTTTGCTGTGAGCAATGCGTTCGTAAATAACCGACAATTTTTTCCGTTACTTGAACTGCTTTTAATAACTCTGGATGTGAAACGGTTACAAGTGCGACATAGTAATACGGCGGGTATTGCCTCATTTTTCTCATTTGCATTTCTTGTTCAAAAAATACATCGTACTGCTGATTCTTTGCCAGTTCTACGCTATAATGTTCTGGCGTATATGTTTGAATCACTACTTCTCCTGGTAATTCATGTCGACCTGCACGTCCACTCACCTGTGTCAATAACTGATACGTCTTCTCGCTTGCACGAAAATCCGGTAAATGCAGCATCGTATCAGCTGTTAAAACACCAACAAGCGTAACCATTGGAAAATCAAGCCCTTTAGCTATCATCTGTGTTCCAAGTAAGATATCAGCTTTCTCTTCACCAAAGGCTTTTAATAACTTTTCATGCATTCCTTTGCGACTCGTTGTATCAACATCCATACGAATAACCCTTGCCTCTGGAAATAGCTTTGTAATTTCTTCTTCTACCTTTTGTGTTCCTGTCCCAAAGAAACGAATATACGAACTGTTACAAGCAGGACAAGCAGTTGGCATACTTTCCTCATAACTACAATAGTGACATTTTAAACGATGATTCATTTTATGATAGGTGAGTGATATATCACAGTGTGGACATTGCACGACATAACCACAATCACGACACATGACAAACGTTGAATGGCCTCTTCGATTTAAAAAAAGAACCATTTGTTCTTTCTTTTCTAACCGGTCCGCTATCTTCTCATAAAGTAACTTGGAAAACATCGATCGATTTCCATCACGCAGTTCCTCACGCATGTCAACAATTTCTACTGTTGGCAACGCCTGTTCATTCATACGCTTTTGCATAGTTAGTAGCTCATAAACACCTTTTTTCGCTCTAGCAAACGATTCCAGTGTCGGTGTTGCACTGCCGAGCACAATTGGACAATTATGATATTGTCCTCGCCAAATCGCAACATCCCTAGCATGATATCTCGGATTATCTTCTTGTTTATAACTTGATTCATGTTCTTCATCAATAATAATAATTCCTAAGTTTTCAAATGGAGCAAAAATAGCAGAGCGTGCTCCAACAACAACCTTTACTTCTTTTCTTAAAATTTTTCGCCATTCATCATATTTTTCCCCAACAGAAAGAGCACTATGAAGAACTGCAACTTGCGAGCCAAATCGTCCTTTAAAACGGTCCACCATTTGTGGTGTTAATGCAATTTCAGGAACGAGTACAATGGCTTCCTTACCTTTTTTTAATACCGCAGCAATGGATTGCAAATACACTTCTGTTTTACCGCTTCCTGTAACACCATATAGTAAAAACGGATTATATGTTCCATCCTCAATAGATGACAAAATAGGCGTAATCACTTGGTTTTGTTCATCTGTGAGCGGAAATGGCTTTGTCTGTTCAAAAGCTTCGTCGTCATATGGGTTACGGTATACTTCAACATACTTTTCTAAAAGCAATCCTTTTTTTACAAGCGACTTCACAGGTGCATCTGTTATTTGCAGCTCTTCCGTTAATGTTTTTAATGCCACACTGTGATAATTTTCTACAAAATAATAAAGTACATCCTGTTGCTTTTTACTTTTCAGCTCAAATGCAGCTGCCTCTAATTGTTCCTGTGGCAATTCTGGTTGAACCACTCTTTGTTTCTTCTTTTGCACTTTATCCTTTACTTTATAGATGACTTCAATCGTTCCATTTACTATCTCTTTTTGAACTGTGCGATACATATGTGGGTGCGCGGCAACTTCTTCCCAATCTATCGCTTCTTTCCCTTGAAATAAATTACAAATTTCCGGCGCTACTTCTTCTGGTTTATGGAGCTGTAGTCGCTTTTTATAAGTTGCTTTTATTGCAGTTGGAAGCATAACTTGAAAAGCTGAAATCATATAACATAGCGTTTCATCTGTTAGCCAAAATCCAATTTTTAATAACTCTTCATTTAAAACTGGGGTAACATCTAGTATTTCATACAACGCTTTTAACTTCTTACTTTCCACATCAACTGAATCTTTTATTTCAATAATAAAACCTTGTAATTTCCTTGGACCAAACGGAACGACTACACGCATACCTGTTTGTACAATATCTTCCCATTTCTTAGGGATTATATAATCAAACGGGCGATCTGTTTGCCGTGCCGGTACATCAACAATTACACTTGCAAATTTCATACACGATCCTCTTCTAACATTGCTTCAATTTGCATTAAAATTTCATGTGCAACTTCTTTCTTTGTTAAAAGAGGCAATCGAATAATTTCTCCATCTTTTCTATACATTGTTACAATATTTGTATCCGTACCAAATCCTGCGCCTTGCGCTTTCACATCATTTGCTACAATCATATTCGCATTTTTTTCACGTAACTTTTTCGTTGCATATTCTTCTATATTTGTCGTTTCAGCAGCAAAACCGATAAGAAGTTGATGCTCCTTTTTCTCCCCGAGAGTTTTCAAAATATCAATTGTTCTTTCTAACTCAATAACTGCATCGCCACTTTTCTTTTTCATCTTCTGATCATGCACAAATTTTGGGCGATAATCTGCTACTGCTGCTGTTTTAATAACGACATCCATAGATCCATAATGTTGCATGACAGCTTCTAACATATCTTGTGCAGATTCTACTTGCACAGTTGTTACATTTACAGGTGGTGTGATT
The DNA here is from genome assembly GCF_000482345.1 of Bacillus sp. UNC437CL72CviS29. Lineage (NCBI taxonomy): Bacteria > Bacillati > Bacillota > Bacilli > Caryophanales > Bacillaceae > Bacillus > Bacillus sp. UNC437CL72CviS29. The sequence continues at coordinate 428,197 of NZ_AXVB01000003.1, read as the reverse complement.
GCAGTTGGACCGGAAACAAGTATTACATCCGCTCCTAAGTGAGCAGCAACTTCCGCTAGCGCATACCCCATTTTCCCTGAAGAAAAATTCGTCATAAAACGTACTGGATCAATCTTCTCACGAGTTGGACCAGCAGTTACTAAAATTTTCTTTCCTTTTAATGGTTTATGTTCTGAAAAAGCTTCTTGTAACCGATTAATAATTGTTTCCGGTTCCTCTAATCGACCTTTCGCAACATACCCGCATGCTAAAAAACCTTCTCCAGGCTCAATAAATGTATATCCCAATGCTTTTAACGTCATCATATTCTTTTGAACAATTTTATTTTCATACATATGCACATTCATAGCAGGTGCAATCCAGACTGGAGCTGTAGTAGCTAACAATGTTGTTGTAATCATATCATCAGCAATACCATTTGCTAGTTTTCCGATACAATTTGCTGTTGCTGGAGCAACAAGCACAATGTCTGCCCAATCTGCTAAATCAATATGAGCGATAACTGCTGAATCTTTTTCATCAAATGTATCCGTATATACATTATGGCGAGAAAGCGCTTGAAATGTAAGAGGTGTAACAAATTTCATCGCCGATTCACTCATCATTACTTTTACAAGTGCCCCTGCTTGTGTTAATTTACTCGTTAACGCAGCTGCCTTAAAAACAGCGATGCCCCCTGTCACACATAGAAGTATCTTTTTCTCTTTTAGCATATGACTCGTCCTCTTTCTTTTTCAAACTTATTCTGCTGGAATGTATTCATTCCAGTTCGTCAGTGCCAGTATTTCATTAAACAAAAAGCTATGTCTTTTTAGCTCTATCGTAAAAAAATAACAACCTACTTGTAAATAGGTTGTTACCGTTACATAGAAAAGTATAAATTCTATGTTTTCATTTGTCGAAGAGAATGCCTTAATCAGATACTTTCTCTTCGCTTGGTACATAATTTAATGCTTCTGCATCGATTTCTTCCAACGCTTTTCCTACACATTTATGAGAAACAGGTTTTTCAATTGCACAGTTGTTAGCTATTTGCATTTCACGAGCGCGTTTTGCAGCTACCGTTACTAATGTATATTTAGAGTCGATTTTTTTTAGTAATGAATCAATTGATGGATTTAACATATTATATACCCTCCGTCATTTCTTTATAATATTTCGCTACTCTTTCTCGGCGGCAATGTTCACCAACCACAATAGCTTTAATGCGATCACAAGCAAGTTCTACTTTATCATTTTCTACTACATAGTCATAAGCGTCCATCATCTCGATTTCTTCTTTTGCTACAGTTAAACGATTTTCAATAACATCCTCAGTCTCTGTACCACGACCCACGATGCGATTCTTAAGCTCTGATAAGCTTGGAGGAGCTAAGAAAATAAATACACCTTCAGGGAAAGCTTTCTTTACTTGGATTGCTCCTTGTACTTCAATTTCTAAGAACACATCTTTTCCTTCTTGCAATGTCTTTTCAACATAATCGATTGGTGTTCCATAGTAATTCCCAACGAACTCTGCCCACTCAAGTAGCTTTTCGTTACGAATCATTTCTTCAAACTCTTCTCTCTCTTTAAAGAAATAATCCACACCATCTACTTCACCTTCACGTGGCTTACGTGTCGTTACTGAAATAGAGTATTGGAATTTTGTATCTTCATGGCTGAACAATTCTTTTCGAACTGTCCCTTTCCCAACGCCAGAAGGTCCTGAAAGAACGATGAGCAACCCTCTTCTACTTCTCATAAATATGTAAAACCTACCCTTCCTCACTTAAATCTTCTTTATTATTTAAACGATGTGCAATCGTCTCTGGTTGAATTGGACTTAATACAATATGTCCATCATCCATAACAATAACCGCCCTTGTTTTTCTCCCATACGTAGCATCTAATAACACGTTATGTTCACGCGCTTCCTGCACTGTTCGTTTAATAGGAGCTGACTCCGGACTTACAATTGCAATAATTCGATGAGCAGATACGATATTTCCATATCCAATATTTAAAAACCGCATGGCCATAGTTTGCGCCTCCTAGTAAGTCTATCCGATTTCCCCACCACGTATAACTTTATATATTTTTTGACAGCTACTCAATATTTTGTACCTGTTCACGAATTTTTTCAAGATTATTTTTCATTTCTACAACATATTTTGAAATTGTTAAGTCGTTTGCCTTAGAACCAATTGTATTAATTTCACGATGCATCTCCTGTACGATAAAGTCCATTTTTCTTCCAACAGGCTCTGCAATCTCAAGCGCTTCTTGAAATTGATCCAAGTGACTTTGCAAACGAACTAATTCTTCATGAATATCACACCGCTCTGCAAACATCGCTACTTCTGTCAGCAGTCGTTGTTCATCTAAATCCTGATTATGTAATTCCTTTAAGCGATTTTCTAATCGCTCACGATATTTTTGAATCACAATCGGTGCGTGCGGAATAATCGCATTTACACAATTATGAATCTCTTGTAGACGATATACTATATCTTTATGTAAGCGTTCTCCTTCGCCATCTCTCATTGTTTTTAACATACTAGCAGCTTGGCGAACAGCTTCATATAAACTTTGTTCAAATTGTTCATTTTCATTTTCCATTTCCTCAATTGCCGTTACTTCTGGCATCTCCATGAGTTGTTGAAGCGTAATGGAATCTTGTAATTGAAATTTTGTTTTCACGTCTTCCATAATGGATTTGTACTGCTCAAGAAGTGGCCAATTCACACTCAGCTTTCTTTCCACAAGCCCTTCACCCGTAATGCTAACAGACACTTCAATACGTCCGCGGCGAACTTGTTCTGCAATTAACTTACGAATTTTGTCCTCAAAAACCATCATTTGTTTCGGAAGTCGAATGTTCATCTCTAAAAACCGATGATTCACTGACTTCATTTCTACTGTAATTTGAAAAGTTTCGTTTTCTACCTTCGACCTTCCAAAACCTGTCATACTAGAAATCATTTTTATCACATCCACGCCATGAAATAACTCAATGAAAAAGGTAATAGAGATGCAACTCTACTACCTTTCGTAAATTATATCACATTTTCATATCATTGACTATTTCAAGTTTAGCCCTTTCTTATACAACACACGCTTTTTCTTCTCCTTTTTCCCTGTCAATAAAGAGCCCACTAATAAAAATGTTGGAATAGACGATAGACCAACAATTAATAACCAATCTCTCGCTTGAACTGGCATCGTACTAAAAATCGGTTGCAATGGTGGATAATAAATAACCACAAGCATTAATAACACCGAGATAATAACTGCTCCAACCAAATACACGTTTCCAAAAGGATTACGATGGAATATAGAATGTTCACTTCGGCAATCAAATACATGAATAAGCTGCGCTAAAACTAATGTAGCAAAAGCTACTGTTTGTGCATATTTCAATTCATTTGGATGTTGATTAAACGCAATAATAAATGCGAGCAAGGTTACAATACCAATTAAAAAGCCACGGCTCACAATTTTCCAAGCCAATCCTCTCGCAAAAACCCCTTCTTTCGGATGACGTGGATTTCTTCGCATTACATCTCCCTCAGCTTTATCTAACCCTAATGCCATTGCAGGTAAACCATCTGTTACTAAATTGACCCATAAAATTTGAATTGGAACCATCGGAAGTGGCAGTGCGAGCATCATCGCAAATAACATAACCAAAATTTCTCCAACATTTGATGCCAATAAATAACGAATGAATTTTCGAATATTTTCATATATATTTCTTCCCTCTTTAATTGCCGATTTAATCGTGGCAAAGTTATCATCTAACAATACAAGAGAAGACGCTTCTTTTGCTACATCCGTTCCTGTAATCCCCATCGCTATCCCAATATCAGCTGTTTTTATTGCTGGAGCATCATTTACTCCATCACCTGTCATTGCAACAATATGATCTTTATTTTGAAGAGCTTTGACAATTTTCAACTTATGTTCCGGTGATACACGCGCAAATACATAAGTATCTTCCACAATATTCTCTAGTTCATCTACAGACATATTTGCTAATTCTACTCCTTCTATAACACGACCGTTCGGCGGTAAAATCCCTAACTGCTCCGCAATTGCCATCGCTGTTACTTTATGATCACCTGTAATCATTACCGTTTTAATACCAGCCTCTTTACACTCTTTTACAGCCTGTTTTACTTCTGGTCTTGGTGGATCTATCATTCCTTGTATCCCGACAAGCATAAAGTCTTTTTCTACTTCTCTTTCATGTTCAATTGAATCCGTAACTTTTAACGGCTTAAAAGCCACTGCAATTGTTCTAAGCGCTTGACTTCCAAGACTATGAATAGCCGCCTGTACTTCTTTACGATACAATTCACTTAAAGGTTGCTGTTTATTTCCCCACAAAATGGTTTGACTCATTTGTAAAAGAACATCCGGTGCTCCTTTTGTGACTACAAATTTTTTACCATCACGATCGCGGACAATCACACTCATCATTTTACGTGTGGAATCAAATGGGAACTCATGAATAATTTCAAATTTCTCTTTTAAAGCTTCACGTGATACTCCCGCTTTCATCGCTGCTGCAACAAGTGCTCCTTCTGTCGGATCTCCATCTAAAACATACGTTTTTTTCTTTTTTACAATACTCGCGTTATTACATAGACACCCGAATGTTAATAATTGATATAACGACCTTGTCGATGTTGGATTAATCTTCTGCTCATCTTTCATAAACGATCCAGTAGGTTCATAGCCTTGCCCTGTTACATACCATGTTTCGCCACCTGACCACATATGTGTTACCATCATTTTATTTTGTGTCATCGTTCCTGTTTTGTCCGAACAAATAACAGAAGCACATCCTAAAGTTTCTACCGCTGGTAATTTTCGAACAATCGCTCTCTTTTTAATCATACGCTGTACACCGAGTGACAATGCGACCGTAACAATTGCTGGTAATCCTTCTGGAATTGCCGCAACAGCAAGTGACACACCCGCCAAGAACATATGGTACACTTCATTTCCTTGATACACTCCAGCTAATACAACAAGCGTCGTTAAGATAAGGGCAACAACGATTAGAATCTTTCCAAGTTGTTCTAACCTTCTTTGCAGCGGTGTTTCCATTTGCTCTGCATTTTGTAACATATTTGCAATCTGTCCCATTGCAGTATTCATCCCTGTCCCTACTACTACGCCTATTCCTGATCCTCTCGTTATCATCGTCCCCATAAAAGCCATATTTCTTTGATCACCAATCGCAACATTTTCACCTTGTAATGCTTCTACCTTCTTTTGAACAGGTACAGATTCACCTGTTAAAGCTGATTCTTCAATATATAAACTAGATGCTTCAATAAGACGAATGTCTGCTCCAATACGATCCCCGCTAGAAAATTTAATGACATCACCAAGAACAAGAGCTTTTGATGGCGCCTTTATCCATTTTCCATTTCGTAAAACTGTTACTTGTGGGGCGGCTAGTTCCTTTAAAGCTTCGAGTGATTTTTCTGCTTTTCGTTCCTGAAAAAAACCAAGGATCCCATTAATAATCACAATTGCCACAATCGCAATTGCATCAATATACTCTCCTAAAAACGCTGAAATAATTGTTGCACCAAATAAAACAAGCACCATAAAATCTTTAAATTGTGATAAAAATACAACGAGTGCAGAAGGCCGCTTTGCTTCTTGCAATTCATTTGGACCTAGTTTCTTTAAGCGTCCTTCCGCTTCTTGCTCTGACAGCCCTACCTTCACATTTGTATTCGTTCGTTCTTCCACTTCATGCGCACGCATTTCATACCAATTCATCTCGCTATCGACCTCCTGATTGCAGACATGCTCTAATGAAAGCTTATTCAGCCCCGTCCAAAAAAATGCTATAATTAACATTTAGTTAGAAAGGAGTGTTCATAATGGCATTCGATGGATTATTTACAAGAGCGATTACACATGAAATTGCTAATTCTCTTCAAACAGGAAGAATTTCAAAAATATATCAGCCCTCAAAATATGAGATTTTGTTACATATTCGAGCGAACGGAAAAAATCAAAAACTGCTTCTTTCCGCACACCCTACATACACACGTATGCATCTTACAAGTCAAGGTTATGATTCACCTGCATTACCACCAATGTTTTGTATGCTTCTTCGCAAACATTTAGAAGGTGGATTTATTGAGAAAATTGAACAAGTCGATTTAGAACGAATCATTCAAATTACCGTTCGAAGCCGTAACGAAATTGGTGACGAATCGTTAAGAACATTAGTGATTGAAATAATGGGTCGTCACAGTAATATTATTTTAGTAGACGCAAAAACGAATATCATTTTAGATAGCTTAAAGCACGTTTCTTTAGCAGTAAATAGGCATCGTACTGTATATGCTGGCGCAGAATATGTTGCACCACCAGCGCAGCATAAAATCAATCCATTGCAGATTGAAACACAAGATGAATTTATTAGACCACTAGACTTTTTGGCTGGAAATATGGATAAACAACTCGTCGGAACCTTTATGGGGATTTCGCCACTATTCGCAAAAGAAGTTGTAAGAAAAGCCGGTATGATAAATGAAAAAGCATTATCAGAAGCATTTTTCACATTACAAAAACCGCTGCAAGCACACCAATATGAGCCAACAATGATAACGGCAAATGGAAAAGAGTTCTTTTATCTATTCCCGCTCACACATTTAAAAGGTGACGCTAAAACATTCTCATCTGTAAGTGAATTATTAGATCGATTCTTCTTTGGAAAAGCAGAACGCGACCGTGTAAAACAACAAGCACATGATTTAGAACGATTTATGTACAATGAAAAAACAAAGAACGAAAAGAAATTAGTTAAATTAAAGAAAACATTACAAGACGCGGGAAAAGCAGATAAATATCAATTATTCGGTGAGCTTCTTACTGCTAACATGTATGCATTAAAAAAAGGAGATAAAGAAATTGAAGCCGTTAACTACTACGACGAGAATGGTGGAACAGTAAAAATCACGTTAGACCCATTAAAAACACCATCTGAAAATGCACAACGTTATTTCCAAAAGTATCAAAAAGCGAAAAATTCTGTTGCAATTGTAGAAGAACAAATCGAAAAAACGAATGAAGAAATCCTTTACTTTGATAGCTTACTTCAACAAATGGAAGCTGCTTCTTCAAAAGATATTGAAGAAATCCGCGAAGAATTAGCTGAAGAAGGCTACATGCGTAACCGCAAATTAAAAAACGCAAAGAAAAAACCGACAAAACCAATATTAGATAAATATATCGCTAGCGATGGAACAGAAATTTTTGTCGGTAAAAATAACAAGCAAAATGACTATTTAACAACGAAGTTTGCACGCCGTGATGAAATTTGGTTACATACAAAAGATATTCCTGGTTCTCACGTTGTCATTCGTTCATTAGAACCGACCGAGGAAACTTTGCTAGAAGCTGCCAAACTTGCTGCTTATTACAGTAAAGCAAAAGATTCTAGTTCTGTTCCTGTAGATTTCACAAAAATTCGCCATGTTAAAAAACCAAGCGGTGCCAAACTAGGATTTGTTACATATGATAATCAACAAACATTGTATGTAACACCTGATGCTGATACCGTGATGAAATTAAAGGCCTAAGATTATAGGAAACAAAAACGCAATGAATATGGGTGATCATTGCGTTTTTTCTTATAAAATTATATTTCCTGTCTTTCACAAAGACGTTCCCCCCTTATCCCCCTCTATCAAACCAATATATAATGATAAAAAAATTGACACTTTATATGTTTCGTGTAAAAAAATATAGACACAAACAAGAGTTATATTCCTAAACTTTTTGACACTTTATGTAGTAATTATTTCTTATACAAAGAAAATTACATTGGCACAATTATTGCTTTATATAAGGAAGTGAAAGGGAGGAATCAAAATGACTTCAAGAATAAAGAAAATACAAGAACAGCTAGATCGATATGGAATAGATGGATTACTCATTACGAAAAAGGAAAATCGCCAGTATGCAACTGGATTTACAGGTAGCGCTGGTACCGTATTACTATCTGCAACTGAAGCTGTATTCATTACAGATTTCCGCTATGTCGATCAAGCAAAGACACAGGTACAAGAATCTGAAATCATTATGCATAAAGGAAACATGGAACAAGAGATCGCAAATCATATAACTAAATTAAACATCCAAAGACTAGGAATTGAAGAAAATAATATGACCTTACAACAGTATAGTTCGTTAAAAAAATATACAAACATCGAACTTGTACAAGTAAGTGAACTAGTAGAAACAATCCGTGCCATTAAGGAAGAATCTGAAATCGAAACAATCAAAATTGCAGCACGTATCGCTGATGAAGCATTTCAACATATAACAGGATTTCTAAAACCCGGTGTATCTGAATTTGATGTCCGAGATGAATTAGAGTTTTTTATGCGAAAACAAGGAGCTTCTTCCTCATCATTTAACATTATCGTAGCTTCTGGAGTCCGTTCTTCTCTTCCTCACGGCGTTGCCACAAATAAGATGATTGAAAACGGAGATATGGTTACATTAGATTTTGGTGCACTTTACAATGGGTATTGCTCTGATTTAACACGTACTATCGCGATTGGAAGTTACTCCAAAGAATTTGAAAAGATATATGGTATTGTATTAGAAGCATTAAAACGAGGAACCGAAGCAATCCGGCCTGGCGAATCAGCAAAAACAATTGATGATGTAACAAGAAATTACATTACAGATCACGGTTACGGTGAATACTTTGGTCATTCTACTGGCCATGGCGTTGGATTAGAACTTCATGAACCACTTCGATTATCAAAAGAAAGTAAATCAACTTTACAGGAAGGAATGGTTGTGACTGTTGAACCAGGTATTTATATCCCTAGCTGGGGTGGCTGTAGAATTGAAGATGATATTGTCATTACAAAAGATGGACATGAAGTAATTACAAAGGCGAATAGAGACCTTATTGTTATAGGCTAATAAGAAACTCTCCTCTATGTAATGATTCTTTCATTTATCATAGGGGCGTTTTTTTCTTATTATTCTAACAGGAATTCCTGCCTACATAGAGAAATCTTTCTATAAAGATGTCATTTACTAGGAGGAATTTTGATTGAATTTCGTAATTGATAAGATCGATGGATTAAACACAGAGTTTTCAAAACTTGTTTCTATGATGAATTATGCTCGTTACACAACAATGCAAGATGTACAAGATTTAACAATTGAAGAACTTGATTATTTGTACGATGATACGGCAAACTCTGTTGGTATGCTTTTGTATCATATGGCTGCAGTTGAGTTTTATTATCAAATTCATACCTTTGAAGACCGCGAGCCGACAGACGAAGAATTAGAACGTTGGTTGCCAGGAGTTGAATTGGGCGACCTTGGACGCCAAAACATTAAAAATCACCCAATAGAATACTATATAAATACTTTACAAGAGGTTCGTGCTAAAACGATAGCAACGTTCCAATCCCTTCCGGATGAGTGGCTCTATAAGACAACACCGTTTTGGCATGACAAACCTGCAAATAACTACTTTAAATGGTTCCATGTCTTTGAAGACGAAATCAGCCATCGTGGGCAAATTCGATTGATTAAAAAGATGCATAAAACTCATGTTGTAAAATAATAAAAAGTGCTATCTCTTAACGAGGTAGCACTTTTTATGTTTTAAATTCATTATCTACTAATAATTTTCCATTTACTTTTGTGACAATTATGCCCACTATGATTAAAATAGCAATTAAATATAGTAACTTAGGAAAAGATAACCACCCTTGGAGAATCTGCATCGTGTTCATTTGTTTACCGCCTTCCATTAAGATGAATGGGAGCGTACTCATTAAAACAACGTACTCAACACTTAAAATCAGCTTCTTTTTTCGGCCATATGTTTTCCATTCTCCCCGGCGATATAATAAAGCAAAAATCAATCCAACTACAGCAATCATAACCGCTATCCAATCACTTTCAATGAATCGACTTGAAATAATAGATACAATTAAATAAGTCATCACACCATAAAAACCTATTTTCTTAAACATAAGCCCTCCTTTCATTCCATTTTTTAGGATTATTTGTATTATAACATTCATTATAACCGTAAGTAAGATTTTCTTTACTTACGGTTTCTCTTTGTGAATTGTTGCAATATACTGATTTTACAAAGGGATTTTTAACCCCTCGTTGAAATTATATTAGAAGAACAATATTCTCAAAACGTTTACGAGAAACAGATTACTTCTTCAAAAAAGGGGACATGACCATGAATGAATTGGTGTTCGTCTTATTTATTTGGCCATTACTTATTTTCATTGTTTCAGTAATTGGAACACGTAGAACAAAAACATATTACGTGATGCCAATTGTAACGTTTGCTATTTTTCTCATAATAGGAGTTACATTGTTTCCCCCATCCTTTTTCTTTTGGATTGGCATGTATTGCATTTTCTCATTTATCGTTTCTTATATGACTTTATTATTTGTAAAGGGCTATGAAGCTGCAGAGGGGAGACACTAATATCTTTTATGTAAGTAATATAATCGCGCTCATAATATTGATAATTAAGAAAAATTCAGCACTTCTATGAGGTAGTCCTATTTCTTCGTATACAAGTGATCATCACGAAAAAAATGATTGATTAAACATTCTTCCAGTAAAAAATTGGCTTCCTTTATATTAAGGAAGCCGATTTTTTAGGTTACTTATTAACTTGGATAATATATCGTCATACTTAATCTAGCTAATGTTTCTCCCGAATTATAATATGTATGTGGTCTATCAGCCTTAAACCTGATTGAATCACCACTTTTTAATGTATAGTTGCATTCACTAACACGAATCGTTACTTCTCCATCAAAAACAGTAATAAATTCCTCAGTTCCCTCTTTATGGGATTCGGAACTTAATACTCCGTCTTTTTCAATTTCAACAGCGTACACTTCAAATCGTCTATCCTCTTGGAATGGAAAAGAAGGATAGACTCTATATCTTCCATTGTCTTCAGACAATACTTGAATTTCATTTCTTAATACCACAGTAGTATCAGGCTGCGGATTATTTATTAAAGCAGTAAAGGAAACCTTCAATCCATTCGCTATTTTCCAAATTGTTGTAAGAGTTGGACTAGATTCACCTCTTTCAATTTGCCCTATCATCGTTTTACTTACTCCACTTAATTGAGAGACCTTTTCTAAACTCAATTTCTCCTTCTCTCTGATCGCTTTTAAATTTCTTGCAAGAATAAGATGAATTTCTTCCATAAAATCACTCCTATCTATATACATTATAACGACCGATTTGTATAATAAAACACACAACGTTATATTGTTCATTTTGGACATTATAACATACACCCATGAAAGGTAGGTCCAAAAATGCCTTTATTTTCATTTTTGTTATTTGTTTTTATTAGCAGTTTTACTCCAGGTCCCAATAACATCATGGCAATGACGTTTGCGAATAAACATGGATTAAAGAAAACCTTTACATTTTGTTTAGGAGTCAGTTTTGGATTTTTTGTTCTCACATTATTGTGTAGTTTTTTTAACATCATACTTACAAGTACTCTGCCAATCATTGAATTTCCTTTAACCATTTTTGGTGTAGCTTATATGCTATATTTGGCTTTTAAAACACTTACTAGTAAAGGAAATACGGGGGGAAATGATGAAGAGAATCGAAATCTTTTCTTAATAGGTATCTTGTTACAATTTGTGAATCCAAAAGGTATCCTTTTTGGGCTTACAGTAGTAGCAACCTTTATTCTCCCCTATTACCATTCCTATTCCAGCTTCCTTATTTACTCATTATTTTTAGGAATGGTTGGCTTAATGAGTACATTTAGTTGGAGTCTATTTGGCTCTATTTTTCAAAAGCTCTTATTACAATATAGACAGCAGTTTAATATAGTTATGGCAATTTTGTTGGTATTTAGTGCTGTATCCATTCTTGTTAAATAGATTAAAAAACACGACCGAGTTTCCCCCCACGGTCGTGTTTTCTTTGTTACGCTGTAATCCAAGCCTCGTCAGCTGGATTTTTACGCCACTCTTGTAATTTTTTCGTTTCAGCTTGTCCGATCATACCTTTTTCTGCTGCAACTTCAGTTAATGCACTGTAATCACTTAAAGAATATGATGCTACGTTTGCTGCTTCTAGTTTCTCTTTTCCTGCCTCAAGCTCGTATGTGAAGATTGATACGATTCCTAATACTTCACAACCAGCCTCGCGAAGTGCTTCTACACATGTAATTGCACTACCGCCAGTTGAAATTAAGTCTTCTACTACTACTACTTTTTGACCTTTTTCTGCTTTTCCTTCGATTTGGTTCCCTTTACCGTGTCCTTTTGCTTTGCTGCGTACGTAGCACATTGGTAAATCCATACGATCGCTTACCCATGCAGCGTGCGCGATACCAGCAGTTGCTGTTCCTGCAATAACTTCTACAGCCCCGAAGTGCTCTTTAATTAACTCTTCTAATCCAGATGCGATCGCTTGGCGTACTTTTGGATAAGATAAAGTTAAACGATTATCACAATAAATTGGTGATTTCATACCAGAAGACCAAGTAAATGGATCATTCGGTTGTAAAAATACTGCTCCAATTTCTAATAAATGTGATGCGATTTCTTTTTTCATACTGTTACACCTTCCCACTGTTGTTTTACTGTTTCATACGCTTCAAGCGGATTTTCTGCTTTTGTAATACTACGTCCAACCACAATGTAACTTGAACCAAGTTCCCTCGCACGTTTCGGTGTTGCAACGCGCACTTGGTCATTTATATCATCACTTGCAAGACGAATACCCGGTGTTACTGTTACAAATTCATCTCCACATACTTCACGTAATTTCGGAACTTCAAGTGTTGAACAAACAACTCCATCAAGTCCACTTTCTTTCGTTAATTTTGCATAATGCGCAACCGCTTCTTCTAACGTTTTCTCAATGCCGATCTCTTTTTTCATCATAGCTTCCGAAGTGCTTGTTAGTTGTGTAACTGCAATACAAATCGGTCTCTCTTTTCCTTCTTGCTTACCTTCCTCTAATCCCTCAATCGCAGCTTTCATCATACTGCTTCCCCCAGCAGCATGAACGTTCACCATATCAACATCTAGACTAGCTAGGCTACGCATAGCGCTCTTTACTGTATTTGGAATATCATGAAGCTTTAAATCTAGAAAAATCTTATGTCCTTTTTCTTTTAAGTACGTAATAATTGCTGGTCCTTCTTTGTAAAACAACTCCATACCAACTTTGACAAATAACTCTTCCCCTTCAAAGTGTTGTAAGAATTGTTCTACCTCTTGTTTCCCTGGAAAATCTAGCGCAACAATTAACGACTGTGACATACTTGCTTCCAGCTCCTTCCTTGACATTCCGAAATATGATCAAATCCTAATTCATCTAGTAATGCTGGTAACTCTTCAATAATTGTTGGACATATGAAAGGATCGATAAAGTTCGCCGTCCCTACTGCAACCGCGCTTGCTCCAGCATAGAAGAATTCAATTACATCTTCCGCTGATTCAATACCACCCATTCCGATAATCGGAATGTTAACAGCTTGACTTACTTCATGTACCATACGAATTGCTACCGGCTTAATCGCAGGGCCTGATAGTCCACCTGTACGGTTTGCTAAAATTGGTTTTGCTGTTTTTAAATCTAGACGCATACCAAGCAATGTATTAATCATCGTTAAGCCGTCCGCACCTGCATTTTCAATTGCTTTTGCAATTTCCACAATGTTTGCCACGTTCGGTGACAATTTCACATATACCGGCACTTCAGAAACCTCTTTTACCCGCTTCGTTAAATCAGCAGCAACTTCAGGGTTCGTACCAAAAGCGATACCACCCGTCTTTACGTTTGGACAAGAAATATTTAATTCTAGCGCATGAACATTTGGTGCTTTTGAAATTTCTTTCGCAACCGCTACATAATCCTCAGCCTGTGAACCAGCAACGTTTGCAATAATCGGAAGATCAAATTGCTCAAGCCACGGTAATTCAGAATTCATTACCTTTTCTAATCCAGGATTTTGAAGTCCGATTGCATTTAGCATTCCGCCCGGTGTTTCAGCAACACGAGGCGTTGGGTTTCCATAACGAGGTTGTTCTGTCGTCGCTTTAATCATAATGGATCCAAGTACACTTAAGTCATAAAACTGTGCGTACTCACGACCAAATCCGAAGCAACCAGATGCTGGGATAATTGGATTCTTTAATGATAATCCTGGTAATTCAACTTGCAATCTGTTCATAGTACAACCTCCCCGATTGGAAATACTGGTCCGTCGCTACACACCTTCTTGTAAGAATGTCCACTCGGATCTTCTTGTAAGTGACATACGCATGCGAAACATGCTCCGATGCCACAGCCCATGCGTTCTTCTAATGAAATGTAGGCTTTTTTCTCTTTATAGCGCCCTTCTAATGCTCGAAGCATCGCTAAAGGTCCACATGAATATAGAATGTCAAAGTCAATTCCATAGCTATCAATTACATCTGTTACAAATCCTTTTGTACCGTGTGTACCATCAACCGTTGCAACATACGTATCACCAAGCTCTGCGAATTTCTCTTCATAGAAGACAACATCTTTCGTTTGAAAACCTAAGATATGAATAACACGTACTCCCCTTGCTGCTAAACGTTGTGACAATTCATATAGTGGTGGTACACCAATTCCACCGCCTACTAATAAAGCCGTTTGTCCAGCTTCCGCTTCTTCTACAGGAAAACCATGTCCAAGTGGTCCTAATACATCAACAAGTTCACCTTGTTTTCTTTTTGCTAATGTTTTCGTTCCTTGTCCTTCCGCACGATATAGCATTGTAAATTCGTTCTTGTCTTGATCGACATTACAAATACTAATTGGGCGGCGCAGAAGAGGCGTAATGCCCTCTGCTACCTTAATGTGTACAAACTGCCCTGGATCGTTCATTTGCTGCACAAGATCCCCTTGAAGCACTAATTCGTAAATGTTTTTTGCGATTTCTTTTTGGTTAACGACGATCATATTTTGCTTTTGCATCATGCATGTACCACCTCGTGACGCTTTGTTGGCGCGATTTCTTTCATTGCGTGAGCCGAGAATGTCATTGATTCTAGTACTCTTAAAATTGCTCTTGTTGTATCAAGTGATGTTAAGCAAGCCACACCATTTTCTACTGATTCACGGCGAATGCGGAAACCATCACGCGCTGGTTGTTTTCCTTTTGTTAATGTATTGATTACAAACTGTGCTTTCCCTTGACGGATAATATCAAGTAAGTTGTAGTCTTCAGAATCAATTTTGTTTACAACTTGCACCGGAATATTTTGCTCTGTTAACGATTTTGCTGTTCCAGCTGTTGCTAATAAGTTATAGCCGATTTCATGGAAGCGTTTTGCAATTTCCATTGCTTCTTCTTTATCTTTATCCGCTACAGTAATGATTACTGATCCGTGCGTTGGAATGTTAATTCCAGAAGCAACAAGTCCTTTATATAGTGCTTTTTCAAGCGTCAAGTCTTTACCCATTACTTCCCCTGTTGATTTCATTTCAGGCCCTAATGTTGTATCAACTGAACGTAGTTTCGCAAATGAGAATACTGGGGCTTTTACATACACTTCATTCTCTTCTGGGCGATAGCCAGTTTCATATCCTTGTTCTACAAGGTTTTGACCTAAAATAACTTTCGTTGCGATATTCGCCATTGGTACACCTGTAATTTTGCTTAAGAATGGTACTGTACGGCTCGCACGTGGGTTTACTTCAATTACATACACTTCGTCTTTGAATACTACAAACTGGATATTCAGTAATCCAACAATGTTTAATCCTTTTCCAAGTGCAATTGTATTTTCAATGATTTGTTCTTTCAGTTTTGCAGATAAGCTTTGCGGTGGATATACTCCAATTGAGTCACCAGAGTGAACTCCAGCGCGTTCAATATGTTCCATGATACCTGGAATGAATACATTTTCACCGTCTGAAATTGCATCTACTTCAATTTCTTTACCAACCATATAGCGGTCAATTAATACCGGATGATCCGCATGAACCTTAACCGCATTTTTCATGTAGTGCAGTAGTTCTTCTTGACGATATACGATTTCCATCGCACGCCCACCTAGTACGTAAGATGGTCTTACTAATACTGGGTAACCAATTTCTTCAGCGATTGCTACCGCTTGTTCTACAGTCGTTGCTGTTTTACCAACTGGTTGCGGAATACCAAGCTGTGTTAAGGCTGCTTCAAATTTATCACGATCTTCTGCACGGTCTAAATCTTCAAGAGATGTTCCTAAAATTTTCACACCATGCGCTTCCAATTTTGCAGCTAAGTTAATTGCCGTTTGTCCACCGAACTGAACGATAACACCTTCTGGTTTCTCTAAATCGATGATGTGCATTACATCTTCGATTGTTAATGGCTCAAAGTATAACTTATCAGAAATACTGAAGTCTGTTGAAACTGTTTCTGGGTTATTATTAATAATAATCGCTTCATATCCAGCTTCTTTAATTGCCCATACAGAGTGAACTGTTGCATAGTCAAATTCAACACCTTGACCGATGCGGATTGGACCAGATCCAAGTACAACTACGCTTTTACGATCTGTAACGATTGATTCATTTTCATCGCCATATGTGCTGTAGTAGTAAGGCGTTGCAGATTCGAATTCTGCCGCACAAGTATCAACCATTTTGAATACTGGCGTCATATTATTTTCTTTACGCATATCGTAAATTTCACGCTCAGTTTTATTCCAAGCTGCTGCGATGTAGTGGTCACTGAATCCCATTTCTTTCGCAGATTGTAATACTTCCATATTTCCTACATTCGCTTTTACTTCGCGTTCCATGTTTACGATGTTTTCAACTTTTTGTAAGAAGAAGAAGTCCATTTCACACCATGAGTTGATTTCTTCTTTCGTTACACCTTGACGAATTGCTTCTGCTACAATAAACAGGCGCTCATCATCCGCTTTAATAATGCGCTTTTTCATCGTTTCTTTATCAAGTTCTTTTAAGTGATCTAACTCTAAGTGATAAATGCCAAGTTCTAGAGAGCGAACCGCTTTTAATAATGATTCCTCTAAGTTACGTCCAATTGACATAACTTCACCAGTTGCCTTCATCTGTGTTCCAAGCGTTCTGTTCGCTGATTCAAACTTATCAAATGGCCAGCGTGGAATTTTTGAAACAACATAATCTAATGCTGGCTCGAAGCAAGCATATGTTTTTTGTGTTACTGGGTTTACAATTTCATCTAATGTTAAACCGACTGCAATTTTCGCCGCTAATTTTGCAATTGGATATCCAGTTGCTTTAGATGCTAGCGCAGATGAACGACTTACACGTGGATTTACTTCGATTACATAGTATTGGAAGCTATATGGATCAAGTGCAAGCTGAACGTTACATCCACCTTCAATTCCTAATGCACGAATAATTCTTAATGAAGTATTACGTAACATTTGATATTCACGGTCACTTAATGTTTGGCTTGGCGCTATAACAATGGAATCTCCTGTATGCACACCAACTGGGTCAATATTTTCCATATTACATACTACAATCGCATTATCGTTCGCGTCGCGCATTACTTCATATTCAATCTCTTTAAAACCAGCGATACTTTTTTCCAATAAGCATTGCGTTACTGGGCTATGTTTTAAACCGCTTGTTACAGTTTCAATTAGCTCTTTTTCATCATGGCAAATCCCGCCGCCAGTTCCGCCTAGCGTAAATGCAGGACGAACGATTACTGGATAACCAATTTCATTTACAAATTCATACGCTTCATCAAGGTTATGAATAATTTCACTAGGCGGTACTGGTTCGTTTAAATCTCTCATTAATGTACGGAATAAATCACGATCTTCCGCCTGCTCGATTGCTGATAATTTTGTGCCTAAAATTTCAACTCCGCACTCGTCAAGTACGCCTGATTTTGCAAGTTCAACAGCCATGTTTAAACCTGTTTGACCACCTAATGTTGGTAAGATCGCATCTGGACGTTCTTTGCGAATAATACGGCTTACGAATTCTAATGTTAATGGCTCAATGTATACTTTATCTGCTGTTGCAGTATCCGTCATAATTGTTGCTGGGTTTGAGTTAACAAGGATTACTTTGTAACCTTCCTCTTTAAGAGATTGACAAGCTTGTGTACCAGAATAATCAAACTCCGCTGCTTGCCCAATTACAATTGGTCCTGATCCGATTACTAAAATTGTGTTAATGTCTAGGCGTTTTGGCATAACTCTTCCCCTTCTTTCTTGAAGTTTTCAATCATTGTTAAGAAATCTTCGAATAAATCATTTGCATCTTCTGGTCCTGCTGAAGCTTCTGGATGGTATTGTACTGTAAATGCTGGGAATTTCTTATGACGAAGACCTTCTACTGTTCCATCATTTAAAGCTACATGTGTAATTTCAAGCTCTGTATTTTCAACTGATGCTTCTTCTACTGCATAACCATGATTTTGAGAAGTAATTGCTACTTTTCCAGTTGCAAGGTGTTTTACTGGATGGTTTAAACCACGGTGACCGAATTTTAACTTACTTGTATTTGCACCAGATGCTAAAGCGAATAATTGATGTCCAAGACAGATCCCAAATAAAGGTACTTTTCCAATGATTTCTTTTAACATTTCAATCGCTTCCGGTACATCTTTTGGATCCCCAGGTCCATTACTTAACATAATTCCATCTGGGCTTAGGCGTAAAATTTCTTCAGCTGTTGTATTGTAAGGTACAACAATTACATCACAGTCGCGCTTATTTAATTCTCGTAAAATACCATGTTTCATTCCGAAGTCAACAAGTACAACACGATGACCACGGCCTGGGCTTGGGTATGGATCTTTTGTTGATACGCGTTTTACATGATCTGTAAAGACTGTCGCTTTTAATTGGCTAACGATGTATTCTACATCCGCATCCATGTTGCAAAGACGTCCGCGTAATGTTCCATATTGACGAATTTTTCGCGTTAATTTTCTTGTATCAATTCCTGCTAATCCAGGAATATTTCTTTCTTTTAAATATGCATCTAACGAAATTTCACTTCGGAAGTTAGATGGATGATCACAAATTTCGTTTACAATTAAACCATTTACAGATGGATGAATAGATTCAAAGTCATCACGATTAATTCCGTAGTTTCCGATTAACGGATACGTAAATGTTACAATTTGACCGCAATATGATGGATCAGATAATGTTTCTTGATATCCTGTCATTCCTGTTGTAAATACAACCTCACCTGACTTTTCGATTTCTCCTCCGAAACCTTTTCCAATTAATACTGTTCCATCTTCTAAGATAAGTTGTCTTTTCATACTAATGCACTCTCCTTTTGCCATGCGATCTTACCACCAACGATTGTCATAACCGGCCAACCTTGGCATTTCCAACCTGCGAATGGTGTATTCTTTCCTTTTGATAAGAATGTTGTTGGATCAATTTCTTCTTCTTGTTCTAAATCGATAATTGTGATATCAGCTGCTCTACCTTCTTTCAGGCGACCTGCTTCTAAACCAAATGTATCAGCCGGCTTTTCTGTTAAGAATTGAATTAGCTGTTCTAATGTGATAATTCCTTTTTTCACAAGGTTTGTATATAAGAGTGGGAATGCTGTTTCAAAACCAGTAATTCCGAATGGTGCTCTTTCAATACCTTGTGCTTTCTCTTCCGCAGCGTGCGGTGCATGGTCAGTTGCAATCATATCGATTGTTCCATCTAATAATCCTTCAATTAAAGCTTCATGGTCTTCTTTTCCTCGAAGCGGCGGATTCATTTTAAAGTTTGAATCAACTGATGGGATATCATCTTCACATAATACTAAGTGATGCGGTGTTACTTCTGCTGTTACTTTAATTCCAGCACGTTTTGCATCACGGATTACACGTACAGATCCTTTTGTACTTACGTGACATACGTGATAGTGACAATCTGCTGCTTCCGCAAGTAATATGTCCCGGGCAATATGTACGGATTCGCATACTGATGGGATACCGTTTAATCCGTGTTTCTTAGAAAACTTCCCTTCATGTACACAACCTTTATTAATCAATGTATTCTCTTCACAGTGTGCAACGACTGCCATATTTAATTTTGCTGCACGTTTCATAGCAGCTAGCATCATGCTTGCATCTTGTACCCCTACTCCATCGTCAGTAAACGCGAATGCACCAAGTTCTTTTAATGTTTCAAAGTCTGTCATTTCAGAACCTGCTTGGCGTACTGTAATTGCACCATATGGTAATACATTTACATGCGCTTTTTCTTTAATTCGCTTTTGCAAGTCTTCCATATGTTCTTTGCTGTCTGGTACTGGGCGTGTATTTGGCATTGCACAAATTGTTGTAAAGCCACCCTTTGCTGCTGCAAGTGTACCTGTTTCAATTGTTTCTTTATGTTCACCACCTGGTTCGCGAAGATGAACGTGTACATCTACTAATCCAGGTGAGATTAATTTTCCGTTTACATCGATTACTTCAGCATTATCTGCCGTAATATTTTCTGCTACTTTCGCAATTTTACCGTCTTGTACGAGAAGATCTGTTACTACAATGTTTCCTTCTTCATTTAGATAGCGTCCATTTTTAAACAAATAATTCATGTTTCATTCCTCCTAATACATTTGGTAACGCGCGTTTTAGCACAGCCATTCTTACGTAAACTCCATTTTCCATCTGTTTGAAAATACGGGAACGCTCACACTCAACAAGTTCACTCGCAATTTCTACATCGCGATTTACAGGAGCTGGATGCATAATAATGCTTCCTTGTTTCATACGTTTTTCTCGTTCAATTGTTAAACCGTGCTGCTCATGATACTCTTTCATGATGTCTGTTTCATAATGGTCATGACGCTCATGTTGCACACGAAGTAACATCATCACATCAACTTCTGGAACAAGTTCATCTAATTCTTTGTATGTTCCGAATGTTTTTGTTTCACCTTTCCACTCTTCTGGGCTAGCAAAGTAAATTGTTGCTCCTAATTTCGTTAATGCTTCCGCATTGGAACGAGCTACTCGGCTATGACGAATGTCTCCAACAATCGCAATCTTTAATCCTTCAAAGCTTCCAAACTCTTGTTTAATTGTTAGAAGATCTAGCAGGCATTGCGTTGGATGATTTCCACATCCATCTCCAGCATTTAGGATTGGAATACTTACTTTATCTTTTAGTTCATCGAAGTAGCGATCTTGCTGATGGCGGATGACTACCGCTCTTGTTCCGATTGATTCTAGTGTTCTTATCGTATCGTATAACGTTTCTCCTTTTTGTACGCTAGAGGAATCTACTTCGAAATTTAGCACATCAAGTCCTAATTTCTTCTCGGCAACTTCGAAGCTAAACTTTGTTCTTGTACTGTTTTCGAAGAATAAGTTTGCTACAAATGTTTGCTCTGTTGATTTTCTCTCTTTTCCATTCGCAAAATCTTCTGCGTCTTTTAGGATTTCTGAAATCTCTTCTTTCGATAATTCACTCATCGTTAACAAATGGCTCATTGTCATCCCTCATCTTTCTGATTTTTATGATAACACCTTTGGTATTTATATAACAATAACTGCATAAAAATACCCTAGTCATGTGAGACTAGGGTGCAAGAAAGAAGCTCCCCTTTTTCGTCTCACAGGACTGAATTAAAAGGTTGTTTTTATGAAGCAATCTGCTTAGATTGTTGTTTTTGTTTCATTTCAGGTAATAGTAGATTTAATAGTACACCTACAATTGCTGCAAGTGCCATGCCTTCTACTTGGAAAGATTCTCCAACGCGTAGTACTGCGCCGCCAATACCGATTACCAGGATTACTGATGCAATCATTAAGTTTCGTTTATCACTTAGGTCTGTTTTATCATCTACCATCATGCGTAAACCACTTGATGCGATTACACCGAAAAGTAAGATCGATACTCCGCCCATAACTGGTGTTGGAATCGAGTGAATCAGTGCTGAAATCTTACCGATAAATCCGAACATAATCGCGAACACCGCTGATCCAATGAATAGGTATACACTGTATGCTCTTGTAATTGCTAGTACACCGATGTTTTCACCGTATGTTGTATTCGGTGGTCCACCTATTAATGATGCAATTAATGTTGCTACCCCATCCCCGAAGATCGAGCGATGTAGACCTGGTTTTTCAATTAGATCTCTTTTAATGACATTTCCAAGTACAATTTGGTGCCCGATATGTTCTGAGATTGTTACGAGTGCAACTGGTACCATTAAGAGTACAATCTTCCATGAAAACTCTGGAGTATATGTTACAAATGGTATTGTGAAGTCTGGTACGTCAAACCATTTTGCCTCAGCTACCGGTTTTAAATCTACAAGCCCTTGGAAGTAAGCGAAGATATATCCCCCGACGATTCCAAGTAAAACTGGTATGATGCTGAAAAATCCTCTTCCGAATATGGAGCAAATGATTGTAATTGCTAATGTTACTAATGCTACTGAAAAGTGAGTAAAGCTATACTTGCCATCCGCACCATTCATCGCCATATCAACTGCTGTATGTGCTAAAGCTAAACCGATAACCATTACGACTGGACCAACTACGATTGGTGGGAGTAACTTCATGATCCACTCTGATCCTGACTTCTTAATTCCCAGTGAAATTAAGATGTAAACAAGTCCTGCTAGTAAGCCACCAAGCATTGCTGCTCCTGGCCCACCTGCTGTTTTTGCTGTAATGATTGGTGCGATAAACGCAAATGATGATCCTAGATATGCTGGTACTTGACCTTTTGTTATAAGAAGGAACGCTAGTGTTCCTAATCCACTTGATATTAAAGCTACTGATGGGTTCAGTCCTGTTAAAAATGGAACAAGCACTGTTGATCCAAACATAGCGAACAAATGCTGTATACTTAAAAATAACCATTTCCCGGGTTTCGGTACTTCCTGAACGTCTAACACTGGCTTTTGCTCCATTGTTATATCCTCCTTCAGTTTAAAACTTTGCAATAAAAAAACTCTTTGTGACTGTGCACAAAGAGTCCTATACTTTCGTATGTCAAATTTGACATACAAAAGTCAAGACCCTTTGGCAGCCTCACAGGACTACATTTAAAAGGGCTTTACTTATCGTATATACTTACTCGATCTTGTTGATCTGTCTCTTGCAAATCAACTTCAATACGCTCTTCACTTGATGTTGGAATATTTTTCCCTACATAATCAGCGCGAATTGGTAATTCACGATGACCTCTGTCTACAAGAACCGCAAGCTGGATTTGTGACGGTCTACCTAAATCCATCAGAGCATCCATTGCTGCTCGAACCGTTCTTCCTGTATATAGTACATCATCCACTAGAATAACTTTCTTTTTCGTAATGTCCACAGGAATATCAGAACCTTTTACAAGTGGCTCTTTATTTTTAGATTGTAGTGTTAAATCATCACGATACAATGTAATGTCTAACTCCCCTACTTCTATTTCTTTCCCTTCAATTTGACCAATGCGTTCTGCTAAACGCTGTGCAATAAAGATACCACGTGTTTTAATCCCGACAAGAACACAATTATCAACACCTTTATTACGTTCCACAATTTCATGACTGATGCGTGTTAAAGCGCGGCGAATCATTTGGTCATCTAAAACGACTGCTTTTTCTTGCATGTTCTACACCTCCAAGCTTTTTTCTTGCGTGAGAGGAATGGTATAAAAAAAGTCCTCTCAGCGTGTGCGAGAGGACTTTTGAAAAAAGGGTATAACTATACCCTAAGTATTTCAAACCGTTACCTTCTCAACCTCACGGGGCTGTGTTAAAGGATCATTATTTAACTGTTGTTAGTATCGCAAATTCCATTTGTTTTGTCAATACTATTTCCGTAAAACATTTAAGACTTCTTCAAACACTGCTGGAACTGGTGCCTCAAACTCGATATATTCTCCTGTACGAGGGTGATCAAATCCTAAGATTCCTGCATGAAGCGCCTGTCCATTTATATCTAACGTCTTTTTCGGACCATATTTCGGATCTCCCGCAATCGGGTATCCAATATATTTCATATGAACACGAATTTGGTGCGTACGGCCGGTTTCTAAACGACATTCTACAAGTGTAAAATCTTTAAATCGTTCTAACACCTGGAAATGCGTAACAGCATTCTTCCCATTTTCATCAACCGTCATACTTTGGCGTTCCTTTTTATCACGGCCAATTGGAGCATCAATTGTCCCTTTATCATGTGGAATTACACCATGGACGATTGCTTTATATCGTCTTGTTACTGTTTTTTCTACAAGCTGATTTACAAGAGATTCATGTGCCATATCATTTTTAGCAACCATCAATAAACCAGATGTGTCTTTATCAATACGATGCACAATACCAGGACGCATTACACCGTTAATACCTGATAGATCTGTACAATGATACATTAATCCATTTACAAGGGTACCACTTGTATGTCCAGGAGCTGGATGTACAACCATACCGCGTGGTTTATTGACAACTAATACATCTGCATCCTCATAATAAATTTCTAAGTTCATATCTTCTGCACGAATATCTAGTTCTTCTGGCTCTGGAATTGCTACCGCAATTTCATCTTTTTCTTTTACTTTATAATTCCCTTTAATGGTATTTCCGTTTACGGTTACAACACCATCTTTAATCCATTGCTGCACCTGTGTACGTGACCATTCATTATTTACACCTGCAACAAACTTATCAATCCGTTCATTTTTTTGTTCTTCTGCAACTGTTACTTGTACTACTTCGCTCATTCAATTACTCCTTCATTTTCTTTCCTTCTAATAATGTTTGGATAATAATTAATACAACTCCAATACATAAAGCTGAGTCAGCTATGTTAAATACCGGATAGTTGTATGAAAAAATATACACGTGAATGAAATCCACCACTTCTTGTCTAAATACACGATCAATAAAATTGCCAATTGCTCCGCCTAAAATAAGGCCTAATGAAACTCCTAGGAGTTTATCTGTTTTCGCATACTTTTTCATATAAAATACGATAAACCCTACAAAAACAACTGTAATAACATAGAAGAACCACATTTTACCTTCTAAAATACCCCAGGCAGCTCCTCTATTCCGATGTGATGTTATGTATAATACATTATCGATAATCGGGATACTTGTACCTAATTCCATGTTCTTTACAATTAACCATTTCGATATTTGATCGATGGCAATGACAAATAAGGCTATTAAATAATATATCATTTTCATTTCCCCCACAAAGACAGTGTACCTCAAAATTTTAGCATAGCTACGGTCTTTTCACAATGAACCTTTACGGAAGAATAAAATAAAATGGAAAAAGGTAATATAATATCATTGTACTATCAGACATTTACTTTCTCATATAAAAATTCATGAATTGTACGAGCTGTTGGCATGATTTGCATTTGCTTTACAGGAATATATTTTCCAGTTTCTTCACAAATTCCATACATATCAATTTCCATTTTAAATAATGCTCGTTCCACATCTTTTAAATCTTCTCTTATATCATGTAAAAATAACTTCTTTTTCGCATCTTCCTTCATGTCATACCCTAGTTCTTGTCCGAATTCCATATGATATGTGTGCATCGCTTCTTTTGCCAGTCGCTCCTGTAATTCTTTTCTCATCAATTGTAATTCTTCTTTGATTTCCATGTAGATTTCATTCACGTGTACATTCCTCCCGGCTGCAATGTACCGTTAGTGTGTCCGAAAATTTCTCACTTACCGCTCACACATTTTTCCTTCCTAGGAAAGAGATGAATCACTGATAAAATAATAATGTCATAAACAAGGTTTTACCACCTGTGAATCATGTAATGCATATAAAAAACTGACTGCAATAATTAGCAGTCAGTTTTTCATTATTATTTTACATAATTTTCTTTTACAACTGTCGCACAACGCTCACATAATGTTTCGTGCTCAACGTCTTTGCCAATTGTTTCAGAAACAATCCAACAACGTTCACATGTTTCACCAGTTGCTTGTACCACAACAACAGCTGTATGCTCATATTTCGGAGCATCTGCTGGAGCTTCCTCAATTGTTCCACCAAGTTTATACTCAGAGACAATAAACAATTGTTTTAAATCTTCACTAATAGACTCTAACATTTGTTTCATTTCTGCAGTTGGATAAAGGGTAATGCTCGCATTTAATGACTTACCGATTACTTTTTCATTACGAGCCACTTCTAACGCTTTTAATACGTCATCGCGAAGGGTCATGAATGCATCCCATTTCGCTTTTAACGCTTCCGCACCTTCTATTTCAACAGCTTCTGGCATATTAGTTAGCTGAACGCTTTCTTCAACCACACCAGGAACATATGGCCATACTTCATCAGCTGTATGCGGTAAGATTGGTGTTACAAGTTTTGTTAATGCAACAAGAACATCATAAAGCACCGTTTGAATTGCACGACGGTCATGATGATTTGCAGCCTCGATGTATAAAATGTCTTTTGCAAAGTCTAAATAAAATGAACTTAAGTCGATTGTACAGAAGTTATGAATTGCATGATATACTGCCGCAAAATCATATGTTTCATATGCTTCTTTTACTTTTGTAATTAAGTCATTTAGTTTCACCAGCATGTAACGATCTACTTCGCGTAGTTCAGCTTTTGCTACTGCATCTTGACTTGGATTAAAGTCAGCTAAATTTCCTAATAAGAAACGGAAAGTATTACGGATTTTACGATATACTTCTGCTACTTGTTTTAAAATATCATCTGAAATACGTACATCAGATTGATAATCAACAGAAGATACCCACAGACGTAAAATATCTCCACCTAATTGGTCCATAATTTTCTTCGGTACAACAATATTCCCGATAGATTTACTCATTTTACGACCTTCACCGTCTAAGACGAATCCATGGCTTAAAACACCTTTATATGGTGCTTTACCTGTTACTGCAACTGCTGTTGATAACGAAGAGTTAAACCAACCACGGTATTGGTCAGATCCTTCTAAATACAAATCAGCTGGACGTTGTAAGTCTTCGCGCTCTTCTAGAACAGCTTGATGAGAAGAACCTGAATCAAACCATACGTCCATAATGTCTGTTTCTTTACGGAACTCACCATTTGGACTAGATGGATGTGTAAATCCTTCTGGTAATAAATCTTTCGCTTCACGTTCAAACCATACGTTAGAACCGTTCTCACGGAATAGATCTGCTACGTGATTGATTGTTTCATCTGTAATAATTGGATCGTTATTCTCTGCATAGAAGACAGGAATTGGTACACCCCACGCACGTTGACGAGAAATACACCAGTCACCACGGTCACGAACCATATTATGAAGACGTGTTTCACCCCATGCTGGCACCCATTTCGTTTCTTCAACGGCTTGTAATAACTCTTTACGGAATGCTTCAATAGATGCAAACCATTGCGCTGTCGCACGGAAGATAATCGGTTTTTTCGTTCTCCAGTCATGTGGATAAGAATGCGTGATAAATGTTAATTTTAATAACGCACCCACTTCTTCTAATTTTTCCGTAATTGGCTTATTTGCTTTATCGTAGAATAAACCTTCAAATCCAGGCGCTTCATTTGTTAATACACCTTTATCATCAACTGGGCAAAGAACCTCTAATCCATATTGTTTCCCAACAATGAAATCGTCTTCCCCATGTCCTGGTGCTGTATGTACACATCCTGTACCAGCATCCGTTGTAACATGTTCTCCAAGCATAACTAAAGAATCCCGATCATAGAATGGATGTTTCGCAACTGTATACTCAAGTTCGCTACCTTTAACTGTTTTCACAACTTCAGCATTTTCCCATTCTAACGTTTTAGAAACTGTGTCAAATAGTTCAGAAGCAATAATATATTTTTCACCATTTACTTTGACAATGCTATATTGAAGCTCTGGGTGAACAGAAATACCTAAGTTTGCTGGTAATGTCCAAGGTGTTGTTGTCCAAATGATAAATTTCTCATCACCTTCTAATACGTTTTTCCCGTCTTTTACTGGGAATGCTACGTAAATAGATGCTGATTTTTTATCTTGATATTCAATTTCAGCTTCAGCTAAAGCAGATTCACTCGTCGGAGACCAATAAACAGGCTTTTGTCCTTTATAGATGTAACCTTTTTTCGCCATTTCACCAAATACTTTAATTTGTTGTGCTTCATACGCTGGCTCTAGAGTGATATATGGATTATCCCAATCTGCACGTACACCAAGGCGTTTAAATTGCTCACGTTGACGATTTACTTGTTCATATGCATACTCTGCACATAATTTACGAAATTCTGCAACCGTCATTTCTTTACGTTTTACACCTTTATTTGTTAAAGCTTGTTCAATTGGTAAACCGTGTGTATCCCATCCTGGTACATATGGTGCACAGTATCCCGTCATCGATTTGTAACGAACAATAAAATCTTTTAATACTTTATTTAATGCATGTCCCATATGAATGTCACCATTCGCATATGGAGGACCATCATGTAATACAAATAAAGGACGGCCTTTTGTATGTTCTTGTACTTTTTCGTAAATATTCATTTCAGCCCATTTTTCTTGCATTGCAGGCTCACGTTTTGGTAAATTCCCACGCATTGGGAATTCTGTTTTCGGCATTAGTAATGTATTTTTATACTCCATGCTCAATTCCTCCTCGAATGTATAAAAGAAAGACCCTAAAAAATGGAATAAAAAAGAGACTTTCTCATCCCAAAAAGGGACGAGAAAGTCTCCCGCGGTACCACCCTAGTAGACCATACATATATGCACTGGTCCTCTTTGTATTCTTAACGCGAATATACGCCTACGCTTACTTTTTTGTTCAGCGCGGAACTCCAGGGTGATTTTCCCATTATCTCCTTATCCTGAGCTTACACCATCCTCAGTTCGCTATATAAGGTATAAAAAAGGTACTTATCCCTATCTTCGTTTTTCTTAATAAATATGTTGTTTAAAATTATATGTAATAATGAGAAAAACGTCAAGCTTACACTGTTTCTTCTTTCTTTAACAGCTCGTCCACTTCTTCTTCTAGCTCAATTAATTTGTCCCAATCATCGTTGTTTAACATTTCAAGCTGCGCTTCTAATAACATACGGAAACGTGTGCGGAATACTTTCGCTTGTTTCTTTAGTTCTTCAATATCAAATGCAACTTTTCTTGATTTCACTAAAGCTTCATTAATAATACGGTCTGCATTTTTTTCAGCTTCACGTACAATTAATTTTGCTTCTTTTTGTGCATTACGCTTTACTTCTTCCGCTGCTTCTTGTGCAACAACGATAGATTTATTTAGTGTATCTTCAATGTTAGAGAAATGATCCAATTTCCCTTCTAGCTGAGCAACTTTTTCTTCTAATGCTTTCTTCTCACGAATGACCAATTCATAATCTTTGATGATCTGATCAAGAAACTCATTTACTTGATCCTCATCATAGCCACGGAATCCGCGACCAAATTCTTTGTTATGAATATCTAATGGTGTTAACGGCACAAACGCCACCTCCAAGTAGTTATCTAAATTTTCCTCTTTTTAATTATATCTTTTCTTCGACAAAATAAGAGATTTTCCTTCTAAAAAACCAATCATTTTAGTATACCATACAAAACTCTCCATTTGTCGCGTTTCGTTTTTCCTTCTACAGAAAATAATTTCCCACGTCCATATCCTCTAACTGAAAAAAC
This sequence comes from Bacillus sp. UNC437CL72CviS29, assembly GCF_000482345.1. Classification (NCBI taxonomy): domain Bacteria; kingdom Bacillati; phylum Bacillota; class Bacilli; order Caryophanales; family Bacillaceae; genus Bacillus; species Bacillus sp. UNC437CL72CviS29. The sequence continues at coordinate 398,531 of NZ_AXVB01000003.1, read as the reverse complement.
ATCACCTGGAAAACACTCGTATGCAGTTTGTTCAACCGTTTTCCAATTTACTTTCACAAGACCATTCTTTATAAGCGGCTGTGCTTTTTGCCGTGATATATGGAGCATTTCAGCTAACAGGACATCTAATCGAAGTGATGAAACAGTTCCAGACTGTTCTCTCCACTCTTCTTGTAATTGTAATACTTTATCTGCTTGTACAGAGGAAAGTGAGACCTTCATTTTCCCTATCGATTGTAAATTCATTTCAATGTACGAAACAATCTCTTTTGCAACTATAATTTGGGCACGATTTTCTCGAAGCAAAATATCACCACACTTTTCTCTTGTGAGACCAAGAGACATAAATGCACCTAATATTTGCCTATGTTCAAGCGCATAAAATTTGGAAGGATAGTCAATTTCTAATACTTCAACTTGAAAATCTTCTTCATTTAAATTAAGGTAACTCGGATAAATAAGAGCTCTTTTCCTTTCCGCTTTTGGCGTAGCACCATAAAGTCGTAAAGTAGCATCTCCTTGATTCCCCACTATCGTAGCAACAATTTGCTGCTGACGTGGATCAAGAAAATCCGTTAGTTTCACTTGATGATATTCTTCAGCCATCTGTTTCCATTCTAATGCTTTATCAACAAAGACCACTTCTTCAGGTCTAAAATGCTCATAGATGCTCATTCATGCAACCTCTTGTTACAAGAAATAACGAAACAGACTTACTAAACCACTACTAGCCAATTTCAACGCAATAATTGCGACAATTGGAGAAATATCAATCATACCAAAAGGTGGGATAAATCTCCGAAACGGCTCTAAATATGGTTCACAAATACGCGCTAGAAAATCACCAAATGTCGATTCTCTAGCCCCTGGAAACCAAGATAGAAGAATATAGATAATAAGCGCCCAGGAATAAATCTGGATGATCCAAAGCAATGCTTGTAAAATAGTTATCATGGCGTATTACCACCTCTTTATATTTGTCTCTTCCTCTTCACCGAACAACTCAGAAATGGCCCCAACAATATCGACAGTCTCAGGTGTACAAATAAATGTTTTCGGTCCTAATTTTTGAATATCCCCGCCTATAGCGTATACAGTACCACTTAAAAAGTCAACGATACGTACAGCTTGATCTGTGGACATTCTTTGCAAATTAATGACAACAGCTCTTCTTCCTTTCAAATGATCCGCAATACCTTGTGCTTCCGAATATGTACGCGGTTCTAGTAAAACAACTTTAGAAGACTGCTTTGCTGTTTCAATACTTACAATATTTTGTTTTGGCTGTGCTTTCGTAACCGGGATATCCTGCTGCTGAGGTTCCTGTTTTTTCATTTCAACTTGCTCCTTTTCCTTTTCGTAAGCTTCTCGCTCTTCTGGTGTGTCAAAAAAGAAGTACTTTACTTTTGACCAACTCATAATAACATTCTCCTTCCTTTTACGCTTTTCCTACTAAAATCGTTCCCAAACGAATATATGTAGCGCCTTCTTCAATTGCAATTGTATAATCATTTGACATTCCCATAGATAACTCTTCACACGGAGCATTTGATAACTCTAGTTCCTGCACTTGTTTTTGCACCCCACGTAACACCTTAAAACAATGACGGATTTCTGCTTCTTCCTCAGTAAATGGTGCCATTGTCATTAATCCAACCACTTCAATTTTATCAAACTCTTGCAAAGCACGAATAAACGCAATCGTTTCCTCAGCTGCTATCCCCTGCTTCGATTCTTCAGACGATGTTTTCACTTGTACAAAACATCGAACCTGCTTTGTAGCACGCTTTTGGATTTCTTTTGCTAGCGAAATGCGATCCAATGAATGCAAATAATCAACTTTATCAATAATTTCTTTTACTTTTCTCGTTTGTAACGAACCAATGAAATGCCAGCTTACTTTTGAACCGAAATGCTCATACTTTTGTAAAAGACCTTCATTACGATTCTCACCTAAATCAGTAAGTCCAGCTTCTATTACTTCATTTGTTTTTTCAATTCCTACTGTTTTTGTTACTGCAACGAGCTTAATCTCTTGTGCCGAGCGCCCTGCTCGTTCACATGCTTTTTTGATTTCCGCATTTACAAATGCTAATTTCTCTTGTACTACCACTGTTTTCAATCCTCCTTAAAGCCTATGAAACTCAACATTCTTCCTGTTTTCCCTTGATCACGGCGATGCGAGAAAAACAATTGTTCTTCACAGCTTGTACAAAGAGACGACATCACAATATGCTCTTCTTTTATGCCAGCTTGAATGCATAATATACGATTGATTTCTTTTAAATCAATTGCATATTGTCCGTCTGAAATCAATTTATATGGAACAGGTCCGTTTACGGCTTGTTTTGCTGCTGATAATACACGATCATCAACTACATAACAGCAGGACCCAATGGCTGGTCCAATTGCAACATACATCTCATGAACTGGTACCCCTTCTGCATTCCACTTTTGAATCATTTCTTTTGCAATTTCTTTTACAGTTCCCTTCCATCCAGCATGTGCAAGTCCTACCATTCCATGTGATGGTGCATAGAAATAGAGTGGAACACAATCAGCATAACACGACGTTAAACATACCTCTCTATCAGTCGTATAAATACCATCTGTATTTGGGATACCATCTTCATATAAATAGATTCCTCGTCCTTTTTCTCCGTGTCCTACTTTTTCAACGTGTTGATCATGAACCTGCTCTGAACAAATCCAATTTTCTAATGGTTTTTGTAACTTGTTTGCTAAAATACGTCTATTTTCATGAACATTCTCCATCATATCATTTACATGTAGTCCTAAATTCATCGCATGAAAGGAGCCTGTACTTACTCCACCATCTTTTGTAGTAAATCCTGCTGTAATGTTTCCAAGTTCTTTCCACGCTTGTAAATACAATATACCGTCCTCATATATAAATGGTTCTCTCATAAAGCGGCTCCTTTTAATAAAATAACATAAAAAGCATGGTACTTCCTGTCTATTTTACCATACTTTTATTTTTCCATAATGACAACATAAAAAAAAGAGGAATTTGTAATATTCTTTAAGAAATTGTCGGTGTTTGTATTGATTCTGTTACAGGATTGACATGATCAGCTCTTACTAATATTACATCCTCTCCAATTTTTACAATTTGCTTCCACGGAATAACAAACTCCGCCTCTTTCCCAAATATCCCTAGCATACGCGCTTGTTTTGAAATAATGACAGCTTGAATCTTTCCAGTGTTCATATCAATATCTATATCGCTAATGTTTCCAAGTTTTTTTCCGTCAGAGACATTTACAACATCCTTAATTTGAAACTCTGAAATCCGTATCATTATTATTCTCCTCCTGCAGCAGTTTCACTTTATTGCCATTATATGAACACGTAATCTTTCCTATGAACAGAATCTTGAGACTCACAACTTAAAAAGGTCTCATCTTAAATGATGAGACCTTATCCTTGAATTGTTTTATTCATTTGTTTAATTGCTGATTTTTCAAGGCGTGATACTTGTGCTTGAGAAATCCCAATCTCTTCGGCAACTTCCATTTGTGTTTTCCCTTGAAAAAAACGTTTTCGAATAATCATTTTTTCGCGATCATTTAATCGCTTCATTCCTTCTTTTAACGCCAATTCTTCCACCCATTGCTCGTCCCTTTGTTTATCATCACTTAGTTGATCCATTACAAAAATAGGATCGCCCCCATCATTATAAATCGGCTCAAATAATGATACTGGATCTTGAATGGCATCAAGCGCAAAAACAATTTCTTCATGTGTCACTTCAAGCACTTTTGCAATATCCATTGCCGTTGGCTCTTTTGAATTTTCAGCAATTAGCTTTTCTCTTACCTGCAATGCTTTATACGCGATATCTCGTAATGAACGAGAGACTCGAATTGGATTGTTATCACGTAAATATCTCCGGATTTCCCCAATAATCATTGGCACAGCATATGTTGAAAATTTAACATTTTGGCTTAAATCAAAGTTATCAATGGATTTCATAAGTCCAATGCAGCCGACTTGGAATAAATCATCAACAAATTCTCCTCTGTTGTTAAATCGCTGAATGACGCTCAGTACAAGACGTAAGTTTCCATTTACTAATTTCTCTCTTGCGCTTATCTCTCCACTTTGCATTTCTCGAAATAATTTACGCATCTCTTCATTTTTTAGTACTGGAAGTTTAGCTGTATCAACACCGCAAATTTCTACTTTGTTTCTCGTCAAAGTGTTCCCTCCTATCGGGAGTTGCTGTACAGTGTAAAGTATCTCCTTTGGAGGGAATTTTATGCATACCGTTTTTTTGTTGCCTTTGATTAAAATATCATTCGCACTTTACAAGAAAACATGACAAAACCAATCGGAATACCGATTGGTTTTATACACTCCCCTTGATAATACAGCTTTTCAAAAACATCACTTTATACCATTTTATTAAATTCTTTTCGAAGCCTTTTTATAATTCTCTTTTCAAGTCGAGATATATAAGACTGTGAAATCCCTAGCATATCCGCCACATCTTTTTGTGTTTTTTCCTCTCCTCCTGCAAGTCCAAAGCGGAGCTCCATAATTTGTTTTTCACGATCATTCAATTGATGTAGGGCTTTCATAAGAAGGTGCCTGTCTACAGTGGCCTCTAAGTCTTTTGTAATAATATCATCATCCGTACCAAGAACATCTGATAATAACAATTCATTCCCATCCCAATCAATATTTAATGGTTCATCAAATGACACTTCTGAACGATTTTTATTATTTCTACGTAAATGCATTAAAATTTCATTTTCTATACAACGTGATGCATAAGTTGCGAGTTTGATTTTTTTTTCAGGATTAAATGTATTCACAGCCTTAATAAGCCCAATGGTTCCAATACTAATTAAATCCTCAATATTAATTCCTGTATTTTCAAATTTTCGCGCTATATACACAACAAGTCGCAAGTTACGCTCAATAAGTAATGACCGTGCCGCTTGATCACCTTTTGGCAACTTATTAAGGAGTACTTCTTCCTCCTCTTTTGTCAAAGGTGGTGGCAATGCCTCACTTCCACCTATATAGTAAATTTCATCGGTCTTAATTCCAAGTTTCAATAATACTTTATACCAAATATATATGAAATAAAATTTTAATTTCGCCATACTCTCCCACCTCTCATAATTAAGCAATTGTAACTTTCTGAGATATCAACATTTTCGGATGTATAATACATTGGTACTCTCCATTTGTAGACAATTGCTGTGTATTTAAGCCAATTAGTACTTTGTTTACGACCATATCACTTCCTTCATGATGAATTTGAACAATATCAGGCTTAATTGCCCATAAAAATTGATGATCAATTCCTACTGCTCGAAAAGGAATTAAGCGAAGCCTCGTTGCCCAGCCAGAATCATTTTCTGGTATTTGCGGAATCTCTGTCTTGGAATAAATCTGCTGTGTTAACCATGTTGGTAAACAATGCTCTAATGATGAAATATGCATAATCATAACCGGTGTTTTTGTTAACGGGTCATAAAGCTGATTTCCACTATCAATTAAACCATCTAATGTAATTTCATTTTCAACAAGTTTAATATTCACCTGTACAATTTGGTCATAGTGAATCTTAGTGACTTCCACATTTTCAATACGTTTTTTTGAAAAGTAATAAATGATCGGGAATCCAAAGATTACAAACATCCAGCTTACAGGATCACCATAAGAAATTGATTTTGACTGGACTAATCCACCTACCATTTCATTTGTTTGTAGGAAAAAATGAGTCCCTATTAACCCTCCCCCTACCATAAATGTTACAAAATAAAAGGTAAAAACAGTTTGTGTATAATCTCTAAAAGTAGAAAATCCAAACGCTGTATACACAATAAGTAATGAGTATACTAGTTTCATAATTGGATGTGTCATCATAGAAGCAAAAGGAGTAAAGGCAAAAATAACAATTGTAGAACCAATGAATGCTCCTAGCACAAACCTCCATTTTTTGATCCTCTTTTTCAACACAGTTGCTGTTAATAAAAGTAAAAGAAAATCAATGCAGGCGTTTAACAACCACACAACATCGGCGTAAACAACCAAACAATTCACCTCTTTTTTTAAGTTGAGACTAGTATAAAGCATATCCAATAGGAAAGTGTGTCAATTTACGGAGGGGTTTTTTTGTTATTTTGTGGTTTCTAGACATAATCTGTCGTGAGGGATATATTGCAAACTTTCTATAACTTAGATGATGATCTTACTATATAAATACAAATTGAAAAATCAGCATAAAATCTCTCTTTTTAGGGTGAGAGCGCCCGGCCATGCATAGAAACCGTCAGGACCTATTTTAGCCTCATACCATATAAAAATAAAGTAAGAAAATGAGTAGGGATGTTCTTTTGTTTTCATAACCGTGACCTATATGTTGAAAAATCAAAATGAATTTACATATTTACAAATAGTGCGATAAGTTTTTCATGTGAAAATATTTAAGTTTATGTAATAAAAAAGAAAGGAGCTGAGCTCCTTTCTTTTTTATCGTCTACGACGATTACGTAAAAATGCTGGAATATCGATATCGTCTGAATCGGTATTACGTTCGTGTACAACAGGCTCTTCACGCTTCACTTCGCGTTTTACTTCACGTTGTTTTGGTGGTTGAGCTACTGGTTGTTGTTGCGCATGATTTGTAGTTGTTGCCGAACGTACAAATGGTTTTGGTGGCTGAACTGAAACACTATCATCAAAACCAGTTGCAATTACAGTAACAACAATTTCATCTTTCAAACTCTCATTAATTACAGAACCGAAAATCATATTTACTTCCGGATCTGAAGCTGAAGCAACGATATCTGCCGCTTCTTGTACTTCATATAAACTTAAGTTCGTGCCCCCAGTAATATTCATAAGAACACCTTGCGCACCATCGATAGATGTTTCTAATAACGGACTAGAAATTGCACGTTTTGCTGCTTCTGCTGCACGATTTTCACCAGTTCCAACACCAATACCCATTAACGCAGAACCTTTATTAGACATAATTGTTTTTACGTCTGCAAAGTCTAAATTAATGAGACCAGGTGTAGCAATTAAATCTGAAATACCTTGTACACCTTGTCGCAATACGTTATCCGCTTCACGGAACGCTTCAAGCATTGGTGTATTTTTATCAACGATTTCTAAAATACGATCATTCGGTATAACAATGATTGTATCTACATTATCTTTAAATGCTGTAATCCCAGATATAGCTTGTGTCGCACGCTTGCGACCTTCAAATGTAAATGGACGTGTTACAACGCCAACTGTTAACGCGCCTAATTCCTTTGCGATTTGCGCGATAACTGGAGCTGCTCCCGTACCAGTTCCACCGCCCATACCAGCTGTTACAAAGACCATATCTGCACCGCGAAGTGCTTCTTGGATTTGTTCTTTACTTTCTTCAGCGGCTTTTTTCCCTACTTCAGGGTTTGCGCCGGCACCAAGTCCACGCGTTAATTTTCCGCCAATTTGCATTTTTGTTTCAGCTTTTGATAAATTTAATGCTTGTGCATCAGTGTTTACAGCGATGAAATCCACACCTTGTACACCATGCTCAATCATACGGTTTACGGCATTATTTCCACCGCCGCCGACACCGATAACTTTTATGCTCGCTAATTGATCTTGAGTAGTATCAAACTCTAACATGTCGAAATCCCCCTAGAACCTCATTTTTCGTGTGCAATTTTAATCCCATAAATAGCGGAATACACGTTTTACTTTTGACATCATTCGCTCATTATCTTCATTATTTTTACTTTGCTTACGAGTTGTTTGTTTTGCAGGTTGTTGCTGTACCGGCATTGGTGCTGGTACTGGTTCAAAAAGTTCTTCCTTTTCCTGAACATTTTTTCCGCGCAATTTCGCTTTTTGATAAGAATGTTTAATTAATCCAACCCCAATTGTATACTGTGGTTCACGAACACCAATATAATCGGGAGTTGCTATACGAACATTTTCATGTAAAATATCATATGCAAGATCAAGAACACCTGGCATAGCAGCAATCCCACCAGTAAGTACGTAGCCAGACGCTACTTGTTTTACTCCTAGCTTTCGGACCTCTTCTTGAACAAACATCAAGATTTCCTCTACACGTGCCTCAATAATATCAGATAACTCTAATTGTGAATATTGTTCTGTTTGATCGTTTCCCATAATAGGAACCGTAAACACTTCTTCTTCAGATGCTGTATCATAAAAAGCATGTCCATATTTCAGCTTAATTTGATCTGCATTTTCAGTTGAAGTTTTAAATCCTATAGCAATATCCTTCGTTATATGATCTCCACCTAAAGGCAGTACACTTGTTGCTTGTAATTCTCCATCTTGAAAGATTGATAAAGTTGTAGATCCCCCGCCTATATCAACAAGAGCTACACCTCTATTTTTTTCATCAGAAGATAAAGCAACCGTCGCAGCAGCTAAAGGTTGCAGACAAATATCAACAATTTCAAGGCCCGCTTTTTCTACACAACGTAGTAAATTATGTAGTAACGTTCTTGAACCTGTAATTAATGTGCCTTCCATTTCTAATCTTACACCAATCATCCCGCGTGGATCGTTAATCTCATCAAGACCGTCTACAATGAACTGTCGAGGCACCACATCAATAAATTCACGCTCAGGAGCAATTGATACAACTTGTGCTGCATCCAGAACGCGTAAGACATCTTCATTTCCAATTTCACGATCTTCATTTGAAACAGCGACAACTCCATGACAAGGAAGAAGCTGTACCTGATTTGCATTCACACCTACAACAACTTGTTCAATGTGAATTCCCACCATACGCTCAGCTTGTTCAATTGCTTTTTTAATTGATCGAACAGTTTCGTCTATGTCAACTATGGAGCCCTTTTTCAAACCATTTGATTTTACATTTCCAACACCAATAATGTTTAAGCCGTCATTAACCATTTCACCAATGATGACTTTAACATTGGATGTACCGATGTCAAGACTAACATATATTTCATTGCTGTTCATTCTTTGGCACCTCCTTCTTTATTTATACCATACAAGTCAATATATGGAACAACAATCGCAGCTTTACTATTTATAAGAAAAATATTCAACGTCTTTATGCGTTTCCCTTTTTTAACCCGGTATTTTTCTTATTTTTATTTAACATTCACTTATTGATATCACCGTAATCTGTGAATGACTACTTTATCTTTGAAATAACTGTATTTCAAATGCAAAGATTACCGCCAAATATAAGTCTACACTAAGATGTACTCATAGAAAAGCTAAACTTGTACCAATCCTAGCATGAATCGAAGAAAATCTAGTTATTTTTCAACAAATTAATCATAATTGTAATAAATTTTACATATAGAAGAACACAATTGTCGTTATTGTATTTAAAAAGAAATAAATCTACTATTCTACTGCTTTTTTTCTTCGTTATCTAAATATTTGAAATACGCGCCAACTTCTAAATCAATTAGAGCTTTTCTACCTGATTCTATATTTTTTATAATAAGTGGATATACTTCCATACGCTTGGCAAAATCTTGTATAGTTGTACTCACTTCATAACCTTCATTCATATATAAAGTAAGATGATCTTCATTTGAATTCGTTGGAGCATAATGAATTTCAGAAATAGACCTGAGAGTAGTCGGAGTTAACTTTTCTAGCTCTTCAATTAACTCTTTCATTTTCTCTTCCTTAAATGGTTCAAAAATCGGAGCTGCGACAGGTAATTTTCCGTTCGGTAACACGTCAAGTGTTTTACCATTTTCTAGAAGTGGTTGTAACTTCCCACCTTTGTTTATATAACCTATCGTTACATACTCTTCAATGTGAATATCAATTTTGTTAGGAAAACGCTTTTTGACAATTACTTTCTTGATTTCATTTCGTTTTGTCAAATTTTCTTCAGCCTTATGTGCCGTCACTCGAAAATAACTCGTTTCATATGTAACTCCAGATTCCTTCATAACCTGTTCATCTGTCATATAATGATTTCCTAAAACACTTATCTTTTTTATATTACTAAGCGGAGATCGAAAATAAATTAAAAAAAGTACTAATAAAAATAAAATCGACACATATAAAATTAATCTCTGATTGACAGGTTTTTTCTTCTTCTTCTTTTGGTTCTTTAGTTTTGGTACACGATCTTGTAGTTTAATCACTTTACTATTTTTCATGTACGATCCCCCTATGTAACATAAAGAACGGCATGTTACGCATGCCGTTCTTATCTTCTTATTATACCATAAATGATAACGAGCGGAACAAATAACAGCTATCTTCCAATGATTTCTACTTCCGTATGCATATCTACACCAAATTTTTCTTTAATTGTTTTTTTGACAAATGCAATTAAATCCAGCACATCTTTTGCTGATGCAGATCCTGTATTAACAATAAAATTCCCATGCATTTCAGAAATTTTTGCACCGCCGATTTGATAACCACGTAGATCTGCCTTTTCAACTAGATTCCCAGCGAAATTGGGTAGTGGATTTCTAAATATACTCCCCGCACAGTGGTGATTCCACGGCTGAGTTTCACGACGATACTCCTTATTCTTTTGCATTATACCAACTATTTCTTCACGATTTCCTGCTTTCAGTTGCAATTCCGCTTCTACTACAATGCCCGGACGTTTTGTTTGCAAAACAGAAGTGCGATAAGAAAATTCCATCTCTTCTTTTGTTAGCCACTTCATTGTACCATCGTCAAACATAACACGCGCGCTCATCAAAATTTCTGACATATCTGATTTGTGTGCACCAGCATTCATATATACTGCTCCACCGACACTTCCTGGAATACCACTAGCAAACTCTAATCCAGCTAAACCTTGGCGACTAAGTAATGTTGACAACTTAATAAGAGGATATCCTCCTCCTACTCGTACAGTAGTTCCTTCTACTTCTAGGTGATCTAATCCTTCTCCTAAACGAATTACAACACCTTCAATTCCCTTATCAGATACGAGAAGATTAGAACCACGTCCAATCGCTGTCCACTTTGTGTTATGTTTCTTTACTAAATCTAAAGTCTTTTCCACACCAACAACACTACTTGGCAAAATTAGAATGTCAGCCGGCCCACCTATTTTCATAGTTGTATAACGAGCTAACGCTTCATTTTCTAGCACTTTACCAACTTTTGCTTCGACAAGTTCCTTTGCTAATCGTTTCATGATGATCTCCCCCATATGAAATCTCCGTATTACAGTAGTATGCAGGGCATTCACCTAACGTTATTTTGTACAAGTTGTTTCATCACTTCAAATAATTTATTTGCTGCATCAGGCATTCCTAATTGCGTAGCAGCTAGTTTCATATTTTGTAATGTTTGTGTATTTAATAGAATTTCATCAATATCATGAAGAAGAGTTTCAGCAGTTAAATCTTTTTCAAGAAGCATTTTTGCCGCCCCTTTATCGACAACTGATCTCGCGTTTTTCTCTTGATGATTATTTGTCACATAAGGACTTGGAATTAAAATACTTGGCTTTCCTAGCGCTGTCAATTCCGCTAATGTTGTAGCACCAGCACGTGAAACAACAAGATCCACACCAGTAAGTACCTCTGGCATATTATGAATAAATGGTTTAATAATTACATTATTCGGATTCCCTTTTTGTTTCACAGCCTCTATGACTTTATCATAATGCACTTCACCTGTTATATACAATACTTCATAGTTTTTATTACCAAATTGTTCAATTGCTGCCACAAATGCATCATTAATCGGCCTTGCCCCGCGGCTTCCACCAAAAATAAGCACAGACTTTTTAGGAAGAGATAATCCAACAGAGCGCTTCCCTATCATGCCGTTTTGGTTCATCACTTCTGATGCACGTGGATTTCCTGTCATGACAACTTTCGACTTTGGAAAATGTTCAGATGCCGCTTCAAAACAAACAGCTACCTTATCGACATATCGACTTAAAAATTTATTCGTTACACCAGGTACACTATTTTGTTCGTGTACAATTGTTGGAATTCCTAGTTTCGCTGCCGCATATACGACTGGACCACATACATAGCCACCTGTACCAATTACAACATCCGGATTGAAACGGCGAATATACCTTTTACTATCTTGTACACCTGTTAGAAAACGCATCACTGTTTTCACATTATCAAGAGATATTTTTCGTTTAAATCCACTAATGACAATTGATTGAAATGGTATTCCTGCCTTTGGAACAATTGTACTTTCTAATCCATTTTCTGTACCAATGTATAAAAATCTTGCTTCAGGATGTAATTTTTTTATTTCTCTAATTAAAGCAAGAGCTGGATATATATGTCCTCCTGTGCCACCACCACTAACTAATACTCGCACTACAAATTCCTCCGCTTCTCTATTCTACATTCCATTTTATGTATTCGTATATCTATAATCTGTTTTTCCGCTTTCTATATAAAGTTTGATTTCTCTACACATAGGTCGCTGCTGTGAAGAAGAGAAAGTGACTTGCACTTGTCTCTTCCCCCTTAAAAAGAAAGGGTTTAGATTTATATACATACGAAAAACCCTGTCTTATAAACAGGGTTTAATAGCGAGAATGACGACTTATATTCAATAATACGCCAACTGCCATTAACATTAAGGTCAGACTCGACCCACCATAACTTAAAAATGGCAAAGTAATTCCTGTAACAGGCATTAGTCCTGTTACAACACCAACATTAATCATTACTTGAATCGCAATCATCGCCACAATACCTACTGCTAAAAACGTACCATATAAATCAGGCGCTCCTAATGCTATACGAACTCCACGCCATAATAATAGACTAAATAATAATAACACAAACGATCCACCAATAAAACCTAATTCTTCGGATAAAATTGCAAAAATAAAGTCAGTCTGTGGCTCAGGTAAATAAAGAAATTTTTGTCTACTTTGCCCAAGTCCAAGCCCAAACAAACCACCAGGCCCGATTGCAAGTAACGATTGAATAATCTGAAATCCACTCCCAAGTGGATCTGACCATGGATCCAAATACGAAGTAATTCGTTTCATTCGATATGGTGCCGATGCAATTAATCCGACAAACCCCGCTATCCCTATTAGCCCTAACATCGAAAAATGAAAAACACGTGCTCCTGAAATAAAAATCATTACGATACATGTCCCAACCATTACTGTTCCTGTTCCAAGATCCGGTTGTAACATAATCATACCAAATGCAACAAATACAAAACCAAGTGCAGGAAGTAGTCCTCGTTTAAAAGAAGTAATTAACTTTTGCCTTTCTGCTAAAAATTTAGCCAAAAAAATAATCATCGCAAATTTCATAAATTCTGACGGTTGAATCGAAAATGCTCCAATTCCAATCCAGCTTCGTGCTCCCCCCCGAACAAGTCCAACTCCAGGAATCAGGACAAGGATAAGGAGAATAAAGCAAACCAGTAAAATCACCTTCGAATAAGTTCGCCATGTCCAATAGTCAATTCTCATAATAAAAAACATGGCAGCTACACCAATTCCCGCAAATAACAGCTGTCGTTTTGCAAAAAAGAATGAATCACCCATCTTATAAGAAGCCCAGACAGCACTTGCACTGTAGACCATTATCATTCCAATTGTTAACAACAAAAGTGTAACGATAATTAAAATAAAATCAGGTGTTTTCTTCATTGGCAATGAGCACCACCTCTTTTAAAGAAGCTTTTTTTAATCTATGTAACAAAACATCAGTAGGTGTTAACCTACTGATGCTTTGTCTACTTTATATAAGTTTATGCACAGCTTGTATAAAAATGTCTCCTCTTTCTTCAAATGTTTTAAATTGATCCCAGCTTGCACATGCTGGTGAAAGAAGAATAACATCTCCATCTGCAGAATGAGCATAAGCTCTTTCTACTGCCTCTTCTAAATTATCGACAGTTTCAATGATATCTAATCCTGCTTTTTCAGCTGCCTTTACTAATTTTGGTGCAGTTTGTCCATATGTCACAATCGCTTTTACATGTTCAAAATATGGAATTAAATCGTCAAATTCATTCCCACGATCAAGCCCACCTGCTAGCAAAATAACAGGCTGCGTAAATGCTGATAACGCCTTTTCCGTTGCTAACATATTTGTTGCTTTTGAATCATTATAAAACTTACGATTATTAATTGTTGTTACATATTCTAAACGATGTTTTACACCTGTAAAGCGTTTTAATACTAGAACAATTGCCTCATTTGCTACACCTAACAATTTAGCAATACTCATAGCAGCTAAAATGTTTTCTAAATTATGTTTACCTGGTAAAACGATGTCCTTAATTTCCACAACTTTCTCACCTTTAAAATAAAGAGCACCATCTTTAATACACGCACCATCTTCAATTACCTTAGTAGCTGAAAATAATACTTTTTGTCCTTTACTATTTGCTGATAAAGCCATTACATCTGTATCATCAGCATTCATTACACTATAGTCAGTCTCAGTTTGGCTTTTAAAAATATTCGCTTTCGCTAAACCATACTCTGCCTTTGTACCATGGTAATCTAAATGCGCTTCAAATAAATTTAAGAATACTGCAATTTTAGGCTGGAATGTTTCCACTCCCATTAACTGGAATGATGAAAGTTCTGTAACAACTACTTCATTTTCTTTCGCAAATTGTGCCACTTCACATGCTACTGTACCTATGTTTCCAGCAATAACAGGATGTTTTTGTCCTTCTTTCAACATCTCGAATGTTAGCATTGTCGTTGTTGTTTTTCCATTTGATCCAGTAATTCCAACAAACGGCGCCTCTGAAACACGATACGCAAGCTCTATTTCTGTCACAATCGGAATTTGTTTTTCTTTCGCAGCAACTAGTAATGGGTTAGAGTATGGAATCCCTGGATTTTTTACAACAAGTGAAATATTTCTTTCTAACAACTCTAGTGGATGACCGCCGCATACAACGTCCATTCCTTTTGCTTGCAATTCTGCAGCTAATACATTATCAGCAGATGGTTTCCCGTCATTTACAATCACATTTGCACCTAAGCTTTTTAATAAAGTTGCTGCTGCATAACCACTTTTTGCAATACCCAATACAAGAATATTTTTATTTTGATAGTCAATTACAGTTTTCAATTACATCCACACCCCGATATAGATTCCTAATACTGCCAATAAAAATCCTACAGACCAGAATGTTACAACAACACGCCATTCTGACCAGCCGCATAATTCGTAATGATGATGCAGTGGACTCATTTTAAAGACACGTTTTCCTGTTGTTTTAAATGAAATAACTTGAATGATAACAGATAATGTTTCCATTACAAATACGCCGCCAATTACAACAAGTAATAGTTCTTGTTTTAATAAAATAGCTACTGCGGCTATTGCGCCACCTAAAGCGAGCGATCCTGTATCCCCCATAAACACCTTAGCTGGATTTGCATTAAATACTAAAAATCCAAGTACTGCTCCTACGACTGCCATACAGAAAATAGCTACTGCATATTGACCTTGCGCAACTGCAATAATACCAAATGCTCCAAATGCGATTGCAGCTGTTCCTGATAATAATCCATCTAGACCATCTGTTAAATTGACTGCATTAGATCCACCAATAAGCATAAATAGCACAAGGATAAAATATGCCCAGTGTAAATCAAATTTAATTTCAGTTCCTGGGATCATTAAATGCGTATCAAATCCCTGTCCTTTTGCTATTACAAAGAATGCAATTGCAATAACTAACTGACCGATTAATTTTTGTTTTGATGTTAAACCAAGATTTCTTTTTTTAACAACTTTTATATAGTCATCTAAAAAGCCAATCAATCCATAACCAAATGTAACTAATAATAATAATGATACTTCCGTACCTAAATGTTTAAATTTAATTGCCATGATAAGTGTTGTCACCATCATAGACACATAAATCACAATACCACCCATCGTTGGTGTTCCTGATTTCTTTTGATGTGATTTCGGTCCTTCATCACGAATACTCTGCCCAAACTTTAACTTACGTAAAAATGGGATAAACAATGGCGAAAGGGCAACTGAAATTAAGAAAGCTACCCCAGCCGTTACTAATAAACCTTGTTCAAGCACATGTAGTCCTCCTCTCATGTTGTCACTCTTTGTTGTTTAGACGTTCATTGATTGCTTCTTTTGCAATTTCACGATCATCAAAATGATGTACGTCTTTTCCAATAATTTGATACGTTTCATGCCCTTTTCCAGCAATAATAATAATATCTTCTGCTTTCGCTTCTGAAACCGCATGGAAGATTGCTTCTTTTCGATCAATGATTACTTCATAATTATTTCCTTTTGCACCTGTTAACATATCATCTAAAATTGATTTTGGATCTTCACTTCTTGGATTGTCTGAAGTCAAAATTGCATGCGTTGCATATTCTGTAGCAACGCCAGCCATAATTGGCCTTTTCGTCCGATCACGATCACCGCCGCAACCAACAATGCAATAAACGTTTCCTTTCGCAAATTGTTTTGCTGTTGTTAACACATTTTCTAAACTGTCTGGAGTATGCGCATAATCGACAATAACTGTATAATCTTGTCCTCCATCCACAACTTCAAAACGACCTGGAACTCCAGTAAGTTTCTTAACAACCTCAACAATCGTTTGTAAAGATACACCTGAAACAAGAGTAGCCGCTATCGCCGCTAAAACATTGTATACGTTAAACTTTCCAATTAACTTCATCGTAATATCTATACTTTCACTTGGCGTAACAAGGGTAAATGTTGTTCCACCACTCGTCATCACAATATCTTTCGCCATAATATCACTATGTGTATCAATTCCATACGTAATAACCGTAGCTGCTGTACTTCTCATATACTCTTCCGCTACTGGATCATCACTATTTAACACAGCGTACTTTTCACGATTATTATGGTAACTATTGCCTAGTTGAGCGAACAACAAACCTTTTGCATGCTTATATTCTTCCATCGTTTTATGATAATCTAAATGATCTTGTGTTAAATTTGTAAATACGGCCACATCATAATCACAACCGTGTACACGACCAAGGCTTAACGCATGTGAAGAAACTTCCATTACAGCGCTATTTACATTTTTCTCAACCATACGGTGAAACGTTTGCTGAAGTGTCAGTGCATCTGGCGTTGTATTTTTCACCTCGAATGTTTCATCACCGATTTTCATATTAATTGTTCCGATTAGCCCTGTTTTATGACCATGCGCTCGCATAATTTCATCCATAATATGCGATGTTGTTGTCTTTCCATTTGTACCTGTAATTCCAATCAAGTGTAACTTATGCGTTGGCTGTTCGTAAAAATAATCAGCTAAAACCGCTAAAGAACGATAGGTATTTTTCACAAGTACAACTGGAACGTCAACATCAATCGGTCTTTCCGCAACAATAGCAGCCGCACCTTGCGCGGCTGCTTGCTTAGCAAAATCATGGCTATCAACCGTATACCCCTTCATACATACAAATAAGCTTCCATTTGTCACTTTACGCGAATCCGCTTCAATGGATGTAATTTCTGGATTTTCTTTTGGAACAACTGGAAAATCATGCAAACATGATACAAGTGTGTGCAACTTCATTTCACTAAACCCTCTCTACATTGTTTATTTATCTCTTACTTAATAAGCAGTTCTCGCCATCCTTCATTCGCTAAAAATTGAGGAAGGAAGCATTTGCTAAGAGTCCGAGAAATCAGACTCGTTTATCAGTGCAGCATATAATAGCTAAGCTGACAAAGTGTTTACTTTATTACTTATGTCTAAGAGCAATATAATCTGTTTTCATAGAAATAAATTTCTATGAAAACAGATATTTATATTAACTCAACTTCCACCAATTGTATCATAAAACACAATCTCTGACCTTTAATTCCCAAAGTAAATTCGAATTTTCGAACCTTCTTTTACTTTCGCACCAGCTTCTGGTGATTGTTTAATTACTTTGTCTCCCTCACCACTTATATCAAGCTGTAAGTCTACAAGTTGCGTTTGTAAATCTTTCTTCTTCATCCCGATTAAATCCGGAACTTCTATTGTAGGGGTATCGCCCCATTTATATTCCTTCTCAACTTGCTCCTTGCGTGGCTCTACTCCCATAACAGGAAGCACATCACGAAGAATATTCCCCACAATCGGCGCAGCAACTACACCACCAAATTGAGTAACCCCCTTTGGATTATCAACCGCAACATACACAACGATTTGCGGATCATCTGCTGGAGCAAATCCTATAAAAGATACAATATAGTTATTATCTAAGTATTTTCCGTCTTTTACTTTTTGGGCAGTTCCTGTTTTCCCGCCAACACGATAACCATCAATATATGCACCTTTACCAGAACCTTTCGCTACAACATTTTCTAACGCATAACGAACTTTTTCCGATGTTTCCTTGGAAATAACTTTTCTTTTCTCAACCGGTGTTTTCTTTCTGACAACTTGATTATTCGATGGATCAACAAATTCTTTCGCAATATATGGTTGGTATAATGTCCCGCCATTTACAGCTGCTGCTACTGCAGCAACTTGTTGAATTGGTGTGACAGAAACTCCTTGCCCGAAGGAAGTCGTCGCTTGTTCAACCGGTCCAACCTTATCTAAATTAAATAAAATTCCTTTTCCTTCTCCTTGTAAGTCAATCCCTGTCTTCTGTCCAAAACCAAAATCACGAATGTATTGGAACAACTTTTCTTTTCCCAGGCGATCCCCAAGCTCAATAAAACCTGGGTTACAAGAATTTTGAACAACTTCTAAAAACGATTGGCTACCATGCCCGCCAGCTTTCCAACAACGTAGTCTAGCTCCACCAACTTCAGCTGCTCCATCATCATAAAACGTATCTTTCTCCAAGTCTACTAATTTTTCATTCAAAGCAGCTGCCAATGTAATGATTTTAAAAGTTGATCCCGGCTCATATGTACTCCAAACGGGCAAATTCCGATTAAATACTTCTGGTGAAACGCTCTGAAAATCTGCTGGATCAAAACTTGGGCGACTTGACATACCTAAAATCTCACCATTTTTCGGGTTCATCGCAATTGCTATCATACCATCTGGATTATAAGTAGAATCTGCGATATTCATTTCTCTTTCTATAATTGTATTGATTCGAGAATCGATTGTTAATTTTAAATCTAAGCCAGCCTCTGGTTTTTTGAAATCATCTCCAACATTCGGCATTCTTTGTCCTTTTGCATCCGCAAAAAATCGCACATGACCTTTATCACCATTTAATTCTTTATCATAATATGCTTCTAATCCCATTAGCCCTTGGTTATCAATTCCCGCAAATCCTAGTACATGAGATAAATATTTTCCAAACGGATAATACCGAATGGAATCTTCAGCAATATAAACACCTTTTAAACTTAAAGTACGTACTTCCTTTGCTTTATCATGAGAAATTTTCCTTCCACCTTTATCCAATCTCACAATAGACTCTTTTCTTGTAATCCGTTTATAGATTTCCTCTTTTTGCACACCTAAAACTGCAGCTAACTTCTCTGCAGTCTCTGCTGGTTTTTCAATTTGTCTTGGTACAACAAAGACTGTTGGGGCACTTTTATTTGTTGCAAGCTCCACATCATTTCGATCTAAAATTTTCCCTCGTTCAGGTTCAAAAGTAATATTACGACTCCACGAATCTTTCGCACGATCTGTTAACATATTCCCGAGAAAAAACTGTACATATCCAAGACGAATATCAATAATTGTAAAAATGAGTATACCCGATATAAGTATAAAAATGAGTCTTTTTCTAACAGTTACATTTGATACACGCATATTGGAACAAACCTCCTTTACACCTAGCTTGTTCCAATATATGCTTGTACCTGTTCGAATAGAACCTCTCGCATTTCTTGCACCTAAAACATTATGGTTTTTCTGCCTCTTGTTGTGGTTCAAGCGGTGGTACCAGTGTTACAGCTAATTCCGTACCTGCTTGTAACGGCGTTCCTTCCGCCACACTTTGTTCTGTCACATATCCTGTACCAGATGGTTTCAAATTAAGATTTAACGTTTTCGCTAAATTCATTACATCACGAAGTGCCCATCCTTGTACATTCGGCATCAACGGCTTATCTCCTACTAAGAAGACTCGATCGCCCTTCAATGTTTTTTCAGTTGCTTTTGGTACCTGTTGTTTTACTTTTCCTTCACCTAGTATAATCGGTCGGAATTTGGCTTTTTCTAACACTGCCTTTGCCTCTTCCATTGTTTTCCCAGTTACATCTGGAACAACCGTCTGCTGTTCTTTCACATATTTCTTTGCATCTTTTACTTCATTCGGTTTAATTTTCAAATACTCTAAGCTATTTTTCGTTACAGATTTAAACATTTCTGCAAGAGGTTGTGCTCCGTATTCATTATCTTTTAATTTCGGTTGCTTTATTGCAAAGTAAACAATTAACTGTGGGTCGTCCATTGGTGCCATACCAAGGAATGAGAAAATATAATTTTCTCTTCCAGTCATATATCCACCTTTTCCATCCGGAATTTGTGCTGTTCCTGTTTTACCACCAACAGAGTATCCATCGATTTTATACGCATTCCCTGTCCCTTTTGGTGATGTAACAACACGTTCTAATAATTGCCTTACTTGTGCTGCTGTTTCCTTTGTAACTGGTTGTCCTACTTCTTCTGGTTTATGCTGTAAGTCCACTTTATTTGTTATTGGGTCTACAATTCGATCAATTGCATAAGGTTTCATCATTTTTCCATCATTTGCAATTGCAGTCGCAGCTTGTACAAGCTGTATCGGCGTTACAGTAGACCCTTGCCCAAAGGCCGTTGTTACCTGTTGAATTTGCTGATCAAATATAATCGTATTTTCTCCTTCACCAGGTAAATCAATATGCGTTTTTTCATCCAATCCAAATTTGTGAATATATTGACGGAAACGATCTGGACCAAGTTTTTGATCCCCTAAAATAGCAAATGCAACGTTAGAGGAACGCTCAACACCTTCATCGAATGTAATAGATCCCCAACCTGCACCACCGTTATGATCTTTTATTTTACGATTCCCAACTGGATATGTACCTGATTGGTAATATTCTTGACCGTTATATACACCTTCATTAATCGCCGCAGCTAATGTGAAAATTTTCATAGTAGATCCCGGCTCATATGCATTTGCGATTGGATCATTTAAATAGTATTCAATATTACGCTTATTCGGATCATAACTAGGCCGACTAGACATCCCAAGTATTTTTCCAGTTTTCGGATCCGCAACCACTCCAATTAGCATAGAAGGTTCATAATGCTGCTCAGCCGCTTTCATGGCATCCTCTAAAAAGCCTTGAATACGTTGATCAATTGTTAAATACACATTTTCCCCATTTTTCGGCGGCTTTACATTTTGTTTTCCTCCATCAAGGGAAACCCCATTACGATCTCCTGTATATGCTACACTCCCGTTCGAAGCACGCAAGTACTTATCTAAGCTCTTTTCTAATCCGAATTTCCCCTCTGCAATTCCTTTATCATCAGGTTTTGCAAAACCTAACACATAAGATGCAAAATCTCCATTTGGATACACTCTAGCTTTTTCTGTAACAAATGAAATACCTTGTATATTAAGACTTTCTATTTGTTCTTTCTTCTCTTTCGTCAAGTTCTTTCCTAGCGTTCCGAACTCCACCTGACTCTTATCTTTGTTTAAAGCGGCTAAAATTTCTTCTTCACCTGACCCAAGTACACCTGCAATTTTTTTTGCAGCATCCTCTTTATCTTTTACAGGTTTTTCACCTTTCAGCTGCGCAACAATCTTGTATGAGTTCGCATCTTGCGCTAACACATGTCCATTTTGATCATAAATCGTTCCACGATTCGCTTCAAGTACACCATTTTTATTATGCTTTTCTTGTGCAAGTTTCTTTAAATCCTGACCATGTACTGTTCCTGTTGCTTGAATATAAAAGAATCGGGCTAACAACACCAAAAAGAGCAGGAGGAAAAATATCATAAAGTAACCTGCTCCTTTATTGGTATGAATTTTGTTCATATTTGTCTTCATTTTTCTTCACACCTACTATATTAATGTAAACCTTTCACATTATTCGCATTAATTTCTAGCCCGTGTTTTTTTGCAATCTCTGCGATACGCTCATAGCGACTTAATTTTTCTACTTCAGCTTGTAATTCTTGATTTTCTTTTTGTTTTTTCACAATTGTACTCTCTATTTTTGCTGCTTCCGCATCAACTTGGTACAGTCCCGCTTTATTTCCAATAAAAGCAACGCAAGCATATAATAAAAAGCCAACAAAAGCCACATATAGTAATTTCTCAATTCTTGTAATTTTTGTTTTCACCTTTGGTTGTACTTTTTGCTGCGGAGCTTGAGATTGTACTTGTACTTGTTCTTGTACTTGTTGTTGTTTATACTTTACAGCTAAATTTGTCATACCTCTCTCTCCTTTTTATCGTTTTTCAGCGATCCTTAACTTCGCAGAACGCGCTCGATTATTCTCTTCTAACTCTTCATCAGAAGGTAAGATTGGTTTTCTTGTGACAAGCTTTAGTTTTGGCTTAAACTCATCAGGAATAATTGGTAAGCCTGGCGGAAGCTGTGGCGTTGTACTATTTCGTTTAAATGTTGTTTTACAAATACGATCTTCTAATGAGTGGAACGTAATAACACTTATTCTTCCACCCGGCTTGACCATTTCAATTGCAGATTCCAACGCTTCCTCAAATACTTTCAATTCATCATTTACAGCAATACGAATCGCTTGAAATACTCGTTTTGCAGGGTGTCCCCCCGTTCTACGAGCTGGAGCAGGAATTCCTTCTTTAATTAACTCCACTAACTCTGCTGTCGTTTCAATCGCCTTATTCTCGCGATACGCTTCAATTTTCCTTGCAATCTGCTTTGAAAATTTTTCTTCACCATATTGGAAAAAGATTCTTACGAGTTGTTCATATGACCAGTTGTTCACAACATCATATGCTGTTAATGAGGCATCTTGATCCATCCTCATATCTAAGGGTGCATCATGATGATAACTAAAGCCACGTTCTGGTGTATCTAATTGTGGGGATGAAACACCTAAATCAAATAAAATTCCATCTACTTCTGTTATTCCTAGTTCATGAAGTTTTTCTGACAAATAGCGAAAATTACTCTTCACTGTTATAAATTGATTACCATAAGAAGAAAATTTTTCTTTCGCATTTTGAATCGCAACTTCATCTTGGTCAAATGCAATTAATTTTCCCCCTTCCGTTAGTTGGGATAATAAATAGGAACTATGTCCTCCACCACCTAGCGTACAATCTACATATGTACCACCTGGCTTTATATCCAAACCATCTACTGTTTCTTTTAAAAGAACTGTTACGTGTTTAAACATTGTTGCACCTACTTTTTGCAAAATAATTACGTTGAATGTATCACTTGTTCCCTTTTAATACCATACACAATATGTTGGGAAATTAACGCTATGAAAACATGTCACATCCAACTTGGCGTTAGTGGAAATCTAATGTCCACTAATCGCAGTTTCACTTTATTATATACTAAATTTTATCATCTTTTGCGGGAAATTAAATAAAAACATGTCGAAAAACACAATAATGCGTTTACATTTTGTTCTATTTTGTCATATACATGCGTTTTGTTCTCCATATCACACTCTTGTTCATATAGTTTGATAATTCAGTTTTTCGCTTTACATTTAATTCCACAAATCAAAAATAAAATCCTGCTCCTAAGAGCAAGATTTTATAGTTTTATAATATGATGTTTCCCGTCCCAAGAGTACGATTGTTTCGTTACCCGTTCAACAAAATCTAATCCAAACTGATTTAAATAATAACATATATTCCATACACGCTCCTGCGGTGCACCTAACGGACGGAGAGCGTATTGTACACGCCTGAATTTATTCAGCTCTACTTCATTTTTTTTCTCAACATTCCGCTTTAACATTCTTTCTAACAATTCAATTTGCTCTTT
Organism: Bacillus sp. UNC437CL72CviS29; assembly: GCF_000482345.1. NCBI lineage: Bacteria > Bacillati > Bacillota > Bacilli > Caryophanales > Bacillaceae > Bacillus > Bacillus sp. UNC437CL72CviS29. The sequence goes on along the minus strand of NZ_AXVB01000003.1, from coordinate 374,592 downwards.
AATTTTTCGCTCATTTTTCTCAGCAAATTTCTGCATTCCTGGGTCTATTTTTGTTACAAACTGTTGTAAAGAAGTATGAATATCGATCATTTTCTCTGTCGCTTCTATAAATCGTTCACCAATCGGCTCTTCTATTTGATTAGAAAGCCACTCTTCACGTAACATATCTATACTCTTCACAAACAGATCACTCTCTTGTAATTGCAAATCGTGTAAATCTGTTGAAATATCACGTTCCACATAACTAATTGTGAGCCTTGGAATAACCGGAGGTACCTGAAATCCGAACACATGAAATACTCGTTGCAATTCACTCCAGTAAGCAATTTCACCAGGCCCTCCAATAAATGCTAATGTCGGAAATATATATTCTTGCATAAGTGGTCTCGTTACAACATTATTACTAAATCGTTCCGGACTTCTTTCCATTTCCGCTATCAATTCTTCATACGAAAATGAATAAGCACCATCTTTCCCAACAAATTGCCCATTCTCTTCTTCTAACAACACACGCTCTTCATCAATTTGCATAAATATGTGTACCGCATTTGATTTTGTTTCAATAATCGGTTTATATCCTTGTTCTCTTATTAATTGCTGTTGTTTATGAAGACTCATTTGCACTTCTTGATATCGACTTAATATTTGTTTAAAAAAAGAGACTTCCAATTTTCTTAACGCTGGATGATGTGAATCAACAAGAATCAAGCCTGAATCTACAAATAATTTCATAATAAGATGCGCAAAGAAATCCACATAAGTACGCGAATTCTGCAAGGCATCTTCAACAAACTGTAATACGTCCTTTGTAAAATTCGTTTCTGGATATGTTTTAAAAATTTCTTCAATCCACTTTCTACAATCTTCTTTTGAAAGCTCAGACTCAGATGCACTCGCTTTTTTTAGAAGACGATCATGAAAAATCGTCTTTTTTATTTTTTTATTTTTCGTTACAAACACATGATTAATTTCATCGATATCATGATCTTCACCAGCAATCCAAAAAACAGGAACGACACGTACTCCTAAACTCGCCTCTTTTTCTTTTGCAAGCTGTAAAATCGAAATAATTTTATGCACTGTATAAAGAGGGCCTGTTAATAGTCCCGCTTGCTGTCCTCCAACAACAACATATGTATTTTCATCCGCTAGCGCCTTTATATTCTGAAGAGTATGCTCTCCAGCATGTAAATTAGTATTATACTCTAATAAATGTGCCACTAAATCTTGACGGAAAAATTTCTTATTACGCAAATCATGCAGACGTTGCCCGAATCCTTCTTCTGTCAACGGATAATCAAAGTATGCCTGCGCTTCTTTCTTACCCTTCATATAGTCCGCCACAACACCTTGTAGTGGAACAGAGATCTCTTTTATCTCCATATAATTCTTCCTTTCCTATCCTGTTCTCTCACCAATCCAAATTGTAGTCAATGTTTCATGTAAAAGCAAAGAATATCTCTTATACTTCTAATCCCTTTATGGAATTGTATACAAATTGCAGTACTGGAACTTGTTTTTGCTGTTTCCGTGCTTCCTCCATCACATAACCAATAATAGCGTCAATTTCCGTTTCCTGGCCCGCTCTTATATCAGCTAACATAGATGATGTATTACTGGCTGTGGTTTCACATACACGACAAACCAATAGCCACAAATCTTCTTTTCTTTCCTCCCCTACAAGAAACACGACCTCCTGAAATATTTGCTCCATGACTCTATAAAAATAAGGGTTCGACAGCAACACTCCGTTTTGTATACCAAATAAAGCTGTTAGCGGATTAATGCATACATTTATTACAAGTTTATAATACATCGTCTGTTTCCAATCTTCTTCGACTTGCACCGAAAAATATTTTGGAGAAAAACAATCTAATAGTGAATCAAATTGAGACAACTCTCCATTTACCACCCCAAATTTTGTAACCCCTACTCCTGTATGATTCACTGTATATTTATTTTCTTTTTTTGCTCCATGCTCTACAATTCCCACCGCTATATTTTCACATTTTATTTCTTGCAAGATATGCAAATGAGACATCCCATTTTGCAAAAAGATAATCCGTCTTTGTTCTTTTATAAAAGGAAGAATATTCACTAGATGATATTGTTTTACAGCAACGAACAGATAGTCCATTTGTTCATCTACAATATTCTCTAAGGGCATAGCATTTATAAATACCGTTTCCATTTCTCCCTTACGAATACACTTTATTCCCTCCTGAACTAACTTTTCAGCTTGTTCTACCGTTCTTGTAAATAATGTAACATCCTGTTTGTTCTTTTTTAAATAAAATGCAAAAAGCAGACCAATCGCTCCCGGACCAACAATCCCAATTTTCATCTCTATCCTTCAGAAGCTCCTAACCGGTACCAAAATAAATTATATCCTACCATCAACTAGAAGCCTTCTGATTCCCCCCTCTCTATACTTGTCCTAACATTGATTATATCTTAATTTATATTTCAACAATCGAAAGTACATTTTATAAATATGTATAAATCCCCTTCCTATGACTAGTGTAGCAAACACTTCAAAAAAATACCGAAAGAAATATTCTATTTTCTTCATAAAAATGAAAAAATGAGTTATAATATTATTGAAAATATTTATACTTTTCTTTATTTTACAAACTGAGAAGAGGATGTGATGTAATGACATTCCCAAAAGTTGAGCGCTTGCTCATCAATTATAAAACGTTAGACGAATTTAAAAAATTTAAGGGCTGTGGTGCCCAAGAACTCTCCATGTTTGAAGAATTACAAGCAAATATTATTGAAAATGATAGCGAATCTCCCTTTTACGGCATTTATTACGGCGGATCCCTTATCGCACGTATGAGTTTGTACATGAGGAGACACGGTGAGTCCAACCCTGAGATTGCTGGACCTTACGTAGAACTTTCAAAACTTGAGGTGTTACCAAACTTTCAAAAACAAGGTTTTGGTCAAATGCTTGTTAACTATGCAAAACAACTACAATTTCCAATCAAAACAACTGCCCGTATACACTCTGCTGCGTTTTGGGATAAACAAAATTTCGAGCAAGTATCAACGGCTGATGGCGAATTTTATATTTGGCATCCAGAAACTAATTTGAATGCGGTTACAAACGAAGAATCCGCATAAATAAAAACAGCTGTTATCAGCTGTTTTTATTTTTTCAACTTTTCTAATGTTTCATGCTCATGAATCGTATCTCTTTCTTTTGTCTCTAACACCATCACACTTCTTTTTCGATCAATATAATCAAGCAAAGTACGATACTCTTCTTCATATACAGATAAACGCTGAAGAAGCCATTCCTTTTCCTTTTGTAGCAATTCAATTTTTTGATGTAATTCTTTTACCTCTTTTTCATCTTTATATTTTTGTAAAAAGGTAATAACATCATCTAACGTAATCGATACAGGAGAAAGCTCCACAACTTTCGGTTGCCTTACTTCATAACTTTCTGCCTTACGAATTTGTTTGGCCTCTTCAATACGTTCCTTATATTGCTTTCTAACGTAAGAATTCCATCTAAATCCACATGCTGCAGGTGTACGAGATAAATGCCTTCCTACCTCTTTAAATGCGGAAAGTTGCGTTCCACCTTCACGAATATGCCGGAGTACCACTTCTGCCAGAAGTAAATCTTCATCATCAGTCCATGCATCTTGTCTTGTTGTCGCCATTCCTCTAGTCCTCCTTATGCATTTTTTATTAAGCATATGCAGTTACTAGAAAAGATAGAATACCAACATGTAAAGTTAAGACAAAAAAAAATAAACGTAGAAGATATTCTTCTACGTTTATTTCTGCAATTACTTGCTGATTACTTCTTTACCTTTGTAAGTACCGCATGCTTTACATACACGGTGAGCTAATTTCGCTTCACCACAGCTTGGGCACTCTACCATACCAGGTACTGATAATTTGAAATGCGTACGACGCTTTCTTTTTACTGTTTTAGAAGTTCTTCTAAAAGGTACAGCCATTCTTCCCACCTCCTTAAAAGAAATAGTTATTTTCATATGAAGGCCTGAACCAGTCTTCCGATTATTTGTCAAAAAACTTCGCAAGTCCTGCCAATCTTGGATCAACAGGCTTTTCTTTGCTTTCTTCCGAAATCACTTGCCAGTCTTGACCTTGCGTCGGTGCTCCACCGGAAACATCATCACTGAAAATTTGCATTGGAATCTCCAAAAGTATATTTTCCTTGATTATAGGGAGTAAGTCAAGTACTTCTCCTTCTAAGTAATGGATTTCCGCTTCCGTTTCATACTCTTCTGCTGAAGTTTGGAACACCTCAGTTGTTTTAATGTCAAATGGTAATGTTACATCTACTAAAGAGCGAGAACATGGTAACACCATGCTTCCAGTTATATGTAGATGAAACGTAAACTTACTAGAGCCAAAATCAACTCTACCTGTTACATGAACAGGACTAATTTTACGAATTTCTTTCTCGACTTCTTTTAGCTCACTTACATCTACCATCTCATCCAATGTCAATCCTTTATGTCTCAATTTGTTTAATTGATGGATGGACCATTTCATATCATATCACCTCAAGGCAACAAACAAAATTATAGCTAGCCATTTTATATTTGTCAATGTTTTTTCTTTACACTATAATGAAGTCATTATAGGAAATAATATATAGATTATCATGTTTTCAGAAAAGATGCTACATCGAAAGGAGAGATTATCATAAAGGCTAGTGGTATTATTGTGGAATATAACCCCTTTCATAACGGTCATGCTTATCATGTGCAACAAACCAAAAAGTTAACACAGTGCGACATTACAATCGCTGTCATGAGTGGACCATTTTTACAGCGCGGTGAACCAGCTCTCGTATCAAAATGGCAGCGAACCAAAATGGCTCTAGCTGGGGGCGTAGATCTTGTTGTTGAACTCCCTTATGCATTCGCAACACAAAAGGCCGAAACATTTGCTAGCGGAGCTATTTCTATTTTAGATGCGCTTGGCGTTTCTGAAATTTGTTTTGGCAGTGAGGATGGAAAAGTTCAAAATTTCTATAACACCATTTCGTTACGCCAAAAAGAAAATGATACTTTCAATCAACTTGTACAGCAATTTATGGATAATGGAAACAGCTATGCAAAAGCAACTTCTCAAGCCTTCTTACATATCTTATCGGACAGTAATACTGTTGATATGTCACAGCCAAATAATATATTAGGCTTACATTACATTGAAGCAATTCTTTCCCAGAAAAGTTCAATTCATGCACATACCATTGAAAGATTCGCATCTCATTATCATGACGAAACCTTTCAAGATAACCATATTGCAAGTGCCACCAGCATTCGCAAACAATTATTTAGTGAAAATGATTCATTCACAACCATTTATCCCTTTGTACCAAATTTTACTGCATCTTTTTTAGAAAGCTATAACCAAACCTATCACATGCTACATTGTTGGGAGAAGTATTTCCCATTTTTTAAATACAAACTTTTGACAATGTCTTCCAAGGAGCTACAACATATATATGAGATAGAGGAAGGATTGGAGCATCGTATTTTATCAAAAATACATAATAGCTCTTCATTTCTTACTTTCATGGAAGCGTTAAAAACAAAACGTTATACATGGACTAGATTACAACGAGCGTGTACACATATTTTAACGAATACAACAAAAGAAGAAATGGAGAAGGCGCATACAGAGCAATATTCACCATATATACGTTTACTTGGTATGTCACAAAAAGGACAAACTTATGTTTCGAAACATAAAAAAAATCTAGGACTCCCTCTTCTTACTCACACAAAGACATTCAAGCATCCTGTTCTAGATATAGAGCGAAAAGCAAACGCTGTTTATTTTTCAGTGCTACAAGAACCGCTACGTACAAAATGTATACAAAAAGATGTAACGCAACATCCTATTCGGTATGATGAAACAATAAATACCTTTTTATAAAAAAGTAAACCTCTCTTGCGAGAGGCTTACTTTTTTTCTGACATTTTTTCTAAGTATGTTAATGCATCATCCAATGTATCTACTGGTACAATTTTCATCTTCGTCTTAATATCTTTTGCTGCTTCAAGCGCTTCTTTATAATTCGATTTCGATACCCCTTTTTCATTTGGAGCAAAGAATATTTCTGCACCCGCATCACTAGCTGCTACAACCTTTTGCTGAATACCACCTATAGGACCGATTTCTCCCTTCTCATTAATTGTTCCTGTCCCAGCAATTTCATGGCCTTTTGTCATGTCTTTTTCAACTAATTGATTATAAATTTCTAATGTAAACATTAATCCCGCCGAGGGCCCACCAATTTCGTGCGAGTCGATTTTCACTTTTGGATCTACTACTAATTCTCTTTCAGTGACAATAGAAACTCCGATTCCCACACGCCCCTTACCATCAGGAATTTGTTTTAATGTTAACTTTTCCTCAAAACGTTTTCCATCTCGAACATATTCAATATGTACTACTTCCCCTTCTTTTTTCCCTGCCATGTGCGCAGTAAATTGGTCTATCGTTTCAAAAGGCTGACCGTCAGCAGCGACAATTACATCTCCCAGTTTTAATTTTCCTTCAGCGGACATATTCTTTGCAATCCCAGCAACTAATACTCCTTTATTTTGAAAAGAAACTGGACGATTCGCACGTTTATATGCATTATAAATCGCTGCATTTTGTGAATCTTTCATTGCATACGCTTGGCGGAATTGGTATTCCTCATCACTCTCACCTTTTTGCAAAATTTCCTCTGCTTTAGAAATGTGATTATATTTATTAAATTGGGCAGCTATTAAGTTTACAACATTCGCTGGCCCCATTGAAACTGTCACAAGCATAAAATCACCTGATTCTTTCTTTCCACCATCAACTTGTACATATGGTTCTAATTTCGCAGCCATACCTGGCTTTGTTACATAATACGGAAGGCGTACGTAGACAAGTAACATCGCCAATATAACTCCAATTAAAATTGCATATATAAACCGAAAACGCTTAAACATTATTTTTCTCCTTCCACTGCTCAATTAATAAGTAAATTTTCTGAATATGCTTCTCCGCCTCTTCTTCTCCAACTCGAATAATGTCTTCAATATTGGTAAAAGCACGAGAACTAAATTGTTCTACTGCCGGACGCATCATTAAATCCGAAGCAATTTGCCGATTGACAACAAGTTCATGCTGCATAATTTCAATGCTCTGCATGATAACATCATAAATGGATGTAATTTCTCCGTTCACCTTAATAGGCGATACATCTACAGCAATCACAATATCCGCACCTAGCTCTTTTACGACAGATACAGGAATACGATCAATTACCCCACCGTCCACTAATAAACGACCATCTATTTTCTCAGGTACAAACACTCCTGGCACAGAAATACTTGCTCTGACCGCATCAGCAATAGGACCGCTTGTAAATACAACTTTTTCCCCCTTTAAAATGTCAGTGGCCACAACTGCAGTTGGGATATCTAACTCTTCTAATTTTTTATTATATGTAAACATTTTAATCATATCTTTTACACGCTTTCCAGAAATAAAGCCCATTTTGGGTACAGTAAAATCCAAATAGTATTTTCGTTTAAATAATGTAGCCATTCGATAGAGCCTCTCTACGTTGCAACTCGCTGCATAAAATGTACCAATCAATGCCCCCATACTACTTCCGGCAATCATATGGATAGGGATATTCGCCTCTCGTAACACTTTAATCACACCGACATGCGCGAAACCTTTCGCACCTCCAGATCCAAGAGCTAAACCTATTTTCGGTTCCTTCATTTCTCTCACCCTTAAAATTTTTTTGTCCTCTTTTTCATACTTATGGTCTAAACTCACCATGTATCCACGTATACTGAAGTGAACGTTTTTGGGACAAAGGGGGGCTACGTTAAAATGTATGAAAAATGGAAAACAGCTTTTCTCACCATAACGATGATATTTCTAACATTTTCTCTCGTACTTCACCCCCAAGCCGCTTTGCAAGCTTCTATTCGCGGATTAAATATATGGTGGGAAGTTGTCTTTCCTTCGCTATTACCTTTTTTTATCGTTGCGGAGCTTTTAATTAGTATAGGTGTTGTAAAGTTTATCGGTGTTATATTAGAACCGCTTATGCGCCCACTCTTCCGTGTACCTGGTATTGGAGGCTTTGTTTGGGCAATGGGGATGGCTTCTGGCTTTCCTGCGGGCGCCAAATTAAGTGCCAGACTAAGGCAAAGTAACCAGCTAACTCAAATAGAAGCAGAACGGCTCGTATCATTTACCAACTCTTCTAATCCACTATTTATTTTTGGAGCTGTTTCTATTGGCTTTTTTAACAATCCAAAATTAGGTTTTATATTAGCTACTGCACATTACGTTAGCAACTTTACTGTCGGTTTACTTATGCGTTTTTACGGCAACAACAATACTTACATAAAGGAAAAACAATCCATTCAAAAACGTCCCTTACAGCACGCTTTTTCAATCCTCCATGAGACACGTTTGCAAGAGAACAGACCAATTGGAAAACTACTTGGTGATGCTATTATTTCCTCTATTCAAACTTTACTCATGATTGGCGGATTTATTATTTTATTCTCCGTTTTAAATAAAATGATTACCGTCTTCCACATCACAACAGCACTAGCTCTTATTATGCAACATATTTTAACATTCTGCCAACTATCGCCACACTTTAGCATCCCCATCTTGTCAGGGCTTTTCGAAATGACACTGGGTAGCCAAATGATTAGCCAAACCAATCATACTACAATTCTTGAACAAGCAATGGTCACAAGCTTTATCCTCGCATTTAGCGGCCTTTCTATCCAAGCTCAAGTGGCAAGCATTTTAGCCGAAACTGATATTCGCTTTAAGCCTTATTTCTTTGCAAGAATTATCCAAAGTATTCTCGCCCCAATATACACCTTTATATTTTGGGTACCACTTTACGAAAAATTACATTCTTTTTCACCAAATCAACAAGATATTCCGGTTTTCTTATCAAATCAGTCTTCTATTCTTACAAAGGCTTGGGATATATTGCTTCACTACGGCCCTACTTTTACACTATTTTGTTTATATCTATATGTTATTTTATTATTCTTACGCATAATAAATAAAGAAAAACCCCGTTCATCTTAACGGGGTTTGAAACTTTTCTTTTAAAGCGCGCTCTACAACAGAAGGAACAAGACCAGCTACATTCCCACCATAACGAGCCACTTCCTTCACAATGCTCGAACTTAAAAATGAATATTGATTATTTGTCATAATAAAAAATGTTTCAATGTTTTCATCTAACTTACGATTCATTGATGTAATTTGCATTTCATATTCAAAATCAGAAACCGCACGTAAACCACGTAAAATCGCGTTTGCATTACGCATTTTTGCATACTCAACTAACAGTCCGCTATGCGAATCAACTTTTACGTTTGGAATATCTTTTGTTGCTTCTCGAATTAGCTCTAGACGCTCTTCTACTGAAAAAAACGGTTTCTTAGAAGAATTATTTAAAACAACAACATATACTTCATCAAACACCTTTGCGCCCCTTTTAATAATATCCAAATGTCCAAGAGTTATTGGATCAAAACTTCCTGAAGAAATTGCTATACTTGTCATTCGGTCTCCTCACCTTCATACTTATAAATCGAAATCGCCGTAATACCATAATTTTCTGCTCTTACCTTTACAAGTCTACCTATCGTCTCAGGTAAGACTATATCATCCCCATGTTCTGCCATAATCAATCCATCTTCGTTCAATACTCCATGTTGGTCTATAACACTAATTAACGAAATGATTTTTTGATCTTTGTATGGTGGATCTAACAGTATGAGATCAAATGATAATTCACGCTTAATTAGCGCCTTCAAAGCGCGCTCTGCATCATTTCTATACACTTCAGCTTGATCATGTACTCTGCAGCTTTCTAAATTTTGATGAATTACCTTCACCGCTTTATTATCTCGATCAACAAAAATAGCTTTGTCAATCCCTCTGCTAAGTGCTTCAATCCCAAGTCCTCCACTACCTCCAAATAAATCGAGAGCAACTCCTCCCTCGAAATAAGGACCAATCATATTAAAAATGGCTTCTTTTACTTTATCTGTTGTTGGTCGCGTTGTATTACCTGGTACAGCCTTAAGTGGATGCCCTTTACATTTTCCTGAAACTACTCTCATTCGCTGTCACTACCTTTATTTCAATCTATCGAGCGATTATTACAAATACATATCCGCTTTGGTAATCGCTATCAAATCCCAATATTTCCTGGTTATTTTCCCATTAAAGGATAACCTAATCCGCTACCTATTAAAAGAAAAAACACTTTATTTCTTTTAATAGCCATCATTGTATGATCACTTTCCAGTATCCAATATGTATATTCATCTCGCTATATGCGAGTAAAATCTCTTCTACTGATACAAGTTTCCCTTTATCTTTTTTATCCTATCATAAAATAAAAAAAAGCAAAATAAAAAGCCTACGATAAAATTTAAATTCATTATGTATATCTTCATTTAGATTGGACATAAATAAATATAACAACATCACCTTCGATGTTGTTGCCAACCGCGGAGAAGACTTACGTTTCCCCATAAGTTCTTCCTCCGGTTTCTCCTCTCCCTTTGCCTTCTTGCTAGTACATACTAGTATAAGAAGGGCCCTGCTTTGCAGGGTTTTTTTCTTTGCGTTCTTTTCATTTTAAAAATGAAATGATACAGTAAAAGAAAGAGGAGGAAATAATATGATTCAACGTTTTATTGAACTAGGAGAAGGCTACTCCGATTTATATGAATTACTTGAGATTGCGAAAACAAATAAAGACCGTGTGTCACATATGTTACAATTCGAAACCTTAAAAAATGATAAAAAAGTATGCTCACTAGTTGTTGTTCTGAAACCAACAACAGTTGGTGATTTCCAACCGCTATACATATGTCGCGAAGGGATTCCTATACTTGAAAATAAAAAAAGCAAACGAATTGTTTTATTCGAAGAAACAGCTGAACAAATTGAAAAAAATGTCGTTTCTTTTACTGTAAAACCTTCTACAACTTTCCCAGAAAAAGAATTATATTTTAATCACCTTATCGGCATTTTACGAATGAATCATTTCATTCCTCCAATGCAGTAGCAATTTATACCCATTGTATTTTTATTAAAATAAAGAATCCCCCCACTAAAATTAGTGGGGGGATTCTCCTTAACTATAGTCGTATTCTTTCGCACGATCTGGACGCGAATTTTCAAATTCCGTTTTAAGAAACGGGCGATATGACTGCTCAATTTTTTTCACAAAAGGAAGCTTATTTAGCTTTTGCATCATATGCTCTATTTGCTCCACATCACAATATACAACTGCATATTTCAAACGCTTTGATATGTAATGAATATTACCATATTTCCTTAAAATTTTGGCATGTTTCAATGAATGTAAATAAACAATCATACTTTGTCGTTGCCCGAACATAATCTTCTCCATCTTCTCCTTTTATATACTCATATTCTTGTATTTTATAAAAATCAATCAGAAATTTGTGAAATTATAGAACAAATTCTGTATACGTTTTCTTTCATATTCTAAAAAACGGGGCACATCACCCCGTTTTTTTACAACCGCAACTTCCACCAGAGCCACACCCGCTTCCGCAGCCACCTGCATCAAAAAACGGATTTCCAGTAGGAACTTTAATCGCAGATGATACTTCGGAACCAATTGCTGCACTGACTTCATCTAATAGTTTTTGCAAAGTATTTTCCGCCTTTTTAAAAGCAGATATCTTTTCATGCAAGTCTACAGAACGTTTTAACTCTCGCATGTTTTTCGAAACGAAAGTATAATCAGGATGATATTTTCCAAAGCGTTGCACTTCTTCATATCGCTCTTTCATTACTGTAAATTGACCAATTAATGTTTGAGCCTCCAAATCTTCCTGTAATGCCTTATAACATTTACGATAGCTCTTAGCTACATCGGAACAGACAATCGCTTTTGCAAGCTGTTCTGCTTCGTCTAATATCATTACGCTTTCAAGCGTCGCTACAATCATGAGAGACACCTCCGAGTATCCATCATAACACATTTAGAACAGAACTACTAATTTGAATATAAAGTTAAAAGTTCTATTACTGAAAATACTCATCCATTATAATTTCTTATACGCAAATATGCTCGGCAATATTATATCGTAGTACATCCCAGCTTCCATTCTCTTCTTTTACATAACTAATACACGCATTTTTTAATGGCGTTTTAAATGTAATTTCATCAGGTGAGATTGCGTGTAACATTGCTTTTATCGCATGTGAATGTGCAACAATAATAACACGTTTACCCACATGTACTTGTGCAACGTCTTGCAATGCAGCAAAGCAGCGTTTTACAATCTCTTCATCTGTCTCCATACCTTCTACATTTCCCTCTGCAATAAGCTCTCTAACTGCAGGAACTGGTTTTCCTGAAGCCTCTCCAAAATTCCGTTCAACAAACCGCTCATCTAGAAGAATAGACTGTATTCCAACAGCATCGCTAATTGCCTGTGCTGTTTCTTGTGCTCTAATTAAGGGACTACTAATAATTACATCCCACGTTTCCAATTTTAATGCAGCTGCACTTTGACTGGCTTGCTTTTTCCCAACTTCATTAAGTGGAATATCTTCACGCCCTTGAATAATCTCTTGAAAATTCCAATCAGTTTGTCCATGTCGCACTAAACAAATTTCCGTCATGCTGTAACTCCTTTTTTTCAATAATCTGTTTCTATTGTAACAAATGTTTCGCATGACGGACATAGTTTTTCCTTCCAATTATGTTGCATTTTGCTGCTTCATATATTGAAACATGTCAATCATAATAGAAGCAACCGCCAGTTGATTTTGAAATTTTGCAACTTTATCAGGAATTGTCTTTTTATAATACTGTAAGGCAGCTAATTCAAAAGCCTCCTTCTCCTTAGGATTACGTGATAATTTCCGATACCAATGGGGTTGTTCACGAATATAACGCTCTAAATCTTTGTCAGCTTTTATAAATTCCATAAGTTCTGCCCTCATCCTCTTTTCCTCCTAATCTTTTCGAAAGAAAAACGGATTATTTTCAGAAGTTCTTTGCTCAGGTTGTGTACGATTCCCTTGAAATTGTTGAATAACTTGTTGTACACTCCCAATTGCACTTGTTACATTAGCTAGATGCTGCTGCATTTGTTCTGCATCTAATTTTTTAAAAAACGAAAGCATTTGTCCCATTAAATCAGCAGCTTTTTCATCATTATTTTCTGTACGATTCTCTTGTATAGGAGAAGAAATCGCTTCTCCATCCGCTTTATAAGCATTCCACATTTCATCTTGCTCCCCAAGTAAATACCATTCCTCATAAAATTGTTGCCATGTTTTTTGACCGTTTCGAACTTCATGAACCATTTTAGGGTGATGGTTTACAAACTCTTTAAATTGTTGAACAGAAGGATGTAACGGTCCTTTTGTCTTTGTCATAATCCTCACCTCTTCAGATGTATCTACTATATTGTAAGAAAAAAAAGGCGCATGGTTCGCCTATTTTTAGACGTTTCATGCACCTTTTGTTATTTTCTAATGAAATTTTGAGTATAGAATTTATCGAAGACCCCAACACCTAGTCCAGTAAATTGTTCATTTAACAAGTTTTTCCGATGCCCTTCGCTATTCAGCCAACCTTGCACTGCCGCGATTCCATCAGTATGCTGCGCTGCTATATTTTCTCCCGCTAGTTGAAAAGTGACTTGACCACGTTGTAATCGATCTCCTAAAGTTCCAAATTTCGGTGAATCATGTGAAAAGTAATTATTCTCTTTCATATCTTTACTATGTCCAAAAGCTACTTCAGCTGTTTGTTGATCCCATGTTAGTAATGGCAATTGATGACGACTACGAATAATATTAGTCAAATCTAGAATTTGTTGCATATTCCCATGTTCTACTTGTGCCATTTTCTCCTGAGGGATTGCTGGCTCCGTCCCTAATTCTCCAGAATAAACAAGCTGATACGGTCTTTGTCGAAGCAATGTTTCATCATCCATATACCTAATTCCAACAAGTTTATGTGTAAACCGATCAAAGTATAACTGCGCCCAATCATCTTCTTCTATCGAAACAAGTGGTTGTTCTGCAATTTCAGTATCAGATAATTCAAATTGGTAACTGTTCCTTCCTTTTTCCAAAGAAATTTCATGTGAAAATGGATTTTTTTTATAGACATCTTCATATTTTTCATTCATATGAAACGGGGCTACATCCACTTGATCACCAGCAACATAAGCTGTTACAATTTTATGCTCTGCAACACCAAACTGTACATATTGTGATAAATCTTGATTATAAATCCACCATTCGTAACCATAAGCAGAAGGTTCGATTCGAGCTGGCTCACCCCATTTTGCTAATAAATTTTCCGAATCTCCTCCTATTAATTGGGAGATTGTCTCTGGAAAACCTTCATTTATTTGTTTCTTTTTCTTGACAATCTTATGTTCCTGCTTAGAATGAGATGGTTGTAATATATATTGCGAAACGAGTAATTTCCCGTATAAATCAATTGCTAAAATCAAAGCCGTAATCATTACGATACGTAATAATTTTTTCAAAAAATATACCTCCTGGTCAAACATAAAATTGAGATATACACAAAGCCCTGTCTTCTCTTTTGTTTGTACCATACTATTTTCACTATATCATATTTTTATAAAAAAAGCCGTGATTATCCCTTTTCTCTCAATATGAATTGCGATTTCTCATTATTCATACTATTATAAAATTAGATGGTTTCAAATAAAAATAAGGAGGGATTCTATGCAGTTTACAAATTCAAAACTTATAGACGCAACTATTGATTTTACACTTCTCACAGAAGTCATGCAAAATCATCATTTCGTACTTGCCGGACAGTGGGATTATGAACGAGTTACATATGACTATAAATTTGAAATATTAAAGGATGTATACTATTTACGGGTCCAAGGATTTGCTGTAGAAGGAGAAATCGGAGGACGACACGCACAAGTTAAATTACTTCCCCCGTTGTTAGGAAAACACTATTATCCACATGGTGTTGAATATGGAGAGAATGAAAATTTCCCTACAAACGTACTTCAAAAAAGCGAACAACTACTGCAAAATATTGAAAAGGAATTGAAGGAATTTCAAATTATCGAGTAAATAAAACAGGCATGCCCATGTGGACATGCCTGTTTTATTTCGTTTGCAAATAAGGAGGTACTGCCTGTAGTTGCTCCTCATCTTTTTTACGTTCCTTACGTGCCCATTTAAAAAATACATAGCCAATAATTGTACCATATACTATTTCCTGGACAATTTTCATAATGGTACCACCTGTTTGTTGATCTTGTACAATCGGCATCCAGTGTAAAAATTCTGGTCCGGTTATATTTAAATCAGCCAGTGTCCCTACAGGCACACAAAGCTCCATCGCTTTCATCCATGCACTTGGATCCGTATATGTAACAAACAATGATTCGCTAGCAAATATGATTAGCGCACAAGCTGGTGTCAATAATATACCGTTCGCAAACATATAGCCAATTTTTTTAATTTCACTTAATGTTTGATACTCCGGCAATGGATTTAGCATAGGCCACCACATCATCATTGCTGTAAAAAATAAAACAGCAAGAAAAATAGGATGAGCGACTTGATTTTGTTTTACAGCATCAAACACAACCGGCAAATGATAAATGGAAAATAATCCATTAAATACAAACAGGGCAATAAGCGGTTTTGTAAACATATTCAACATCACCTGGATAAAACGAAAAGAAGTAATATATTTGTATAACCAAATCGGAATTCCTAATAACAATAATGGTGGTACCGCAATATACATCACTGCCATTTCAAACATATGTGCACTAAATACAATATGTCCAAGTAAATCAATAGGTCCACCCTTTACAAAATACAATAGGATAATCCCAGTCGTAAAATAAAATATCTGCTTTTTATTTACCTTATCTGCATTTTCGAACCGATTTCTATAGGGCCCAATAATAAGAAAGTAACAGATAAGGATAGACACCATAAAAAGTAAAAAGATCGGGCTCCATAAAGCTTGAAAACCAAATATCCATAAGTTGCTCATTTTTACACCCACCCTTTCAATTTGAATTCCTTACCCTCATAGGAAAAAGGGAGCGAAGATAACTTCAAGCTCCCTATCCTTTGCTTTTTTAAACCCAGATAATCGTCATAAAAGCTAAAATGGTTAATAATCCCACTAATAACCCTGCATATAAGAAAAAGGCTGCTGTTTCATGTCCCTTATGACTCATATGCATGAAATAGTACAATTGAAATATTACTTGCACAACAGCTAACAATAAAATAAATGGCACTGAGAAAAGAGGACTAAATGTTTTCGGATAAGCGACTGCCACAAAAGCTACAATCGTTAAGAAAATCATTAGACCAAATGTAATCACTTGATGCCTCATTTCCTCTGCACTTTTTCTTCTACGATAAACAAGATCTACCTTTGAGTTACTTGTGTTTGTTTGCTTTATCGCCATTGTTTATCCCACCATTCCCATCAAATATACTACAGTGAAAATAAACACCCAAACTACATCGATAAAGTGCCAGTAAATCGATGCGACGTAAAACTTTGGAGCATTATATAAATTTAGCCCTCGCTTCGCATTCCGAAAAACTAATGTTGAGATCCATAACAATCCGAACAATACGTGTAATCCATGAGTTCCAACAAGCGCATAAAACGCTGAACCAAATGCACTGCTTCTCATTGTATGTTTGAATTCATGTGTATAATGATAAAATTCATAAATCTCAAATCCTAAAAACCCCAAGCCTAATAGTACTGTAACAATTAACCAAAGCTGCATTTGCTTAAAGTTAAAGTTCTTCATATGATACATCGCATAC
This sequence comes from Bacillus sp. UNC437CL72CviS29, assembly GCF_000482345.1. Classification (NCBI taxonomy): domain Bacteria; kingdom Bacillati; phylum Bacillota; class Bacilli; order Caryophanales; family Bacillaceae; genus Bacillus; species Bacillus sp. UNC437CL72CviS29. The sequence continues at coordinate 357,675 of NZ_AXVB01000003.1, read as the reverse complement.
ACGCTTGTTAAACTACTTGTTAACAAAAGCATCGTCATGATAAAGACAAGTGGCATTTGAAACATTTCTTGAGAAGTGGGGCCGCCATTTGTAGAATTTTTCAATGCTAAATATGTGCCAAATAAGGAAGCGAACAATACAGTTTCGCCTCCAAGGAATAGCCAAAATCCAACAAACTTATTTTTCCCCTCAAGGGTTGCTTTTTCAGGCTCTGCTGGAAATGTTTCATTTGTTAATTTTTCCTCTACATGCATTACGCTGTGCCCCCCTTATCATCCAAATCTTCTTTATGAATATGATAACCATGGTCATCAATTACTGAACGTAAGAACATTGCACCAAACGTAATGATAAGCCCAATTATTGCAACCAGGAGCCAAAACTTATCTTTTCCACCTTGCATGTACATTGCACCAAATGCCGCTATAAATAACCCAAGCGAAATAACAAATGGTGAAAATGAAGAGTTTGGCATATGAATGTCACTCACAGGCTCTGCTGGTGTCATCTCTTTATTCCCTTCACGTTTCTCAATCCAAAACGGATCCAGACCTCGAACGAATGGTAATTGCTTAAAGTTATATTCTGGTGTCGGAGCTGGTATTGTCCATTCTAATGTACGACCATCCCATGGATCACGACCCGCTTTCTCTTTAGACAATGATGTTTTCACAACATTGAATAAAAGAACAATCGTTCCAAGTCCCATAAATACAGCACCAATCGAACTAATTAAGTTCCCTGTTTCTAATCCTTGTCCTGGTAAATACGTAAAGTAGCGACGCGGCATACCAATTAAACCAAGGAAATGTTGGATAAAGAATGTTAAATGGAAGCCGATAAAGAACAACCAAAATGTAATTTTCCCTAGTGTTTCATTTAATACTCTGTTAAACATAAGTGGCCAATAATAGTGTGCACCGGCTAATAATCCAAATACAACCCCACCAACGATTACATAGTGGAAATGTGCCACAACGAAATAGTTATCATGAAATTGATAGTCAGCAGGCGCTGAAGCAAGCATAACCCCTGTTACTCCTCCCATTACGAATGATGGGATAAACGCAACAGCCCACATCATTGGAGTTGTAAACCGAATACTTCCACCCCACATTGTAAAGAGCCAGTTAAATATTTTAATCCCCGTTGGGACTGCAATTGCCATTGTTGCAACTGAAAAAATAGCATTCGCGACAGGACCAAGGCCAACCGTGAACATGTGATGTGCCCATACCATAAATCCTAAAAATCCAATCAACACTGTTGCAAATACCATAGATGAGTAACCAAATAGTCGTTTTTTAGAAAATGTAGCGAATATTTCTGAGAATATTCCGAAAACCGGGAGTATAAGAATGTACACTTCTGGGTGACCAAAGATCCAGAATAAATGCTCCCATATAATCGTATTACCACCTAAAGCTGGGTTAAAGAAACTTGTACCAAATAGGCGATCTAACATAAGTAGCGCCAATCCGACTGTTAATGGTGGAAAGGCAAATAAAATAAGTGAAGACGTTACAAATGTTGTCCATGTAAACATCGGCATACGCATATAGGTCATTCCAGGTGCACGCATATTAATAATTGTGACAAGGAAGTTAATACCACCAATCAGTGTACCTATACCCGATATTTGTAATCCTAATACATAAAAGTCAACACCATGTCCTTTAGAAGCAAGAGATAACGATGCATAAGATGTCCATCCTGCATCAGGTGCTCCTCCCAAAAACCAACTTAGGTTTAAAAATACGCCTCCAAAGAAAAATAACCAAAATCCAAGTGAATTTAAAAATGGAAACGCCACATCGCGTGCCCCAATTTGAAGTGGCACAGCAGCGTTCATAAATGCAAACACGAGCGGCATAGCTGCGAGGAAAATCATTGTTGTACCGTGCATTGTTAATACTTGATTATAAGCATCCCCAACAAGAAAAGCATTGTTCGGAATGGCTAATTGAAGACGGATAAATAATGCTTCTATTCCGCCAATGATAAAAAATAACCCACCTGCAATTAAATAGAGAATGGCAATCTTTTTATGGTCTACTGTCGTCAAATAATCCCATATAACAGCACCCATCCCCTGTTTCTTTGCTACAGAACTCACGTTTTCAACCTCCCCTTCGCAAATAATCCCTTTTTACTTCTCAACTTTTAACGTTTTCAAATAGGCATTTAATGCCTCTATTTCATCGTCCGTTAAGTTGCCATATTTACCAGTCATTTTATTTCCTGGCTTCATATTTTCAGGATCCTTTAGCCATTTTTTTAGGTTTTCTTCATTATTTTCAGCAATGCCGGCAACCATATCGCGATCAGCAAAATTTGCTAGGTTTGGTGCGATACGTGCAGAAGGTGGTCTACTATCATTTGATCCAGTTGCATGACAACCGATACAGCTTTTGTTGAATATCTCTTTACCTTGTTGTTCTTTTGTAGAAGCTACTTCCTTCTTACCATCAATTTTCTTCATATCTGCAATCCAAGTTTTGTACTCGCTTTCATCAACAGCTTTCACTTTAAATTGCATTAAAGAATGTGATGGGCCACAAAATTCTGTACAAAAACCATTATAAGTGCCTGATTTATCTGCCTTTAACCACATTTTGTTTACATTATCTGTATTCGTATCCATTTTTCCAGCTAAAGATGGAACCCAAAATGAATGTTTAATATCAGCACCTTTCAGATTCAAATACACTTTTTTACCTGTGGGGATAACTAAATCTTGAGAAGTTACTATCTTTTCTGATTTGTAAGAAAATTCCCACCAATAAAGATTCGCTGTTACATCAACAACGATTGTATCTTTATCAATATTCTTTTTCTCCATCGCACTTACGTCAGCAAGTTTGAAGGTATATGTAACAGTCGGAACAGCCAATATTAGCAAAAGAATAATCGGAATAACTGTCCATATAATTTCTAGTTTGTGATTTCCTTCAACTTGCTTTGGAATATAATCCTCTTGGCCCTTCTTTTGTCGGAAACGCACAATTACATACAAGAAAATAATAGTAACTACAAGTACAACACCTACCATAATCGCACTTGCTAACAAGAGTAAATCATATTGCATTTTTGCTACTTCACCTTGCGGAATTAAAGTAGATTGAAAGGCTTTACCGCATCCCCCTAACAGTAAAGCCAGCAGTGAAACGAATGAAAGCAGTCGCCACTGTTTCTTCATACAAACAACCCCCACTTTCTTTGTGAATTAGATTGTACTTTATTTATAGTAAGTAAAGTAAATCTCAACGTAAAGAAATCCCCTCATGTCGTTGTCTTAGAAGAATGTAACTACAATCATTGACACAAATAAGATTGTCAAGTAATTCAAGGAGTAGACGAACATTTGTACAGACCATTTTATGTCATCCTTCTTACGGAATCCATAGAATCCTAATACGATCCATCCAATGTTAAGCAATGTTGCAATTACCATGAATGTTACTCCCAGTCCACTCATATAAAACGGTAGTGGTAATAAACATACTGTCCAAATCATGATTTGACGTTTTGTAATATCAAATCCATGTACAACAGGAAGCATTGGAATACCTGCATTTCGATATTCATCAACACGTTTCATCGCTAATGCGAGGAAATGTGGGATTTGCCAAACAAACATAATTAAAAATAGCATCCAAGCAATCGGATGATCTAAACTAGGATCAATTGCTGCCCAGCCAATTAAAGGTGGAACTGCTCCAGATACACTACCTACTACTGTATTTAGTGTGTATGCTCGTTTTGTCCATAATGAATACAAAACAACATATGTGAAAGCACCAATGAAACCAATCAATGCTGCCATCGGTGTTGTAAATAACAAGAATACAAAACCTAGAAGTAATAAAGTAATACCTAATGTTAACGCAAACCCAGGTTTATATTTTCCTGTTACTGTCGGACGATTTTTTGTCCGTTCCATTAAATGATCGATATCTCGATCAATATAATTATTTAAGCTACATGATCCTGCCATAATTAAAGCAGAACCGACAATTGTAAAGAACATTTTATCCAAATGGTTAGCAGCATTTAATCCATTAAAGTGTAAAGCCAACCAAAATCCTGTAAACACCGTAAGTGTATTTGAGTTTACAATCCCCATCTTAACGAGCGCTAATAAATCTTGTACACGTGTTGTTTCCGGCACATTTGTTATAGCTGACTCATCATGCAGCCCACTTGTTGCATGGTTCATCATTTCAACCCCCTCTTAAACGCGTCTTTCCTTTACAAAAGTAGTACGCTTCTATATAGCAATATTATTACAGTAGAAATGTTGTTTTCCCACTCTACTACTAATCTACGCTCATACTCGAATATATTAAATCATATTTCCCGAACATTTTGTGAAGAAAACATGAACTTTTTGTGTCGAATAACAAAAAAGTTTCTCCTATTACTCCCTATCATAACACGAGATTATCTTCTATAATAAACTATTTTGTCATATTTAGCATGCATTCTCCTTATTTCTTTTTATAATAGAAGTATTTCCACTTAAAAACTGTAATATCTACACCGTTTTTTTCTTATCCCAAGTACTTTATCCTCCCTCTTCATTTCTTTGCTATTTTATTATTTTTTATATATCATAGGACTGTAGCGCGTTTTGTTCTATAAAATTGATGGAATGAAAATATTTCGCAATAACTTCATAACAGAAAGATGGTGAAAAGATTGCAACGCTTTATTAAATGGTTAGCAGTCATTACAAGCCTTGACTTACTAGGGGTTTTATTAGGGGGGGCTTTAGTTACAAAAACAGGTTCAGGTCAAGGATGTGGAAAATCATGGCCACTTTGTAATGGTGAACTCGTTCCCTCTAATCTATCAATGGAAACAATTATCGAACTCAGTCACCGTTTAACATCAGGATCGGCAGGAATTCTCGTTACACTGCTTTGTATCTTATCATGGAAATATTATAAACATGTACGTGAAACAAAGACGCTTGCTATTTTATCATTTGTATTTTTAGTTGCACAAGCGCTAATGGGAGCAGCGGCAGTGGTTTGGGGACAAGTACCAGCTGTACTAGCTATTCATTTTGGTATTTCCTTAATTTCATTTGCTTCTGTCATTTTACTAGCCTGCCTTATTTTTGAAATTGACAAGAAATTCGATGCACGTTCTCTCATTATGGATAAAAAAATGAAGTTTCATATTTACGGTGTAACAATTTACAGCTATATCGTCGTCTATACAGGTGCTTTAGTACGTCATGAGCATGCTAGTTTGGCTTGTCCAGACTTTCCATTTTGTAGTAAAAACAGACCGTTTCCTACTCAATTGCATGAATGGGTTCAAATGGGACATAGGATTGCCGCAATATTAATATTTGCTTGGATCCTATACGCAATGATTCTTGCTATTCGCCACTATAAGCAACAGCGAGTTGTATATTGGGGATGGATTATCTCATTTATTCTCGTTACGCTTCAAGCAATTGTTGGTATTTTGGTTGTCTATACGAACGCTAGCCTCTCAATGGCACTGTTACATTCACTCTTTATCTCTTGTTTGTTTGCCGTATTATGTTATCTAGTGATGCTAGGTACAAGAAGTACAAGAAACGCAAAAGAGGCACAACAATCAACTACAACGCAAAATAAACAATCCTTTTAATAACTTGCCATTATGGCAAGTTATTATTTTTATATCAAAAAAAGAGCTACTTTTGAGCAGCTCTTTTCTTGATTTTTATTGTTCTAATTCAATAAGTAAATCCCCTGTTTGAATCGCATCGCCATCTTTTACATATACTTTCTTCACTTTTCCATCGAATGGCGCCTGAACCGTTGTTTCCATTTTCATTGCTTCTGTGATTGCCATGGAATCACCTTTTTTCACTTCATCGCCTTCATTTACAACGATTTTAATGACCGTTCCTGGCATTGTTGCACTAATATGATTTGGATTTTCACGGTTTCCTTTCACACGCTGCGCAACCGTTGCTTTAACACTTTCATCTTTCACAACAATTTCACGCGGTTGTCCGTTAAATTCAAAGTAAAGTACACGCGTTCCATCTGGTTGAGGCTCACCAATTGACACTAATTTAACAATTAATGTTTTACCACGTTCAATTTCCACACCAATTTCTTCACCCAATCTCATACCATAGAAGAATGTTGGTGTATCAAGTACAGATACATTTCCATAAAGTCCAGTTACCTTTTGATAATCCATAAATACTTTTGGATATAATGCATATGCAACAACATCAAAAATAGTTACTTCACGTCCAAGTTTATGGAATAACTCTTCTTTTAAAGCATCAAAATCCACTGGTTCTAACAGTTCTCCTGGTCTTACCGTTAATGGCTCTTTTCCTTTTAAAATGATTTTTTGTAATTCTTTTGGGAATCCGCCATATGGTTGTCCAAGATCTCCAGAGAACATCTCTACAACAGAACCTGGGAAATCTAACGCATGTCCCCGTTCAAAAATGTCTTGTTCTGTAAGATGATTTTGCACCATAAATAGTGCCATATCGCCAACAACTTTTGATGATGGTGTTACTTTTACAATATCACCAAACATATCATTTACACGGCGATACATTACTTTTACTTCATCAAATCGATCTCCTAAACCAACCGCTTTCGCTTGTTGCTGAAGGTTACTATATTGACCACCTGGCATTTCATGCATATATACTTCTGTATGCGGTGCATTCATACCACTTTCAAATGGTGCATAATATTTCCGAACATCTTCCCAGTAATGTGAAAGTTTTTCTAATGCATCCACATTCACATCTGGTTGTCTTTCATTTCCACCAAGCGCATAATATAACGTATTTGCACTTGGTTGTGATGTTAGGCCTGCCATTGAGCTTACAGCAACGTCGACAATATCAACACCTGCTTCAATTGCTTTCGTATACGTTAAAACACCATTTCCACTTGTATCATGTGTATGAAGGTGAATCGGAATCGATACCGCTTCTTTTAACGCAGAAACTAAATCGTAAGCTGCATTTGGTTTTAATAATCCAGCCATATCTTTAATACCTAGAATATGCGCTCCTGATGCTTCCAATTCTTTCGCTAAGTTTTTATAATAATTTAAGTCATATTTACTACGCATTGGGTCATGAATATCCCCTGTATAACACATTGTTGCCTCTGCAATTTTGCCACTCTCTCTTACAGCATCAATTGCAACTCTCATACCTTCAACCCAGTTTAAGCTATCAAAAATACGGAATACATCAATACCCGCCTGTGCTGAACATTCCACAAATTTTTGAATTAAATTATCTGGATAGTTTTTATAACCAACTGCATTTGATGAACGAAGAAGCATTTGAAATAAAACATTAGGCATTCTTTCACGAAGCTCTAATAAGCGTTCCCATGGATCTTCTTTTAAGAAACGATACGCAACATCGAATGTTGCACCGCCCCACATTTCCGCTGAGAATAAATTGGGTAACATTCTAGCTGTTGGCTCAGCAACTTGATTTAAATCTTTTGTACGAATACGTGTTGCAAGTAATGATTGATGCGCATCACGGAATGTAGTATCCGTTAATAGTACGCGCTTTTGATCTTGTACCCATTTTACTAGACCATCTGCACCGCGTTCGTCTAAAATTTGTTTCGTTCCATTTGGAACTGATTCAGAATGTTTCAAATTCGGTATACGTGCATCCGGGAAAATCGGTTTTTCTTTCTTACCTACTCCAGGGAAACCATTTACTGTTACTGTACCTACATAACTTAACATCTTCGTCCCACGGTCTTTACGTTTCGGGAAGACGAACAGTTCAGGCGAAGCATCAATAAACGATGTATCATACTCTCCTGATAAAAAGTTTCTATGCTTTACTACATTCTCTAGGAATGGAATATTTGTTTTAATACCACGGATACGGAACTCTTTTAGGTTACGCTCCATCTTTGCAGCTGCTTGTTCAAATGTAAGTGCCCAAGTCGTTACTTTAACAAGTAATGAATCATAATATGGCGTAATAACTGCTCCTTGGAAGCTGTTACCTGTGTCAAGACGAACACCAAAACCGCCACCAGAACGATATGCCATAATTTTTCCTGTATCCGGCATGAAATTATTAAGCGGATCTTCCGTTGTTACACGAGATTGGATTGCATATCCATGTATAATAACATCCTCTTGTTTTGGTACGCTCACTGTTGAACTATGTAAAGAGTGTCCATCAGCAATCAAAATTTGAGACTGAACAATATCAATTCCTGTAATCATTTCTGTAATTGTATGTTCTACTTGAACACGTGGATTTACTTCAATGAAATAAAAGTCATTACCTTTTACAAGGAATTCAACTGTACCAGCATTTAAATAGTTTACGTTTTTCGTTAGCTGTACCGCCGCTTCACAAATACGATGGCGAAGTTCATCTGAAAGCGATACACTTGGCGCAATTTCAACTACTTTTTGATGACGACGTTGTACAGAACAATCGCGTTCGTATAAATGCACAACATTGCCTTCTTCATCTGCTAATATTTGTACTTCTATATGTTTAGGTTTTTCAACGAATTTTTCAACATACACTTCATCGTTACCAAAAGCTGCTTTCGCTTCTGATTTTGCACGATCATAAGATTCTTTTAATTCATCACCGCTACGTACAATACGCATACCACGGCCACCACCACCAAGTGATGCTTTAATAATTATCGGGTAATCATACTTCTTAGCAAATTCTTCAACTTCGTCTAGTGAATGAACAGGTCCATCGCTACCAGGAATAACTGGAATATTTGCTAATTGTGCTTGTTTTCTTGCTTTTACTTTATCTCCAAACATATCTAAATGTTTACTTTGTGGTCCGATAAAGATAATCCCTTCTTCTTCACAACGTCTAGCAAATTGGATGTTTTCTGACAAGAATCCATATCCAGGGTGAATCGCGTCCACATGGTTGCTTTTCGCAATCTCAATAATACCTTCAATATCAAGGTAAGCATCGATTGGCTTTTTGCCTTCCCCCACTAAATAAGATTCATCTGCTTTATAGCGATGGTAAGAACCACTATCCTCTTTTGAATAAATTGCAACTGTCTTTAATCCAAGTTCTGAACAAGCCCTGAATACACGAATTGCAATTTCGCCACGGTTAGCTACTAATACTTTTTGAATACGTTGCAGCTTTGACATGATTTTCCCCCTCTACTTTCCTACCACTCTAGAGATTAAATAGGCACACGCTCTAAAAAGCGTGAAGTTCTTCACTTTCTTTTCTAAATTATACTTGGAAAGCTTCACTTTATTTTTATACATCATACCTTATTTTTCAACAAATGATAAGTTTTCTAATCAATTTGTTTCACAAAAATAGTATAGCACAACTCTTCCTTTTCTAACAGTTTTAATGTATATCACATTCGGATAAATATGACACACTATTCTTATTAAAACTTCACAAAGTATAACTCATTATAACACCATAATAAAAAGGCTTTGTGTCATCAAACACAAAGCCTTTTTTATTTTACAACAACAAGATGTGGCTCACCCTGTTCTTTTTTCTCATATACTTCTTTTTGTTGCTTCTCTTGTCGTTTCACGTAACTACCTATATTTATCAATATACCCATTGCAATTAAGTTCGCCATTAAAGAACTACCACCATAACTGATAAATGGTAAAGGTACACCAGTAAGAGGTATTAGCCCCGTCATACCACCAACAATAACAAATGTTTGTATCCCAATCAGACTAGCAATACCAATTGCAATTAAACTTCCAAATGGATCTTTGCACTTTTGAGCAATTCGCAATGCCCGAATAATAATAAGTAGCAAACTAATTAAAACAATCGCTACACCGATAAAGCCAAGTTCCTCAGATATAATCGCCATAATAAAGTCTGTATGTGGTTCAGGTAAATAACCGAATTTTTGTATACTGTTACTAAGTCCTCTACCATTTAGACCGCCTGATGCAATTGCAATAAAGGAATTCACCAGCTGATATCCATCATGTTGAGTATCTTCAAATGGATTTAAAAACGCTGTAAAACGTGCCTTCTGATAATCTTCCAATGCATAGTTTCCAAATAAGTATAAAAGCGGAATCCATACAATTGCACTTAATGCAATACGCTTTATCCACTTGTTAATCGGAACCCCTGAACAAAGGAACATAATTCCAACAATACCTATGATTAACAAAACTGTACCTAAGTCATTTTGTTTTAGAATTAAAAATACTATTAATCCTATAAATAGAATTGTACCTGCTGATCCTTTCCATACTGAAGTATCTGTTTCTTGCCTTCTTGCAAAGAAACGTGCAAGTACGATAATGATAGCTATTTTAACAAATTCAGCCGGCTGTATACCAAACACCCAAGCTTGCGCACCATTTGCTTTCGTTCCAAGTAACAAAGATAACGAAAGCAAACCAATACTTCCTATCATCATTAGTAATAAAATAATTCTTTTTCTCCAAAACTGGTATGGAATCACAGCGATTATCCCTAATCCAAATACTGTACCTATTCCTAATGCTAGTAGTTGCTTATAAAAAAAGTAATTAGCCGGTTTCTCATATTTTGTAACCGCTAAAATAGAGCTAGAACTGTATACCATTACAACTCCCAGTACACATAAAATAACAAGAGGAAGCAATAATGAATAATCCATTGACTTCCATACTTTTTTCATTCAATATCCTCTTTCTGTTTTCAGTTTAATTGTTGTATTCCATATGTATCGCCATTCTTCCTGCTTTATTATACAAATAAAAAGCTCAAACTTAGTCAGTTTGAGCCCGCTTATTTGAACCCTTTATTGTTGTTTGTTTGTAAATGCTTCATGAAGTGCTGATAATTCCCGTTCGAGCTCTCCTAGCATTTCTTTCCCTTGCTCTTCTGGAATAAGACCAAGACGAACCGCAAAGTCAACTTCACGGGATAGTCCAAACATTTGCGTGTCAAGCACTTCTTCATATAATGGACATTGCGGCATCGTAAGGTGGTCCATTTGCACCTTAATAAGTCTTAAAATCTTCTCCGCATCCGCTTGTAGAAGGGCAAGTGCCTTTTCCTGATGATTTGCTACTGTCTCAGACGCCAAATTGATTCCCTCCGTTTCCGTCCTACTCTCCTATCCTATCTATTAATATTAGCGATAGTTTTAATAAATTGCAATAGAAACATTTTTTGTGACAATCATGTCTAATACTATTATACTGAAAAGTGGGAGCATAATACAAATGGGGGAACAACAATGAGTGAAATTTTATTTATAAATGGAAACGTACGCTTTCCGATCACACTTGACCCAAGCGTTTGGATTTTTGATGATCGAAAAGTAGATTTAACAACTTATTTCACCGAAACAAAAGAAGAAAAATCAGAATTAGAAGACTATCTCAAGCATACTTCCGAACACTGGGATCGCGAAATTCGTGATGGTGCCGCTTTTCCACCTATACAACAAAGCGTAAAAAAATTTAAAAAAGAACAGCTTATCACAGGAACGTTTGGCATACCACTTCATCCCTTTTTCAAAAATGCTGAGATTGTAGCAGAAGCAACACATGTTGAAATCCATACATTGCATGATTCCATCACACTTTCATTAGAAGAAGCAAACAATGCTATTCTTGGATTTTCAAAAGATGGAAAACCATTGCGAGAAGATGGACCTGTTCACCTTTACTTTGGTGATGGCTCTAATATAAACAATCCAATTCGAAATATCCGTAAGTTTACAATTATTTAAAAAAAGGAGTGGGCAAAAGCCACTCCTTTTTTTAGCCTTTTACTATCAGTAATATTTCTATCTCAAAATTCCACACATGCAATACAGTTAGACGCAAGCTAATAAATCCCCTCACTGATTAAAGTTCCACTTTATAATAAGTCCGCCGCTAATTGTGCTAAATTAGAGCGTTCTCCTTTTACAAACTTTACATGTCCACTAATTTTTTGTTCTTTAAATTTCTCTACAACATAGGTTAGACCATTATTATATTCATCTAGGTAAGGGTGATCAATTTGTTGCGGATCTCCCATTAATACAATTTTACTTTTTTCTCCAACCCTTGTTAATATTGTTTTCACTTCATGTTTCGTTAAATTTTGTGCTTCATCAATAATAATAAATTGATCTGGAATACTTCGTCCTCGTATATAAGTAAGTGCCTCTACTTCAATTGAACCCATTCCTGCTAAAATCGCATCTAATTCACCAGGTTTTTTTGTATTAAATAAATACTCTAGATTATCGAAAATTGGCTGCATCCACGGTCTTAATTTCTCTTCTTTTTCTCCCGGTAAATAACCGATATCCTTGCCGACTGGAACAATGGGCCGGGCAACAAGGAGTTTTTTATACAACCCTAAATCTTCGGTCTGCATAAGACCAGCAGCTAACGCAAGTAAAGTTTTACCAGTTCCTGCTTTTCCTGTTAACGTTACGAGTGGAATATCTTCACGAAGCAACAATTCTAATCCCATAATTTGCTGCACATTCCGCGGGCGTATTCCCCAAACTTGCTCATTATGAAAAATAAGTTTCTTCACCTTTTTCCCTGAATAATCAACAATTCCAAGCGCAGAACTAGAACCACCTAATGCATCTTTCATCACAATAAACTGATTTGGATAAAATGGATGATTTGCAATTTCTGATAAAGGAAGTTCTCCTTTTTCATAGTAATAATTTAACTGTTCTTTTGATATGTAGCCTTCTAAAAAACCTGAATATATATTGTCCACTTCAATGACACGATCACTTAAATAATCCTCTGCTTGTAAGCCAAGAGCATCTGCTTTTACTCTTACAAGCACATCTTTACTTACTAAAACAACAGACTTTCCATCCTCTTTCTCTTGTTCTTCTAAAAATATATTTTTCGCAACAGCTAAAATGCGATTATCGTTTGTTTTTTCAACAAAAATATCTTGTAGTTGAACAAATGAGCGATGGTTTAATTCAATACGAAATGTCCCTCCATTTTCAAGGGGAATACTCTCATGCAATTTTCCTAATTCACGAAATTTATCTATCAGTTTAGATACATAACGAGCATTTCGTCCAACTTCATCCATGTAACGTTTTTTCGAATCAACCTCTTCTAATACAACTGCTGGAATCACTACCTCATTTGTTTCAAAAGAAAAAATAGATAAAGGATCCTGCAAAAGTACATTCGTGTCTAACACATAAATTTTATCCAACCTGTTACCCCCTGACTCCACTTTTAAATTTGTAGAACAAGGGTTTCATCCATGATTATGATATGGACGAACCATTGTTATAATTATATGTAATGTATTAACGAGGTAGAATCTAAATTCATATAAATTAAAACTTTTCTCAATCATTTTTTTCATTTATAACTAGGTATCATATTCATCAAAATTTATATTTGAACATGGAACAAAGGTTACCTATTCACCCAGATTAAAATAGCAGTAAAAGGATGAACACCCATAGTACTCATCCACTTTTCTACAATCCTTTCATTGCCGTTAAAACTTGGTTATCAAGTTTTTCAGCAGCACGAAGATCATAAGTTTTTTCATATGCTGGTTCCAAAGCAAGCTTTGCTCCATAAAACATAACATCACGCACTTCTTGAACAGATACTTCTACTATAGTTAACTTAAGAGGAATCCCTTCCATTCTATCCGTTAAAATCTTTGCTTCACCGCTAATGGAAAATACAGATTCATTCGCCATTACAGTGAGTACAAGCCCTGCATGATGGCGTAAATTTTCCGCAATACGAGATCGCCAATCAACTGCAAACCGAATACGCGTCTCATTCATTGCATATACCCATGAAATAGCACTTACATTTGGAACAGCCTTTTCAAAATCAATTGTTGCAATTGTTATAATACGTCCTTCACGTAAAGATTGAACTAAAGAATCTGTCAATGTAGGTTCTACTACATTTGCCATATTTCCACCTCCAAAATTTTATTTATCTTAATGATAACTTATTTTTCGAATTGCGAAAATATTATTTTTTTCCTCCATAGTTCAAAAATATCAAATTTACATGCTATACTTATATCGATAGAATTTGTATTGAGGTGACGAAATGAGAGTCAAATGTATGCTTTGTGATAAAAAAGAAGAGTTAGATGACGAAAATCCTATGGCCAAAAGGCTTCGTAACCGTCCTATTCATACATATATGTGCATGGAATGCACAGAACGTATTGCAGAACGTACAATAGAACGCCATGCAACCGGAAAATTCCACCTATATCGTGATAAAACAGTAGAAGATGAGTGGTAAACTGTCAAATAAGTCCTTAATCATTCGGATGAGGACTTATTTATATTTCTCCGGCTCTTGTCTCATTTGATCTAAGAAACAATCTATAAGCTCTACTGGAAATCTTGTAGAATGTTTTTCTCCGCCTCGTTTATATGTAACTAAATACATATCTTCTTTCTTTTCCACTTCCACATCACTTAATTGATGATCTTCATGCAACATATCATGAAACAGCAAATATGTTTCTTGTGCAGCTGCATCATTGGGTCTTGCTTCCGCAACCGTTTTAATCGTTAACCAATTATATAATGTATCTTGTACAGAGCGCATAAAGAACCTCCTTAACTTACTCTTTGTTGCTTTGCTTGACGTAAACGTAATCTATAAATTCCTAGTACAATTGCGGCTACAACAAGTCCTTCTCCCACCGGCAACAAAACTCCTAAAAAAGTTAAGACTGTACATCCTAACGCCAGCGCCACATACACCACAATATTTTTTAATAGCGATAACTTCCTAGCAAACCCTAAATTATATACAAGGGCACTTAAAAAAATCATTGTGCCATATAAAAGCCACATCCCTATTTCTGGATTCGTATCTACATTATATAATTTTGCGAAAAATGACATTCTCTCTAGCATTATACTCCCCCCTTATTTTGCAAAGATGAACGAAAACAACCCATATGAGTCCAATCCACTAACTAGTAGTACCTTGATTCTTACTTTTTAAATTCTATTTTCCCTACTATAAGAGTACCTTGCAGAAAAACTACTGTCTAGATAAAAGAGTAAATTTTCTAAAAAAATAAACAAAAAGCTGCCTTTTTTAAAAAGGCAGCTTCATATTTTTTACGCTTCTACAGATTTCTTTTTCTTAGCAGCTCTTTCGCGCTCACTCTTATCAAGAATCTTTTTACGAAGACGAATTGATTCTGGAGTTACTTCACAGAACTCATCATCGTTTAAGTACTCTAATGACTCTTCTAAAGTCATTAAGCGTGGTTTTTTCATTGTTGAAGTTTGATCTTTCGTCGCAGAACGAATGTTAGTTTGTTGTTTCATTTTTACAACGTTAACTGTTAAATCATTCTCACGTGTATGTTCTCCGACAATCATACCAGCATATACTTCTGTACCTGGTTCAACGAAGATTACACCGCGGTCTTCAACTTGCATAATACCGTATTGTGATGCTTTTCCTGTTTCAAGTGAAACTAGAACACCTTGACGACGTCCACCAACTTGTCCAGCATGTACTGGCTGGTAGCAATCGAATGTATGGTTTAAAATACCGTAACCACGAGTTAATGTTAAGAATTCTGTTGTGTAACCAATTAAACCACGTGCTGGAACCATGAAAGTAAGGCGAACTTGACCGTTTCCGTTATTCACCATATCTAACATTTCACCTTTACGTGCACCCATTGATTCCATAATAGAACCAGTGTATTCTTCAGGCACATCGATTTGTACGCGTTCTACAGGCTCACATCTTACGCCATCAACCTCTTTAATAATTACTTCAGGCTTAGATACTTGTAGTTCGTAACCTTCACGGCGCATGTTTTCAATTAAGATAGATAAATGTAATTCTCCACGTCCAGATACAATCCATGCATCAGGAGACTCTGTATTATCAACACGTAAACTTACATCTGTTTCTAATTGTGAACGAAGACGCTCTTCAATTTTACGAGACGTAATGTATTTACCTTCACGACCTGCAAATGGACTATTATTTACAAGGAACGTCATTTGTAGTGTTGGCTCATCAATACGTAATAATGGTAACGCATCTTGATGTTCAACTGGACATACCGTTTCACCAACGTTAATATCTTCCATACCTGAAACTGCTACTAGATCTCCAGCTTTTGCTTCTTCAATTTCTTGGCGTTTTAATCCCATGTAACCAAATAGTTTTGTTACGCGGAATTGTTTTACGCTTCCATCGACCTTCATTAGTGCAACTTGTTGTCCTACTTTCATTGTGCCGCGGAATATACGACCTACCCCGATACGACCTACATAGTCATTATAGTCAAGAAGTGCTACTTGGAATTGAAGTGGCTCTTCGCTGTTATCAACTGGTGCTGGAATATGTTCAATAATTGTATCAAATAATGATTTCATATTCTCTTCTTGATTTGCTGGGTTTGAATCCAAGCTTGCTGTTCCGTTCATTGCTGATGCAAATACAACTGGGAACTCTAATTGATCTTCGTTTGCACCAAGCTCGATAAATAAGTCGATTACTTCATCAACTACTTCATCCGGGCGAGCAAAGTCACGGTCAATTTTGTTTACTACAACGATTGGAGTTAAGTTTTGCTCAAGAGCTTTCTTTAAAACAAATCGCGTTTGTGGCATACAACCTTCATATGCATCAACAACAAGTAAAACACCATCAACCATTTTCATAATACGCTCTACTTCACCACCGAAGTCAGCGTGTCCAGGCGTATCTAAAATGTTAATTCGTTTATCTTCATAATGAATCGCTGTATTTTTTGCTAAAATTGTAATACCGCGTTCTCTTTCTAAATCGTTCGAATCCATTGCACGTTCTTCTACGTGCTCATTTGCACGGAACGTCCCCGCTTGACGTAATAATTGGTCAACAAGTGTTGTTTTACCATGGTCAACGTGGGCGATAATTGCTATATTTCGTAAATCTTGTCGTTTTTTCAACATGTCCAACTCCTAGTGTCTTTTTAATCCTTCTCTATTATAAGAGTGAAGGGGATACAATGGCAATCAAAATAAAATCAAGAATGAAAATATAGTTGTATTCTTACTTTTGTGAAAGTAAAATGAAATTGGAGGGTGAAGATATGGAACAAATTCAGTACCGCTTTTTATTAACAGCTATTATCGGTGTTATTTTCTTAATTGGCATTGGAATTATGATTGCTGAAAATAGTCCCATCGGTATTATTATTTGCATTATCGGCACATTTGTTACAGTTGGATACGGATTTGTAACAAAACGAAAAATGCGTAAATCACAGTAACAGTAAAAAGTAAGAAGCTTTTCGTAGCCTCTTACTTTTTTTGTTACTGTGATACAAATGGTAGTAACTCTTCATATACCCCCGGCTTCGCAACTAATACACTACTTTTTTCTACAATAGAAAGTGCTTTACCAGCAAACGTCGTCACTTTGCCATCGACTTCTTCTACAATAATCAGTCCTCCGCCAAAATCCCAAGGAGATAATCGCGGCGTCACGTAAGCATCTAATCTTCCTGTTGCAACATATACCATTTCTAGTGCCGCGCAACCATATGAGCGTGTTCCTCGTGCTTTTTTCACGAGCTTCATCATTTTTTCCATATTAAGTAATGGATTATCAGTAAGCCACGTAGCATTTAAAGCAATAATCCCGCTTTCTAATGTACCTTTCTCTAAAGTGGGAATGGTTACACCGTTACAAAAGGCTCCTTCCCCCTTTATAGCATGATACAGTTCGTCATGAACCGGATCATAGATGAGGCCGATTTTTCCGATACCGTTCTCATAAATGCCAATTGAAATCGCAAAATTTCTTTTCTGATGAACAAAATTCATCGTACCATCAATTGGATCAATTAACCAAACAACCCCATCCGAAGAAGCAAGCTTATCTCCATATCCCTCTTCTCCTAAAATATAATGGTGTGGGTATGTTTCTTTAATTTTCCCAATCAAAAACTGTTCCGTTTCTCGATCCATATTTGTTACTAGGTCAGCTGCATTTGATTTCGTCTCCACAATAAGCGTCTTTTGCAATGATGCCATTAAACGCTCACCAGCTTCTTGAATCCACTGTTTTGCATGTGTATCGATTTCTTTCCATACCTCTTGCATGTTTAAACACTCCGATCTACACTGTTCACAGAAAAAACGAACCCTTTATAAGGTTCGCACCAACTTAATTTTTATACATATACTATTATTACGCTTCTAAACGGATCATTTCAAGTCTTAGCACTTCTAGCTTTTGCACGCACTCTTCTTTTTTCTGATTATCATTTTCCATCATTGCATCATATAGCGTTGCTAATTCATAATCTAACTCCAATCTTAGCACCGGAATTCTTTTTTCAGCATCTGTTCTCTTTAACGCGTTAATCACCTGTCTCATTTTTATTGCCTCCTCCCAATATTCGTCTGCCCTCGGACTAGAATTAACTTAATTTTCTGATTTTTTGTTTTATACTATACTATGTTGGATAAATCATCTATGCAACAAAATTATATTTTTTTACTGAAGTTTTTTTGTACTGTTTTTTTTATGAATCGTACAAGCTATGCTAAAATAAAAAACAAACTAGGAGTTGGAGGAACTATCATGACATTACAAACATTTAAATCAACTGACTTTGCTGTCTTTGCAGTTGATGGTCTCGAAGAACGAATGAATGCTATTAAAACGAATATTCACCCTAAATTAGAAGCTCTAGGCGAGCAATTTTCTCATTATTTATCAGAACAAACTGGGGAAACTTTTTTCTATCATGTTGCAAAACATGCACGACGTAAAGTCAATCCACCAAACGATACTTGGGTTGCTTTTTCAACAAATAAACGCGGATATAAAATGCTGCCACATTTTCAAATTGGTTTATGGGGTACCCATGCTTTTATATACTTTGGTTTAATTTATGAGTGTCCACAAAAAGTGGAAGCGGCTCATGCCTTCTTAGAACATTTAAATGATTTAAAAACAAATATACCAAATGACTTCGTTTGGTCCATTGACCATACCAAACCAGCTGTAAAATCGCATAACTCACTTGAAACAAATGACTTACAAAAAATGATTGAACGCCTAGCGACTATAAAAAAAGCAGAGTTACTAGTTGGTATTCACATTTCTCCAGAAGAGTGCTCAACACTCGATGATGAACAATTTCTTGAGAAGATACAAACTACGATGCACTCACTCCTTCCTTTATATAAAATTTGCAATCGATAGTAAGAAAACGGACAATTTATATTGTCCGTTTTAAGTTGTTATCCCATTATAGCACTTAGAATTTGATTTTTCAAAATCTTTTTACATTTTCACAATCTTTTGTTCTTCTACTTCTTTCGCCTTTTGAATCGCTCGGTATATAGAGTAACCACTTACTTCTTGAAACTCTTTATCAATTTTTTTCTCTTCCGCTTTCGACGGCACAATTTCTTTAAAACGGCGATATAATCTCATCAATTCTTCTCTGATGATACCTTTTTCATACGCCTTTTCAATTGCCTCATAGAATGTCACAATCGCAATCATCTCATCATTCGACCAATCATAATCAAGTGGATATTGATATTCCATATGTACACCTCTTTCATTTTTACCCTTATTCTCCCTTAAAAATAAACCTTCCATCCTTCTTTATCATAGTCCCTTTTGCATTATACACTATTTCTCTTTTATTATGGCATTGTCTCTCTTCATACCGAAGACAACGAGGCGATGAAAGGCATAGATCTCCTTTCCTTTTTGAAAATAAGCCTCGATAAATTGAAACTTTATTTTTCCTCCATCCTCTTTTATTTTCGCTGATTTTTAAGATGAGGATATTACTGAACGCGAATAGAAATATAACTTCCATTGACGGAATTCTACGTATCTCCTCGCTTTCTCAGAACTTTAAGTTAAAACTTTACTGCTCACGAATAACGGCATACAAATTATTACTAATTATGCATATAATAAAAATAATAGTTTTTTCTATACATATATAATCATTGGTGATATAATGCTTTTGTTTTATTGAAAATAAAGTGAAACTTCCATTTGGTAAGTAGAACAAGTCAAGTTCTTATAGACAGTTATATAACTATATAGGGGAAATAACTTTCTTACTGAACAAGATACACATAAAACAACTCATAATAAATATTACGAAGAAGAAGGGGTGTATAGATTGTCCCAATACAAAACACCATTGTTTACCGCTTTAGTAGAGCACAGCAAGCGAAATCCAATTCAATTTCATATCCCAGGTCATAAAAAAGGACAAGGGATGGACCCAGAATTTCGCGAATTTATTGGGCATAATGCATTAGCAATTGATTTAATTAATATTGCTCCGCTCGATGATTTACATCATCCAAAAGGTATGATTAAAGAAGCTCAAGATTTAGCTGCAACTGCATTCGGTGCAGATCATACCTTCTTTTCAGTTCAAGGTACAAGCGGTGCAATTATGACAATGGTAATGAGCGTTTGTGGCCCAGGAGATAAAATTCTTGTACCACGAAACGTTCATAAATCTGTAATGTCAGCCATTATTTTCTCAGGTGCAAAACCAATTTTCATTCATCCTGAAATCGATCCGAAGCTCGGTATTTCACATGGGATTACGATTCAATCTGTAAAAAAAGCACTCGAGGAACATTCAGATGCAAAAGGGTTACTCGTTATTAATCCAACATACTTTGGATTCGCCGCAGACTTGCAGCATATTGTAGAATTAGCTCATTCCTATGAAATACCTGTATTAGTTGATGAAGCTCATGGTGTTCATATTCATTTCCATGACGAATTACCAATGTCAGCTATGCAAGCTGGTGCAGATATGGCAGCGACAAGTGTTCATAAGCTCGGAGGTTCATTAACACAAAGTTCCATTCTAAATGTCAAAGAAGGCCTTGTGAATGTAAAACATGTTCAATCGATTATTAGCATGCTTACAACAACATCAACTTCCTATATTCTATTAGCTTCTTTAGACGTCGCAAGAAAACGTCTTGCGACTGAAGGAAAAGAATTAATCACAAAAACAATTCAGTTAGCCGAACATGTACGCTGTACGATAAATGAGATTGAAAATCTATATTGCCCTGGTAAAGAAATGTTAGGTATGGATGCAACATTCAGCTATGATCCAACAAAACTGATTGTATCTGTCAAGGATCTAGGCATTACAGGTCACGAAGCAGAATTATGGTTAAGAGAACATTACAACATTGAAGTCGAGCTTTCAGACTTATATAACATTCTATGCCTTGTGACATTGGGAGATACAGAGGTCGAAACTAATATTCTTATTGAGGCCTTACGAGAACTAGCAACTACCTTTAAAGATAGAGCGGACAAAGGTGTTCAAGTACAAGTTGAAATTCCAGAAATCCCTGTACTTGCCCTCTCTCCTCGGGATGCTTTTTACTCAGAAGCAGAAGTCATCCCATTTGAAGAAGCTGCTGGTCGCATTATAGCAGATTTTGTTATGGTTTATCCGCCAGGTATTCCAATCTTCACCCCTGGCGAAATCATTACGCAAGAAAACCTAGACTACATTAATAAAAACCTAGATGCTGGCCTACCAGTACAAGGTCCTGAAGATATGACACTCCAAACACTACGCGTTATTAAAGAATACAAGCCTATCAGTTGATAGGCTTTTTTTCACCATTTTTTCTTTTACTCATACGATACTAAAGAATGTAACTTATAGGTGGGGATACAATTATGATTGTGATTGGTCGTTCTATTGTACATCCTTATATCACGAGTGAAAATGAACCGTTCGCTACTGAGAAACAACAAATATTGGCCATTATGGCTGGAAATCAGGAAGTATATTCATTCCGAACAACTGATGAACTCAGCTTTGATCTAAATTTACGAATTCATATCATTACATCCTCCTTAGAACTCTTTCAAAGTGGATTACAGTTCCGTACATTCCAAGAGTCCTATTGCAACCCTGAATTTTGGCAAAGGACACCACTAGGAGGATTTCAATTACTTCCAAATAGACCACCCTCGGTCGCGATACGAGATATTTTTAAAGATGGAAAAAAGTATGGAACAGAATGTGCAACAGCAATGATTATTATTTTTTACAAGGCACTTTTAGCTCTATATGATGAGCAAACTTTTAACCGCTTATTCGCAAACCTTCTACTATATACATGGGATTATGATCGAGATTTAAAACTGGTGACAAAAAACGGTGGGGATATCGTTCCTGGCGATCTTGTTTACTTTAAAAATCCACAAGTGAATCCAGCTTCAGTTGAATGGCAAGGAGAAAATGCCATTTATTTAGGTAATTTCTTTTTTTATGGGCACGGTGTAGGAGTACAAACAAAGGAACAAATCATTTATCTATTAAATGAACGAAGAATTCCCTATGCCTTTATCTCAGCATATTTAACAGATTTTATTACCCGCATAGATAGTCGCCTCATGAGCCAACATGCTTCTGCTAATACCCTACAAACCACATTCAAATTCATTCCCATTCGAGATGATGCAATTATTGCAACGGTTGGTCACACAACTACAATCTATTAAAAAACGCCTGCAAAATATGCAGGCGTTTTTTTAATTATTAGGCTTTTGTATGCTCTTTGTGACCACATTCGCAATGAGATCCACATTTCCCGTAAAGTACTGTTGTCTTTTCATCTTCAAAGTGTGCAATTGTTCCTTCACAAACTTGACATACGATTGTTCCCATTTTTCATTTCCCCCTGAGTTTGAATTATGATTGAAAACCTTTATATTTACACGTTCTATATATTACTGAACTTTTGTATGTTCTTTGTGACCACATTCGCAATGAGATTCACATTTCCCGTAAAGTACCGTTGTTTTTTCATCTTCAAAGTGTGCGATTGTTCCTTCACAAACTTGACATACGATTGTTCCCATTTTTCATTTCCCCCTAAGTTTATGGTCCTAAAAACTTTTTCAGCTAGAATATTCCTATATATTACTGGGCTTTTGTATGCTCCTTGTGATCACATCCGCAAGATCCGCATTTCCCGTAAAGTACTGTTACTTTCTCATCCTCGAAGTGTGCAATTGTACTTTCACAATCTTGACATACGATTGTTCCCATTTTTTTATTTCCCCCTAAGTTTATAATCCCAAAAACTTTTTTGTAACCGCTTAACTTTCTGTCTTTATTTTAATATGTTATACTTTTTACGTCAATAGGTTTTTAGTATAACACATTAAAAAAATTAACTTTATATTAGTATGATACAATAACATGAAAAAACAGTCATATCTTAATAAGTACGACTGTTTCCTTTTATTTATTCTTCATATTCAGCATGTAAGGAAGTAGGTGGTACAAGAAACTTAAAGAATTGTGCTAGGTCATTCGCTTCCTCCTCTGATTGTAATTTAAAGACCTGTTGTAAATGTTGAACATTATCTACATCGTCTTGTCCTAGTAAAGTTGCTCTCCCTGTTTGCATGCAAACAACAAGAGGTTTTCCAAAAAACATATTTGTATAAATAACACCAAAATCATAGCGGTTTTCATGTGTCATAAATCCCAAAAATCGTACCTTCACACTCTCATGCTCATCATACAATTTTTCAAACATTTTCTTCCTCCTTTCCTCACAACACTTTCTACCGTATATATTAAACAAAAAAAGGAAAGAACCTTTTTAATTGTCAAAAAATTTACACCAGTGTTAAAATGTCTGTATATATTACTTTAGGAGGAAAATCTTTATGCAACATGCATTTATTAAACTTGTACCTAAATCAAAACAACAAGCTGTCTCATTAGAAGATGTTAAACAACTTTTTAATTATTATAAAACCATTACTTCGCAAACCGGCGCGCAAGTTAGCTATGCATATACTAACGTAGCATTTCCGTATGAGATATTTGATACATCAGATACTACACTTGAGCTCAAATCTAGTCATGATCGTTATAATTCTATTTATGTGGGGATAGGAACAGAAAACGACCAAGCTTTCGTTCAAATCTCCTTACCTTCTACTGCCACATTTGGGGATAAAGGAAAAGCAAATGAATTCTGCCGTTTTTTAGCAAAAAAATTAGAGGGTGAATTAAGGTTATTTAATGGAAGAACAATGTATTTTTATAAACGCTAACTATAAAAAAAGGAAAGATATCAGTAAAAAGAGCATACTATTTGCGCAAGTAAGAAATAGTGCCTGTTTTCTTATACGAAGAACAACATATGCAATTACATATGCTAAATAAAGGAACACGAAAAAGAGCATCACTTTATAATGAAATTTATCACCATTTGATAAGAATAGTACAATAGAAAATCCACTCCATAAAAGGAAATGATAAAATATAACATGTATGATTTTCACGAAACCATCTCCTTTGACATGCTCTATTTTATAATAAGATATGGTATTGGACTCAAATCCATTACATAATACGAAAAGATGTAATCGATTTGAGTCCATTATATTTCTAAAAAAGTTACGTACATTCCAATTTAGACTATATAGTATTACGTATTTATTCCATAAATATACATAACGACCTTGTTAGCTCTACTAAAGCTTTAATGGATAGAGTGAAACTTTAATCAATGGATTTCTTCATTCTCACTAACGATCAGCTCTCACAAATCGGGATTTTGCAAGATAAATTCCATAAAATAAAAAATAACCCGCCTTTAAAAAGATAAAAGGCGGGTTATTTTGGTTATTCGTATTATTTTACAATGTGAATTGGCATTCCAAGAGCAACTTCAGCTGCTTCCATTGTGATTTCACCTAATGTTGGGTGAGCATGGATTGTTTGAGCGATATCTTCAGCTGTCATTCCAGCTTCGATAGCTAAACCAATCTCAGAGATAATATCAGAAGCACCTGCACCTGCAACTTGTGCACCTACAAGAAGACCATCTTCTTTACGTGTTACAAGTTGTAGGAAACCGTCTGTGCTGTTTAATGATAATGCACGACCGTTTGCAGCGAATGGGAACTTAGATACAGTTACTGCCATTCCTGCTTCTTCAGCTTGTTTCTTAGTGTATCCAACAGATGCTAATTCTGGATCTGTGAAGCATACTGCAGGAATTCCGATGTAATCGATAGCTGATGCATGGCCACTAATTGCTTCAACAGCTACTTTACCTTCGTAAGAAGCTTTGTGAGCTAATGGTGGTCCAGGAACGATATCACCGATTGCATAGATGTTTGGTACGTTTGTACGGCATTGCTCATCGATTTCGATGATACCGCGATCAGTCATTTTAACTCCAACTTGCTCAAGACCGATTTCTTGAGTGTTTGGACGACGACCTACAGTTACTAATACGTAATCTGCTTCTACAGTTTGTACTTCACCTTTAACTTCGAAGCTAACTTTTACGCCAGTTTCTGTTTCTTCAACGCCTTTAGCCATAGCTTTTGTATGAATATTTACGTTACCTTTCTTTTGAAGGGCACGTTTAACAACAGAGCTCATTGCTTTTTCGAAACCAGCTAAGATTTCGTCGCCAGCTTCTACTACAGTAACTTCTGTACCGAAGTTAGCATATGCAGTACCTAATTCCATACCGATGTAACCGCCGCCGATTACAACAAGTTTTTTAGGAATTTCAGGTAAGCTTAGAGCGCCTGTAGAGTTGATAACACGTTTAGAGTATTTGAATCCAGGAATTTCGATTGGTGTAGAACCAGTTGCAAGAACAGCATTTTTAAACGTATAAGTTTGAGCTGCATCTTCAGTCATTACGCGTAATGTGTTAGCATCTACGAAGTAAGCTTCACCGCGAATGATTTCAACTTTGTTACCCTTAAGAAGGCCTTCAACACCGCCAGTTAATTTCTTAACTACGCCGTTTTTCCATTCTTGAACTTTTGTAAAGTCAACTTTTACGTTCTCTGCAGTGATACCCATGTCATCAGAATGCATTGCATTCTCATAACGATGACCTGCATTGATTAACGCTTTTGAAGGAATACATCCAACGTTTAAGCATACGCCACCAAGGTTAGCTTTTTCGATAATTGCTACCTTTTGACCTAATTGTGCTGCACGAATTGCCGCAACGTATCCACCAGGACCTGCACCAACAACGACTGTATCTAATTCAATTGGGAAATCTCCTACTACCATTGTTATTACGCCTCCATTACTAATAATTGTGGGTCATTCAATAGACGTTTAATTTGGTTTAATGCTTTTTGAGCAGTTGCGCCGTCAATTAAACGATGGTCAAAGCTTAGAGATAATGCTAATACTGGAGCTGCAACGATTTCACCGTTTTTCACAACTGGCTTCTCAGCGATACGGCCGATACCAAGGATTGCTACTTCTGGGTGATTGATAACTGGAGTGAACCATTGTCCACCTGCAGAACCAATGTTTGTAATTGTGCAAGAAGCACCTTTCATTTCAGCTGGAGCTAAACGACCTTCACGTGCTTTACCAGCAAGATCATTGATCTCGTTAGAAATAGTGAAGATTGATTTACGATCTGTATCTTTAACAACTGGTACTAATAGACCTTTGTCTGTATCAGCTGCGATACCGATGTTGAAGTAATGTTTATGAACGATTTCTTGAGAAGCATCGTCTAAAGCAGTATTCAACATTGGGAATTCACGTAATGCAGATGTTAAAGCTTTTACAACGTATGGAAGGTAAGTTAATTTAATACCTTTGTCAGCTGCAACAGCTTTGAACTTCTTACGGTGAGCAACAAGTTCTGTTACATCTACTTCATCCATTAATGTTACGTGAGGAGCTGTATGCTTAGAGTTAACCATTGCTTTTGCAATCGCTTTACGGATACCACTCATTTTCTCACGAGTTTCTGGATATTCACCAGCTGGGATTGGTTGTGCTTTTGGTGCTTCTTCTTTTGCTGCTGCTGGAGTAGCTTCTACTGCTGCTGGAGCCTCAGTTGCTGCTACAGTTTGTCCACCATTTGCAAATGCATCGATATCAGCTTTCACAACGCGGCCGTTCTTACCAGAACCAGCTACTTTATGAATATCTACACCTTTTTCACGAGCATATTTACGAACTGATGGCATAGCGATTACGCGCTCATTTACTACTTCAGCAGTTGCTGCTGGAGTAGCTTCAGCTTTTGGAGCTTCTTCTTTCGCTTCTTCAGCTTTTGGAGCATCGTCATGGTCGTCACCTTTAAATTTAAGGTTTTCGTATCCAGGAGCATCAAATTTAATTAATGTATCTCCAACTACTGCAACCGTACCTTCTTCTACAAGTACTTCAAGTACTTTACCTTTAACTGGAGAAGGGATTTCTACTACTGCTTTATCATTTTGCACTTCAAGAAGTACATCGTCTTCGTTTACTTCGTCGCCTGGTTTAATAAACCATTTTACGATTTCACCTTCGTGGATACCTTCACCGATATCTGGTAGTTTAAATTCAAATGCCACGGAATTCAGCCCCCTGATTCATTTCTTTATTATGGAATATGGCAAAAGAAATCAGCATGTGCTGATTTCTTTTGCACATGAAAAACTAAAAATTAGAAGTTCATTACTTTGTTTACAGCTTCAACAATATCTTTATGGTTTGGTAACCATACGCTCTCAGCTTGAGAGAATGGGAATACTGTATCAGCAGCTGCAACACGTACAACTGGAGCTTCTAAGTTTAAGATTGCACGATCGTTAATTTCCGCTACAACGTTAGCTGCAATACCAGCTTGTTTTTGAGCTTCTTGAACTACAACTACGCGACCTGTTTTTTCAACAGAAGCGATGATTGTTTCGATATCTAATGGTTGAACTGTACGTAAGTCAACAACTTCTAAAGAGATACCTTCTTTTTCAAGTTCTTCAGCAGCTTTTAATGCAGCATGAACCATAGCACCGTAAGCGATAACAGATACATCTGTACCTTCACGTTTGATATCAGCTTTACCTAAATCAATTGTGTATTCGCCTTCTGGTACGTCTTGACGGAATGAACGGTACAATTTCATATGCTCTAAGTAGATAACTGGATCGTTGTCACGAATCGCAGAGATTAAAAGACCTTTTGCATCGTATGGAGTAGATGGGATAACAACTTTTAGACCAGGTTGTTGAGCCACTAATCCTTCTAAGCTATCAGCATGTAATTCTGGAGTATGAACACCGCCACCAAATGGAGAACGAACTGTTACTGGAGCAGTCCAACGTCCACCAGAACGGTAACGCATACGAGCTAATTGTCCAGAAATAGAATCCATTACTTCATAAACGAAACCGAAGAATTGGATTTCTGGAACTGGACGGAATCCTTCAAGTGCAAGACCAACTGCAAGTCCACCAATACCAGACTCTGCAAGTGGAGTATCCATTACACGATCTTCACCGAATTCAGCTTGTAAACCTTCAGTAGCACGGAATACACCGCCGTTTACACCAACGTCTTCACCAAACACAAGTACGTTAGGGTCATTTTTCATTTCAACACGTAAAGCATCAGTGATTGCTTGAATCATTGTCATTTGAGCCATGGCTTACTTCGACTCCTTTTCTTTATAAATTTCATATTGTTCAGCTAAGTTGTAAGGCATTTTTTCGTACATGATTTCCATTAAATCAGTTACTTTTTGTTTTGGAGCTTGGTCAGCCTTAGCAATTGCTTGTTTGATATCTTCTTTTGCTTCTTCGATTACTTTTTCTTCTACTTCTTGAGACCATAGGCCTTTATTTTCTAAGAATGTACGGAAGCGTACGATTGGATCTTTTTGTTCCCATTCGTTTTCGATATCTTTTGTACGGTAACGAGTTGGGTCATCACCAGCCATTGTATGTGGACCGTAACGGAATGTTAGAGTCTCGATTAGAGTAGGGCCTTCGCCATTTACTGCGCGCTCACGAGCGAAAGCAGTTGCTGCGTATACAGCTAATGGATCCATACCGTCTACTTGAATTCCGTAAATACCTGCTGCTACTGCTTTTTGTGCTACAGTTTTAGCTGCAGATTGCTTTTCTACTGGAGTAGAGATTGCGTAACGGTTGTTTTGAACAACGAAGATTGCTGGAGCTTTGAATGCACCTGCAAAGTTCATACCTTCGTAGAAGTCACCTTGTGAAGCACCACCGTCACCAGTGTAAGTAATTGCAACAGATTTTTTACCACGTAGTTTCATACCTAACGCAACACCAGCAGTTTGGATGATTTGCGCACCGATAATGATTTGTGGAGCTAGTGCATTTACATTCTCAGGCATTTGGTTACCCATGAAGTGTCCACGAGAGAATAAGAATGCTTGGTATAATGGTAATCCGTGCCATACTAATTGTGGTACATCACGGTATCCTGGTAAGATGAAGTCTTCTGCTTCAAGTGCGAAATGACTCGCTAATTGAGAAGCTTCTTGTCCAGCTGTAGGTGCGTAGAAACCTAAACGTCCTTGACGGTTTAAAGAAATAGAACGTTGGTCTAATACGCGAGTATACACCATACGACGCATTAATTCTTTTAATTGATCATCAGATAATTCAGGCATAGCTGCTTCATTCACAACTTCGCCGTTTTCATTTAAAATTTGTAATGTTTCAAATTGAGCTGCGATAGCTTTCATTTGCTCATCAACATTAAATAGGGTCTTTTTTGTTTTAGTACCCATTCCGTTCACCTCTTCCTCTCTTGAACCATATTCTGAAACGCTTTCACTAGAAATTCACTAGTACGAAAACGTAACCATGTAAACCGACAGGAAACCTCGCCGGTTGAGAATAATTTTGTGTACCTAACAATCTGTACTAATGTTTTTTCAGAAACATATTAATACAATCTTGATCACGTTTTTTAGTTTACAACTATTCTAATCACGATGTCAATTACTTTGGTTACGATTTTTTTATGAATAACATTAAGGTTTCCACTATACATTGTTGTTTTTATTTTCACATCTGTATTAGTAAGCAATAACCTACTGTTATATTATTCCCTATTTAACCTGTTTTCCATCGTAGAATAGTATGTAAACGATTTAATTCTTCTTAGTTTTTCTCTCTTTATAACAAAAATATGCAATCACTTCTTCCTTTTCTAGGCGAATGTCTATACACTTCTAACCACTCTTCCATACCTTATAATAACCGCAGTATTAGCGGGAAATGATAAAGGAGGTCATCTCATGTACGGATACACATATTGTTATCCAACTTGTTCATATCCTTCCTATGGATACGGAGGTTCTTACGGAGGATACGGAGGTTCTTGCGGAGGATGCGGATACGGACGGGGCTTTGCTTTAATCGTTGTGTTGTTTATTCTTTTAATTATCGTTGGTGCTGCTTGCATTCGTTAATGTAAAACAAAACAACTATAGAAAGAAATAGGCGGCTCTGCCGTCTTTTCTTTTTTTACCAACCAATCGCTAATAATAAAATTACAGCACTAGTCATCCTCTTTATTTGCTTAATTTATATATAGGTACTATGTACTTTATCATGACTTTTTTCAGCTCCTTTGGTAGACTAAAGGAGAAAGGAGAGATTGTGAATGCTTACAATGAACGATGTAATTCGTGAAGGAAATCCCATTCTACGAGCAGTAGCAGAAGAAGTACCTCTGCCAGCAAATGAGGAAGATACACGTGTACTACGAGAAATGATTGAATTTGTAATGAACAGTCAAAACCCTGAAATGGTTGAAAAATATAATTTACGTCCAGGAATCGGGCTAGCTGCACCACAAATTGGTATTTCAAAAAGAATGATTGCTGTTCATGTTACTGATACAACCGAAACTTTATACAGCTACGCTTTATTCAATCCCAAAATTATTAGTCACTCTGTTGAACGTACATACTTATCAGGTGGCGAAGGATGCCTATCTGTAGATCGTGAAGTTCCTGGATATGTTCCACGTTATACACGAATTACAGTTAAAGCAACTACCGTCGATGGTGAAGAAGTAAAATTACGTTTGAAAGGGTTACCAGCGATTGTATTCCAACATGAGATTGACCATTTAAATGGTGTAATGTTCTATGATCATATTAATCAAAAAAATCCTTTTGTAGCCCCCGAGGATGCAAAACCTCTAGAACGATAAAAAGCAGAAGCAATAGCTTCTGCTTTTTACTACTATTATCATATTACTCCTCTTATGGAATGGTTCTCACACCATATTACCTAGAGTAAACCAGCCCACTGCAAACCGTGAAGAATCCCATCTTCACTAACATCTTTCGTCACATAATTAGCAAGTTTTTTCAAATCGTCGTGACCATTCCCCATTACAATCCCCGTTCCTACTGCTTCAATCATTTCTAAATCATTTAATCCATCTCCAAAAGCATAGACCTGTTCACGCCTAAACCCTAATTTCTCAATGAATTTTTCAATTCCCTTTGCTTTAGAACCACCATTTGGGATAATGTCCATAGAATACGCGTGCCAACGAATAAAATGAAAATCTGGATAATCATAAATGAACTTTTTTTCCTCACCCGCTTGGCAAAAAAGAAGCGTTTGATAAACGTCACGATTTTCATAAAAACTTGGCTCATATAACGGATGCTCAAATTGCAGACTTCCGAAACTTTCTTTTACATAATTATGATATTCTACTGTTGCCTTCATATCCTTATGATCTAAATAAACAAGTGGATATCCCTCTTGCTTAGCAAACGTTGTAAAAGTATGTAATGTATTAGGGTGTAATGGATTTTTAAATATAACCTCATCTTCAAATACAACATATTGGCCATTAAAACTAACATAATTATGAATGTTAAGCTCATTACGAATGTCTTCAAACATGAAAGGTGCACGCCCTGTCGCAATTGCCACATGTACTCCTTTTTCTTGTAACGTACGCACCGCTTCTCTTGTAGATTGTGGAATTTTTTTATCGTGATCTAACAATGTTCCATCAATATCAAAAAAGACGATTTTATTATTCATTTTCAAAACCCTTTCTAAGCCTTCTATATTCCTATTTTGACTACTTCTTTTCAAATCCTAAAAAAAAGTATAACATATTAAACATCTGTGAAGAAAGCGTTCACTTTCTAACCTTATTTACGAAATATGCATATACTATTAAAAGAACATTAATAGTAGTTTGAATGAATTTTCTTTTCTAATCTACCTCATACTATATTTATAACCGGGGGCATACTGCCTGTGAGAGCAAAAAACGGAATATAAGATTACGTCTGCATGAGCCAATAAGATCACTGAACATCAAGGCGGCGATTCCCTCATTTATCTTCTATGGTTTTCTAGTATGTGGAGATGAAGAGTTACTACTAAATAAGAATTAAGTATGCATGTTTAAAATAAGGAAAGGAAGGAGTAATCATGCTGAAGAAGCTGAAGAAAAAGCTAAAACAATATTTAAACGATTTAGTCCGTAAAAAGACAATGGCTTAAATTGTGCCCATTTCGGGCTTTTTCTTCATTCTGATTCGAAAAAACATGAAAATCATAACTATTTGCTTTATAATAGGTAACAGATAATGCAAAACATAGACAAGGAGAGGTTTTCCCAATGATTTTTAAAGTATTCTATCAAGAAAAAATGACTGAGGTTCCAGTGCGTGAAAATACAAAAGTTTTATATTTAGAAGCGGAATCCGAAAAAGACGTTCGTACAAAATTGCAAAAGTTCGCATATAATATTGAGTTTGTCCAATCTGTTACTGGTGCTCATCTTGAATACGAAAAACAAAATGCTGATTTAACATTAACGGAGCTCGTATAATTTATGAAATTCCTAAAAAATGATCAGGTAGCCGTTTTCGCTCTTGGCGGACTCGGTGAAATCGGCAAAAATACATACGCTGTTCAATTTCAAGATGAAATTATTATAATTGATGCTGGAATTAAATTTCCAGAAGACGAACTTCTCGGAATCGACTATGTGATTCCTGATTACACTTATTTTGTACGAAACGAAGATAAAATTAAGGGGTTATTTATTACTCATGGTCACGAAGATCATATTGGTGGTATCCCTTACCTATTACGTCAAGTGAATATCCCAATTTACGGCGGGAAATTAGCAATCGCTCTAATTAAAAACAAATTAGAAGAGCACGGATTATTGCGAAAAGCAAAACTTTACGAAATTCAAGAAGACGATGTTATCAAATTCAAAAAGACATCCGTATCGTTCTTCCGCACAACACACAGTATTCCAGATTCATACGGTGCTGTGGTAAAAACACCGCAAGGTCAAATTGTTCATACAGGAGATTTCAAATTTGATTTCACACCAGTAGGCGAACCAGCAGACTTAACGAAAATGGCGGAAATCGGTAAAGACGGTGTACTTTGTCTCTTATCTGATAGTACCAATAGTGAAGTCCCGAACTTTACAATGTCTGAACGCCGCGTCGGCGATAGCATTCAAGATATTTTCCGCAAAGTAGAAGGTCGCATTATCTTTGCAACCTTTGCGTCAAATATTCATCGCTTGCAACAAGTTGTTGAAGCTGCCGTTGAAAACAATCGTAAAGTGGCTGTATTTGGTCGAAGCATGGAAGCAGCAATTGAAATTGGTCATGATCTCGGTTATATTCGCTGTCCAAAAGATACATTTATTGAAGCCTCTCAAATCAATCGACTACCAGCTAACAAAATCGTTATTTTATGTACAGGTAGTCAAGGTGAACCAATGGCAGCACTTTCTCGTATCGCGAATGGGACACACCGCCAAATTCAAATTATTCCTGGTGATACAGTTGTCTTCTCTTCTTCACCAATTCCAGGAAATACAGTTAGCGTAAGCCGTACAATTAATATGTTATATCGCGCTGGCGCTGATGTTATCCATGGTAAGCTTTCAAACATCCACACAAGTGGACATGGTGGACAAGAAGAACAAAAGTTAATGCTACGTCTTATTAAGCCTAAATACTTTATGCCAATTCATGGTGAATTCCGCATGCAACGTATGCACATGAAATTAGCAAACGATTGTGGTATTCCAGAAGAGAATTGCTTCATCATGGACAATGGTGATGTTCTTGCATTACGTTCAGACGAAGCAAGTGTTGCTGGAAAAATCCCATCTGGCTCTGTTTATATCGATGGAAACGGTATTGGTGATATTGGTAACATTGTACTGCGCGACCGTCGTATTCTTTCTGAAGAAGGACTTGTTATCGTAGTTGTCAGCATTGATATGAAAGAATTTAAAGTTGCTGCCGGACCTGATATTATCTCTCGCGGATTCGTTTATATGCGCGAAAGTAGCGATTTAATCAATGATGCTCAAACACTGATTACAACGCACCTTGAAAAAGTAATGGAGCGAAAAACAACACAATGGTCTGAAATTAAAAATGAGATTACAGACACATTAGCACCATTCTTATACGAAAAAACAAAACGTCGTCCAATGATTTTACCTATCATTATGGAAATATAAAAAAAGACAATGCTTACGAGCATTGTCTTTTTTATTTTACTTTCTATCTTATCTTAAGAAGTGCTTAAAGCGATTTACTTCATCATCATGACCAATTACAATTAAAATATCTCCCGATTGAATATTTTCTGTAGCTCGCGGGGAAACAATAACTTCCTTCCCTCGCTTAATTGCAACAATGTTTAATCCAAACTTCGCTCGAATATCCAATTCAATTAACGAGTGACCATCAATCTTTTTATTAGCAATAATCTCTACAATACTATGCTCATCAGAAAGCTCTAAGTAATCTAATACGTTACTTGAAGCAATATTATTCGCAATTCGTTTTCCCATATCACGTTCAGGATGGACAATATGGTCTGCCCCTATTTTAGATAACACTTTTTCATGATAATCATTTTGAGCTTTTACCGTAATATTTTTCACACCTAGCTCTTTTAAAATAAGCGTAGTTAAAATACTTGCATTTAAATTATCTCCGATTGCAACAACAACATGATCAAAATTACGAATACCTAGGCTTTTTAACACCATCTCATCTGTTGAATCTGCAATCACTGCATGCGAAGCAATATTGGCAAATTCATTAATTTTATCTTCATCTAAGTCAATAGCCATTACTTCCATACCTAATTGGGCTAATTCACGACAAATACTGCCTCCAAAACGTCCAAGTCCGATGACAGCAAATTCTTTCTCTTTCCCACTCACATGAATTCCTCCAATAACATCAAGTCCTATCTCTTTCCATTGTAGCATATTTTATATTCACCACAAAGCTTAGCGAATTGCACTTATTTTTGCTTCTCTATATAGAAATACTGTTGTAAATAAAACGCAATAATACAAACGAGCATACCAAAAACAAAAATGTTTCCAAACGAACTAAACGTTTGAAACACAAATAATAATGTTTCTTGACCAAAAAAGGCAAATAAGAGTTGTATAAAAGCAAATAAGAGCGCCCAGTTATAATGTTGTTGATGAAATAAATAATGAGTTGCTCCTAAAAATGCACAAAACGAGATGATAAAAATCCACCATGTTTCTAAAAAAACTTGCCATCCTGCAAAGTTATACCCATTTACAACAAGTGCAATGATTCCAATGACAAGCATTGTAGGGACGCTCCAAAATAACGCTCGACTTCGAAAAAATCGAATTCCATTAGAATCACCTTTTTTATTTGCGCAATATGTTAAAAATGCCGCACTTATATACAGGACAGAAAAAATTGTTAATACGATAATTAACCAAAAATGTAATTGATTGTATTCATGTTCGATATTCGTAACAATAGCTGCTAACATACCTGGAATCAACATACCTGTCCATCCATCAATTTTCCTTTCATTCCAAAACACAGCATTTCCTATTCGAATGCCTAAAAGCATAAAAATAATGACACCAATTACAAATAAGGTTGTCTTATTTCCAACTATGCTTGTTGAAAAAGCAATTAAACCAATAAATAAAAAAAGAACAAATCCATTCATAATCTCTAATACAGGTGATAAATAACCTTTCACCCATTTATATGTTTCTTCATATTCGCATTTATTCTTTAAACGATATGCATAAAAACTTATGCCGAAATAAACCGCTGCAATAATAACATATGCATACAAAAAGAAACATAAGATTGCGCTGCCAATCTGCACCTAATCCCCCACCCTTTTATCTATGTATCACATTGATTTTACACATTTTTCACATGAAAAGTAAACTAAAACATACAGTTCCATTGCTTTGAGTCAAATTTTTATTATTAAATCCATACCCTAGATGTATATCTCTCATTTAACCTACTATTTATAAAACCAAAAACCCCCTAATGAAAAGGAGGTTTTTTGCACATATCAAAAGAAATTTCTACTTCCAAGCCGTCTAGCATGTAAATAGAAAATCCACCTTTTATTCAGCTTCTTTTTGCGCTTCATCTAACACACGATTTACTCGTTTCGTTAGCATTTGCATCCCGCTTCCACCCGCTTGGAAATGACGAAGTACACCATTTTTATCAAACACATAATACGCTGGCACATATTGATTTTCAAATGAATCTGTAATCTTATGTTGATTGTCCACTAAAATAGGTTGGGAAATTCCATGTTCTTTTGCAACTGCTTCCACTTGCTCAAGGTTTAAGTCTTCTTCTGAACGTGGCATATGAACGGAAACAACATTTAATTGCTCTTTATACTCATCACGAAAGTTATTAATATTTGGCATTGCTTCTTTACATAAGTGACAACTAACTGACCAGAAATGAATAAGTGTGGGTTTTTCACCAATTAGTGATTCACGTACAACTTCTCCATTTAATACTTTTGTTGCACCATCTAAAGAAGGCATTGATTCGCGTAATTTCATTATTTTTCCTCCTAATACATGTAGAGAAAGGCCTAACAAAATATTGTTAGACCTTCTATAGTTTACAATAAAATTAAACGTTTAAAGTTGCTTGACCTGGTTTCCAGTTTGCTGGGCAAAGTCCACCAGTTTGAAGAGCTTGAAGAACACGAATTACTTCATCAACTTCACGTCCGATGTTGTTATGATGTACAACTTGGTACATTAATTCGCCTTCTGGACTAATAATGAATAAACCACGAAGTGCAATACCTTCTTCTTCAAGTAATACACCGTAGTCACGAGATACTACATGGTTCGTATCTGCTGCTAACGGATAATTTAATTCTCCTAAACCATTTTTCGTACGATCAGTGTTAATCCAAGCTAAATGAGTGTGGATTGTATCAGTAGATACACCGATTACTTCTGCATCTAAATCTTCAAACTCATCATAACGATCAGAAAGTGCGATGATTTCTGTTGGACATACGAAAGTGAAATCCATTGGATAGAAGAAAAGCACTGTCCATTTGTCCTGTTTCATAACTTCTTCAAGACTTACTTTACCAAATTCTTTGTTTGGCATAACAGCGTCCATTTCAAAGCGTGGCGCTTGTTTTGCTACCATACGTTCTGCCATATGTATCAACCTCCATAAATTTTTATCATATATGTCCACTCTTGTAGTATATAAGAGGAATCAGTTTTCAGTCAATTTCAATTGGTAATCATTACAAAACAACTTACTATCAACTTTTCCCTCCACCTACCATTATAAAGTATTGTGTTAGAATTACAAAAAAAATGCATTATATCTTATAATTTCTCAATTAAAAAGAACAGGTTTAAGACCTGTTCCCTTTCCACTTTACATATTGATTTAAAAATGAAATGGTCTGTTCAATCACTTCTTCCTTCGGTTGTAGTTTTGCATGATGTAAACCATATTCTGAGTCTACTCCAAGCCAGAACATAAACCCTGGAATATCACGAAGCATATAACCAAAATCTTCTCCTGTCATCGCTTCTGTACATGTAACAACATTCATATTTGTTTGTTCAGATGTAAATGTCATAAATTCTCGCGTTAACGCACCATGATTATACACTTGATGATACATGGCTCCGTAATCAATAACAGCTTCACATTGAAACGCTGCTTCAATTCCCGCCACAATTGCTTCAATTCGACTTTTCACTCGTTTCATTGACTCGACAGATAATGTTCGAATCGTCCCTTCTAAGCGAGATTTTTCAGCAATGATGTTTTGAACTGTACCACCTGTAATTTTACCAATTGTAATAACAGCGCTATCAAGCGGATTCACATTGCGGCTAATTACAGATTGAAGCTGTGTAACAAGATGACTCGCTGCAACAATCATATCATTCGCTGTATGTGGATATGCCGCATGTCCGCCTTTTCCTTTTAAATCAATATATAATTCTGATGTATTTGCAAATAACAATCCCTCTTTTGTCGCAATTGTTCCTACTGGATACTCAGGTGCGATATGAAGACCTAAAATCATATCAGGCTTCCATTCCTTCAACTCTTCACTTTCTAACATAGGAAGAGCTCCTCCTGGGCCTTCTTCAGCTGGTTGGAATAGAAAGACAATGTCATCATCTATTCTTTCATTTATAGTAGCTGTTAAAAGTCCTAAACCGATAGTAGTATGCAAATCATGACCACATGCGTGCATCATCCCTTCATGAGTAGAAGCGAATTCATAACCAGTCTCCTCAGTAATCGGTAAACCATCAATATCTGCACGATAACCAATCATTTTCTCCGGTTTTTTGCCATTCACTTTAACGATTACGCCTGTTTTCCATGTTTTAACTTCAATATATTCCTTAGGAAGAGTATGAATATACTCTAAAATATATTTTTGTGTTTTCCATTCCTTAAATCCTAATTCCGGAATTTTATGTAAATCCCTACGAATTTGTACAAATTTACTGACTGTCATGTCCGCACCACCATTTATAAAAAGCGTAAGGGCATGAATAGTCCCTTACGCTTTTTGTTTTTATTTTTCTGGGTTTAATTGACGAAGTTCTTGTTTAATTTCTGTTTTTGCCTTTGTCTTCTCATCAATTTCTTTAATAACACGCGCTGGTGTTCCTGCAACTACTGTATATGGTGGTACATCTTCCGTCACAACCGCACCCGCTGCAACAACTGCACCTTTACCAACTGTTACACCTTCTAGAACAACTACATTTGCACCAATTACAACGTCGTCTTCAACGATAACTGGTTTTGCAGAAGGTGGCTCGATAACACCTGCAAGTACCGCACCAGCACCAACGTGACAGTTTTTACCTACTGTAGCACGTCCGCCAAGCACTGCATTCATATCGATCATTGAGCCTTCACCGATTACTGCACCGATATTAATCGTTGCATTCATCATAATAACTGCATTATCACCGATTTCAACATGGTCACGAATAATCGCACCTGGTTCAATACGAGCTTTAATACCTTTTAAGTCAAGCATTGGAATTGCTGAGTTACGACGATCGTTTTCGACAACATAATCTACAACGTGCTTTTTATTTTCTTCAAGAACTGTCTTGATTTCAGACCATTCTCCAAATAAAACACCAGCTTTTTTATTTACAAACGCTTGTACTGTTTCAGGGAATGTTACTTCTTTTAAATCCCCTTTTATGTATACCTTTACAGGAGTTTTCTTCTCACTTTTTTGAATAAACGAAATAATTTCGTTTGCATCCATCATTTTCATGCTTGTTGCCTCCTAAATCCATTTATAATGTTACTCTACCAAACGAAAGAGCTACTAGCAAGACAATAATCTTATTTTTCCGCTTGAATTTCTTCTATAATATCTAAAAACGCTTGTACTTGTTTAAGTTGCCTTGCAGAATCACTTGTCAATAACCACGTTTCTCGATTCAACTGAACCGGTGTTTTATATGTCTTTTCTCTTACTTCTTTTAAAACAGTGGAGGGCAACAACGCATAACCAATTCCATTTAAAACGAGCTGCTTACATGTTTCAATTTGATCAACTACAATCGTTCGTTTAGGAGGATTAGAAAATAAACCGTACCACCAATTCTGTATTTGTCCATAGTATGTCGAATCGCTTTTAAATTGTATAAACGGTCTGTTTGTATCTTTCAACATAGAAATATCTTTAATTTCTGTATCAACTAAATACAGCTCATCCTCAAATAGTTGCTCTTTATGCCCTTTATATTCTTGTTTCCCTCGTAATATAGCTACATGGACATCGCCTTCATAAAATTGCTTTTGTACTTCACTACTCCACCCTGTAAAAAGAGAGATTTTAACAGATGGGTATTTTTGTACAAATTTCTTTAAAACAGGTGGTAACCAGTATTGTCCAATCACAGAGGCAACCGCTATCTTTAATGTTCCGTATGTTTCCGTATGATAGATTGCTAATTCACTTTTAATGGCCTCTTCTCTCTGCAACATATCTTTCGCATAATTGGCCACTTTTTCTCCTTCTGGTGTAATTGTCAATCCTTTTTGAGAACGGATAAAAAATTTCATTCCCCACTGTTTCTCCATTGATTGTAATCGTTGACTGAGTGCAGGCTGTGAAACGAATAAGCGCTCCGCAGCTTTTCTCATATTGGATTCCTGGGCTAAAACAACCATCATTTGAAAATCATCAATTTGCAACTTTCTCCCTCTTTCCTTATCTTACATGTAACCATCTAACCTCAATATATACGTTGCACCATTCTCTAACATGCAATATTTAATTATTATTTCCAAGAAGCTTAGGTGAATTATGATTTCCCCTAACCTTTTATACCTATTTAAACTAGCCACTCTACATATAAGTACAAATTGAAAAAACGACATAAAACCTAATAAGAGCATCCAGCCATGCACCGAAGCAGCCAGATTCTTTTCCTACCCCAGCCAAATTAAAACAAAGAGAAAAAACAAGTAGCAATCATCTATCGTTCCTCGTAACAGTGACTTATACGTCGAAAAATCAAAATGCCTTTATATAAATACGTAAAAGAGATGCATGATAAAAAAGCGACTTCTCTTTTATTCGAAGTCGCTTACCCTTCTTTATCGATTATATTGTCTTACTTTTTTGTTCAGCAATTTCAAAATAGCACGCCTTGTTAAAATCCCTTCGAAGTACCCATCATTGTTTACAGCACAAATAAATGGATGATCAATTGTCATTTCTAACGCTTTAGCAAATGAATCTTCAAGTCTAAGATTCGGAATGTCCTTTTTCATTACATTCTCAACTTTCATATCTTCAAGTTTTTCAAATTCAATACGTTCTAACCCTAAAATCCCATCCAAAATCATAGCAGTACTTATTAATCCATGCAATTTATACATAGGATCTAAAACAGGAATTGCTGAATATCCAGACTTTACAAGAACAAGCAAAGCATGTTCTAAGCTATTTCCAATTTGAACATGTGCAACTTTTTCTGATGAAATCATTAAATCCTTAACAAGAACTTGTTGAAACTCATCTTTCGGAATACTAATCATATTATATCCCCCACTTTTTCTTCCTTTTTCCTGCTAACATGATCTCCAATAGACAATTCATAAGAACCTTACTGTTCACAGTTAATCATATCCACGGCTAAAAGTTTCACTTTATTTCCCATTTCTATTCATATCTTATGATAGCGTTTTCATATTATTATTTTGTCCTAATTTTATTCCAACAAAAATAATGATACACAGTTCATTCTACCATAGAACACAAAAAAAAGACTACCTTTCTGGTAGCGCTTAGTATCCTTCATTTTTCAATCGATTAAATAGCCTTGTAATTCTTCTATATTGGGAAATATCAGTCTCTTTTAAACCACTTTCAATATCTGTAAGCTCAACAGCGAGAATTTCACTAGCATAGTTTTGTCGAAACAAAACATCTAACAACAAACTTTTTTCCTCTTTTGTTAAAGTAAAACTCTTCTGCATATACTCCTCTCCTTATACCTTTTTCCTTAGTATTTATTATATAAAATATTCGCTTAGTTTAATAGATGAAAAATTCAGTTTTTTTATTTTGTGTAGCGATTTGCATAACTAAATGCAGCATAGGCATCAGGTTTAATTTTTGCAGTTAGCCCCATCGCCTTCACCTTCGTTGTCATATCAGAAATAAATTCTTTTGTTAGTCC
The DNA here is from genome assembly GCF_000482345.1 of Bacillus sp. UNC437CL72CviS29. Lineage (NCBI taxonomy): Bacteria > Bacillati > Bacillota > Bacilli > Caryophanales > Bacillaceae > Bacillus > Bacillus sp. UNC437CL72CviS29. Next base: position 315,773 of record NZ_AXVB01000003.1, on the reverse strand, counting down.
ATCATTTCCTATATCTAAGTGAATTTCCATTACAAACCCCGCTCCTTCATGAGCATATGGATGTAACAACTCCCATATACGTCTTATATGTTCTGGCGTAAACAAATAAGCGACTTCTTGACTAAACTGTGTTTCTAAATATATTTTTTCACGTAAAGTAGTTGGTTTTTTACGTACCGCTTTATACCTTAAGCATCCCCATGCTCCTTTCCCAACACGATGAATGTGCACTGCCGTAATAAAACGGGTATCTTTTTGATGTGCTTGTGAATCTGTCCCAATAGATAGACGATACAAATTGCGTGGATCCCTTTCAATAAAATTACAAATACGTAAGAATACTGTTTCAAAATCCATATGCCTCTCTGACACGTTATAAAATAGATATTCACCGTTCACTTAGTCACGTCCCTTCAATTAGACAGACTTTTTGCATTCTCATTGTATGGGACAAAAGAGTAAAATATGACTTATTATCCTTTACTCGTTTCTATATTTCGAACAGAATACTTACATGCTGGACAGATATAAATTACATTCTGATTAGATTGCGCTGTTAGTACATGATCCATTTCAAATGACATATGGCATTTGGGACAAATAACAATTGGTAGTCGCTCCATATTTCACATTCCTTTCAAACTTTTAATACCAGTGTAGGAACAACCAAAAAATCTTATACATATAAAGTGAAACTTTAATCAGTGGGGGGCTTACTGTCCATTAAGGCGGGATAACGTGAAGCTTCCATCAAGATTTTACAGTTCATTATCTCCACATATCTTTTTCAATTCTTTATCCTTTTACTATCTAGTAATAAAAAATAAAATCTTTTATTAAAATCACCAAAAAAGGTACCGTGAGAAACGGTACCTTTTTTGTATGTATCAAGAAATAATGTCGTAAATTTCAATTGCAACCATATCAATGTTATCGAATTGATATACTTGTGGCTTTTCGCCTTGTTGATACACTTCTAACTCATACATTTCACTTTTATCGAAAAATTTCACGCTACATTTGCGTTCACCGTTCACTTCAAAATAGCGTTGTGCTACTTCACCGCTTTCAGCTTGTTCTTGTAGACTAACAAGTCGAGTTAAAATTCCTTGGAGTAGAGACATGAAATCTCCCCTTTCTCTAATCTTCCTACCAATAGGTTTTACAGCTATACTCATTCTATCCGTCATAACAGAAAAAATGTTCCACACTCTAGGATAAAGCTTCTTGGCGAGAAACTCAACTAAAATTTGTCGAAAAAAGAAGTAAAAAACAGAAAGAAAATCTTTTTCTTCCTTTGTTGCGGTTTTTGTAGCTGCAGAATATAATAAAGAGCAGAAAAAGAGGAGGGTTTATAATGAAAAAAGTAGAGGTTTATACACAACCAGATTGTCCACCCTGTGCCATTGTAAAAGAATTTTTAAAACATAATAACGTAACGTATGAAGAATTCGATGTAAAAAAAGATACTGCAGCTCGCAATCGTCTTTTATATGACTATGATTCATATTCAACTCCAACAGTTGTCATTGACGGTGAAGTTGTTGCAGGTTTTCAAATTGAAAAGCTACAACAGTTACTAAATATAGAATAGGAATAGGTGACTATGCACCTATTCCTATTCTTTTAACTCTTCTAACTTTTTCATTTCTGTTAAAAGTTCCTGACTCTCATGATACCCCGCTAATTTCCATTTTCCTTTATCCTGTTGTAATGTTACTATTTGATATTGATCATTTTTTGACCGTTCATATACATACAAAAGGTGATGTTCTTCATCATACAACATTTTAGTTGCCGAATTAAATGAAAAAGGTGCTTCTTTCGTAGGAAGTAAATATTCACCACTTTGTTTATCATTCCTACTATTTTCATCTGTAAAAACTTGAAGAAAATTATCTGTAAAGTACAGTGATAACGCATCAACCATTTTATTCATCGGCAAGTGCTTCCCACGAATTGAAAATTGTGCCTCGTATCCCTTTTGAATCGTTGTAAATACTTCTTTTCGATCCACTTTTATCTCTTCTTTACCAAGAACTGTTGTAACACTGTACCCAACCAGAAAGGCCATACATAGAAAGAGAACAAACCAAATTCCATATTTTTTCATTCTTTCACCTTCCTTTAACAGAGCTTGTCTTTGTATTATTCATTGTAACAATGATTATGCAAAGAAAGGGATGGTTTCGTTCGTAAAATCTTTACAATGATAGACAGCATTTTCACCATCATTTTCACTATTACCAATTTATGATAAAACCAAACAAAAAATGCACGAATTGCTTCGTGCATTAAAATAAAACATCCTCCTCGTATAGAAATTCATAGGACAAATCAATAAATAAAAAATTCTCATCATCAATTGGAAATGAAAATGTTCGCACCATCTCCCCTGTTTCTATATCTGCATATAAATCCGAGAGTCTTGCTTTATTTTCAAATCTCATTTTCATTATATTTTCTAAAAAGTACGGGCGCCAGCTCCAATTTTTCATATAATACTCTGGCATCACAATCCATTCACCATCTTTTTTCATAATGTTTCCCGATTGCTGAAAACCATCTTCATTACAAATAAAGATTCGAAAACTATAATGCGATACATGTTGACTAAAATGTAATAACCAATCATTAACGTCTTCATTCTTTTTCTGCTTAGATAAAACATTCCCAACTTGATCACGTAATGTTTCTGTTAATTGATAAATTTTTTGTAGTTTTTTCTTTTCATGTTGAATAAATTGATGACATTCATTACCGAGACGTTCTTTTAAAATATCTGCTTCAATAAAATCTGGAAAACACTTTTTTAAATAATTGCCTTGATAATATCTTCCGCCATTTTTCCAAGCATATTGTAACTGGTAAAACGCGTCAATTTCTTCATATAATAATGTCGCACCAATTCTTCTTGCGAGTAGTGACAAAGAATATAAAATATCTTGATAAGATTGTAAAAGTGCAGTTTGTCTTAAGTTCGTTAAATCTACCTTTAAAATGTCAGGTGCTAGTACACTAATTCGTTCTAGATTACTCGTTCCTGTTCCGACTTTATTAATTGAAATTTGAATTCCATATGTACGGTAATACATAAGTAAATGATTAAATTGTTCTATATCTGCCTTACACTCGTGCTCTGTTATTTCTAAAACGATATGGCCTAAGTTCAATCCTTTTTTTTCATACATTAACAGTAAATGAAGTAAACTTTCTTCTTCATCATTCATTAATATGTTTGCACCCCGATGTATAAACAATAAAAAATCTTGATTTGTTTCTAAGTAGCGCTCTAATGCTTTTTCTACTATGACATTATCTGCCTCTAATTGGAATTCTCCCGGAATGGAATCATCGCGAAAAAAAGAAGCAAGACTTTGTATCCCATCTTCCGTTTGGATACGTCCTACTACTTCATATCCAATTACTGTATGTTCATCAGCACTAAAAATAGCTTGATAATAAGGAAGGACTTTATCCAAATTACTCATCACATCTAATGCATCTACCAAAATGTTTCCCTCCCTTTACTTTTCAAAATTATAACACGGTATGTATAGAAAAATAATAAAAAATCCCTTCAGTTTTCCTGAAGGGATTAGAGGGGTAAAATGCTAAGGGGAATTAGCAATTCTACTATGAAGAAAAAAGAGGTCTTAAATATACCTTATAAAAAACCTATTGTAAACACTTTTCTACCATATGTCACAAATCCGTCACATTTTACCTCACATGAATGGGAAATAATCCCCAAGTTTCACTCTTATATAATCCCTTTAAAACGGATATTGGTGCAAATGCTGTCCACCATCCATTGTCATACACGTTCCATTTATGTATGCTGCTTCATCAGAGCATAAATAAAAAGCTAAACCTGCAATTTCTTCTGGCGTACCAAGTCGACCAAGTGGGACGCTTCGCAGTGTACGTTTGGCTGCCTCTTCTGAAATCCATAATTTATCCGCGCCACCTGTTCGTTCGATTGGTCCAGGAGCAATTGCATTGACACGAATACCATATTTACGCCCCCACTCGACAGCGAGCGTTTTTGTCATTGCCAACACACCTGCTTTCGCTGCAGCAGAATGAATAACACCCGGTCCTGCATCCCAAGCATACGTCGCTACCATATTAATTATATTTCCTTTTATCCCCTTTTCAATCCAATACTTTCCTACTGCTTGACTGCAATAAAAGGTCCCATTCAACACAATATTAATAACCGCATTCCAGCCATTTATCGATAAATCTTCTGCATGACAAAGAAAATTACCTGCTGCATTATTTACTAAAATATCAATACGTCCAAATTTTTCATCAACATATTCAATCATACGCTTTATATCTTCTATATTTCGAACGTCCATTTGTACTGTCAATACTTGTCCTGCAAATTGCTCAATCTCTTTTTTTGCTTCTTCAAGCTTTTCTTGTGTACGCCCTGTAATAACAACCCGTGCTCCTTCCTTAGCAAAACGAGCTGCCATTCCTTTTCCCATTCCACTTGAACCACCTGTTATGATCGCTACTTTTTCTTTCAAAATATCCCCTCCCAAAAAATGAATACACATTCATTTTACCACTTTATTTCATAGAAATCTTTATATTTTTAAACTTTTCTGATATCTTTAGATAAGAAAATCACTTTCTCTGTAATATTTCTTATAATCTATATAAATCCATTTTGACTTTTCGACATATAATTCTCTGCTATGAAGAGGAAAAAGTGACCCACACTTGTTTTCTCTCTTTTTTCACTTGATATGGGCATGAAAAGGATTCGAACACTTCTATACATGGCCAGATGCTCTCTCCCACCTAAAAAGTAGCCTTTGGTCGGCTTTTCAATTTGTATTTATATATGGCTCTTCAATATCCAAAAATACACTTTTGAAACAAGAAATAAACAGAAAGGAGATCCAAGTGACCTATAATGAATTGCCTGTATACCTTATAAACTTCCTTTTGTATACTATAGGTTCGCTCATATTCCTATGAAACAAATTACGAGAAGAAACTTTATAAAAACAGGAATACGCACTTTTCTCTATACTTGTGTTACAGGTGGTCTTGGTTATTACTATGCAAAGTATATAGAGCCGAACTTTCTCTCTTTAACACATCATACACTTCGTTCTTCACTCATTCCAAAAAACTTTCATGGTATGAAAATCGTCCAATTTAGTGATTTACATTTGGGGTACTATTTTTCTCTCCAACATCTTTCTACAATTGTTTCTAAAATAAATGAAACTACGCCCGACATTGTACTTTTTACTGGTGATTTAATCGATGACTACCAAACATATAGCGAAACTCCTTTTGTTTCTTCAATTTTACGAAACATTCGTGCGCCCTTTGGTAAATTTGCAATCTACGGAAACCATGATCATGGGGGATATGGAACCGAATACTATAGTGAAATTATGAGTGACGCAGGTTTTGAAGTATTACAAAATACCGAAAAACGTATTCGTTTATTAGATAATAGTGAAATTTCTATTTTCGGAATCGATGACATGCTTCTTGGTAAGCCAGAAATCGATGTAACATTACACAATGTGCAGAAAGAGCTATATACAATTGTGCTCGTACATGAACCTGATATAGCCCCTAAAATTGCAGAATTCCCAGTAAATCTCCAACTTTCTGGGCATAGTCATGGGGGACAGGTACAACTTCCCTTTTTAGGAGCGATCGTTACCCCAGCACTAGCAAAGCATTACATTGAAGGATTTTATCATATTCAAGAATTACTTCTTTATGTAAATCGCGGTCTTGGAAGGACACGTGTTCCATTTCGTTTTTTATCCAAGCCTGAAATTACAGTATTCACTCTTCAGCACTTATAACCTATAATTGCCTATTTTCTTATATATCCTTTCTTGTACTCGCTCATCCATGCTATTTCACCATATGATAACAATGAGTCCAATAAAGGAGGTTTTTTCATGTACCCATACCCTCATCCCTATCTAGTTCGTTCAGGACCTATTGGCCCAGTAAGTGACTCACGCATCTTACCATTCTTCGGTGTCCCATTCTTAGCAGGACTTGCTGGCGGCTTAATTGGCGGAGCATTAGCATTCGGCCCTAGACCACCTTACTATCCTCCATATCCACCGCCATTTCCTTGTTATGGAAGTCCGTGCCAACCATATTATTATTAATATAAACAAAAACTATGAAAAAAGCCCCTTAACTTACAAGAGGCTTTTTTCGCCGTATTCTCATAATCTTGCATTCACAAGTTATTACACTTAACTATTTAATATATGTAAATTCATTTTAATTCGTTGATATACCAGTCACTGCTAGGAAAATAAAACATGGCCTCCACTCATACTTTCCCTTTATTTTCACTTAACATGGGGAGAAAAGGATCTGACCACTTCTATGCACGGTTAGATTCTCTCCACCTCACAAAGGATGGTTTTATATCGTTTTCCAATTTACACATTACTCTGCATCAGTATTTTGATAAGCCATCTTAAATAATTTCACTTGGCTATCAATCTCTTGGGAACCATTATTTATTATATAATAGTATTCACCATCTTTATTTTGTTCACGTGTTTTTACGTTATCCGCTAAAATAAGCTGCAAAATTGCTTTGATTCTTGCTTTCATTTCAAATCCTACAATCGGAAATGATATTTCTACCCGTTTTTCCATGTTCCTTGTCATCCAATCTGCTGAAGATAAGTAGATTTTTTCATCCCCATTATGATGAAAATAATAAATACGACTATGTTCTAAATAACGTCCAACAAGACTAATCACCCGAATATTCTCACTCACGTTTTTAATACCAGGCCGCAAGCAGCACGTTCCTCTAACAACAAGTTCTACTTTCACTCCAGCTTGCGATGCTTCATATAGTTTTTGAATTAAAGGTTTATCTGTTAACGAGTTCATCTTTGCAATAATACGTCCGTTTCCATATTGCTTATGATAGCGAATCTCTTCATCGATCAATTCCATAAATTGATGACGTATATCGAACGGTGCTACTGATAGGTGATGGAAATGTGGCTTTGTTGTATAACCACTTAAGTAATTAAAGAAATTGGTCGCATCTACCCCAAAGTCTTTCCGAGATGTAATATATCCAAAATCTGTATATAACTTTGCCGTAGCATCATTATAATTTCCCGTTCCTAAATGGACAAATCTTTCAATCTTCCCGTGTTTTCTTCGTACAACAAGCGTAATTTTACTATGCGTTTTCAAATGACTTACACCATAAATAACGTGGCAACCAGCTTGTTCAAGTTCCTTTGCCCAATGGACATTATTTTCTTCATCAAAACGGGCTTTCAATTCAACAAGCACCGTTACTTGTTTCCCCTTTTCAGCTGCAATCTTTAACGCCTGAATAATTGGAGATCCTCCACTTACACGATATAACGTTTGCTTTATTGCTAGCACATTCGGATCATCAGCCGCATCACGTACAAAGTCAATAACTGGCTGAAAAGATTCAAATGGATGATGTAGTAAAATATCATGCTCTATTGCTTTTTCAAATACATCTTCTTCATCATCCAAATCTTGAGGTGGCTGCGGTATAAGAGCGGGGTAAACCAGATGTTCATATAAAGGTGCTAATTTTTTATATAGGGAAAATAAACATGTTAGGTCTAATGGCCCATCCATTATATATACATCTTCATCTTTCAATTCTAGCACTTCATACAGTAAAGCTAACACTCTTTCATCCAAATGCTCTTTGCCAATTTCTAAACGAACAGCCGCTCCCCATTTACGTTTTTTTAACTCTTTTTCAATTACTTTTAATAAATCCCTTGCACCCTCTTCATGAATTGTTAAATCCGCATTACGTGTAATACGAAAACGAGTAACAGAGGATACTTTATATCCTGTAAACAACTTATGAGTAAAGCTACTAATTACATCTTCTAATAATATAAATTTATGTTTTTGATCTTCGCTTGGTAAAAAAATAAAACGTTCGAGCAAAGATGGCACTTGAACGATTCCAAGCTTCGTTCGATTCTCTTCCTCTTCTTGCTTTTCATCATACAGAATAGTAGCTAAATTTAAACTTTTATTTAACAACATAGGGAATGGACGATATGCATCTATTGCGACAGGTGTTAACACCGGGAAAATTTGTTCATCAAAATACTCTTCAATAAATTCACGCTGTTCTTTCGTTAAATCTTGAAATGTTAGCGGCTCAACACCTTCTACTTCAAGCGCCGGCAACACCGTATTTTTAAATGTATTATACTGAACTTTCATTAATTCATGAGCTTTCATGGCAATTTTATTCAGCTGCTGTTTTGGTGTTAATCCAGCCTTATTTTCCGGTTGATTGAATCCCGCCTTTACTTGATCCTTTAATCCCGCAACACGTACCATAAAAAATTCATCCAAATTTGAACTAAAAATACTAATAAACTTTAATCTTTCTAAAAGTGGATTACTTTCATCTTGCGCTTCTTGCAATACACGTTCATTAAAAGCAAGCCAGCTTAATTCACGGTTATTATAGTAAGCAGTATCATTTAAATTCATAGCATTTCCCTTTATTAATTCCATTTCCCTCACACTTCCCCTTGAAACTTTTTCAATATAATTTAGTTACATTTATTGTAACAAATTCCAATTTATAAAAGTGTAAATTTTTTGTAAATATGTCCGTACAACTTAACCTTTCTCTTCAAACACTAGGTGAATATTCATCTTTAATGCTTTTTCAAGTTGTTTTTTCTGCTTTTCTGCCTGTACCTTTTCTGCTAAAGCCGATTGTTCACACACAATATGAAATACAAGTTCCTCTTTATTTTTCTTCACTTGAATCGTTTCAATTAGTTCCCTTTGCCTCACATTTAAGGAAGCAGAAAATTGTAAGATTGCTCCTAACAAACGAATCTTTTTTTGTTCACTTTTATCAAACCATCCTTCAAATGGCTCCAAATGCTGCTTAAATAACATTTTCGACTTATAAGATGCAATAAGTGCAAGTCTAATACGCTCTTTATGCATCATGCCGTCAATTGTCTTATTCGCCAATAGATAGAATGTATGTAAACGGCTTGCTTCCGCATCTATATATTTCCCAATATTAAATACCTTGGCAGCTTGATAAAAGACCTCCCAATCTTTTTCTGAAAAAGAGATAATTTCAGACTCTTCAAGTTGTGTACAAATTAACGTTCCTTGCTTAATGAGTTGAACCACAAAGTTCATATCCATTTCATATTCATAGGACAATAAGTGTAAACTCTCTTCTATCACATTTGGGTAATAAGAAACACCTAAATTTTTTGTAAGTTCCTCATAGAAAACACCTTCTCGTAATCCTTTTCTACTTAATACAAATGACGGAGCTTGTATAATATTTGTTAGCATATAAAATACTTCTACCGCTGGAATAATTGTATCAGCTCGATCTTTCGCTAACCCATCTAGCTTCTGCAAGTCTGTAAAAGAAAGACTTTCTAATTCCTCTTTTACACCCTTTATATCCACTTCCTTCATCTTATATAAATGCAAACCGGCTATCGGATAAGAAAGAAAATTTTGATGAATTTTCACCATATTTCGAGCACTTCCACCTATCGCAATAAGAGGTAGCCTTTTGCCCTTTAACCAAGGTAACGTTTGAAATTGGTACCATAAATACCTTCTTAGTTCCTCTAATTCTTCTATCGTTGGTATTTCATTATGAATAAATTGTTTTTTTAAAGAAAGCGCACCAAAAGGAAAGCTATAATATTCTATCATTTCTCGGTCTCGAAAATATGTAACCTCTGTACTCCCCCCACCAATGTCGACAGTAATCCCTTCAGTAAAAGAAGTCGAATTCATCACAGCTAAGTAACCATAGCGTGCCTCTTCATATTCAGATAAAACCCTAAGTACAAAATCAGTTTTTCCTTCTACAAGTTTTTTAATTTCTTCTTGGTTCTTTGCTTGTCTAATTGTTGCCGTCGCAACGCAAAGTATATTATGTAATCCGTGAAACCTTGTACTTTCTTGAAATTGAAGTAGTGTTTGGAGCAGTATATGCATTCCCTCTTCTATGAGCACACCATCTATTAGATAATTTCTTAATCGTGCAACAACTTTTGTATTTTCAATTTCCTTATAAAAACCTCCATTTTGTTTTTCATAAATCACCAGTCGCATCGTATTTGAACCAATATCAATAATGGCATATTGCTGTTTCAATATATCTTTCACACTTCTCACTCTTTCATCATTGAAATTCTAGAATTCATTCCTATCACTATTATACAAAATAGTTGTTTTTTGTAACAATATTGCTTTAATATTGAAAATATATACAATCATTTTTTGTATATAATAAAAACTACTTTTATTTATGCTATAATAGTGAAAAATTAGAAAGGGGTCCCATCATGAAACCTTCACAGCCACAGTCTCATTCACACAAACGATATTCTATTGATCAATTGGCTCAATCTATCTTCATTGTAAACCGGCATGCCAAAGCTGCTACAAATCCTAAATATTTATATTGGTTGAAAAAGATCGCTTTAGAACGTTTAATTCGTGAAAAGAAAGCAATAAAAGAAGGATTACATTTCTCTAGGAATCCACGTTTTAGTCAACAACAATCTGATGTTCTCGTTCGGTTAGGCGACTATTTTTTCCATATCCCTCCTACAAAAGATGATTTCAATACTCTTCCACATCTCGGTAGCCTTGAATCTTCCTATAGAAACCCCAAAACAACTCTTTCTTTAGCAGTAGCAAAAAAAACGCTACAAGATTACATTGGGCCAGAAGCACTAAAACAAGAAAAAAAATTAAGCGAACCAATTCCTTGGTATCGTCGTACGTACACAAAAAAATAAAGCAAGTTTGCCTATAAAGGCCAACCTGCTTTATTTTTTGTCTTCTTTTATTTTAATGTTCGCTTGTTTATAAAATGCTACTTTTTCTGTATTATATGATTTTGTGTATTCATTGAACTTATCTTTTTCAGCATCAATATCTTTATACGATTGGTTCACTGTTTTTACTTTATCACTAATATCTTTTAATTTTGCTCCCTTATCTTGCAGCATTGTAAATAATTCTTTTTCTAATTTTAATGATTTACTATAATTATCATACATTTTCTTAAAAGACTCATGTCGTTTTTCGTATGTTTTCGTTACTTTATCCGCTTGTTCTTTTAGCTTACTATTCTCAATTTTCTTCACATATGTATCAACCGATTTTACTTCTTCTTGCGCTTTATTCAATGCTTCTTTTTCTTTATCAATTACTTTTCCACGTTCTGCTGTATTTTTCATTGCTTGATCTAATTTTTCTTTCACAGCTTGATTATTATCTTTTCCTTCCTGTACAATTTGACCGTATAATGTTTGGCCTTCTTTTTCCAGTTCCTCTAATTTTTTCGCGTCTTCAAACATCGGTTTTTCTTGCTTCGCAGCATTTTCAAATGCTACATATAATTCCTCTTCTGGTTTTGGACCGAAACAACCTGCTAATAATGTCATAGATAAAACTGCTACAATTGCTATTTTATTATATTTCAACTTCTTTTCCTCCTAATTAAATTTCACCGTTGCTTTTTATCTAACTCAACTTCTCCCTAATCATGAGCAAGCTGAATTAGGTTTTTCTGATCGGCTCCAGCTCTTGCAAGTGATGTAAAGGATTAAAATATGCCCCCTCCGCCGCGACAGCACAAATTGCATTAGCAATTATAATTAGCCGCCTGATTAAAGGCGATCGTCGGCTCCTCACGTCTATCATTCTACCATTCCCTTTCTCACTTTCTATCAATCTTTTTCTAATCCATTTTACACATTTTAAAAGTTCACTTGCAACAACTTACATATATTCTTTTTATTTCCTTAAAAGGAAAAGTGTAGAGTTTTCCCCCTACACTTTTTTAAATGAAAAAACATTGTGCAAAATGTATTGACACATCCATCACAATTATATGATGTTTAAATCTATTTTTAAAGACTTTTGTTACAAAATAATGCTTTTTTGTAACAAAAGAGAAAAAATTGTTACGAAAAAACTTTTATTACTCTATCTTTTTTAATCTCTGTTTTATACAACTGCACTCCGTCCTCCCAGAGAATCCATCGTCTAAGATAATAGTTGATGGCCTTTTGTATAATATAAACAGTTCAAGCATCCGTACACATTGCATTGCTAACCATTTTGCAGCAGTCTCTACATTACTAATCAAGAAACTAGCAACTCTACCTTTATTTTTTATGCACTTTCTTCTTTTAAAATGATATATACTTCTATATCATTAATATTTTTTTACAAAAAAATGCACTTACCCTTCGTACATTTTCTCTCTCAAACTTGTATTCATTTTCTTTTCTATTTCATATATATAGTATATAACCATTATCGAAAGGAGAAGAAAATGTTACAAAGAGAAAACATTTCAGACATCATTCGCTTTTTTGCAGGATTTCTCTTATCATTAAAACTATTATTTGAATCATTTGGTCTTTCTTTTATTACAAATGACCAAATCGATGCAATCATAAATGTTGCTTCTTTCTTATTTATTTTATACTTCGGATATAAAAATAACTATGTAGGAAAGAAAGGCCTGGACCAAAAAGAATTACTAAAAAAGCATAATTTGCATTAAAAAAGGAACCCACGCCCGGGGTTCCTTTTTATTATTGTATCAAAATTGCTTCTGTTGTTTGAAGCGGTCCATATAATCGGCCCATCTGCTGAAATGTATATGTAGCACGCAATGAAATACGTGATGGGATTTGTATACGTGATGCGTTTACCTGACAGATTAATTGCGCTTTTTCACCTGATGATAATTCATCAATACGCCATCTTACAAGTCGAAATAAAAACTCTCCTGCCCCTTTATTCGTTTGTAATGTATTGGGGATATATGCAAAATAATCCCGAATCATATGACTAACGATTACACGAGAAATCCCTTCGCTTCCTCTGTTTTCAACTTCTAATTGGACAAAAAGAATTTCATGTACATCATAAGCAATTTCTTGTGAAAAACTCTTTTCTTTCATACCGCGAATTTGTAATGTCACTGCTACATTTGGATTAGGCTGTTTTTTCGTAAATTCTTTAGAACCACCTTCCCTCCACATAACAGGTTGTAAAGACAACGGGAACACTTCTTTATCTAGATTTATTTCCCACATTTTCACAATAACAATTCACCTCATTCCAGATGGTATTCTCCGCACAAATTTATTGTGCTCTCCTAAATAATAAACCAGCCTTCTCCAATTCGTTCACCTTAAAACATTCTCTTATTTTCGCCCAATAAAAATATACGTTTTCAACATTTTTACCTTTCTCCTTTATCATATTCGGCAACGTGATGAAAAAACCATTTTAAATAGCTATAAAGTGAAACTTTAATCAGTGTGGAGTTCATCCCCACACTGATTATGATCCCTCACCAATTGACTTTTACGATCCGTTAATGCGAGATAAACTCCATCAGTCACTCATTTCCTTTTATTTCTTAAATAGTAAAAGCTATAAAATAAAAAATTTGCCTTTTAGTCAAATTTGACTATAATATGATGTATGCTTTCTATTCTTTATGGCACGAAAACACTATCTTCCCTTATAACAGCAACCATAAAATTATAGTGGTACATAATAAAGACAAGTTAAAGCACAAACTACTAATTAGATTTTCTTAAAGAACAGTTAATCTTATATAAAAGGAGGAATATATTTGCAGGAACAAACATCTCAAAACAAAGCAAGCAAAACAAAGTTTGTTGTAGCTGGATTATTACTTGGTATTTTAATGGCAGCAATGGATAATACAATTGTCGCCACTGCCATGGCAACAATTGTTGGAGACCTAGGAGGATTTGATAAATTTGTTTGGGTCACATCAGCCTACATGGTAGCAACGATGGCAGGAATGCCGATTTTCGGGAAATTATCTGATATGTACGGACGTAAACGTTTTTATATCGGCGGTTTACTTCTCTTCTTGCTTGGGTCAATTCTTTGCGGTACAGCATCAAGCATTGAACAGTTAAGCATTTACAGAGCAATTCAAGGAATTGGTGGCGGTGCCCTCATGCCAATCGCCTTCACAATCATGTATGATATATTCCCGCCAGAAAAACGAGGGAAAATGACAGGACTATTTGGAGCAGTTTTTGGAACATCAAGTGTATTTGGACCTTTATTAGGCGCTTATATTACGGAGTATATAAGTTGGCACTGGGTCTTTTATATCAATATTCCATTAGGCATTATTTCCTTCTTCTTTATCTCCAAGTACTACAAAGAATCTCTACAATATAGAAAACAAAAAATCGATTGGGCTGGCGCTATTACACTTGTAATAAGTATTATTTGCTTAATGTTTGCACTAGAACTTGGCGGTAAGGAATATGCATGGAATTCCAATATGATTCTTGGGTTATTTGCTACGTTTGCTATTATGCTTATTATTTTCTTCTTCGTAGAAAGACGTGCAACAGAGCCAATTATTTCTTTCCATTTATTTAAAAAACCTTTATTTGCAGCAAGTCAAGGTGTTGCCTTTTTCTATGGAGCGGCTTTTATTATTTGCACTGTTTATATTCCAATCTTTGTCCAAGGTGTTCTTGGGGGTTCCGCATCAAATGCTGGATTAATTTTAACCCCGATGATGGTCGGTTCTGTAATTGGAAGTCAAGCAGGCGGACAATTTGCTTCGCGTACGAGTTACCGTAACATTATGATCATGTCTGGTATTTTCTTTATACTTGGTATCTATTTACTCAGCACTTTAACAATGGACACACCGCGTGTACTCGTAACAGTCTTTATGATTCTTGCTGGACTTGGAGTAGGCTTCTCTTTCTCTGTTTTAAGTATGTCTTCTATTCACAACTTAGAAATGAGAGACCGAGGTTCTGCCACATCAACAAACTCATTCTTCCGTTCTCTCGGCATGACTCTTGGTGTAACAATTTTTGGGACTATTCAAAATCATATTTTCACAAATAAATTAGAAACTATTTTCCCTCCAGAGTTGGCAAAAATGGCACCAAAAAGCGGAGATACAAGCTTTTTATTAGCACCACATGCTACCGAAAAAATCCCGCCTCAAATATTGGATGGAATTAAACAGGCGCTCGCAATATCTATTGCTGATACATTTTTCTGGGCACTTATCCCAGCTACTCTAAGTATTATCTGCATTACACTGATGGGGAAAGAACGTCTTGCAACTGGAACAAAGAAAAAGCAGAAACAAGTAAGTTAATACATGATAAAACGGAGCGGTATAACCCTTTATGGAAAGGGTTATACCGTTTATAATATGTATAAAGTTTAAATTACAGGAGTTGAGACAGCGTGAGTATGAAACTAGTCATTCTCGGCTTACTACTCGAAGGAGACAAACATCCATATGAAGTACAGCATACAATGAAAGAACGGCAAATGGATTGTTATATTAAATATGCAAAAGGCTCCCTCTACTACGCTTTTGAACAATTAGAAAAGCAAGGAGCCATTGCGGTTACAAACATAGTACGAGATACAAACCGACCAGATAAGACCATTTTCCATATAACTGAAACGGGAAAAAAGCTTTTCCATACACTGCTTTTAAAACAATTTGAAGCAAAAAATCATATATATAAGCCAATCTATTCAGCACTATCATTCGCTCATTTTGGTGATGAAAAAAAAATCATTCCTATTTTAGAAAAAAAGATGGATGACACGATTCAATATTTACATACGATGCAATCCATATACGAACATAGCAAAGAAAATGTTCCACGTGCACAACTTTATATTTTAAAAAGTGTTATCGAACATATTACTGTTGAATTACGTTGGTTAAATGAACTCCATAAAGATGCAAGTGCTGGTTGCCTTTCCGAAATTGGAACAGATATATAGTAGGCCTACTATTGCTTACCGTCTCCTCTACTGCTATAAGACTCTCTATTAATTAGATTCTTATAAGCAGTTTTTTATTTTATCCACGGGTATATATCTTCCAACCCATTCCTCTTCTTACAACTTCTTGTATTAAACATATTTTTGTAAAAAGCACTCCCATTATACACCTTATTATTCATAATATTTAGGATAACAATAATTTAAAACTTTAAAATATTCTTATTTCAAAACAGTAGACAAAATTCGAAAAATTATGTTAGAATTTATTTCAATATCATATTTGCTTGTTAAATTCCTTTCAAAAGGAAAATAGGTACATGGAATTTCTTATTTCGTGTTTAAAAGGGAAGCTTGGTGAAATTCCAACGCGGTCCCGCCACTGTAAGTGCAGAGAATTCTTTCCTATACCACTGTGAAAACGGGAAGGTGAAAGAAATCGTATAAAGCATAAGCCAGGAGACCTGCCTATTTTAACAACACTGATAGACTCACGGATGATGATTAGGTGTTAGAAACGAGAAGAAAGGGTTATTTTCTGTACCTTTATACTTTTCGTCACATGCATTTCCGAGTAAACGGAAGTGCTTACTTTCAATTAGGGAGGAAATTTAAATGGCAATTCAAACAAGTAATTTAGGGTATCCACGCATTGGATTACACCGAGAATGGAAAAAAACGTTGGAAGCTTTTTGGTCAAATAAGATCGATGAGCAGCAATTTTCAACAACCATGAAAGAACTTCGTCTTCAACATGTCAAAGTTCAACAAGAAAAAGGAATCGATTTAATTCCAATCGGCGACTTTACATATTATGATCATGTGCTGGACACAGCCTACATGCTTGGCTTTATTCCATCACGTTTTTCTGAGTTTTCTTCGTATCTTGATGTATATTTTGCAATGTCACGCGGCTCTAAAGATCACGTTGCTTCTGAAATGACAAAATGGTTTAATACAAACTATCATTATATTGTTCCTGAATATGAAGAAGGATTAGATATTTCTTTAAAAGACAATCGACCGCTTCGCTTATACGAGGAAGCAAAACAAGAATTAGGTATTGACGGCAAACCAGTTATATTAGGACCTTATACATTTTTAAAATTAGCAAAAGGATATAAAGAAGATCAATTTGCTACTATTCTAAATCAACTAGTTGCACCTTATGTACAACTATTAACTGAATTACATGAAGCTGGCGCACGCTTCGTACAAATTGATGAACCGATTTTTGCATCTTTAACTAAAGCAGAAATTGTAGAAGCAAAAGAACTTTATGAAACAATTCGCAAAGAAGCACCACATGTATCTCTTATTCTACAAACTTATTTTGATAGCGTAGAAGAAAACTATAAAGAAATTATTACATTCCCTGTATCCGGCATTGGATTGGACTTTGTTCATGGTAAAGAAGGCAATGTAAGAGCTATTCTAGAGCACGGCTTCCCAACCGACAAAATCTTAGCATTCGGTTGTATAGATGGCCGTAACATTTGGAGAGCTGATCTTGATGACATTCTTTCTTTATTTAAAACATTACAGGACCGTGTTACACCAAAAGAATGGATTATTCAACCTTCGTGTAGCTTATTGCATACTCCAATTGATAAAACGGAAGAAACACACTTATCAGCAGAATTATTTGGTGCTCTTGCATTTGCAAATCAAAAGCTAGAAGAACTTACGCTTATTAAACGTGCAGTTTCTGAAGGTGTGGAAAGTGTTAGTACTGAATTAGCTACTTACCGTAGCGCCCATGAAGCTATACGTTCTTCAGCTGCACGTAATCGTGAAGATGTAAAAACAGCACGTGCAACGCTTAAAGAAGAAGACTTCTCTCGTCCTCTTCCATTTGAACAACGTTATGCTTTGCAACAAGAAGCTTTACAATTACCGATACTTCCAACAACAACAATCGGTAGCTTCCCGCAAACTACTGAGGTTCGTCAAACGCGTAAACAATGGCGAAGCGGTGATATTACAAATGAACAATATGAACAATTTATTGAAAAAGAAACTGCAAAATGGATTCGTTATCAAGAAGAAATTGGACTTGATGTGCTCGTTCACGGTGAATTTGAACGAACAGATATGGTGGAATACTTCGGCGAACGACTTGCTGGTTTCTCTTTCACTAAAAACGGCTGGGTACAATCATACGGTTCCCGTTGCGTAAAACCACCTGTAATCTATGGTGACGTTGCCTTTATTGATGGGATGACAATTAAAGAAACTGCATACGCACAGAGCCTTACAAATAAAGTTGTAAAAGGTATGTTAACAGGCCCAGTAACAATTCTAAACTGGTCATTCGTTCGAAATGATATTTCACGAAAGGAAGTTTCTTATCAAATTGCATTGGCACTTCGCCATGAAATTGAATTACTTGAATCTTCTGGTATTCACATTATCCAAGTCGATGAGCCAGCACTTCGCGAAGGGATGCCATTAAAGGAAAAAAATTGGGATGCATACATTACATGGGCTGTTCAATCATTCCTTTTAGCGACTTCTTCTGTAGCGAACGAAACACAAATTCATACACATATGTGCTACAGTAACTTTGAAGATATCGTTGACGCGATTCGTGCTTTAGATGCTGATGTTATTTCTATCGAAACATCAAGAAGCCATGGTGAGTTCATTCATACATTAGAACATACAACATATGAAAAAGGAATCGGTTTAGGTGTTTATGATATTCATAGCCCTCGTGTTCCAAGTAAAGATGAAATGTATACCATTGTAGAACAATCCTTAAAAGTATGTGATCCAAAATACTTCTGGATTAACCCAGATTGTGGTTTAAAAACAAGAAGAACAGAAGAAGTTATACCTGCCTTAGAGCATATGGTTCAAGCTGCGAAAGAAGCTCGTTCCCTTTTAACAACAAACGCATAAAGAAAAAGCCACGATGTCGTGGCTTTTTCACTCTTTCTCTTCGAAAAACAATTCATATTGTATCTTGTACAATTCATCATCCGTTGGTTTCTCAAGCGGCATGGCTTGCATCACTAACACATATTCACCTTGCGAAATAGGAATATGTAAAGTGTTTGAAAGAATGCTGCGTATAAAAACACCCTCATTCCCTATCGTAAACAGTGCTGATATCGTTTTTATTACCCCTTCTTTTTCAATGTGCTTTCCTACAGATACTTCTATTTCACACGTATAATCAGAAATTGCCTCAAAAATAACTACACCTTCTGCTTCGACGTATCCTCTCTCAAAAGCTTCATTCGTCCACTCTACATAAGGCTGTTCCCCATCATAATTCATCACGATTAATTGTGAATAGGAAATTGTTAATTCCACAAGCGTCATCTTCCTTCTACTATTGACTTTAAGTAAAATCTCCTTACATTCGCCTACTACTTCACTACAAATTTCACACGAGTACCATCCGGATATTTGTCTAACTTATTTCCAACCCAAGAACCAGCCCCTCTATTATCAGCTGGACTAATATATTCAATATGTGCACCTTTTCCTCCTTCTTTACACATTGCCATTGGCCATTCATCACGATCATATCCTTTTTTTGCTGGATATGGAGCTAGAGACAACTTTCTTCTATCAGCTGCACCATTTCGATCAATCGTACACACTTTAGAATGTCCTGCTTTGATCGCATCTGCAATATGTTTCCCTGTCTCGGGATAGCGTTCTTTTGGAAATTCTAAAACTTGATCATATGTAACTTCTTTCTTGCTCTTTGATTCTGTAGGTGAAAATACTTCATATACAGCAACCAAAATAGAAAGAATCGCAATAATTGAAATGATAATACCTTTTATTTGTTTCATAGATGTACCTCCGTTTTTCGATCCAATTTCTTTTCCTAGGTTATTATATCAAACATCCTCTCTATATGTTTTCAGACATTATTTTATCCCTTCCTCTCCTTTACGCCAAAAACATTCATTTTTATGCAACTTTTCGCTAATCATGTAGAAAACTTCTAGGCTTCCGACATTCTTTTTCAAAGGAAGTCCAAATAAAAAATGGAATTTGTACATACGATACTTTTTGGGGAGGAAATGTCATGGAAGCAACATATAAAACGAAGGATGTTACAAATAAAACAGGAATCCCGAAACACATAGTTCGAAAATATAGTCAACTTTTAGAACAACACGGTTATATGATTACCAAAACCGCTGATGCTCGTATATATAAAATGGATGATTTGAAGCTTTTAAAATTAATTCATGAACGAGCAGCCACTTTACAAGAAGATATTACAGAAACCATTCCAATTATTTTAAAAGAAAAAGACAGTCCACCTGTACCAATAGTAAAACAAAATCAAGAGGTACACGCGAAAGAAGAGGGCCGAAATTTTGAAGAATTTATGTTAAAACTCGATATGCTTGCTCAATTAAATGAAGCAATTATTCATCAAAACTCCACCTTAATCACACAAAACCGCTTAAAAGATGAAAAACTAGATGAATTAATGCAACAAGTTTATGTAAAAGAAGACCAGCAGGGAGAAATGCTGCAAGAGCTTATTGATCATGCAGCTCAAACAGATGCCTTGCAAAAAGAAAAAATGGACTTATTAATGAATCATATGTATAAGCGGGAATCAAAACAAGAAGAAAAAATGAACAAACTTGTCAATCATGTTTACAATAAAGATAACAATCGAGATGCACAGCTTATGCAAGTCATTCGTGAAATTCAAGAAACAAAACGACTCATCGCCGCCTCAAAGGAGCAAGGTTTATTTCAATCATTTAAAAATTTATTTATTCGAGTCAAGCCAGAAAAAACAAATGAATAAAGTACAACATTCGTCGTTAGCTTTCCATCATCAAGGTAGAAACTTTACACTCCTTTCACTTTTACGTATATAAATCCATTTTAGCTTTTCGACATATAAGTCACTCATGCAAAGAAGAAAAAGTGACCACCTCTATGCATGGCTGGATTCTCTCAACTAAAAAGAATGGGGTTATTTCGTTTTTTCACTTGAGCTTATGATAAATAAAAAAGTTACCTTCTATCGGTAACTTTCATTCCTTATTTCTAGCTGCTGGTAATGTAATAATTGCTTCTGTTCCTTTTCCACTCTCACTTTTATATTCCAGCGTACCATTATGTGCTTGTAAAATACTAAAAGTAACCATAAGCCCTAGGCCTGTTCCTTTTTCTTTTAATGAATAATATGGTTGTCCAAGCCTAGCTAACTGTTCCTTCGTCATTCCCACGCCACTATCTTTTACTCGTACCATAATGACACTATCTTTTTGAATGGCGGTTACTTTTAAATACCCTTTGTTTTCTTGAATTGCTTCGATTCCATTTTTAACGATATTCATAATTGCTTGTTTTAACTTTGTCTTATCGCCAATTGTATAGAGGTTCTCAGAAATTTCAACTTGTAAATAAACGCCCTGCATAGCCGCAAATGAAGACATTAAAGTAGTCATTTCTATGAGTTGCGCTGATAAACATATACGTTCCTTTTTTTCAATTTGCGGCCTAGCTAAATTTAAGTAATCTGAAATAATTTGTTCAGCCCGATCAAGCTCAGCTAGTACAAGACGCATATATTCTTTATTCTTCATATCTTCTGTACTCTCTAATAGCTGAATAAAACCACGAACAACTGTAAGTGGATTTCGAACTTCATGCGCTACACTTGCCGCTAGCTCACTTACAATGTTTAGCTTTTCAGATTTTTGCATTTCTGTACGTAACAATGCATTTTCGTTTAAATACTCTGTTAAATACACTTGAAATACCATTGTCATAACCATAATAAGGGAAGCAAATATGTATCCACTATATAAATGCGACATAGGTGGCGTAAAGCCTACTCTCAGTAAAATTCCAAACATACTACATGCTAAACTGATCAGAGCGTACAAAGATGAAATAATAAGAGCTAAAATGAGTTTTTTCTCTCTTGGGAAAACAGACCACTTTTTTGATAATAATAAAGGAATAATCGCAATACATAAAACTTCTATTATCCGAAACCATTGTAAACCATTCAAAAACCATTCGTATATAACAAAGATAAAAGCTGGGATAACCCCTGCAATCCCACCATACAAAAAAGCACTAATAATTGGAATCGGATAGAAATTATAACCACACAAATCACCAAAGCAAATCGGATACGTCACAGAAAGAACAAGCGTAATACTAGATAAAAACATAATAAAGTAGCGATTGGGCTTTGGAAGCATATCTTGATAGCGATTTAGACGAATCGCTTCATATAAAAACAGTGGCAGAATAATGATAGCAACTTGGATCATTAAGTCACGGATTAGCTCCATACCCTTTCATCCTCTACATGTATTTTGATATGATTATATCATTTTACAGTCACTTTTGTTTTAAAATTTAGATTTTTCTTAACACATTTGTAAATCATTTGTGAATAAACGTTAAGAAATGTTACAACTTTCCGAAATGATTGTAAACCCTGTACCAAACTACCATGATGCAGTATACAATGAATACGGGTTAAAGAATAAAACAAAAATAGTCCAATATACGGACAACTATAACAACATGTAGCATATAATCCATACTATCTATGTTTATAAATAAGTAATCATTATTTTAGTAGGAGGAAGATAAATATGGCAGGAACTACGCTTGTTCTAAAAGAGGAAAATTTGGTTGTTCTCGAAAATGTGGAGAAATCAGTATACGAAGAATTGCAAGATAAAGCTGGTGAAGAAAATTGCACATGCGCTGTAAATGAATCTGTTGTATACCTTGGAAAAGTATCTTCAGTTCTTTGGAATGAAGATGAAATAGATTGGGAATATGGGTACTAAAAAGTCGCTTTAAGCGGCTTTTTTTATGCACTCTAAAGCGAAAATATAAAATTTATGATAAAATAAAAGAAATTTTGCAAACAGAAGAAAGGGAGACAAAATGGAACAATTCATTAACCCTAGAGTGAAGGATATCCAAATTTCTGGTATTCGTCAATTCTCTAATATGATTCAAAACTATGATAATCTCATTTCTTTAACAATTGGACAACCAGATTTCCCAACGCCTTCTTTAGTAAAAGAAGCTGCCAAACGAGCGATTACAGAAAATCATACAAGCTACACACACAACGCTGGCCTCTTAGATTTACGCAAAGCAGCTTGTCATTTTCTAAATGACAATTACGATTTACACTATTCACCTGAAAACGAAACCATCGTTACAATCGGTGCTAGTGAAGCGATTGATGTTACGTTCCGTACTATTTTAGAACCTGGAACAGAAGTTATTTTACCTGCCCCTATTTACCCAGGCTATGAACCTATTATTAGACTATGCGGCGCAACACCTGTGTTTGTAGATGTTCGAGAAACTGGATTTCGTTTAACAGCAGAAGCGATTCAAAAAGCAATTACAGATCAAACAAGATGTATCGTTTTACCTTATCCTTCTAATCCAACTGGTGTTACACTGTCAAAAGAAGAACTAACAGATATTGTATCTGTTTTAAAAAATAAAAATATTTTCGTTCTTTCAGATGAAATCTATAGTGAGCTTGTATATGAAGATAATCATATATCCATTGCTCATTTTCCAGAAATGCGTGATAAAACAATTGTTATTAACGGACTAGCAAAATCACATTCAATGACAGGTTGGCGCATCGGTCTTTTATTTGCTCCAAGCTATTTAACACAGCATATTTTAAAAGTCCATCAATACAACGTTACATGTGCAACTTCAATCTCACAATATGCTGCAATTGAAGCGTTAACAGCAGCAAAAGATGCACCGCGAATGATGCGTCATCAATATAAAAAACGCCGTGATTACGTATACAACAGACTGATTCAAATGGGTTTAACTGTTGAAAAACCAACGGGTGCCTTTTATTTATTCCCATATGTTGGAAATCTCACATCTTCATCATTTGATTTTGCTATTGATCTTGTCAAAGAAGCTGGGCTCGCAGTTGTTCCAGGAACGGCATTTTCAGAGTATGGCGAAGGGTATCTCCGTCTTTCATACGCTTATAGCATGGAAACACTGAAAGAAGGCTGTGATCGTTTAGAAAGATTTTTAAAACAAAAAGCTAAGAGATAACACTCTTAGCTTTTTACGCATAATGATCACAAGTCTGACGTTTCAGTAATTTATGCGGAATAATAATGCATTTTGAAGTGGACTCAGAATGCTCCACCTTATCAACTAACGCTTTTGCAGCTTCATACCCTAATTGATAAATATTTACATCAACCGTTGTGAGCGGTGGACTTGCTATTTCAGATAATAAAGCATTGTTAAAACTCACAATAGAAACATCTTTCGGTACAGCAACTCCTTTTTTCGCAAGTGCACTCAGTACCCCAAGGGCAATTAAGTCGTCTGTTGCCATAATTGCTGTTGGTGGCTTTTCAAGACCCATTAATTCTTCTACAGCTTGTTGACCACTCTCTCTTGAAAAATCAAAATGTAAAATATATTCATTTGGCAACACGATGTCTGCTAATTTTAATGCATCGCTCATTCCAGCTAAACGATCCTTTGTAACAAGTAAATCAGAGCCGCCGCCAATAAACGCTATTTGTTTATGTCCTAGTGAAATTAAATATTCCGCTACTTCTCTTGCAGCTGTATAGTTATTATTATCTACATATGTAATTTCATCTTTTCTTTCGTACGGCTTTCCAATTAAAACAAATGGGAAATTTTGTTCATGTAAATATTGAATAATACGATCGTTTTCACGTGAATAGAGAAGAATAATTCCACCGATTTGACGCCCCTGTACCATCTTCACAACACCATTAAAAATTTCCTCTTCTGTTTCACCAGTTGACATATACAGCGCATAACCTTCAACATGTGCAAAGGAACTTATCCCTCGAATTACTTCTGGGAAAAATGGATTTTGAAATGCCTTACTTGCAGAACTCGGCATAACAAGACCAATTGTTTTTGTCGTTTGATTCGCAAGGTTTCTCGCATTTAAATTAGGATGATACCCTAACTCGCTCATTACTTTACGAACACGACGCTTAGTTTTTTCACTTATACTTGGATTATCAGCAATTACACGAGACACAGTAGATGGTGCAACATTTGCCTTTTTTGCTACATCTTTAATTGTAACTGTCATTAAATCTCCTCCTCTCTTCTTATTCTTCATTCATATCTATTATTATTCTGTACTCCACAGATATTAGGAGAAAACGAAAGCTACCATTACTTTATTTCATTTCTCAAAAAAAATTATATTAATGTAAACTAATATTCTCCCTCTTCATGTATTGTAAGGGATACAGGCTTATTTTCCTATACTATAATATACTATTTTTTTCACATCTTTCCCCTTACGATGTCATATGAACCCGAATTTCTCCTAAAAAAAGAGAAATGGGACATAATGTCCCATCCTCATCCTTTCGTACCTCCAGCTGTTAAGCCTGAAATAAAATATTTTTGCAATGATAAGAATAAAATAGAAATCGGTATTGCAATTAATACAGAGCCAGCTGCAAATGTTGTAAATTCATTACCAAATTTTTTCGCGACCATTTCATATAATCCAACCGCTAACGTATAGTTTTCCGGTGTGCGTAAAATGATGCTCGCTAAAATAAAATCTGTAAACGGACCGATAAAGGTAAATAAAGCTACTACTGCCACAATTGGTTTTGCAAGCGGCATAATAATTTGCCAAAAAATACGGAAGTGTCCTGCCCCATCCATACGTGCTGACTCATCCAACTCTTTTGGAATCGTATCAAAATACCCTTTCATAAGCCACGTATTCATTGGGATTGCTCCGCCGACATAAATTAAAATTAATGCAAGATGTGTATCAATTAATCCTGTTAATTGTGCTAATACATAGAGTGCAATCAAAGCTGCAAAGTTGGGAATCATTTGCAAGATTAAAAATGTTAACAAACCATTCTTTCTTCCAACAAAACGATATCTTGAAAATGCATAAGCTGTAAAACTAATGGATAGTACAGAGAAAATCATCGTTAAAACACTTACTTTGAGTGTATTTTTATACCAAAGTAAATAATTGCTTTGTGAAAGATCTAATAACTTTCGGTAATGATCTAACGTTGCATTTTTCGGAATAATACTTGACCCTGATAAACTATCTCCTGGATTAAACGATGAACCAACAATCCACAATAATGGATAAAAAATAATGACACACATTATGAAAATTACAAAATAACTTAATGAGAGACGTAACATCTTTTGTCGTTTTATATTCATTTACATCATATCCTCTTCTTGGAATGATTTTGTTCTCTTAAATTGCCATAATGCAACTGAAATAACGATTAACGATAAAATCATCGTAAGTGCCGCTGCTTTTCCATATTGTGCTGATGTCATCGTTAATTTATAAATCCATGAAATTAAAATATCTGTTCCTCCTGCATTTTGCCCAGACACAGCAGGTCCCCCGCTATTAAACAGATAAATAATACTGAAGTTATTAAAGTTAAACGTATATTGTGTAATTAAGATTGGTGCTGTTGCATATAGAACAAGCGGCAATGTAATTTTTCGAAATTGTTGCCATGCCGTTGCCCCGTCTACTGTAGCTGCTTCATATAATTCCCCTGGAATCGATTGCAATATCCCTGTGGTCATTGCAAAAATAAATGGGAAACCAAGCCATGTTTGGATAAATATCAAAGCACATTTCGCCCAAAATGGATCTGTCATCCAAGCAATCTTTTCGATTCCAAATAAAGCTAACACTTGATTGTTAATTGCTCCAAATGATTCATTAAACATACCTGCAAAGACAAGAATGGATACGAATGCTGGAACAGCCCACGGTAAAATAAAAATCGTACGAATTACTGCTTTTCCTTTAATACCAGGCTGATTCACTAATATTGCTAAGAAAATCCCAAGGGCTACTTGTAAAGTAGTCGCGACGAATGTCCAAATCACAGTCCAAGAGAATACACTTAAAAGCGTGTCTCTCCACATTGGTAATGTAAAAATATCAATAAAGTTTTTGAATCCAACCCACTCTACCAATTTTGCAGGAGGGGAATGATATAAGTCATAGTTTGTAAATCCAATTAAGATAACAAAAATGATTGGAAATACAACAACAAAGATTAATAGCAGAAATCCTGGTGAAACCATTAAATACGGAAAACCTTGATCTAATAAATTACGATATTGTTCTTTCACAGAATTTAAAGGTATTCCTACATCACGCTTTTTTCCATTTTGATAGGCATCATATAAATTAAAAGCATATATACCTAATCCAAATGCAATAACAATTAGTGCTAAAATCCCTTTCACTAATAGAAAAATAGAGTGATCCCGAGGAACTTCTGTACCGAGCGTAACAATTCCCCACAATCCTATATTTAATAAATCAGCGAATGCTACGACAAATGAACCTGTTAATACAAGAAAGATAAGACCTTTTAGATATTGTTTATTATATATTTGACCAATACCTGGAATAATTGACAACATCGCGGCTGTTTTGCGGTGTTTTGAACCGTTCACTTCCTGTGCTGGTTCAATGGATGTTTGCATATTTCTTCCCCCTTTTTTCTTCCCCTTGGAAGGAAGAGAATCCGTATCTCCCTTTTACGAGAGATACGAATCCCATCTTATTTTTTCTTACTATGATTTGCTTCAATGTTTCCTTTAATTTGTTTTACAGCTTCATCAAGTGCTGCTTTCGATTCTTGTTTATTTGCTGCAACTAATTGAAGCGCATCTCCAGCTGGTTTCCAAACTTCTTGCATTTCTGGAATATTCGGCATCGGAATACCATTCTCTGATTGAACTGCCACCGCTTTTGCAGCTTCATTTTCTTTAATAATTGGATCTTCCATTACTGATTTAACAGGAGGAATTTCTTTCGTTTTTTCAAAACGGATTTTTCCGTTCTCTTCATTTGTTACCCACTCAGTAAATTTTGTTGCTAAATCATTCTGTTTGGAAAAGCTAGTTACATGCCATCCTTTTACACCCACAAAAGTTTTCATCGGTTGACCGTTTGGTAATTTTGGCATCGGTGCTACCCCATAATCAATGCCTGCTTTTTCCATCGCTTGGAATGCCCATGGACCATTCATTATAGATGCCGCTTTTCCTTCATTAAACAATCCATCTGCAGCTGCCCCACCAGATTCTCCAATAATTCCTTTTGGGAATAATTTTTCTTTATACCATTTTTGAATATATTCAGCACCTTGTACCGCACCACTATTATTTAATCCAATATCTTTCGGATTCGGTTTTCCATCTTTTTCACCAAATACATAACCGCCCATACCTGCCATAAATGCATTCGCAAAATAGAAGTTATCCCCTAATGCTAAAAATCCGTACTTTCCATCTTTCGTAAAGTCTTTTGAGAAATTAAAAAGCTCATCCATTGTTTCTGGTGCTTTTGGCATTAACTTTTTATTATAAATAAAGATTGGTGTTTCAATTGCTTTTGGTAAACCGTACATTTTCCCATCGTATGTTTCTGCCTGTATTGATAAATCTGTGAATTTATTTTTCACAGTATCATCCACTTTCACTTCTGAAAGTAGCCCTTCTGTTACCGCATTACCAATATGATCATGAGGCAGTGTTACAACATCTGGCCCTGTACCAGCTGGACCGTCGAGACGAAGTTTTTCTACTTGTTTCGTCATCTGAACCTCTACAACTTTTACTTTCACATTATATTTCTTTTCAAAACTTTTCACTGCTGGATCTAGCCCGACACCCTTTTTCTCATCTTCCCAAACAAGAAGATCATAATCTTTCTTCTCCTTGCTCGCTTCCTTTTTCCCTGAATCTTTCGGACCACATGCCGATAACATACCGATCGCCAACGTTGAAATTGTTAATAATGATAATGCTTTCTTCACCCTAAAAACCTCCCTAAATTATATGTACTGATCCAACAAATGAAAACGTTTGCACTAACTAGTTTAATAGAAGCGCAAACAATCTTTCAATCTATGAAAACGTTTGCGCTATTTGTCTCTCATTATACATTCTTTTATATATTTTGCAAATATTTTATTTCTGTATTTTTTAGAAAAAATTATGACATTATTCTTTCTTTCCATTGACTTTATATGAAATGAATACTACCCTTATAAGCAATATTAAAATTGTACCAAAAGCAATCGTTTGCAATATGTTTTTATTTATAGAGATATCAAAGGGGGATTTTCTATATGTTTAAAGAAGCAATATACCATAGACCAAAAGACAATTACGCATACGCTTATGATGAAGAAACGCTTCATATTCGATTGCGTACAAAAAAAAATGATGTGGATATCGTCTCATTTATTCATGGTGATCCTTATGAATGGCAAGATGGGAAATGGATCACAGCAAACATGCCAATGAAAAAAAGTGGATCAACAGATTTATTTGATTACTGGTTCATTTCAATCAAACCAAACTTTAAGCGCTTACGATATGGGTTTGAACTAAAAAATAATACGGAAACGATCATCTATACAGAACGTGGCTTTTTCCATGAAACACCTAATGGTGATGTGGGCAACTTTTTTTGCTTTCCATTTATTCATGAACAGGATGTTTTTAAAGCATCTTCATGGATAAAAGATACAGTCTGGTATCAAATTTTCCCAGAACGATTTGCTAATGGGGATCCTGCATGTAATCCAGTAGATACACTACCTTGGGCGAGTACTGATCCAACACCTACTAATTTTTTTGGAGGGGATTTTGCCGGAATCATTCAACGGCTTGATTATCTTGTAGAACTCGGTATTTCTGGAATTTACTTTACTCCTATATTTGCAGCACACTCGAATCATAAATATGACACAATTGACTACATGGAAATTGATCCGCAATTTGGGACGAAGGAAACTTTCAAAAAATTAGTTATCGCCTGCCACGAACGTGGTATAAAAGTCATGCTAGACGCCGTTTTTAACCATAGTGGGTACTTTTTTGATAAATTTCAAGATGTGCTAGAAAAAGGTGAGCAATCTCGCTATATCAACTGGTTTCATATTCATGAGTTTCCAATCGTGACAGAGCCACTTCCGAACTACGATACCTTTGCATTTACACCCTATATGCCAAAATTAAATACTGCCCATCCAGATGTAAAAGAGTATTTACTCGAGGTAGGACGTTATTGGGTACGGGAATATCACATTGATGGCTGGCGCCTCGATGTAGCAAATGAAGTCGATCATAACTTTTGGAGAGAATTTCGTAGTGAAGTAAAAGCAATTAACCCTGAGGTCTATATTTTAGGAGAAATTTGGCACGATGCTCTGCCATGGTTACAAGGTGATCAATTCGATGCCGTTATGAGCTATCCTGTCACCAATGCCCTACATTCTTATTTTGCAAACGAAACAATTGGGGCAAGTGAATTTATGGAACAAATTACAGCTTCTCTTCACTCCTATTCCATGAACGTAAACGAAGCTGCTTTT
The DNA here is from genome assembly GCF_000482345.1 of Bacillus sp. UNC437CL72CviS29. Lineage (NCBI taxonomy): Bacteria > Bacillati > Bacillota > Bacilli > Caryophanales > Bacillaceae > Bacillus > Bacillus sp. UNC437CL72CviS29. Next base: position 285,432 of record NZ_AXVB01000003.1, on the reverse strand, counting down.
CATCTATTAGACAGTCATGATACACCGAGAATTTTAACAGCCTGTAGTGAAAATAAAGATAAAGTAAAATTACTATATATATTCCACCTTTCTTTCATCGGTTCCCCATGCATTTATTATGGTGATGAAATCGGCATGGACGGCGGAATGGATCCTGAGTGCCGAAAATGTATGATTTGGGATGAGGATAAGCAAGATAAAGCATTATTTAAGCATATCCAAACATTAATTTCATTACGGAAACAATACAAAGCATTTGGTAGCCATGGGGCATTTCAATTTATTGAAGCAAATGATGAACAGGGTTATATTTCTTATACGAAGACATATGGAGAAGAAACAATCTTCATTGTTTTAAATCCAACAAACAATGAAATATCCGCCCCTATACCTTTTGATATCTCTAGTAAAAAAATCGTCAACCTATATACAAATGAAGAATTTTCTGCAGAGGCAAACTCATTACAGGTTACACTTCCATCATATGGATTTTCAATTTTGAAATGGTAAAATATAGAGTGAAATTTTAATCAGTGAGGGCTTCTTCATCCCCCACTGATTATTAGTTCTGATCAATCGGGATTTTACAAAATAAAGGCTTGATCAAATTTTTCACATTATCTGTTTCCACTTGTTGTTTACGTCCGAAAATCATAAGTTTCTTTGTGCCTTCAGCCTATAGGGTGAAGGTGTGAATTCATTGTCTTTTTTCCTTTCTTGAAAGTTTAGGTTTCTTTTGAGACTGTGGTATGTTGATATGCCTTGAAGCCATGAATTGTTTTTTGAAATCAAAATAAAAATACAAATGTGTACTTAGAGACAAGAAAGCAACTAAAAAAAATGAAGAAAGAATGATCAGTACGATTGCCATAGATTTTTGGCTCAAAAAACCAATACCAACTTGACCAATCATATAACCTAAAACTGAAAAAAATACGATTTTAGGAATTTTTACATCTTGATCTGTTATCTTCCTTAAGCGGGCTGTAAAATATTTAATCTAGAATAACACGGATTTATAAACAACAAAACCATATGCTATAAGCGATAGGATAAAAAATAAAGGTGACTCTAGCTCTACGAATTCGTATGCCAACTTTTGAACAGCTATAAAGCTGCAAATTGAGATACTGAATGCGACAAATCTAGTATATGGTAAATATTGCAATTGAGGCGGCCGAGGCTTATAAATCAAAATCCAAATTCCCCATAGATTGCATATCACATAAAATGGAAGAGCCACGTAAGAATATATACTTCGCGGTGGAAAAAGGTAACAAATGAACAACACCCCTTTAATTCGCATGTTTAATATGCGAATTAAAAGGGGTGTTGTTCATTATCTTAATTTATACACTCTCGCTTCATATGGCCGTAAATCAATACTCTCAATTATTTCACCTTGCACATCATAATTGTGTATTAATAATTCTGAACTATTATAAGTTATCTCTTTCGGTATTTTAAATACACACTCATCCTCAGTAAAGTTCGCAATCACCAGTAATTCTTCATCTTTCCATTTTCTTATATAAGCAAAAACAGATGGATGATCCTCTAAAATCAAATCATATGTACCATACACAATGATTTCATGTTTTTTACGAAGCTCAATCAATTTCTTGTAGTAATAAAAAATAGAGTTTGAATCTTGTAATGCTTGTTCTACATTGATTTCTTTATAATTAGGGTTTAATCCAATCCATGGTTCCCCGGTAGTAAATCCAGCGTATTCCGTTGCATTCCACTGCATGGGTGTTCTCGCATTATCTCGCCCTTTTATATAAATCGATTGCATTACTTGTTCTTCATCTTCACCACTCTCTATTACTTTTTCACGGTACATATTCAGCGTTTCAATATCTCGGTACTTATCAATCGAATCAAAGTGAACATTTGTCATCCCAATTTCTTCTCCTTGGTAAATATAAGGAGTGCCTTTCATCATATGAAGTACCGTCGCTAACATTTTCGCTGATTCTATGCGATATGCTTTATCATTACCAAAGCGAGAGACCACACGAGGCTGGTCATGATTATTCCAATACAGACTATTCCATCCCGTTTGTTCTAAAGCTTTCTGCCATTTTGTCAAATTCTGCTTTAACGTAAGGAGTGAACACGGCTTTACGTCCCATTTCCCCCCTTCTCCAGAATCTAAATCCATATGTTCAAACTGAAATACCATTTGTAATTCTTGACGTTCTTCTGCTGTATAAAGTTTAGCTTCCTCTGTTGTTACACCTGGCATTTCACCAACTGTCATAACATCGTATTTTGACAATACCTTCTGATTCATTTCATGTAAGTACGTGTGAATGTTCGGTCCATTCATAAAGTATTGATGGCCTGAAACATAACCTTCTTTGTCTGTTTTCACAGTTGGTAATCCCTCTGTTTTAGAAATAAAGTTAATCACATCCATACGGAAACCATCAATTCCTTTTTCAAGCCAAAACTCCATCATTTCATAAACGTCTTTTCGTACCACTTCATTATCCCAATTTAAATCAGGTTGCTTTTTAGAGAATAAGTGTAAATAATATTCATCTGTCGCTTCATCATACTGCCAAGCAGATCCACTAAAAGCTGCTCCCCAATTATTTGGCTCTTTTCCCTCTGTACCAGGGCGCCAAATATAGTAATCTCGATACGGGTTATCTTTTGACTTGCGAGATTCGATAAACCAATTATGTTCATCAGAAGTATGGTTAACAACTAAATCCATCATTAATTTCATATTACGTTTATGCATTTCGTTTAATAATTCGTCCCAATCGTTCATTGTTCCAAACTCATCCATAATCTTTCGATAATCGCTAATATCATAGCCATTATCATCATTTGGAGATTCATAGACTGGTGATAGCCAAATAACATCTATACCTAGTTCCTGTAAATAATCAAGCTTTGAAATTATTCCACGAAGGTCACCAATCCCATCACCATTACTATCCATAAAACTACGTGGATAAATTTGATATACAACACTTTCTTTCCACCATTGTTTTCTCATCATGCTACCCCATTTCATTTTTCTTATCAAAAAATCCCAGGCGCAAACGTTTTCATTAATGAATGATAGCAGATTTTATAAGAATTGAAAATAGCGCTTACATTTTTCTCTTTTCATTTAGTCAGTTTACATAGATAAAAGGCTTTATTTATTAAATATTTTACTCTATTCATGAAAACGTTTTATTTTTTTGTATCATTTTTATTTATTTTTCAAAAACATTCGTTTATAATAAATTCAAAGAAAACGTTTGCATAATTTTTCTAGGAGGAAAAGTCATGGCAGAACTAAAGTTAGAAAATATTTATAAAATTTATGACAATAGCGTAACAGCAGTAACAAACTTCAATTTACACATTCAAGATAAAGAGTTCATTGTTTTCGTTGGTCCATCCGGATGTGGAAAATCGACGACATTACGAATGGTAGCTGGACTTGAAGATATTTCAAAAGGGGAATTTTCTATTGATGGTAAAGTAATGAATGATATTCCTCCCAAAGATCGCGATATCGCAATGGTCTTTCAAAACTACGCTCTCTATCCACATATGAGCGTTTACGATAACATGGCATTTGGATTAAAGCTTCGTAAAATCCCAAAAGACGAAATTGATCGCCGTGTAAAAGACGCAGCGCAAATTTTAGGGCTTTCGGAGTATTTAAACCGAAAACCAAAAGCATTATCTGGCGGACAGCGTCAACGTGTTGCGTTAGGTCGTGCGATTGTCCGTGACGCAAAAGTTTTCTTAATGGACGAGCCGTTATCAAATCTAGATGCAAAATTACGTGTAGCAATGCGCTCAGAAATTTCTAAACTACATCAAAGGCTTGGAACAACAACAATTTATGTAACACATGATCAAACAGAAGCGATGACAATGGCTTCACGCCTTGTCGTTATGAAAGATGGAAAAATCCAGCAAATAGGTTCACCAAAAGAAGTATATGAAACACCTGAAAACATTTTCGTTGGTGGATTTATCGGCTCACCTGCAATGAATTTCTTCCGTGGTAAATTAACAGAACAAGACTTTGTTATAGATGATAAAATAACTATCAAAGTATCTGAAGGCAAAATGAAATTATTACGTGAACAAGGCTATGTGAATCAAGAAATTGTCTTAGGAATACGTCCAGAAGATATCCATGATGAACTTCTATTTTTAGAGGCTTCACAAGGCACAACATTTACAACTCAAATTGTAGTTGCCGAACTATTAGGTGCAGAATCTATTTTATATATGAAACTTGGAAATCAAGATTTTGCAGCCCGTGTTGATGCAAGACATACCTTTACACATGGTGATCAAATCAAACTTGCATTCGATATGAATAAGGCACATTTCTTTGATAGTAAAACAGAAAAACGTATTCGCTAAAATATCGCTTTTCTTCACCTCAAACAGATACAAGAAAACCGTCCGCATATATTTTTGGGGCGGTTTTCTATTATTATATTAGGGTTCCTGCTGCATGAAATGACCGTTTTTCCGCACTTAAAATACCAAAAACAGGTAAATTAGTTAGTGTTACTTCTTCTTGCTGTTTCATAAAAGATGACGTCAATTGCTTTATTTCTATCCAAACGTCATTAATACAAAGTATATTGGAATCGTTCTCTTGTTGACGTGAAAAATTAGAATCTATTTTATATAATCCAGCATTGTTAAAGAGCACATCAATACGATTATAAGCGTCAATAGCCACTTCGATAACACGTTGTCGATCTCTTTGTTTCGCCATATCATGGGTTACAAAAAGCGCCTCTCCACCTAATTCTACAATTTTCTCCGCTGTTGCTTGTCCATTTTCCTGATCAATATCCGTCACAATTACTTTTGCACCTTGTTCTGCCAACAAAAGAGCTGTACTACGTCCAATACCGATGCCACCGCCAGTTACAACGGCAACTTTTCCTGCAAGCTTCATCGTCATTACAACTTGTATGCGTTCACCTTTTTGTTTTCTCTTTTTTCTTACTGTTATATTGATCAAAAGCTAGACCGATAAAAATAAGTATCACCCAAAAAAGCAAGCTACTGCCCGTCATTTTGATCACCCCTTTGTTATATAACATGATTGTTCCATTTATTATATCATTTTCTTAATTTTCAATCTAATGTACAAAAAAATAGAATATGTTAAAAAGTTTGCCTTCGCTTACTTTCTAACATATCCTACATCAATATGGAGGGTACTATATAGGAGATGTCCGCCCTATATGAACTCCATTATATCAATTAAATTCATCGAATTTTGTAAAAATTTAAAAGTGTATAGAATTTTTTTACATCTCCTAAATTTCTTCCTTTTTAAATAACATATTGTCACTCAAAAAGGAAGAACTACAAAATATAATCCTTTATCTTTCTATTCTATTATTCTTTAAACAAGACTCATCACTTTCGTTTTCATAATTATATCATGGAAACCACAATTATCATGACGGAACAACATCATGTATACATTACAAATAGATGGTATTCCAAGTAGCAATATGTTCGGTAATAACAATACAAAGAAACGTATTGTTATCGTTTGAATTGTTAACTTTTCACTTGTTAATGATATAAGTCTTATTCTTGTTATTTTCTTACCAATTGTACAACCGTTCCATATAAATGGAACAAGAATAAAATATATAGCCATTAATATTAAAACAAGCGCAAGATCATATCGATAATCACCTAAGCTTATATTAAAGCGATTGAAAATGGCTCCATAATTTCCCGTTACAATTGCCACAACCGCCCCATACATCACCGAGATTAGAAACATATCGATAATGGAAGCACCTATGCGATTCATTACCACCGCTGGACGATGCATCTTTAACTTCATTTTATGTCGACTCCTTTGTATCCTACTTTACCTGTCTCATAGTACCATTTCTAAAAACCATTGTAAATAACTCATATATTGGCGTTTCTTTTCCTTTTCTTGTACAATGTGTTTACAACAAGCATTTTATAAGGAGGGCCTCATATTGAAGCGATTGATGACCGTAATCGCCATTATATTATTGACTGGTTGCACAACAAACTCTAATAGCCATTCAGCTTACACCATCAATGACGAATATGAACTAGTAAAAACTTCCAAAAATGCATTTGAACTTTTCCCAACACAAGATGCTGTATATGCTACACAATATGTCCCAGCTAAAATTGTAGAAATTGCTTGGGACGATATATATATTATTGCAAAACAAATTGAAGAAAAATCTGACCCAAACAACCCAGAATCTAGTATTACAAATAGGCAGAGCGAATATTATTGGATTATTGATATGAACAACAATCGTCGCTTTGGTCCTTATAATGAAAAGCAATTTCAGGAACAAAAAGAAGCATTTCGAATTTCTGAACAATTACAAGCCATAGAAACTTATTTAAACGAACAAAACAAACAGTCCTCAAGCACATAAAAACGGCTGTTTGTTTCAAAAATGGTATACTTTTTCAGTCCATTTGTTGATTTTGATAACTTGGATGTTCCTCTTTTATCGTGATAACAGTACCGCATTTTTTACAAATTTCTACCTCAGCGACTGTTTGTGCAAATAAAGTAAGATAGTTTTTTTGGTCTGGTGCTATCGTTCCTTTTTCTATTTCTTTACTACCACATTCGTAACATCTTTTTTCCATTTTTCTTCCCCCTTTGCACTTTATAATACATTCGCTTTGATTTGACAAATTTCCTGTTCATTTTCTATACAAAAAACATCTCACTTAGACAGTGAGATGTTAAATGTTTGCGGTTCTGCAACAATGTCATGTGTTTCATTCGATACAAGAACATCAGTTGTAAATGCGATTTGAGTAATCTCTTTGTTCTCATCATCGAGTATTAATCCAATTATCCCTTCCCTTGTTTCACCTCGCTTATACTCTTCTTTTGTAACATTTTTCGTGTCTACAAGCGTATCCTCTTCATATAAGAAGTTTTGTTTTGGGACATTGAATTGCTGTGTTCCATTAATCGTGACATCATTTATAGAGAAAAACTGCATGTCTTTATCTCCGCTATTTTCTACCTTATATGTAATTTCCACATAGCGCACTTTATCTGCAATATCTTTTCCACTTAACGAAGCGTACAACTCAGCATCTTCTCGATTAACTTTATCTCCAAGTCTACGCTGCACTTCCTCTGGAGTTAATGCTGTATATACCTTCAATGTATCTTTTGCATCTTGACTCATTTGTGATAATGCGATAACTTTTACATCTTGCACATGAATTTTCATTGGAAGTACTTCAAATGTTTGATTCACATGTTTTAGTTGTTCTAATTTAAATGTACCCCATCCTTTTTCTTTTACAGCCTGTCCAACTTTCTTTAATTCCTTGCCACCATACTCAGTTGTTTCTGGAATAGTTTCTTTCTTTACCTCTTTTTTTTCTTCCTTTTGAAAACATCCACTGAGCAAAACGATAGAACTACATAAAATACAAATACTTTTCCATACTTTCATCTTCTTATTACTCCTAACACTCTTATTCATAATTAACTAGATTATTCCTTTACTTTATATACTGCTGAAACAATGAATATCCCCAAAAAACACTTGTAATTCTGGATACTATTATACTCCCGATTTGTAAAATTTGAAAATACAGGTCTAAGAATGCATGAGCAGTAAACACGCCAAGCAGTAAGTTCAAATAAAAAACCTAACCATATATGTCCAATGACACCGTTCGGCTGAAAATGTAAAACATATTCAAAATCGGGCGCCATGCTTCCTAATACTAATGCTGTCACTGAAACATATCTTGGTTTCATGCAAAAAGGAATGACAGCAGTCAGATGTGCAAATACAGCCTATGTTACTTTCCTTCTGAAACTAAAAAATCTTCCTATGTAAGACATCCTCTATCATAACGATATCGATTCTTTATATGCAATACTTATTTTGACATTGGAATATCTATACTTTAAATGATATAATCTAAATGTAATTTTTAGGAAATAATTAAGTGACATGATGTTGACACTCATACTTGTATTTTTTCTATGGAAACATATAAAAATAGCACAGTATATTCCAAGTTTACTAAGTTTTATTATAAATAGAAACACATATGACTGGGGCGAGTTAGGTTTCTCTACTTTACAATTTGTTATTTTATTTGCAAGTTGTCTGACTCTTGTATTTGCTTCTATATTAGAAACAAAATCTTCAACGAATTGAGGTATATAGTTTGAATGAACATACAACCTTTCTAAAGAGCATCTCCTTACAAAAAGAACATATTCCTACTTTTTCCGTGTATCCATATTGTTTGCCTGCCATCCGAACACTACAATCACTCGATTTCCACCCTAATGTCACATTTATTATTGGAGAGAACGGAACTGGGAAATCTACATTGTTAGAAGCCTTAGCCATCGCTTTAGGGTTTAATGCAGAAGGTGGAACAAAAAATTTTCGTTTTGCTACTCATGATTCGCACTCACCCTTACACAAATATATTCGAGTAGCAAAAAGCTTTGTTGCACCAAAAGATGGATTCTTTCTACGCGCGGAGTCGTTTTATAACGTTGCTTCTTACATTGATAAGATTGACACAAATGAGGATGCAGCTTTAGGGAATAAGATCATCGATTCATACGGAGGTATATCCCTACATGATCAATCTCATGGTGAATCATTCTTTTCTTTATTTATGAATCGCTTTTCAGGACAAAGCTTATACATTTTAGACGAGCCTGAAGCAGCTTTATCTCCAATGAGACAGCTTTCTATGCTAATTCGCATGCACGAGTTAGCAGAACAAGGAGCACAATTCATTATCGCTACCCACTCTCCTATTTTGATGGCCTATCCAGAGTCGAGTATATATTCGTTCTCACAAGAAGGAATCACTGAAACAACCCTAGAGGAAACTGAGCATTATCAAACGATGAAACTCTTTTTCGAGAATCGAGATCGCTTGTTTCATCATTTGTTCCAATCATAAAGCAAAAGATAATATTGCTCGTTGATATCCAAAAAAGAAGAAGCAGCAAGCTGCCTCTTCTTTTTTATAGTGCTTCTATAAATAACGCTACCCCAATGCCACCACCGACACAAAGGGATGCAATTCCTTTTTCTAAACCTCTTCTTTTTAATTCGTGAATTAAACTTACCGTAATACGTGCACCTGTACAACCAATTGGATGCCCAAGTCCAACACCACTTCCGTTGACATTTACTTTCTCACGGTTTAAGCCCAGTTCCTTCTCAACCGCTAAGTATTGTGCCGCAAAGGCTTCATTGATTTCTAATAAATCAGCATCTTCTAATAACCAATTTACTTTCTCTAAACCTTTACGAATTGCTGGTGCTGGACCAATCCCCATAATTTTCGGATCTACCCCAGCTACAGAATAACCAACGATTCTAGCTAATGGTTGTAAGCCTTTCTCCCTAGCCTTTTCTTCACTCATTAATACTAAAACCGCACTTCCATCATTAATACCTGATGCATTCCCTGCAGTTACTGATCCACCTTTACGAAATGCTGGCTTTAACCCCGCCAATTTTTCAGCTGTAATATCTGCACGTGGATGTTCATCTTTTGAAAATACTACTTCTTTTCTACGCTCTTTTATTATAATAGGAACAATTTGATCATCAAAATAACCTGATTCAATTGCCTGAAGAGCTAATTGATGACTACGCAACGCAACTTCATCTTGTTCCTCTCTTGTAATTTCATATTGCTCAACTAAATTTTCCGCTGTTTCCCCCATCATAATATGGTGGATTGGATCTTCTAAAACTTCCCACACCGTATCACGAATCTCTCCATGTTGAAGACGCTGTCCCCATCGGTGTTGTTTTAATGCATAAGGACTTGAGCTCATCGCTTCTACTCCACCCGCAATAACAACCTCACTTACACCTAACTGAATTTGCATTGCTGCTGACATAATCGCTTGCATACCTGAAGAACATTGACGCTGAATCGTATAACCTGTAACCGTTTCTGGAAATCCTGCTGCTAATGCAGCTGTTCGCGCTGTATTTGCTTCATCTGTTCTTTGAATACAATGTCCTAAAATGACTTCATCCACTTCATGAGGTTCTACTCCACCTCTTTTAACAGCTTCTTGAAGTACAGGAACAACTAATTCTACTGGTGTTACATTTTTTAGCGCTCCCCCAAAAGTTCCAATTGGCGAACGAACTGCAGCTGTAATGACCACATTATGCATCTTGCACTTGCCCCTCTCTTATGTACCCTAGTAAGTTTTTGGATGGAATAACATAAGATGTATATCTAAATTTATCATACTACAAACATACCAGAAAAATCAAAAAATTTAATATAATAAAAATAGAGAGAATCTTCCTCTCTATTCGGTCAATGCGTATAAAAATTTTTGCAAAATTTTCTCTGTTGTTTTATTTAAATTAGGTAATTTTTCAGCTGGAAAATACTTAAGATCCAGACTTTCTTCATCAAGCTCTATTTCACCACTTATATGATGCGCTTGGTATAGATGAATCACATTATAAATTTCATCCCCATTTGGATAGCGATAATATACATCTTTCCCAGAAAGAACACCAAGAAATTGCAACGTCTTCACTTCTAATCCTGTTTCTTCAAAGAACTCTCGCCGAGCCGTTTCTTCCGTTGTTTCACCTAACTCCATTGCACCACCTGGTACACCCCAATCATATGTATCCGAACGATATTGAAGCAATACTTCTTGTTTTTCATTTAAAACAATTACTGCCGATCCTACAAGAATTAACGGCCTTGTACCGACTGATTTTCTTAATTCTTCAATATACCCCATTGCAAACCTCTCCTTTCCTCATCCTTCCTTATCATAGCAAACTTTCTTATTTTTTTGTGTGATGAAAAAAATATTCCTACTAGCAAAAAAAGGGAGCATTCGCTCCCTTTTCATTACTTTTATTTTCGAAAACTTTCATATTTAACTGCTTCAAATGCCTTTTCAATCTCTTCATTTCTATAATGAACATATGTAAAACGTCCTAATTCTACTAATCGAGAGATTTCTTGTAATGCCTTTTGCTTTTCATATGTCTCTTTAATCATTACATGTACATAAAATTTCATAAGTGGATGTTCATATAAGGTTTCTCCAACCTCCACATATACATCCTCTACCCCTTGTACCACTCTTACATAACTCGCAAACTGATAAACGGCTTCTCGATCTGACACAATTTTTAATGTGTACATATATTCTCCCCCTTTTCTTTTACTATATCAGAATGAATAACATATAATTTAATTAAACTATGAATATTTTCCGACTTCTTCCACTTATTCTTATATCCATATTATTCATTCATTTGTATCTTCTCAGTTAAAAACACAGCTATCCACAAAAGAAAATTTTAATCACTCATTATCAATCGGACTTTTCCAAACGGTTCTCCCACCTTATTTCTTTAGGTAGAGTCTTACTTCCTGTTAACATAGGATAAAACACGTTGTATACAATATTTTTCCAGCAATTCCAACCCATCAAAATACACCTAATTTATAAGGATTATATCCATACACAATCGTTTCCTTTCACATAATATATTAATAAACTATTTTCCATTTGAGGTGTTTCTAATGGATCCGTACGTAAATATATGTATTTGCATTGCCCCTGGCTCCGATATTAAGGACCACCGTATCGCCAAAGACTTAGCAATCGCTGAATCAATATGGCACCCCATTTCATTTCAAATTAAAGATGTCATTATACTAAATGAAGCATTTAAATTTCATGATGGTGAAATTAGCTATATGGATTCTGTCCGAAACCAACCTAAAGTTTCTTCCTTTTTTAACACCTGTTCATCAGAAGTTCCCGATTGTGATATTTATATTTGTTATATCGGAAGTAATTACTTTAAAGAACAATCCGTCATTGCATGTGCCTATTCATTTGTTATAAACCAAATCCTTACAGGTTATATCATCCTTACTAACGCTGCTTCTCCTATGAAAAATATATATACACTTGCACATGAAATGGGGCATATTTTATTTACAAGGCGGATTAACGGAAAGCTTACCCATGCAGATCCGCATTCTCCAAACGGATCTGAACACCACCCTTCTTCAAGTAATCTCATGTATCCAATTGTTCCTCGTCCTGACAAAGTACACATTGAATCTTTATTAACAAGTGAACAGAAAAATCTCGCTTTGCAAAGCCCTTTATTACACACAAAAAAACAGTAACAATACTATTACTGTTTAAAATCATATATTGGCTGCACAGAAAACAGCTCTCACTCAAGACCACTGTATACTATTTCTTTGGAGATATTTCCGCATGTACCCAAAGCAGCCTTTTTCCTTATACCCCTAATTGACACTTTTTCGCTCTTCTATTTTCATAGACCACCTCAATAATCCATATAAACTAGCATACATAAGTAAAACTTCTATCACTCCCCAGTATGGATTTTGTTTTCCTAACTCTTTAAATGCAAACATAATTGATAATGGAACAATTAACACAAAGATTCCAATCCAGCCAAGTGCATATACTTCGCCAATAATAAGTAGTAAAAAGATAATTGCAGCTAGTATATAGCTTTGCATAGTAGACAATTGTAAGACAGGAGTTCCATACCATTTATTAACAAACATTAATAACACTAGTAATACAATTGGAATCATCACTATTGCATAAATAATCCCAAATTCTTTTAATTTGCTTTTGAAAGACGACATCCGAAATGCAATAATTGTCCCAATAATAGTAATCATTAAAACGATTGGATATCCAATTAATTGTACATTTGTTAATGCAAATTGATGATTTGGATTATTAAACAAAATATTAGTTAGTAACCAATATCCACCAACCCCAATCATCATCCCCAGAATGCCCCTTATACTCCCTCCTTTATCTGTCTCCATTTCTTTCGCCAATTCATCTGCATACTCTTTCGGCGAATCTCCAAAAATATCCCTTACCCTCTTCCCCCGTTTCTCTCCTTCAATTAAATGAAGCTCTGCATCTTCTAAAAATGCATTTATATCTTCTTCCTTCATTCCTTTTGTTAACAAATACACTTTCATATCTATTAAAAACTTTTCTCCTTCTTTAGAAACGTGCATTATCATCTTCTCCCCTTTCCTTTTAGTAAACGTTCTACACTGCTTTGCATCACTTCCCAGCGTTCCATAAATTCATCAAGTGCATCTTCACCTTTTTCTGTTAATGTGTAATATTTTCGCTTCGGACCAGTTGAAGATTCTTTCATTACGCTCGTAATTAGCCCTTCCTTTTGCATCCGTATTAATAATGGATAAATACTTCCTTCACTTGCCATAGTAAAACCATACTTAGCTAGTTTTTCACTCATTTCGTATCCGTATATCTCTCCTTCAGAAATAATTGCAAGGAGACAGCCTTCTAAAATCCCTTTCAGCATTTGACTTGTCGACATAATTCAAATCCTCCCTCTATCTTGTTTTACAAGATAGATAAGCATAAGTATCTTGCTTTACAAAATAGTATAGCAAAAGCTATTTTGCAAAACAAGATAGCCCGGTATATTTTTCCAAATCTTTGCAGGATTTTCATTACATTCCCTCTAAATAGAGCAATAAGGTAAATCTTATATATAAAGGAGTGCTCTCATCATGGTTACAAATCGTGTCGTCTTTTTAACAGGTGCTGCAAGTGGTATTGGTTATGAAATGGGAAATGCATTTGCAAAAGAAGGAGCAAAAGTGGTGATTAGTGATCGTCTTGAAGATCGTGCAAAAGAAGCTGCTGAACAGTTACGCAAGGAAGGATATGAGGCAATCGGTCTAAGATGCGATGTGACATCTGAGCAAGAAATATCCGAAGCGATTTCTGAAACTATTACTAAATTCGGCTCACTTGATGTATTAATAAATAATGCTGGTATGCAACATGTCTCACCAATTGAAGAATTTCCAACCGACAAGTTTGAACTTCTTATTAAAATTATGCAGATCGCACCGTTCATTGCCATAAAACATACTTTTCCAATTATGAAAAAACAAAAGTATGGGCGGATTATTAATGTTGCCTCTATTAACGGACTTGTCGGATTTGCCGGGAAAGCTGCCTATAATAGTGCGAAACACGGCGTAATTGGTTTAACAAAGGTTGCCGCGTTAGAGGGAGCTACCCATGGGATTACAGTAAATGCTCTCTGCCCAGGTTATGTGGACACACCACTGGTTCGAAACCAACTCCAAGATTTAGCAGCAACAAGAAATGTTCCACTAGAGCGTGTATTAGAAGACGTTATTTATCCACTCGTACCACAAAAACGATTGCTAGCTGTAGAAGAAATTGCTAGTTATGCTTTATTTTTAGCAAGTGAGAAAACAAAAGGAGTAACTGGTCAGGCTGTTGTTATAGATGGCGGCTATACATCACAGTAGCTCTTTTTTGATTGCAAAAAAGGCTTATGCTTCTTGAAAGCATAAGCCTTTTCCCTCACTTCGTTTCATGCGGAGCTTCATATCTTGTCATCTGTTGTGGTAATTTCTCAATTGCAACAATTACACCATCTAATTTACTTTCAATACGATGCAGTAAATATAACGTCACAACGATTGGAAATCCAACATTACCGATCATAGATATCCATTCCTCCATCTACTTCCCCTCCTTTCTTTTACATAAATAAGCAAAAGAAAGGAAATTTGGCAATAAAAAAACAAGCTACTATATATTAGCTTGTTTTTCAAATAATAAAGCAATCTCTACTGCATAATCCCCTTGTAGAATTCCCTTTTCAGTAATAATTCCCGTAATAAGATCATGAGGAGTTATATCAAATGCAGGATTATAAACATTGACGCCCTTTGGAGCAATTTGTTTTCCAAAAATCTTTGTAACTTCAGATTCGTCACGTTCTTCAATCACAATTTCAGCACCCGTTTTCTTCGTAATATCAAATGTAGAAAGTGGAGCAGCAACATAGAAAGGAATATGAAAATACTTTGCTAATATAGCTAAATTCAAGGTTCCTATTTTATTTGCTGTATCACCGTTCGCGACAATTCGATCTGCCCCTACAATTATAGCAGTAATATGTTTTCTTCGGATCACATGAGCTGCCATATTGTCTGTAATGAGTGTTACATCAACACCAGCTTGTTGCAATTCCCATGTAGTAAGACGCGCTCCTTGCAAGACAGGTCTTGTCTCACATGCATAAGCATGTAAGCTTATCCCACGCTCCTTTCCAATATAAAACGGAGCTAGTGCTGTTCCATAACGAGCCGTAGCAATACTTCCAGCGTTACAAATCGTTAAAATATGATCTCCATCTTTAAATCTAGTTAAAGCATGTTCCCCAATACTACGGCACACATTTTCATCTTCTTGCTGAATTTTAAGTGCTTCCTCTTCCAACATTTTTCTCGATTCTTTAATTGTTGTTGCTTCCTTAATAGAGCTACTCATACGATCAATTGCCCAAAATAAATTAACAGCTGTCGGACGTGCGGTTGCTAAATAATCACAATCGCGTTTGAAAATTTTTTTAAACTCAGTGATATTCATAGCATTATATTTTTTTGCTGCAAGCGCTAAACCAAAAGCAGCTGTAATACCAATTGCAGGTGCCCCGCGTACTTCTAACATAACGATACTTTTCCATACATCTTCAATACTATTCAATGTTTTATATTCTACAACATGTGGTAATCTCGTTTGATTTAATAAAGTAATAGAATCTCCCTTCCAACTTACAGAACGCGGAACAGCAACTGTTGTGCTCATACTCTTGCCTCCTCTCCAGAAACAATATATCGAAATATTGTTTGAAACACACGAACATCTGCATTTGTTGCTTCATGTAATAGTAATTCTCTTCCTAAGTATAACGCTTGTTTTTTTGCTTGAATTCTTCGACTTTTATTCTTAATCCCATCTAAATCTACTACATGTGCTAATCCAATTGTTCGACGAATGATTTCACAACCAGCAAATCCAACTGCGTCAGCAAAAATATTTTGTAGCACAATCGCAAGCCATTGTTTCTCCTTTGTATACGGTTCTATCCCTTCTAATAGCCATAGCTTCGTGAATACTTCTACAAAATTACTCCATGTTTTTTCAATATGATAGAATAAAATATCTCGTTTCTCGTCTTCCCTTGCTAGTGCATTCAACAATAAATTTGCAATAAATTGACCAAGGTCAAATCCAAGAGGTCCAAATGTTGCAAACTCCGGATCAATTACCTTCGTTTCAGAAGATGATGAAAAAATACTACCTGTATGTAAATCACCATGAATTAACGCTTCTTTTCTCGTTAAAAATTTATATTTATACTGTGCTACCTGTAATTTTAATTTCTTATCACACCAAAGTTCATCTAAGACAGGTTGCAATTCTTTCTCATAATCGTTTGTTTCATAGTTTCCAAACGGATCTGTAAACACAAGATCTTCTGTAATTTTACAAAGATCAGGATTTACAAACTTTCCGTCTAACACCCTTTTCTCTTCTGCTAGTAGGCCAAAATCTGACGTATAAAACAAAACATGTGCTAAGAAGCGCCCAATATGCTGAGATAAAAGCGGATATTCTTCCCCTTCAACCAATCCTTTACGAGTAATTGTAAAAGCCGATAAATCCTCCATTACTGTCACAGCTAATTCTTCATCATGACCATATACTTTTGGTACATATTCTGGTACGTATTTTGCAAAAACTTGCAATGCTTGACTTTCAATCGTGGCCCTTCTTACCGAAAGTGGCCAGCTTTCTCCAACGACTTTTGCATATGGAAGAGCCTGTTTTACGATAAGGCCGCTTTCTCCATCATGGACCCTGAATACATAATTCAAGTTCCCATCTCCTATTTCATGACAAGTTAGCTTTGCGTCTGTCCTAAAGTATCCATGCTCTTTTACATACTGAGCTGCTGTTTCTATTGTTAATGAACGATATCCCATTTTCTTATCCCCCTTTTTTAATGCAGAGGCTTTTCATCATAAGAAAAACCTCTTCCCATGAAGAAAGAGGTTTGAAGTTTATCTTCTCCCCTCTTATCTGTCAGAAAGCTATTCTTTCTGCTGGAATTAGCACCGTGCCTTTTTGGCGCATAAGCGCCCCATCTCGCAATGGTATTACGGTCGGTTGCTGGGTTTCATCGGGCCAAATCCCTCCACCTGCTCTTGATAAGAGTTGCATGATTTATTTGAATTTTTAACTTTCTGCTACAGACTATAACAAGAATAAAAATCATTTGTCAATATTTTTATTTATATAATTCTGGACGTCGATCGGCAAATACAGGAATTCCCTTACGCACTTCTTTAACTTTTTCTAAGTTTAGCTTCCCATGCAAAATTGATTCTTCTTCTCCTGCTTCTACTACAATTTCCCCCCATGGATCAACAATAAGAGAATGTCCAGCAAACACATTATGTGGATCCTCTCCTGCTCTATTACACGCAACCACATAACATTGATTTTCAACCGCTCTTGCTTGAAGGAGTAAACGCCAATGAGCTAAGCGAACAAGCGGCCATTCTGCTACAACGAATAACACATTTACCCCTCTTACAGTATAAACACGCATCCATTCTGGAAAACGAATATCATAACAAATCACACCACCACACTGTACACCATCCAATGTAAATTCTCCTGTTTCACTCCCCCCTATTAAATAGTTATGTTCATTCATCAACTGGAACAAATGGACCTTGCTATACTCATTTTGCAGTCTCCCCTCACGATTCACTATATACATCGTATTTGTAACACCGTGCTCTGTTTGCTTCGCAATGGAACCACCGACAATATTTACATCATATTTCTGTGCCCATTCTGAAAGAATCTGTTTTGTTTGGATCCCATCTCCATCTGCAATTTCCGGAAGTCTTTCTAAATCATAACCAGTCGTCCAAAGTTCAGGTAATACGATAATATCTGGTGTTCCTTGCATCGCTTCTTCTATTTTTTTCTTTGCATTTCCAATATTTATTTTCACATCACCAAAAGCAATATCCATTTGAATACATGCGATTTTCATTTTATCCACCTCATTTTCAATTTTCCCTTTACAAAAACTTGGAAAGGCTATATTATTTGTCACTAGAATTGTAACAACTTTCAAAAGAGGTGGAAAGTATGAAACATTTTCAACCTTCCAGGGTTGTAACATCCTTACCAACACAGTTTTTCGCTTCACTTGTTGCAAAAGTTAACAAAGTGGTGGAAGCAGGTCATGATGTTATCAATCTAGGACAAGGCAATCCAGATCAACCAACACCGCCGCATATCGTAACAGCTTTACAACATGCAGCAGAAAAAACAGTTCACCATAAGTATCCACCATTTCGCGGGCATGAAAGCTTAAAAAAAGCCTTTGCGGCGTTCTATGAACGTGAATACGGAGTCAAAGTAAACCCTAAAACAGAAGTAGCTATTTTATTTGGCGGAAAAGCAGGGCTTGTTGAATTACCGCTTTGTTTCACAAACCCGGATGATACAATTCTGGTACCCGATCCAGGATACCCTGACTATTTATCAGGTGTCGCTTTAGCAAAAGCAACCTTTGAAACAATGCCATTATTAGCAGAAAATAATTTTTTACCAGACTATGCAAAAATTGATGAATCTATTGCCAAACAATCAAAATTAATGTTTTTAAACTACCCTAATAACCCGACTGGTGCTACTGCATCAAGAGAGTTTTTTGAAGAAACAATTTCCTTTGCCAATAAACACGATATTTTAGTCGTGCATGATTTTGCTTATGGTGCAATTGGCTTTGACGGCAACAAACCAACGAGCTTCTTACAAGCAAACGGTGCAAAAGATGTTGGCATTGAGATTTATACATTGTCAAAAACATTTAATATGGCTGGTTGGCGAATCGCCTTTGCTATCGGTAACGAAAGTGTCATTGAAACAATCAATGTATTGCAAGACCATATGTACGTCAGCATTTTTGGTGCTGTACAAGAGGCAGCTTGTGAGGCGCTATTAAGTTCACAAACTTGTGTGAATGAACTTGTTGAACGCTATGAATCACGAAGAAATACACTTATTACAGCTTGTTGTTCGATTGGCTGGGATGTTCTCGCACCAAATGGATCATTTTTTGCATGGCTTCCCGTTCCTAATGGTTATACATCGGAACAATTTACTGACTTATTGTTAGAACAAGCGCACGTAGCAGTTGCACCTGGAGTTGGGTTCGGGAAACATGGCGAAGGCTACGTTCGTGTTGGATTATTACATACAGAAGAGCGACTACAGGAAGCTATTCAACGAATCGATAAATTGAAAATTTTCAAAAAACCGTTGACATCGTAAAAAAACTCTGTCAAAATTCAGATATCGTAAAAATTAAAACATTTCAAAATACTTCTTATCAAGAGCAGGTGGAGGGACGAGCCCGACGAAACCCGGCAACCGATCTACAATTGTAGGCACGGTGCTAATTCTCGCAGCGTTACGCTGACAGATAAGGAGCTGGTTGTAAAAAAACCTCTCCTTAGCTGAGAGGTTTTTTTATTTAACTAGGAGGTTATGAAAATGAGCGGAATAACAGCAACCTATTTAATCCATGATGATTCTCTTCATTTAAACCAAAAAGCAGAGCAAATCGCTCTCGGTTTGACAATTGGTTCATGGACTCATCTGCCACACTTATTACAAGAACAATTAAAACAACATAAAGGCAACGTCATTCATGTCGAAGAGTTGGAAGAGCAAGAGCGTGTAAATACGTATCTTGGAAAAAAAGTAATACGTGGACTCATTAAAATTCATTATCCATCAGTAAATTTCAGCCCGGATTTACCGGCTATTTTAACAACAGCATTTGGAAAATTATCGCTAGATGGCGAAGTTAAACTAATTGATTTAACAATTTCAGATGACTTAAAAGAACATTTCCCTGGTCCTAAATTTGGCATTGAGGGAATACGAAATCTCTTACATATTCACGATCGTCCACTTCTGATGAGTATTTTCAAGGGAATGATCGGTCGCAATATAGGATATTTAAAAACCCAACTGCGCGATCAAGCAATTGGTGGTGTAGATATTGTAAAAGATGATGAAATCTTATTTGAAAACTTATTAACACCGCTCACAAAACGAATTTCTGCTGGAAAAGAAGTATTACAGTCCGTATACGAAACATACGGTCATAAGACTTTATATGCAGTAAATTTAACGGGTCGTACCTATGATCTTAAAGAAAATGCAAAACGCGCTGCCTCAGCCGGTGCAGATATTCTTCTATTCAATGTATTCTCATATGGATTAGATGTACTGCAATCACTTGCTGAGGACGATGATATACCTATTCCAATTATGGCACATCCTGCTGTAAGCGGCGCATACGTTTCATCGGAATTATATGGATTTTCTTATCCATTACTACTCGGAAAGCTGCTTCGTTATACTGGTGCAGATTTCTCTTTATTTCCATCACCATACGGCAGTGTTGCATTAGAAAAAAAAGAAGCTCTTCTTATTACAAATGAACTAATTGAAAAAGATCCGTCTTTAAAACGAAGCTTCCCTGTTCCATCGGCCGGTATTCACCCTGGTTTTGTTCCATTTATCCTTAGTGATTTTGGCAAGGATGTTGTCATTAATGCAGGTGGTGGTATTCATGGTCATCCAGCTGGGGCACAAGGCGGTGGAAAAGCATTTCGAGCAGCGATTGATGCTACTTTGCAAGGAACACCATTGCATGAAGCAGGTAACACTGATTTACATGTTGCACTGCAATTATGGGGAAATCCATCTCACAAGGTGACACTATGAGTCTTCAAATTTTTTGTGACTTCGATGGTACGATTACGAACAATGATAATATCGTTGCTATTATGGAGAAATTCGCTCCACCAGAAGCTGAAACGATTAAACAAAAAATTCTATCACAAGAACTTTCTATTCAAGAAGGTGTTGGAGAGATGTTTTCCCTTTTACCTACAAGCTTACAAAATGACATCACTACTTTTATAAAAGAAACAGCGGTGATTCGAGCTGGATTCTCAGAGTTTGCACAGTTTGTCCAAATAAATCAGATTTCACTTCATATTATATCCGGAGGAATGGATTTTTTCGTCTACCCTCTCCTCAAAGGATTAATCAACCCAGATCATATTTATTGTAATACGACTGATTTTTCGGGGGAAACAATTCAGGTAAACTGGCCCCATCCGTGTGATGAAGATTGTAAAAACAAATGCGGTCTGTGTAAATCGACACTGATTCATCAATTAAGTTCAAACGGTGATTTTAATATTGTAATTGGAGATTCAATTACAGATTTACAAGCTGCGAAACTTGCTGATAAAGTATTCGCTCGTGATTTTCTCATTACAAAATGCCGAGAATATCAAATTTCCTATACGGCATTTGAAACGTTTTATGACATACAGGCAGAAATTAAGCAATTGTTGGAGGTGATAAAATGAAACAACTTTTTCGCCAATGGGAAGAATTGAGTAAACTAAAGAAAGAATTAACGGATCGTAACTGGTTTCCTGCTACAAGCGGAAACATTTCAATAAAAGTAAACAATGCTCCAACTACCTTTCTTATTACAGCAAGTGGAAGAGATAAAACGAAAACTACACCTGATGATTTTCTATTAGTTGATCATACTGGAAAGGCTGTTTTAGAAACCGATTTACGTCCTTCAGCAGAAACATTGCTGCATACTCATATTTACAATCATACAGAAGCTGGATGTGTCTTACATGTCCATACAATTGATAACAATGTAATTACAAACGTATACAACAAAGAAGTTTCATTTTCTAATCAAGAAATCATTAAAGCTCTTAATATATGGGAAGAAGGGGCCTCTATCAAAATTCCGATTATTGAAAATCATGCCCATATTCCAACGTTGGGAGAAGATTTCCGAAAACATATTCATGGTGACGCTGGAGCCATACTAATTCGCAACCATGGTATTACAGTTTGGGGAAAAGATAGCTTTGACGCAAAGAAAAGACTAGAAGCATATGAGTTTTTATTCCAATTTCATATAAAACTATTATCAATTCAAGGAGGCGTTTCCCATGGCGCAAATTCGTATTCATGAAATAAATACCCGTATTGAAAATGAAGTGGAAGTGCAGCAATTTTTACAAGGAGAAGGCGTTTTATATGAGAAATGGGATATTTCAAAACTTCCTGCTCATTTAGAAGAAAATTACTCCTTAACTGATG
This sequence comes from Bacillus sp. UNC437CL72CviS29, assembly GCF_000482345.1. Lineage (NCBI taxonomy): Bacteria > Bacillati > Bacillota > Bacilli > Caryophanales > Bacillaceae > Bacillus > Bacillus sp. UNC437CL72CviS29. Next base: position 263,222 of record NZ_AXVB01000003.1, on the reverse strand, counting down.
AAAACAAAAAAGAGGTTTTAACAGTATTCTCCAATGAAATTGCTGATGTTTCAGAACGTCGAGGCTATAAAGCACAAGATGTTATTTGCCTATCAAATGCAACGCCTAGCCTTGATGAGTTATTAATTAACTTTAAACAAGAGCATCATCATACTGACGATGAGGTACGCTTTATTGTCAGTGGGCATGGTATTTTTGCCATCCAGGGTAAAGATGATCGTTTCTTCGATGTTGAGCTTGAGCCTGGTGATTTAATCTCTGTACCTGAAAATACAAGACACTATTTTACTTTACAAGATGATCGCCAAGTTGTAGCCATTCGTATTTTTGTTACAACGGAAGGCTGGGTTCCTATTTACTAAGGTAGTTAGTTGAATAAAAGGTACTGGATCCCCTTTTCCATCCTTTTATTCACTCTACATATATACATCCTCCTATGGAACAGGCTTATTTCACAAATATGAAATAAGCCTGCTTTTTTATTTTCTCTTGCTTTGTAATATCTCCTGATGGATGTAAATTCATCATTAAAGATGACTGATGTCTACCTCGTTTTTTTATTTTTCACTTTATCAAGTATGTTTCTCAATAAAATTTGAACATTTTTTGAACATTTTTTGAATTTTTTCTGAAAATTCTGTTTAAATTGTGATATAATACAAATAATAGAAAATGAAGTGAAAAAACTGCAAAAAGAGGGGGAAGAACATGAATTTAATTATAGCACTTATACTTGGGGTTACTTGTGGGGCTATTCCTGCTATTCTCGGAGCAATTATGGAGGAATTAGAGATTGGTATCTTCGGTTTTGTAGCATCCTCTGTAAGCGCTTTACTTTTTGGTTTGTACGGTGCTATTCCTGTCGCTATTCTCTTTGCATTATATATATTACGTCACGCTCGTACAAAGCAATTTAGTCGCAATCATATGGCTCAGATCATTCCATTTCCAATCGAACGCTCTCGCCGTGCTTCTAGCTTATAATTCCATTATTATATCCCCACCATACATCTACTTTAATATAACCTGCCTTTGTCAAAATTAGCTTCCAATTTTCCCGAAAAATATGTTAAAAATAAAAAAGTCCTCAAGTGAGGACTTTTTTATTTTTTATTTATTTAATTCCAAAAAATGGAACAGTTCTTGTAAATGAAGAGCATCTTCTCCGTAGCTAACAGATACATAACATACCCCATCAATTTCAGCATGCATATATAAATCGATACCTTCACGGTCATACTTTAAAGCTAAATAAAATTCCATTTCTTCTAGCATCTTTTTTGCTGTTCGAATAACATAATGACCATTTTCATCACGCCCATATTCAAATGTTGGCTCAAAATCATACTTTTGTTTAAATGCCGCTTGTTGCTTATCATTAATCGGCATACAAATTGTACGTTGCACAGCATCAACCATTCCATCAAATTTTTCTAAATTCATCATATTCCTCCCCCTATATATTTTTTATATAATACTTGTGTTCCACTGTCTTCCTCTCCCGATTCTACTAGTTGTTCATATAAATCTTTCGCAAGAGTTAAACCCGGTACAGGTAATTCTAATTTTTCAGCCTCATCTAATGCAATTTTCATATCCTTCATAAAATGTTTCACATAAAATCCTGGTGCAAAATCCTCTTTTAACATACGTGGAGCTAAATTACTTAATGACCAACTACCGGCTGCTCCAGTTGAAATACTTTGTAATACTTTATCTGGATCTAAACCTGCTTTCTTTGCATATGCTACCGCTTCACAAACTCCTATCATATTAGAAGCGATTGCAATTTGATTACACATTTTTGTATGCTGCCCACTTCCTGCCGGGCCCTGTAGTTGAATGTTTTTCCCTAGTTTCTCAAATAAAGGTAAACAAACTTCATATACTTCTTGATCTCCACCAATCATAATGGCAAGTCTACCTTCTTTTGCTCCAATATCTCCTCCCGATACCGGCGCATCTAGCGTATATACATTCTTTATTTTTCCAGCTTCATATATACGTTTCGCTAGCGTAGGTGTAGATGTTGTAAAATCAATTGCAATTGTTCCTTCATTTGCATGTTCGAGAATTCCTTCTGTTCCAAAATAGACTTCCTCTACATCATGCGGATATCCTACCATCGTCATAACAACATCTACATTCTTTACCAATTCTTTTGGTGAATCACACCAATTTGCTCCTTCTTTTAATAAAGAAGTTGCTTTTTCTTTCGTACGGTTGTACACATATACTGTATAACCACTTTTTAATAAATGATGCACCATACTTTTCCCCATAACACCTATGCCAATAAAACCAATTGATGAAATTACTTGTTTCATCTACTCATCCCCTTTGCTCTATTAAGTCGCTGACCATCTTTCGAAATTCCTTATTAAAATCATCATCCACGCCATTTTGTACATTTGAGAATAAAATAACAAATGTTCTCTTATCCTTATTGAAATTATTAAATGTATTCCAGCCAGAAAGTACACCATGATTATGAAAATAATCAGGATAAATATAAAAACTAAATGCATATTTTCGTGCTGGTGAAGGTGTAAACATTGCTTGGATACTTTGTTGTGAAAGAAGTTTTCCATTTATAATTGCTTCATCCAACTTCTTCATATCTCCAACTGTAGTATACATCTCACCACAGCCGTATAACCAATCCATTGCCAATTTTGGTGCAGGTACAAGTACATTATCTTTCTTTTTATATCCTTTAGTAAAATGTTGATCTCCTGGCACCATATTCCCCATGCCTGATTCATACATTTCTGCTCGTGCAAAAATATTCTCCTTTATGTATTCTCCTAAAGGCTTTTTAGATATATTTTCTATAATGTAAGCCAACACCATATAATTATAATCAGTGTATTCCCAACCAGTTCCTGGCGGAAAAGCTACTTGTTGCTTTCCAATCCAAGTAACTAAATTCAAATGGGATGCAGCATTCACTTTCCCCTTTCCCTTCCCTGGTAAACCAGAAGTATGTGTCAGAAGATGATATAATGTAATATTTTTATCTGCCGGGAATGAAGGGATATATTTATTTACATTATCCTGAATATTTAACTTCCCCTGCTCTTGCAGCTGTAAAATCGATGTTGCCACAACAGTCTTAGTAATTGAACCGATACGATATTTTGTTTGTGGCGTATTTTCAATTTTATTTTGAACATCTGCGTACCCATATCCTTTATTCAACACAACATGATCTTTATCCGTGACAAGAACTGTTCCATTGAAATTTTTATCTTTTAAATATTGATCTAACTTTTGTGCCACACTGGCATAATCAATTGGCCGTCCCTCTTTTTCTTCCGATTTATCATGTAACGCAGAATCAACAGAAGGCGTTACCTTAGGAGTTGCTATCTCTTCCTTCTTTGGTATAGAAAAAAAGTAATACACACTCCCGCATACTATACAGAAACTCAAGACCATAATAATTAATCTTTTTGTCATTAACAAACCTCCGCAGTTATTTTATTATAAATGGTCCCCCTCTTTCTATTATCAGACAACAGAAAAAAATCGCAACACTTTGTTGCGAAAAAGTTACATTTTTTCTTTTCTATATAAACGTACTTGGTTTTTTCCATTTTTTTTCGCTTCATATAATGCAATATCCGCTCGTTGCATCAATTCTTCTTTTGTAATTCCTTGCTCATATAAAGCAACTCCAAAACTCGCGGTTAATTTTGAAATACTAGAAAATTGTTTTGTTTCAATAAAAAATCGTAATGATTCAGCAACTTGAAAAGCCTCTTTTTCCGTTGTATTTATTACTAATATAATAAATTTCTCACCACCCCACCTTGCAAAAATATGCTGGGGTGCTATTTTAGATTTCATAAGTTCAGCTAACTGAATTAATGCTAAATCACCAAAATCATGTCCATATGTGTCATTTACTTTTTTTAAATCGTCTATATCAAAAAGAATAATTGCCATTGTGTGATTCATTCGTTTCTCATTATCCCATTTTTCTTCTAATAATTGTTGAAACTTCAAACGATTGTATATTTCTGTTAAAGAATCAATTGCAACAAGCTGTTCTTGCTCTTGATATAATTCATCTAGTTCCGTAATATCTGTACAGTTAACAATAAACCTAGACAAATCTTCTGGCACAGGTACCGCACGTAATAAAAAAACAAATTCTTCGCCTTCATAATTATACATTTTTATTTTTCTGGATTGTTCTAAAGAATCATCGAGCCAAGTTATATCATGTTTTGTTGCATAATATCCATGATCTTGGATAAAATGTTCCGCAAATACCATATGTTTCTCACGGTATGAAAGTAAATCTTCATATCCAAAAAAACTCAAAAAGTTCGTATTACAGTCAACGATCTCATCATCTTCTACAATAAATAATAAATCATTTTGAAAATCAAACATCATTTGAAGAAGCTCTTGTTGAATAGTCACCTGCTGCAATAGTGATATTTGATAGAGACATTTGTTTACCTCTTCCAGTACAACCTGTGATGTAACAGGAGCTATCACAATATTTCGCACTCCTATTGTAAGCAACTCTACAAATTTTGACGTCACCGGATGATCCCAAATAACAATAAAAGAACTCCTTGGATTATACATGTGTTTTATATACTCTACTTGTGCACCATTTGACACATATATGATCACAATTTGCGGTCGAACTTTTTCTAATAATCTTTCTCCTTCTTCAAAACTACTTGCTAAAAACATACATTTTGGATGTATCTCATCAATCGTATACTGGTGATTACACCCTTCTTCTATATAAAGTACATTTACATGGAGATCCTGTAATACATTTTGAAAAACCGTATTCTCTAATAAAAAATGTAGTATGTTCACCACTGGTCTTCACTCACTTCATATATCCTGTTCTACTGAATTCTTCACTATCCTTTTCTACAAGGGATTGTTATCAAAAGAACCCGATTAGTGAGGGCTAAGCATCAGCAGGAACGAGGAACTCTCCCGCTGACAGGAGCTTCACTTTACATATCTCTTCTTGATCTGCGAATCATCTTTTTATTGTATGATTACATGAGTGACAGTGTTTGTACGAATGCCCTCCTTTTATGCTATTCTCAACAACTTGACAATTAAAATAAAGATATTATATTCTTTTACAGTGACAACTTACAAAATGTAAGTAAAAACTTTTACATATGGAATTTTTTACAGATCGACATAAAACTTTGGAGGTATATTATGACACAGCAAGATTTCTTTACTGTTTTATATGAACGAACATCTAATCGTGCATTCAACCCTGAAAAGGAAATTTCAAAAGAGGAATTACAAGAAATTTTGAAAGCAGCTGGCCAAGCACCATCCGCTTGGAACTTACAACATTGGAAATTTCTTGTTTTCCAAGGTGAAGATGTACAAAGCCGTTTACACCCAATTGCTTATAATCAACAACAAATTCTTGATGCTTCTGCAGTAGTCGCTATTTTAGGTGATCTAGAAGCACACAAAAACATCGATTCTGTTTATGGTCCAATCGTAGAGCAAGGGTTTATGAAAGAAGAAGCAAAAGAACGTTTGACACAAAATATTGAATCTGCATATAAGCGTGAACAATATCCACGAGATGCAGCCTTCTCTAATGCATCTTTAGCCGCAATGCAACTTATGCTTGCAGCAAAGGCAACTGGCTGGGATACTTGTGCAATCGGTGGTTTTAATTCACAAGCACTAATGGATGAATTTAATGTTTCCTCTCGCTATGTACCAATCATGCTAATTACAATTGGTGAATCTACATTAAAAGGGCATCCTGCACCACGTATGCATGTCGAACAAGTAGTGGAATGGGCAAAGTAAACAGTCCCACAATAGCATAAAAAAACGAAGGGAGCTCCCCTTCGTTTTTTTATGTCATTTCTTTGTAATATTCCCCATATATAAACAGCAGTTCATTTCTCTGATCATCTTTTAAACTGCAGTATTTTGTCGAATCTTGTTATGTCTTGAAATATAAGGGGTGTTTTTTTGTTACAATTATGATACAATAGTAACAAATAGATAACAAGAGAGGGATTTTCATTGAATTCATATGGAAGCTTTATTGCATTTTTAAGCTATGCCGTAACTGTACTGCTTCTATACTTTATTGGGGATGCCACAAATATTACAATGCTACAATTTCCAAAAGAAAAAGCACTACAACTAGAAGACGGACTACATATCTCACAATCTATCATGCCATTATTGTTAGCTGTTCCCGTATATGCAATCGTTTTATATAAAAGTAAAAAAGTGTAAGGGATACCTCGTTATAAATGAAGGTGTCCTTTTCTATATATGCAATTATTCATGAATAATTAGCCTTCACCTAAAGGTTCTTATTGATGCAAAGATGATACATAAGGGATAACTCCCCATAAAATTTGGATTTTCGAATAAAGAAAAAACACTAATAGAAGTTGCGATCTATCTTTCCCTGTCATTTACCCTTATCCAAATACCATTAAGTAACAAATACCCACCTAGTCATCTAAAATAAGAAAATACCCCAGTAAAAATTCCACGTTCTGTCCAATCACCACATATGGAACTTTCATACATTATAAGTGTGAAGGGGGTGATCAGAATTATGTTTGGATCTTTTGGATGTCACGAAGACTTTAGACACTTTCACTGTGATCGCGATCGAGATCGTGATCGTGAAAGAGAGAAAGAAAAAGAAAAAGAAAACAACGCAGTATGTAATGTCCTTAGAAACATTTCAATCGGAACAGAAATTTCTCTTTTAAGTATTAGAAACAACGGAACTTTTCATAACGTTATTTTTGAAGGGTTTTCGAACGGTGTTGCTCTTTTCTCTGCTTTAGCTATGGGAAAAGACAAAGATAATAATAAAGATGATAAAAATAACCAAAACGCAAATAGATTTACAGGGATTTTACGTGTTTGCCCAAATGATGTTGTAGCAATCGCTATATAATTCTGCTTCGTTTCCTCAAAATTACAAAAATCAAATCTAAATTTAGTATATAAAAAAAACCTGAGACCGATTTCAAATCGGCTCAGGTTTTCTTTTGTTATTAGATGTTTTTAACTAATTCAACAACTTCTTCAGCAGTTGACATTGTTAATGCTTTTTGCGCTAACTCTTCCATCTCTGCTTTTGACAACTTACTTAGTAGTGTTCTTGCAGGAAGAATAGATGTTGCACTCATGCTAAATTCATCTAATCCTAATCCAAGTAATAGTGGGATTGCAAGTGAATCCCCTGCCATCTCACCACACATACCAGCCCATTTTCCTTCTTTATGAGCAGCATCGATAACCATTTTTACAAGACGTAAAATAGATGGATTATACGGTTGGTATAGGTAAGATACACGTTCATTCATACGGTCAGCAGCCATTGTGTATTGGATTAAGTCGTTTGTTCCGATAGAGAAGAAATCAACTTCTTTTGCAAACTGATCTGCTAATACTGCAGAAGCGGGGATTTCTACCATCATACCTACTTCAATAGCATCAGAAACAGTTGTACCAGCTTGAACAAGTCTTTCTTTCTCTTCTAATAGAATTGCTTTTGCTTGACGGAATTCGTCAAGCGTTGCAATCATTGGGAACATAATTTTTAAGTTACCATATACGCTTGCACGAAGTAATGCGCGAAGTTGTGTACGGAACACGTCTTGTTCTTCAAGGCATAAGCGAATTGCACGGTAACCTAAGAATGGATTCATTTCTTTTGGTAAATGTAAGTATGGAAGTTCTTTATCTCCACCAATGTCAAGTGTACGAACAACAACTGGTTGACCTTCTTTTACACCTTCAAGAACTGCTTTATACGCTTCGAACTGTTCCTCTTCTGTCGGAAGATTGTCACGGCCCATGTATAAGAATTCTGTGCGATATAAACCAACACCTTCTCCACCATTGTCAATAATACCTTGTACATCGTTTGGTGTTCCGATGTTTGCAACAAGCTCAACATGATGTCCGTCGCTTGTGACAGTCGCTTGATCTTTTAATTTTGCCCATTCAGCTTTTTGTTCTTCAAATTTTGCTTTCTTTTCTTCGAAAGTGCGAAGAGTTTCTTCAGATGGGTTTACAATTACTTCTCCATCTAAACCATCGATGATTACGATATCGCCGTTTTGGATTTGTTCCATAACAACTTTTGTACCAACAACAGCTGGAATTTCCATAGAACGAGCCATAATTGCAGAGTGAGATGTACGTCCACCGATATCAGTTGTGAAACCTTTTGCATATTTGCGGTTTAACTGTGCTGTATCAGATGGTGTTAAATCCTCAGCAATGATGATTACTTCTTCAGAAATTGTACTTGGATTTGAGAAGTTAATGCCTAGTAAATGTGCAAGAACACGTTTTGTTACGTCGCGAATATCCGCTGCACGCTCTTTCATATATTCGTTATCCATGTTTTCAAACATAGTAATGAACATTGTTGCAACTTCGTCCATTGCAAATTCAGCATTTATTTTTTCACTATTTACTTTATCTTTTACTGGATTTACTAGTTCTGGATCATTTAGTACTAGTAAATGTGCTTCAAAGATAGCAGCTTTATCAGCACCAAGCTCAGCAAAAGCATGGTCTTTAATTGCTTCTAATTCTGATTTTGCTTTCTCAAGCGCAGCGTCTAAGCGTGCAATTTCTGCAGCTTCGTTCGTAATCGTTTTCTTTTCAATGTTAAATTCAGGATTTTCAAGTCGGAAAGCCTTCGCAATAGCAATCCCACTTGATGCAGCAATCCCTTGAATATTAAGAGTCATTATTCTCCTAATCCTTCGTTTTTCATAGTTTCTTCGATAGCTGCTAGTGCTTGAGCTGCATCATCACCATTTGCAGTGATTTTAATTTCTGCGCCTTGTTGAATACCTAAAGACATAACGCCCATGATTGATTTTAAGTTAACGTTTTTACCATTATATTCTAAGTTAATGTCAGCACCGAATTTGCTTGCAGTGTTAACAAGTAGAGTTGCTGGACGTGCATGAATTCCTGAGTCACTAGTTACTTTAAAGATTTTTTCCATAATAATCTATCTCCTTTAAATACAGTATTTTTTAGTTGTATAGACGTGAGTACTACACCGTCTATTGTATATAATGGGCGATGTTCGGTCAACCACATCGCCCATTATAATTATAAACATTTTGCGTCAATTTCTTACTGAATGTCAATAATATTGGCTTCGCCTTTCTTGACATTCCCCTCTTTTTTCAATTCAACTTGTTGTCCTTGCTGTAAATTTGTAAAAATAATTGGTGTAATAATAGATGGTGCATTTTCTTTTACAAATGCTATATCTACTTTTAATAACGGTTGTCCTTGTTTCACTTTATCACCTTGTTCTACAAGTGATTCAAAACCTTCACCATTTAATTTTACAGTATCAATACCGAAGTGAATTAAAATTTCTTTTCCACCTTCAGATTGAATACCAATTGCATGTTTAGTTGGGAATACATTAACAATCTCGCCGTCAACTGGGGAAACTACCGTTCCTTCTGTTGGCTCAATTGCAAATCCATCTCCCATCATTTTCCCTGAAAATACTTGGTCAGGTACTTCTGTAATCGGTAAAAGCTTTCCTTCAATTGGAGATACAATTGTTTCATTTGTATCAGCTTTTTGTACAGTTTCTTCTACTTTTACAGGTTCTTCTTTTTCAATATGAGGCGTGCGACCTGACATAATATCATGAATTTGTGACTTTAACGTGTCAGATTTTGGTCCGAAAATAGCTTGAATGTTATTTCCTACTTCAAGCACTCCCGCTGCCCCAAGTTCTTTCAAACGATCTTTGTTTACATTTTTTTGTTCGTTAACTTGAACACGTAAACGTGTAATACAAGCATCTAAAGAAGCAATATTCTCTTTACCACCTAGTGCTGCTAAAACTTCGCGTGGCAGTTCGCCTGCTTCTGCTTTTCCTGCACCATCAGTATTTGTTGTTACTTCGCGACCAGGTGTTTTTAAATCCCATTTGCGGATTGCAAAGCGGAATCCGAAGTAGTAAATTACTGCAAGTACAAGACCAACAACAATTACCCACCACCATGCTGTACGACCTGGTAAGACACCAAATAGCATAAAGTCAATTAAACCACCAGAGAATGTCATCCCAATTTTAACACCTAAAATGTGCATTGTCATAAATGATAAACCAGCAAATACAGCATGTATTCCGAATAATACTGGTGCTACGAATAAGAATGAAAATTCAAGTGGTTCTGTAATACCTGTTAGGAAAGATGTTAATGCAGCAGATCCTAAAATACCAGCTGCCAATTTTTTATTTTCTGGACGGGCTTCATGATACATTGCTAAAGCTGCTGCTGGAAGACCGAACATCATGAACGGATACTTACCAGTTGTAAATGTACCAGCTGTTAATTCTACGCCGTCTTTTAACTGCGCCATAAAGATTTTTTGGTCACCACGGATTAATTCGCCAGCCGCATTTGTATACTGACCGAATTCGAACCAAAACGGTGAATAGAAAATATGATGTAATCCGAATGGAATTAATGAACGTTCAATTAAACCAAAGATAAATGCTGCGATCGTTCTATTTGCATCAATCATTTGATGGGAGAACGCATTTAAGCCACCTTGAATGTATGGCCAAACAAAGCACATGATAATACCTACTACTAAAGAAAATGTTGCAGTCGCGATCGGTACGAAACGCTTTCCTGCAAAGAAACCTAAGTATGATGGTAATTCAATGTCGAAGTATTTATTATAACAATATGCCGCTACTATCCCGACGATAATACCACCAAATACTCCTGTTTGCAGCGTTGGAATCCCTAATACATTTGCATACGCAGGATCTGCAAAACCGATTTTAACTGGGTCAGCCCCAGTACTTGTTACTTTCACTAGCTTGTCTACTTCTAAGAACACACTCATCGTTTTGTTCATAATTAAGTAGCCGACGAACGCTGCTAAACCAGCTACCCCGTCCCCACCTGCTAAACCAATTGCTACCCCAACTGCGAATAATAAAGCAAGGTTAGCGAAAATAATGTCACCAGATTGTTCCATAATTTTTGCAACCATTACGAACCAATCCGCTTTTAAAGCAGGAATAAGATTTGTTAATTGTGGATTTTGAAATGCATTACCAAATCCAAGTAAAATACCTGCCGCCGGCAAAATCGCTACTGGAAGCATAAGCGCTTTTCCGACTTTTTGAAGAACACCAAAGATCTTCTTAAACATGGAAACCCTTCCTCTCTTATCTATATTGATACTTTTCGACAAACGTCAAAAAGGCATGAGGAAAAAAAGATAGAACGATAGCTATACAAAGGGTAGTATGTCCCTTTCTTTAGCTTACATTCCCAACTTTTCTCCACTCATGCCTGATCGAATCAGTAACACGTGTCAAAAATAGGTTTACGTATAAGTTCACTATAATTAAGGCAAACGTTTTCGTTACTCACCTTAACGTGTTTGTCGAAATTTGTATAACTTTGTATTAGTAATTATACATAACTATTGTAAGCGATTCAATCATTTTTTTTAACGTTTTCATTTTAGACAAAATATAATGTCTTTTTACACATGCTCCGCTTTCACTAATCGTTGCAAGTGCATCGTTAAATACACGCTCTCCGCTTCATATACAGGAAGTTGCAGTTCTTTTTGCATTACCTTAACTAGCTTCCAAGCCAAGTTATAACAGATTGGATATTCTGCTTTTAATAAATCAGCAAATCCCTGCGCTTCTTCTACCTTTTCTCCCTTTTTCACCCGTTCAATTGCATATTGCAAATGACGAATAAGGCGTAAATAATGAATACTTTCTGGATCTAATGTAAGATGTAGATTTGTTTCAATTAATGAAACAAGCTTTGCAATAAGACGGGAGTTTTGATTAACAGAAGATAGATCAGAATTTGTGAGTGAACTATAAATATGAAGTGCAATAAAGCCAATTTCCCCTTCTGGCAATGTAATTTGCAAACGGGAATTTAAAAGTTGTACAACTCCTTCAGCAATTTTGTACTCTTCTGGGTACAGCATTTTTGTTTCAACTAAAAAAGGATTATCTATTGTAAAGCCTTGTTTCAGTCGTTTAATTGCAAAAGAAATATGATCTGTTAAGGCAATATGAATATGCTCGTTTAATGGTGACTGCGCCTTTTCTTGAATATATATCATAATATCGTTCATCAGTTCAATTAATTTTTCGCTCACATGTGGCACTAAAAGCTTATATTGTTCACGGTCACGTTCATTTTTTAAAACAAACATTTTTTCAATTTGCTCCGCTTTTAATACATCTTTCGCTTTCTTCCCAAATCCAATCCCCTTGCCAATCACTACTACTTCCTCATGCTCCTGATGGCTCGCAATGATGACATTATTATTTAAAACTTTTTTAATTTCTAGATAATTATTCATATAACACCACCCTCGTACTTAAATAACCTGCTTTTATGTTACAGAACATCCTTCTTTTTCGTCAATGCAAAACATCTACCAATTTAGAAAAAGTCATATTTTAGACATGATTGCACTATATACGTATAATGTAAGAGCAAATATACATAGAAAGGAGAAAGTAACATGATTAAAATGTTTATAAGCGATATTGATGGTACAATGATGCAACATGGAGGTTTCATTGATCAAGAAGATATTGCTGCACTTCATAGTCTCGCAGAGCAAAATGTGATTCTTTGTTTTGCCTCCGGTAGGCTTGATAATGAAATTGCTGATTTGATGAAAGAGGTTGGTACTAACTTTCACCGCATTAGCGTAAATGGTGTATTCGTATATACCCATGAGAATAAACAATTATTGTCTGCGACATTTGATTCTGGCATTTTACCAGATTTGTTAGCAATGACAAAAGAAGAGCCTTATTTTCGTTATGTAAGTGACGAATATAATTATTACATTGAGGAAAAAACACCCTTTATTCATGAACTTGAGAAACAAGTTACAATGACTTCTGTTGAAGAACCAAATTTATTACAAAAAATTGATGATACAATTTTTCCTAATAAAATTTCTGTCGGGGGCATGAAAGAAGATTTACAAGTACTTCAGAAAAAAATCGAGGAGAAATTTAGCGGTAAAGTCAGTACCTTTATCTCCGCTGAACAATGCTTAGATGTCATGCCTCCAAATGTTAGCAAAGGGTCCGCCATCTCCGTTTTATTACAAGAATTCCAAATAAAACCTGAAGAAGTTGCTTGCATCGGTGATTCTTACAATGATATTCCGATGTTTAATTTAACACCCCATAGCTTTGCCATGTCACAGGCTGATGATGAAGTGAAGAAGCACGCACAATATATCGTAGACTCTGTAAAAGACGCTGTAGAACACGCGATAACTTACAACTCCAAACGAAATAAAAATACGACTCACTCCGTATAAGGATGAGTCGTATTTTTATTTCTCTACATATCCAATGGATGAATCGAAAGTTTAATACATTTCACAAAATAAAATATATCACTTGTTTCGTGAAATACTCGTAATAAACTTATAACGATCACCACGATAAATACATTTCACGTATTCTAGCGGTAATTCGCTTTCTGCATATGACCATTGTCTCATTACAAGTACAGGTGCTTTCTTTGGAATATGCAGATGCTCCGCTTCATTATCCGTTGCAATTGAAGCTTCAATTGCTTGGGTAGCACGAACAAGTTTAAAGCCTAATTTTTTCTCTAAATGTTCGTATAAGGATTGTTGCAGAATTTCTTCGTTAATATCTTTTACAAGAGTTGGTGACAAGTATGTCGTCTCAAAAGCAATCGGTTCGTCATCAGCTAAGCGAATACGCCTTACTTCATACACCGATTCTCCCTCTTGTATCCTAAGCCGCTCTGCTATTTTAGCAGTAGCTGGAACTACGCGGAAGCTTAATAATTGGCTGCTTGGTTGCATACCGCGAGAAAGCATATCCTCTGTAAATCCGGTCATCCCTTGCAGCTTCTGCTCCACTTTCGGAAGTTGAACAAACGTTCCAATTCCGCGTTTTCGATATAAATACCCTTGCTCCACTAAGTTATTAATTGCCTGTCTGATTGTCATGCGACTTACTTCGAACTTATCACAAAGTTCATTCTCAGATGGAATTTTATCTCCCGGCTTCCATTCACCGCCCTCAATTAGCTGTTTCACCCACTCTTGAATCTGATAATAGATCGGAAATGGTGAATACTTGTCGATGTTCATCAGCAATCGCCTCACTGCATAAAGATAGAGCTTCTGGATCGGCAATTACAGTTACACTCGGATGACGTTGCAATACTGTAGCAGGACACGCTTCGCTATACTTACCTTGCAATAATTCCTTAATTGCTTCTGCTTTTTTCGGTCCCATAGCAACAAGGAGAATTTGTTTCGCTTTCATAATGCTTCCAATACCCATTGTAATCGCATGGGTTGGCACATCTTCTTCTTTTTCAAAGAAGCGAAGATTTGCTTGGCGTGTAGACTCTGTTAATTCTACAATGTTAGTTGAAGAATTAAACGCTGTCCCTGGCTCGTTAAATCCGATGTGACCGTTTTCACCGATTCCAAGAATCTGTAAGTCAACTGGGTTAGCTGTTAGAATACTTTCATAACGCTTACACTCTTCTTCTAAATCACTTGCCATCCCATTTGGTACATAAGTTTCTTTAAAAGGAAGATGATCAAACAACTGTTCTTTCATAAAGTAATGATAGCTGTTTTTATCTTCATGTGGTAAATTTACGTACTCATCTAAGTTTACAGTGGTTACACGGCTTGTATCAAGTTTATTTTTTCGCATTTCTGCATAAATACCAAGTGGAGAGCTTCCAGTAGCCATTCCTAATGTTGGGTTTTCTTTTGATTTTATAACTTCCTCAATTAACTTATAACCTGCTTCTGCTAATTCTTCCGAAGTTTTTACAACAAGAATATTCATCCTACTTACTTCCCTTCTTTCATATGGATTCCTAATCGAACTGTATCATATACATGTAAATCTTGGGTCATGACAACAAAGTCAGCATCTTTGCCTACTGCTAATACACCTTTATTCGTTAATTCAAACTCTTCAGCTTGGTTAACTGATGTCATAAGAACAGCATCTTCAACAGAACATCCTGTGAATTCAATTACATTTCGGAATGCTTGATCCATTTTCAAGATACTACCAGCTAACGTTCCATCTTCTAACCTTGCGCTACCATCTTTTACATGTACCGGCTGTCCACCAAGTTCATATAATCCATCTTCTAAACCTTTTGCACGCATTGCGTCAGTAATGACACTTACTTTTTTAGGGCCCTTTAATTTATATGCTAACTTCACCATATCTGGATGAATATGAATACCATCTGTAATAACTTCAACCATTACATCTGGATTTAATAATACATGACCAACAACTCCTGGTTCACGGTGATGTAAACCACGCATTTGATTGTATAAGTGTGTAGCATGTGTAATGTTTCTATTTTTTAATTGTGCATCAATTGCATCTGTATGTCCCATTGTACCAACAACACCAGTTTCAGCAAGATACTGTTCAAACTCTATCGCACCCTCTTCTTCTGGCGCATACGTTACTAATTTAATTAAATTACCGCTTGCCTCTTGCCATTGTTTAAATTGTTCAATATTCGCAGGAACGATATGCTCAAGTGGCTGTGCTCCTGCACGTTTTTTTGAAACATATGGTCCTTCTAAATGCATATATTCAAAATGCGCTCCTTTTTCTTTCGCTTCTTTTGCAGCTATTAATGCCGCTTCAATTGCTTCTGGAGCTTGCGTCATTGTTGTTGGGAAATAAGTTGTAACCCCTTCTTTTAACATTTCTTTACCAAGGGTTACCAATCCATCGCTATTCGCATCCATCGCATCAATATCGTATCCACCATGAATATGAACATCGATCATACCTGGAATCACAATTTTTCCTTCTGCATCAAATACAGTTTCATTTTTTTGTGATACATATTGAGTCATCAAACCAATTTCTTCAATTTTTTCTGCGTAACGAATAAATCCACTTTCCATTACTTCGTGACCTGTATAAATTTTGGCATTGATGACAACTTGCGTTTTCATTTTCATCGATCCTTTCCCATGAAATACCTACTTATATTATTACCTATTTGCCTAATTCTATCTTAATATATACACGAGTAGTTGTCTATACATTAAAAACAAATTTCCTCTTTTATGATTAAAAAAGGAAATTTACTTTTCTTATCTAATTATAATATATACTATTCACTTTTTCCAAAAGAAGACAATGAACCTTTTTTGAAATTTGGTATCGATTTCTTATTTGATTCCAAATGTAATCCTAAGTGGTATCGAGTTACTTTAATAATGGAAGTGGAGGGTTGGACCACATTACAATATGTTCTCCATCCGTTTCAATATCTACTGTTCGTTTATCGGTTACATACGTCATCACACCATATCTCTTTAATCTTTTTACTACACTTTGGTGTGGATGCCCATATGGATTTTTTTTATCATAAGAAAGAATAGCAAATTGAGGATTTACCTTCTTTAGAAATTGTTCACTGGTTGACGTATATGAGCCATGGTGACCAACTTTTAAAACATCTGCATGTATATCATATCGCTTCATTATTTTTTTTTCAGTTTGTATATCCGCATCTCCCATTAATAAAAAATCAGCTTTGCCATATCGAACCTTTAAAACGATCGATGATTCATTATTTTCATCCTTTGATTCTCCGTTATTTAACACTTGAATTGCAACTTGGGGATCTAACGGAATATGCTGGCCTTGTTTTACACGAACAAACGGAATACCCCTCTTTTTAATATTGTTCCTATACGTATGATATGTAAAAGAACTATAGGTTTTGCCGCTATCTAATACAAGTGACACTGGCATTTGTTCTATAATCGGGATAAGCCCACCTATATGATCCATATCTGGATGAGTCCCTACCACAACATCTAAATGATTGATTCTCTTTTCAACTAATTTTTGAATAATTATCTCTCCAGCCTCATAAGGTCCTCCATCGATTAACACAGTTTGACCATTAGGTAAGATAATAAGTATAGCATCACCTTGTCCTACCTTAAAAAAGCTCATCTTCATTTTTCCTAAATGTGGACGTTGTATGGAAAAAGAAGACGCAGTATGAACAGACGTCATATATCTTTTGGCAGATGTGCTGTTTAATGCAAAACATAATAAAACAGAAACTAGCAATAGAATAATCCGTACTCTTTTCATAATCCGTCTCCTTTTTCATTTAGTATGACACGAGGCGTATTTCATATACAAAAAAGCTTAGCAATGTGCTAAGCTACGATTTTGACAGTTCCTGCAAGGAGCCAAAGAATAAGTCGGCTTCATTCATTTGTTCATCTTCTTCAGAAAGAGCTGGTAAATCATCTAATGTTTGAAGTCCAAACGTATCTAAGAACTCTTTCGTAGTACCATATAAAATCGGACGCCCAGGTCCTTCCGCTCGACCCGTTTCTTTTATAAGTAAGTGCGAAACCAATGTTTGCAATGCTCGATCTGTTTTCACACCACGAATTTCTTCCATCTCCGTTCTTGTAATTGGCTGACGATAAGCAACAATCGCCAATGTTTCAAGAGCGGCCTGAGAAAGAGAAGCGGCGGTCGGGGTATTCATCAATTTTTGATAATAAGGAGCATGTTCTTTTTTTGTAGCAAAGCGATACACTTTTGCAAATTGTACAATTTGCAAACCTCTCTGCATCCCTTCACATTCCCTTTGCATTTCCTCGATCATCTGAATTACATCTTTCACTTCAACCTCAAGTACTTTTGCAATTTGTTCCGGGTAAATTCCTTCATCACCCGCAACAAATAAAAGCCCCTCAATAATTGCCATTTTTTCTTTTCTATCCAACGTACAATCTCCTTTCTTATACTTTTCCATGCAAAAATGTCCATAGTAAAAACCGAATCACAGTATATTGCGTCCGGTCCAACATTCCTTCTATTGTTCCTAAACACGATCATGGAATCTTTGATCAGTGGGCGTATTTCCACTGATCATTACTTTCACTCATCAAATACTTACTACTAGTTTTCCTCACAATCTTAAGATGCAAGTTCTACTAGGCTTTAGAACGAGTCAAAAAGATTTCATCAAAATTGTGTTCTTGCTCAATAATAATTTGTTGATTTTTCATGAGTTCTAGTACAGCTAAAAACGTTACAACCATTACTTCACGTTCTTCATCAACAAATAAGTCATAAAAGCTTTGACGTCCTTCCGCTATTTCTAACTGCTTTAAAATATCACTCATACGTTGTTCAATCGGGATTTCTTGCCGAGTAATTCTTGTTGTTACTGGACGTTTGGATTTTTTACGACGCAAAAGTTTTTGAAATGCCGCTAACATATCATATAGTGTGACATCAAGAGGTAAACTTGTCTCCTCTTCTGACTGAAACGATGTAAAATCAATTGGTGGACGTGTAAAAAGTTGCGCTCTCTCTTGTTCTCTCTCTTTTAATTCAGTAGCAACTTGCTTGTATTTTTTATATTCAATTAACCGCTCCATCAACTCTTGACGGGGATCATCTATAAAGTCTTCACCATTATCAGGTACATCTTCCTCTTGTTTCGGTAACAGCATTTTACTTTTAATTTGCAATAGCGTTGCAGCCATCACCAAATACTCACTTGCAACATCCAATTGCAAGTCTTTCATCGTATGAATATAAGATAAATACTGCTCTGTAATTTCCGCTACAGGAATATTATATATATCGATTTCATAACGATGAATTAAATGTAACAATAGATCTAAAGGCCCTTCAAAAGCCTCTACTTTAAAATTATATTGCACAAAGCATCCCACCACATTTTTTCTATAACAACATAAGTATAGAGCATACTTATGTTCTATCCAACCTTTTTCAGAAATTTAGTTAAAAATAGACACCTGCCCATGCAACAATGCCCACCCTTTCATATGATAAAAATGTAGTAAGTTCAATGTAGGAGGTAAAAAACTATGGGCCATGTTGATTGTGGTTTTCACGGCGGTTTCGCTTTACTTGTTGTGCTCTTTATCTTATTAATCATTGTAGGCGCGGCTTGTTTCTGCTAATGCAGAATATAATAAACGACTAGAGGTTCTCTAGTCGTTTATTATTTATCACGCTTTTTTCGGAATTTCACTTCATGATACACTGTACATAAGACTATTTAGACAGGAGTGAAAAGAATGTATCCTACAGCATACATACAGTTTTTAATTCATTTTCATGGAGATTACGATTATTTTGAATGTCATGAAGTATTAGAGGATCATTGGAAATTAAAACCTAGAGAAGAGCGGGACAACTATTGGGTTGGTTTTATTCAAATAGCAGTTTCTTTATATCATCACAGACGCTCAAATTGGAATGGTTCACTACGAATGATGAAAAGCGCCATTACTATTTTAAATAAAGAAAGTAAACAAGTGCACAAATTAGGTCTGAATCACTCCAAACTTTTAACTATATTACAAAAACAATTACTGTCTATTCAAGCGAAAGAACCTTTCACACCTATATTTTTACCTTTTTCAGATTCTTCTTTAGAAAACACATGCCGGCAATTATGTACAGAAAAAATGATTCCTTGGAAAGATGCTCAGTCGCTACCTACTGAATACATTATCCATAAGCATAAATTACGTGACAGAAATGCTGTAATTGCCGAACGAAACGAACAGCTAAAAAAAAGAAAGCAGAGATGACATGGTTCCTATCTCTGCTTTTATGAATGTATATTCTGTTCAACTTCCTGACACTTTTCGCAAAAACTCGCAGTTTGTTCATTACCACAAATCATAGCATCTTGAAACTTATTTTTTAACTCTTGTACCATCTTCGTTCCAATCCCCATGTGACGATGAGACGGATTTACACTAATATGTTGAATCTTTAATACATCTTCTTCTTTAATAACTCCAATTATCCCAACAAAATCATCATTTTGTTTCCACAAATACAGTTGCCAATGATCATTTTTATCATATTCCTTCATTGTCACCTGTAAAGTTTTCACATCTTTTTCAGTCGGCATAAAAGAAAGAAGCCCCATTGCAATCTTTTCATAACTTTTTTTAAAACGAATTAACATAAACCTTATCCCTTCTTACAAAAGTTACAAACCATGTATCCCCTCTACTACTATTTTTACATCATATCCATTTTACAATATTTTCACTGTAGTGAGAAGGGCTGCCAAAACAACCTGATAATCATACAAAGAGAATTTAGGAAAGTCAAATGTATAGTATTCATTTATTTTCACTAATAAAATAAATGAATACTCACTTTCCTAAAATAAACTCAGCTTCTCTCAGAACTGATTGAACTACAAAGCTTACTGATTTCGAATAGCAAAATACATCTTCACTTTATTCTATGTATTTTTATAAAAATAGTTTTATTGCAAATAAGTTTAGTTAGCTATAAAAACTTTACTATTTACTCTCTTATCATTTACTGCACATTACTTACAAATTCCTGTTTATAGATTAAAACTTTTCTTATTTAAGTTTTCTCTCCAACTGCCACTACAAACATTGAACAAAGCAAACTTTTATATCCAAATATTTCTAGTCTTCTTTACATGTCATGTGAAATTTTGAATGATGATTCTTTAACAGCGAAAAAAATAAAAAGAGAGCACAGTGCTCTCTTCAGCTTACTCTTCCCAAACTTTAACTTCTTTCATTACATCGCCTTGACGCATGTTTAATACTGTTTCAATCCCACTTGTTGCTTTACCAAACACAGTATGTACACCGTCTAAATGTGGTTGTGGCTCATGAACGATAAAGAACTGGCTACCACCTGTATTACGGCCAGCATGCGCCATAGAAAGTGAACCAACTACATGTCTATGAGGATTTTCATCAGTTTCACATGGAATAGAGTAACCAGGGCCACCTGCTCCTGTTCCCGTTGGATCTCCACCTTGGCTTACGAAACCAGGAATAACACGATGGAACGTAACCCCATTATAGAAACCTTGATTTGCTAATTTTTTAAAGTTTTCAACTGTTTTTGGTGCTTCCTCCGAGAAAAATTCCAATTCGATTTTTTCTCCGTTTTCCATTAATATGTATCCTAAAGTTTTCATGCTTATATGTCTCCTTTCGACTATCTCAGCACTATATTACCATATTCGTGCTCAGAAACAAAAAGAATCCGACAATCTGCATACTTCTTTTTTAAAATCAGTACGAAGACGGATGACAAATTTTTAAAATATACTATAATTACTTTGTTGCCCGCAAATTTCAAGAAAAAGAAAGGGAGCGATTTTTCGTGAAAACGAAACTATTAGCCCTGCTATTAGCTGTTACGGTATTTATGATTCCGTCAGCTTCATTTGCAGACGTGATTGAGGGAGAATCAATCGTTACATTAGGAGAAAATTTATCTGAACAACAAAAACAGGAGCTTTTAAAAGAAATGAAAGCGCCAAAAGATGCGCAAGTTATTACTGTATCTAATGCGGAAGAACATAAATTTTTAGAAGGCATCGTTCCAAAATCACAAATTGGTACAAGAGCGATTTCCTCTTCTATGATTACGTATACAAAACCAGGATCTGGTCTTATTGTACGAGCAAAAAATATTAATTGGGTAACAGATGCAATGTACACAAATGCACTTATCACAGCAGGTGTCAAAGATGCAGAAATCCAGATTACAGCACCATTTAAAGTATCAGGAACAGCTGCTTTAACGGGCTTAATGAAAGCTTACGAAACTACAGCAAACAAAGAAATTCCTGAAGAAGTAAAAAAAGTCGCTAATGAAGAAATGGTACAAACAGCTAAGCTTGGTGATAAAATCGGTGACGAGAAAGCTGTTCAACTTGTTGCAAAAGTAAAAGAAGAAATCGCCAAAGAACAGCCGAAGACCACAGAGGATTTACGTGCGCTAATTAAAAAGATTGCTGATCAACTCGGTATTACACTAACAGATGAGCAATTAGATAACTTAGTTTCATTATTTGATAAAATGAAAAATTTAAATATTGACTGGAACCAAGTTGGTAGCCAATTAAATAAAGCGAAAGAACATGTTTCAGCCTTCTTAGGGTCTGAAGAAGGACAAAGTTTCCTAGATAAGATAAAAGATTTTTTCTCTAGTATCATTGATTTTATTAAATCATTATTTAAGTAATAAAAGCTCGTCAGTGACGAGCTTTTTCTTTATACATCCAAATTTAAAAACGACATAAACCCTCTTTTTTAGACGTGAGAGATCATCGCCCCATGCCTTGTGAAGACAAAAAGAGAAAATGAGTGGATATTTCTGTTTGTTTTCATAGCTGCGACTTATATGCAGGAAAACAAAATGGATTTATCCCACTATTTGCGGACAGTTACACTCTCATCTCAAAATGTTTCACTTTATACAAGCAGGGGTAACTTCATAATAGCTTCCTCTACAGAACGAACAACGTGACGCGCCTTTTCCTTTACATAGGGATGTGCATGATGAAGAGAAAAAGAATGTGGTGTTACTGTAAACATGGAAATATCATTAAAAGAATCACCAATACATGCCACTTCATGCGCTTCAATGTTTAAATGCTTCATCAACCGTTTTAAAGCACTTCCTTTACTAACCCCTATTGGCATAATATCCACATAGCCTTTTCCAGAAATAAAAATTTCAGCTTGCTCATGAAAAGTTTCTCTTAGCTCTTCATCTAATGTCACAATCTTTTCTGCTTCTCCATACACAAACAACTTTGAAGGATGGACTGTTTTACCAAACTCTTCTTCTAATGTTTCTATCTCCGCAATATGCACACTCATATATTCTTCAAAAGCATAATGATGTTCATTTTTCTTTTTGGTATATCTCTGCTCTTTTGCACATACAATATCAGCTAGTCTTTTTTCATGTATATATCGATATATTTCCTGGGCAACTTGATCATTAAATTTCGATTCATGGAATATTTGCCCGTTTGGTAATAGCATAGTAGCTCCATTTAAACCCGTCGTATAATATGGAAATCCGAATCTTCTAACCACATCTTGGATCCTATGTGTAAAACGGCCAGAAGCAAAGCAAATATTCGTTCCTTTTTCCGCTAACCAACAAAGTGCTTTTTCATCTTCTTTATGAATATGGCTTACATTATAAACGAGTGTATCGTCTAAATCACTTACAAATAGTTTGATCATGCTCTCTTCCCCTTTCATACACAATTTCTACTCTAAGTGTACGAAAAAAATGTTGTCTTTTTGTTACAAAACGATAAATTTATAATAAAAAATAAGCAGGAGAACGATCCTGCTTATTTTTGTCTACGTATATTTTGTGGATGGACAATACTTGGACGCACTTTTAAACTAGACATGGTCGGGCGTAATAATATTGTTTTTAATGCTCCCCAGTCAAATGGTAAAAACGGCCATAAATATGGTGTTTGCAAACTTTTGATGGACGTTAAAAATAAAATTAACATCGTCATGCCAATTACAAATCCTATCTCATGGAAGAAGCCAGTTAAAATAATAACAAATAATTTCCCTAGTTTGTTTCCAAGTCCTAATTCGTAACTTGGTGTTGCATATATTCCAATCATTGAAACCGCTGTATATAAAATAACTTCTGGAACAAATAATCCAACGTCAATTGCAATTTGCCCAATTAAAATCGCTGAAATTAAGCCGGTAGCTGATGATAGAGGAGTTGGTGTATGAATCGATGCCATTCGCAAAAATTCAATTCCAATATCGGCCATAACTATTTGTAACAATATAGGGAGATTGGTCATTTTATTTGGTCCAATGAAAGCAAGTTTTTCTGGTAACAACGTTGGATCGAACACAAAAACAAGCCAAAACGGTAATAAAAACAAAGAAAATATAATACCTACAAAACGAACCCATCTCAAAAATGTACCAACTGCCGGATTTTGCCTAAACTCTTCCGCGTGCTGTACATGGTGAAAATAAGTTGTTGGTGTAATCATTACGCTTGGTGATGTATCAACAATGAGTAATACATGTCCTTCTAATAAATGATTTGCCGCTACATCAGGTCTTTCTGTATAACGAATAAGTGGAAAAGGATTATAACTTTGTTTAACCAGAAACTCTTCAATCGTTTTATCTGCCATTGTAATGCCATCCATTTCAATACTCTCTAGCTCTTGCTTAATAATTTTTATCAAATCTGGATTCGCAACATCTTGAACATACGTAATGCAAATATCCGTTTGCGATCTATCTCCCACCCGAATAATTTCGTTTCGAAGGCGCGGATCACGAATACGTCTTCTTATCAATGCTGTATTAACAACAATGTTTTCCACAAAACCATCTCTTGCCCCGCGCACTACTTTTTCTGTATCCGGCTCTGTCGGTGTTCGGCCTGGATAACTACGAACATCAATTACAAAAGCTTCTGTTTCACCTTCTACAAAAATAATTACAAGACCAGATAAAACTTGTAGCATTACTTCATCCATCGTTTTCACTTTACTTACTTGTTGATGGATAAGTCGATTTTCTAAAAGCTTTACGGTATTCTCACCAACATCCCTTATCTCATTTGTATCAACTGCTTCTTCTAAAATCGGAATAATGTAGTTTGTATCACACAATCCATTTACAAATAATACACCAATCTCTTTATCAAGAATTTGAAACTTACGAATTCCTACATCAAATGTGACACCAAGTCCAGCTGTTTGTTTCAAATAATTTTCATTATCACTTATGAAGGAAGAAATCGGGATATTAACTTTCTTTTGTTTCGTCATAAAACCCACTTCTTTCTAAAATTAATTGAATTGCTTTTTTTGTAATTGGCGATCCTCGCTCCCACTCATCATTTCTACACATCTTTCCTATATCACCAATCCCTACAATTACAGGGACAGTTAATTCATCTAAACAATAAATCGTATCTCCATTAATTCTGCCAATTTCACCATCGGGGAGTCCGAATTTATCAACACCATATTCTGTTAATCTGCCTTCTCGATCTATACTGATATCTACACGAGCCCACTCCCAATGATGTGTATTAGATGCAACGGCTAAAATACCAAGAACATCAATTTGTTTATGCATTGCCACATATTTTAGCGCCTTTTCACCGGAACCCTCCCCTATAAATCCACTATCATCAAACATAACAAATACAGGGTCATATGGCGTTTGCATAATTAGCTCCACAATCTTCTTTCCCGTCAATTTTGTTGGATTGCTTTGCGATGCAGAAATACACCTTCCGCCAAATTCCTTTGTTAACAGCTCAATCGTTCTTTTTGCATATTCATCTCCATCTGTCACCAAGATAACCCTTCGTCTCATTTGATTTATCCTTTCGGTTTACATATAAGTGCTACAAAAAATGCAAATAATATCGCTGCTGAAATACCTGAAGAAGTTAAGCTAAACATGCCAATTCCAATTCCTAAATAACCATGTTTTTCAGCCGCCTCTAGTGCCCCGTGTAAAAGGGAATGTCCAAAGCTCGTTATAGGAACAGTTGCACCTGCACCTGCAAATTTTATGAGCTTATCATATAGTCCAAAACTATCTAAAATCGCTCCAATCACTACAAACGTTGCCATCAAATGTGCAGGGGTTAATTTAGCAAAATCCAATAAAATCTGTCCTATAACACAGATAGCTCCTCCAACGATAAACGCATATATAAAATCCACAATTCACACCCCTTTTACCCTTTCAAATACAACCCCATGTGCAATTGTCGGAATCGTTTCTTTTTGTTGAATCATAATCGGGCTTAACAATGCTCCTGTTGCAACTACAAAAATACGTTGTAAGTTTCCCTTTTGCATTTCTTTTAATAAATGACCGTATGTTACAACTGCCGAACAAGCACACCCGCTTCCACCTGCAAAGACCTCTTCTTGATCCCCATAATAAATCATTAATCCGCAATCATTATATACATTCCCTAAATCATACCCTTCCTCGAGTAAAAGTTGCTTCGTAATTGGCGCTCCAACACCTGATAAATCACCTGTAACGATTAGATCATAATCTGCTGCGCTTCTTCCTAAATCTTCAAAATGCTGTTGAATTGTATGAGCGGCAGCAGGCGCCATTGCTGACCCCATATCAAAAGGATCTGCAATTCCTAAATCTTGCACTACCCCAATGGTTGCAGCTGTTACTTTAATATTGCTCTGTTCTTTACTAATTAAAACTGCCCCTGCTCCTGTAACAGTTGATGTTGCTGTACCAGGTCTTTGCCCCCCGTATTCTGTCGGATAACGGAACTGCCGTTCGGCAGTTGCATTATGACTACTAACTGTAGCTATCACACGGTTAGCAAATCCTCCATCAATAAAAGCCGATCCAATTGCTAATGTTTCCATTGATGTCGCACAAGCACTGAACATGCCTAACAAAGGAATTCCAAGCTCCCGAGCCACGTAATTTGCTGTAACAGTTTGGTTTAATAAATCGCCTGCTAAAAGAAAATCAATTTGCGAAGGCTTTACATCTCCTTTTTGCATGACTTGCTGAATTGAATCATTCATCAATCGTCTTTCAGCGAGTTCCCAATTCTCTTCCTGACAGTGCAATTCATCATATGAAATATCAAAACACTTTCCAAGAGGACCTTCCGCTTCTTTTGGACCGACAGCAGTACCTGTTGCATTCACAAATATATTATTTTGAAATACCCATGTTTGCTTCCCTGTCAATCTCATATCTAGTCTCCTTTAAGATAACCAAAGTTTAAACGTATATCGAATTAGACCAACAATGTATGCTCCAACAACACCAAAGACAATTACACTTCCAGCAAGCTTAAACATATTTGTCGCAACTCCGAGTACAATTCCCTCACTACGATGCTCAATTGCCGCACTTGCCATTGAATTTGCAAATCCAGTAACAGGAACTGCTGAACCAGCCCCCCCAAATTGACCGATTTTATCATACACACCCAATCCCGTTAACACAGCTGATAATAACACAAGCGTTGCTATTGTAGGATTTCCGGCATTTTGCTCACTGAAGTGAAAATAGTGCATATAAAATTTCATCAAGCATTCACCTACTGTACAAATCAGGCCCCCTACGACAAACGCTTTTACACAATTCATCACATAATTTGACTTTGGGTGATAATCTTTTACTTTATGTATGTAATCATCTTTTAATTTATTTTGTGTCATCTTAATACCTCCTACCTTGCAAAATAAATCCAATGAAACAAAGACCCCATTACCTTCCCAAGCACAAGTGCAACGAGTAGAACCACAATTTTCCCATCTCCTCCGACACGTTTTGTGATTTTATAAACAAGTTGTTTTTTATTTTCTCTACTATGCTAAAATCTCCAACAACTTGTGCAACCTCTTCAATCTTCACCTCATATGAAGGAGATACCCTCAGCCTATTTCGCATTTTGAGATAGATTGTTCGCTCCACTCCACTCCACTCATCTCTTCACTATTCCTCGTAGTTGTAGTATGGTTTTTGGAAATTTTTCTAATACAACTTTTTTCATAAAAGTATTAGAGATTTACTACCGATTTAAATAAAAAAACATCTGCACCATGTGAGTACAGATGTTTTTTTATTATGACAAGTTTATATTTTAAATTTACTAAACCACCAATAAATTCTGTAAATATTTCCAGATGATTGAAATTCTTTGGTTTTGGAAAAGATAACAACAATAACATAAGATACAACTTTTTCATGATTTTTTTCTTTCCAAGTTTAGTTGAAATATCAATGCCGTCTAGTCTAATACAAAAAATCGAATAGATGGCTATTCATCTATTCGATCTTTCATCTGTTTTAATATTTTCTTTTCAAGCCTTGATACTTGAACCTGTGAAATTCCAATTCTCTCTGCTACTTCTGATTGAGTTTGATCTTTATAATAGCGCAAATATACAATTAAACGTTCGCGCTCATCCAATTCTCTAATCGCCTCTTTTAAGGCGATTTTATCAAACCATTTCGTTTCTGTTTGATCTGCAATTTGATCTAAGATTGTAATAGGATCTCCATCATTTTCATAAACCGTTTCATGTATGGATGATGGAGTACGGCTCGCTTCCTGTGCAAGAACCACTTCTTCTGGCGTTAGTTCAAGCGCCTCTGCTACCTCATTAATTGTTGGAGCCCTTCCATATTCTTTAGAAAGCTCATCTTTCATTTTTCGAATTTTATTTCCAGTCTCTTTTAAAGAGCGACTTACTTTCACTGATCCATCATCACGCAAAAATCGCTGTATTTCTCCAATAATCATTGGAACTGCATAGGTTGAAAATTTCACTTCAAAAGACAAATCAAATTTATCTACCGACTTCAAGAGCCCAATACAGCCAATTTGAAATAGATCATCTGGTTCATATCCTCGATTGAGGAAGCGTTGTACAACCGACCATACAAGCCGCATATTACTTTGGACTATCGTATCTCTCGCCCCTTGATCTCCATCTTGACTTTTTTGAATTAACGCTTTTAACTCGTGGTCCTTTAACTGAGGTTTCTTCTTCTCATTTCTGACCTCTATGTCCATAGGCAATTCTCCTTAATTGCATAGAGCGTTACGATTTGATAAGTATTTTGTCAAATGGATTGTTGTCCCGAAAGATTCATTTGAAATGACTTCTACTTCATCCATAAAATTTTCCATGATAGTAAATCCCATTCCGGAACGCTCTAATTCAGGTTTAGTTGTAAAAAGAGGTTGCCTTGCCTCATCTAAGTTAAAAATGCCAACCCCTTCATCTCGAATCGTGAGTTTCACCATTGCTTCTTCCAAAATCACTGAAATGTAAACAACACCTTCAGCATTCCCCTCATACCCATGAATAATTGCATTTGTGACTGCTTCAGACACAACTGTTTTAATCTCTGTCAATTCCTCCATCGTTGGATCCAATTGTGCGATAAAAGCAGCAACTGTAACACGAGCGAACGACTCATTTTGACTTAATGCTGAAAATTGAAGGTTCATTTCATTTCTCATTTATGCCACCCCCAATGTCGCGAGCGCATGCGCTTCACTTTCTTCTAAGCGAATGATTTTAAACAGACCTGACATTTCAAATAAACGTTTTACAGGAGGTGAGATTGCACAAACGACCATCTCCCCTCCTAAACTTTTAACATGCTTGTATCTGCCTAATATAACACCAAGACCAGAACTGTCCATAAATGTTAATTTTTCTAAACTTAATACAATATGATGAATACGATGCGTCTCAATCATATCCGTTACTTTTGCTCGCAACTCTTCAGCAGTATGATGATCTAGTTCACCCGCCAGCCTTACACATAAGACATCACGCTTTACTTCTAAATGCACGGAAAGACTCACACGATTTCCTCCTTATGCTTAAACTTTACTCATGTACATAAGATTTTCGTGAACATAAAATAAGAATCCTTCCTACTGACAAAAGAAGTACTATTTCGCCATAATGTGAATCTTTCAGCAATTATTCTACCTATTTCATGTATACAGATAGAATAGCGGCAATATTTTTGCCGCTATTTCGATGTTGAAAACGTCCCTAAACTTCTTTTAAATAGCTCCCACCAGCTTGCTGCAGCAACATCTTCTCTCGCTACAATCGTTTGCTTTAATAAAACATCCTTATCTTTTTTAATAACAAGTGTACCGAGTGCATCACCTTTTTTAATCGGTGCTTTTACTTTCTTTTCAGCAATAACTTCCTGTTTTATCTTGTCCATATTCTCGCCTTTTTTCATCAAAAGAGATACGTTTTCTGATGCAACTAAATCTACCTTGTCTTTCTTACCTTTTCCTACCTTTACGGTTTGAATTTTTTCACCGCGCTTATACAATTTTTTCGTTGTATATTGTCCAAATGCATAATCAAGGAGCTTTGTTACTTGATTGTTACGTTCTTTTGATGTTGGAGCTCCCATGACAACAGAAATGACACGCATGCCATTTTTTTCAGCTGATGCTGTTAAACAATATTTAGCTTCTGTTGTAAAACCTGTTTTCACCCCATCCACCCCAGGATAAAAACGAACTAATTTATTCGTATTCACGAGCCAAAATTTTTTCTCTGTATCTTCACGTAAGTAATCTTCATACTTTCCTGTATATTTTCGAATGAGTGGATACTTCATCAACTCTTTCGCCATAATTGCCATGTCATATGCTGTTGAATAATGATTTTTCGCTGGAAGACCCGTTGGATTTTGGAAATGTGTATTTTTCAATCCTAAATCCTTCGCTTTTTTATTCATCATGTTTACAAAACCTTCTTCTGAACCAGCGATATGCTCAGCAACTGCAACAGATGCATCATTTCCCGATGCAATTGCAATCCCTTTTAGCATTTCATTCACTGTCATTTCTTCACCCGGCTCAAGAAAGATTTGTGAACCACCCATCGAAGCTGCATGCTCACTTGCTCTAACTTTATCCTCTAGTTTTAGTTTTCCTTTTTCAACTTGTTCCATAATCAATAGCATTGTCATAATCTTTGTCATACTAGCAGGTGGCAATTTTTCATTTGGACTTTTCTCAAATAAAACTTTACCCGTATCTTGCTCAATAACAATTGCTGACGATGCTTGCTCCGCTAACTTCGGCCCTGCTTCTATTTCTGTTTTTTCAGACTGCGCTTTCTTAGATTCTGCAAAGCCAACCGAAACACCAGAAAATAGCAACATGAAACAAACAAGTATTCCAAAAACTCGCCTCATGACTAACCCTCCATTCTATATCAAACCTATTTTTTCCAATCAACGTGTTTTTATACCATATTTTTCTATAAATTCGTATTGACAAATAAATTCATCACATATATTGTATTAAGTGTATTACACCTAGTAGTACACTTAATATTCATCAGGAAGGAGACATTGCTCTTGCACATTCAACTCGATCCAAGAAGCAACACTCCGATATGGGAACAAATTGTTCAAAATATAAAAGAACGCGTACTAAAAAATATGTTAGCACCAAACGATAAACTACCATCTGTACGTGAACTCGCTTCACTTCTTGTCATTAATCCAAATACAGTAAGCAAAGCGTACCAGGCGTTAGAACGACAAGGAATTATTGAAACACTGCGAGGAAAAGGTACATTTGTCTCCCAATCGATTACACCAACATTAGATGAAAGGAAAATCGCTATGGTTGAAAAACACTTCCATCAATTATTACTAGAGGCTTCTTACCTTGGGATTACGAAAGAAAAAATTCACGATTGGATAGATTCGTACTATAAAGAACTAGGAGGGAATACGGATGCTAAAAGTGACGAGTCTCAAAAAAACAATTGATAATCAAGTCATTTTAGACAATATTTCTTTCACATTACAAAAAGGAAGTATTGTGGGATTACTCGGAAGAAACGGTGCGGGGAAAACTACTTTACTTCAAACACTCGTTGGTATTTTAGACCCAGATGAAGGTACTGTTACATACGACGAAACAGATGTTCATAAACATCCAGAAACGAAGCAGAAGGTAGCTTATGTACCAGATTCCACGAATGTATTAAACGGGTATACAGTAAAAGAAATCGCGAAGTTTTATAAAGCTGTTTATCACAATTTTAATGAAGAACATTTCTATAAGCTGCTAGAACGTTTTAAATTACCTGAAAAACGCATTCGCAGTTATTCACGAGGTATGAAGGCACTTCTTGCTATGATTCTAGCGTTTTGTACAGGTGTAGAATACATTATTTTAGATGAGCCAACCAATGGGCTTGACCCAATTGTAAAAAGACAAATTTTACAATTTTTAATTGAAGAAGTAGCAGAACGTGAGATTACCATTCTCATTTCTACTCATCACTTAGATGAAGTGGAAAAAATTGCAGACACGGTTATTATTTTAAAAGATCATACAATCGCATCGATTACAGCATTAGAAGATACGAAATCTCGCTATGCAAAAATACAAGTCGCTTATGAACGTTCACTACCACAAAAACTAGAAAACTTAAATCATGTAAAAATATTAAATCAAACAGGAAAAGTGTACACGATTTTAATTGAGGGCAATGTAGCAGCTACATTAGAAAAGTTTCATAAAGAACAGCCTATTTTATTAGAAGAATTACCAATGTCACTCGAAGATATATTTGTCACAACGTTTGAGGAGGATTCGCATGTTTCATAAAGCTTTATGGATGAGACAATGGAAACAAGGAAAATATATAATTCTATTGTTTTGGTTAATTAGTTTGTATCAACTCCCTTATAAATATTATCAAGCAGCACAAACGGCGCTTAACCAATCAAAAATGAAACTGGATGACTATGTGTATTATTATTCCTACTCTTTTAATACATTCGATAATCCCTTCGTCACGCAAGGAGCCATTCTTATTGCACTGGCTTGTCTTTTAACTGGATGGGAACGTAACAATCAATCTACTGATTTTCTATTCTCGATGCCTTTTAAGCGAAAAGATATTTTTTTAACAAAATGGTTGCTTGGCGTTTTGAATATCATTACAGTACACATAATTTGCTGGATTAGCATGTACGGAATAAAAAACATATCGTTTCACAATGAGTATCAAGTCTTTACTCCGTTTCATAGTTACTTTGTATATGCTACGGTTGTACTCATTGCTATTTATACATTCACTTTATTTATCGGAACTATTACTGGAAATATTTTCTCCCAAAGTAGCTTAACGGCAATTTTATTATTTTTACCATACGGTTCCGTATTATTAATCTCTGGATTCATTTATACCCATACACAATGGTCTTTAGAGGCAATGGGAGAAATAGAGGTGCAGACTCATGAGTACTTACAACATGTAGGGATTATTTCACCATTAGAATCTTTTTCTATTAATTATGATTACCATCCGATAGAAACATTTGATGACTATGGAAATAAACTTTCTAGTGTACTACAGGACAATCCAATGGAGCATACTTCTGTGCCTTCTCCTTGGACACTATTAACACCATTTGCTTACATCATGATCTTTTTACCATTATCAATTTTTCTATACACACGTACACCGAACGAACAAAACGGAAAAATACTATTGTTTCCTAGCTTACAAAGGTGGTTCATGCTTTGTACTGTTCTATGCTTCGGATTACTTGGCGGTAGAATATTAGGCGGACGAGATGCACTTCTGTCTTATTATATTGGATTTTTCCTATTCGCTATCATAAGTTACTTCATTTTTACACGTCTATTAAAATTGAAGTTTGCTTTTGGAGGGAGATAAAGTGAAACTTTATTCAGTGGGGGTTTTCTGTATCCCCCACCTATCTTCCTCGTTTTTCTCTGAATTTTGAGGTGTGGGTCTTACTGCCCGTTAATGTGGGATAAATACGAATTGAGGTGGGATCATGTTTCATAAAGCTTTATGGATACGGAATTATAAACAAGGAAAATATGTCATTACGCTCTTTTGGCTAAGTATTTTATACGCCTTACCATATAAATATTATGCTGCCGCACAGCACACAGATGAGTATTTACGCACGACAACAGATACTTATTATATGTATCATTTAGAGGGAGCGGACGCGATACTGTTTCCAGGTCTTCTATTAATGGTATTAGCAATCCTCTTAATCGGATGGGAACGCAATAACCAAAGTATCGATTTTCTTTGGTCTATGCCATTTAAACGGTCGCACTTATTTTTATCAAAATGGTTACTAGGCATTGTTCATATCGTAAGTGCGCTTAGCCTTAGTTGGCTTCTTATGTTTATCATCTATAAAAACACGATACACGTTCAATACCAATCCTTTTCACCATTTCATGTATACTTTGCTTATACAATCATTACGTTAATTGCAGTTTATACATTTACGCTCTTTATTGGGACGATTACAGGAAATGTGATTTCACAAAGTGTTTTAAGTTACATTATTATCATTTTACCTTTATACATCTTTCAGCTTGCGTTCCCTTTTTTCGCACTACATATAGATTTATCACGAGAAGAGTACAATTATAATTACATTAAATATGAAAAATATACAGAAAATATAAGTGTAGTAGCTCCTCTTAATCAGTTTCGTATTAACTACAACTATGATCCACAGAGGGACACTTTTGAAGATGAATTCGGAAACATACGAACAGGACCTACTTATCATCACACCCCGTCTGCTTGGGCACTGTTAAGCCCTGTTATCTATATACTCATTTGTCTTCCGCTAGGAGCTTATCTATATACACGCGCTCCGAATGAACATAACGGAAAAATATTGCTATATCCAAGACTTCATAAGTATTTCTTAATCTGTACTTCTATTTGTTTCGCACTTCTTGGCGGTACTATTTTTATTGATGGTAGTAATTCTTTACCTCTTTACTATATTTATTTTATAGGGTCTGGCATACTGACATATATTATCTTGCAGCGACTGTTAAAACACAAGCTTTCTTTATATGCAAAATAACCTCCTCACCCCAAGGAGGTTATTTCACATTCTCTCTTCTTTTTCCATATTCCTTCTCTTCTTTCATTCCAAAACCATCGCCATTCTCTATTATTTGATCTGTAGGAGCTACAATACTTTCAGCAATTCTCCAATCTCCTTGCTCTTGAACAAATACTTGAAGAAAGTAATTCATTCCATTTAGTTGATATGGAGTTTCTTTCTTCACTTCATAACGCACAGCAACGTAATACACTTGAACATTTTTATTTTCAAATTTAGAAACATATTGAGATAATCTCGGGATGTAATTTGAAGCTTTTTCAAGTGAAAGTTGTTTTACTTTTACGAGAGAAGAATTTGTAACATTGCGCAGTGTATCCTGCTCACGAATATTATTACTATGATGAAGTAAAATTCTACTCTGCATAGAACGAACCCATAATTTCGAATATAAAACAGGCTGATTACTTGCAATATAGTGCATTTCTTTTTGAACAACTTGGATTGGTGTTTTTGCATAAATCAATGTGCTAGAACATATAAAACTTCCAATCATAATTAGGAATGAGACCATATATTTCATTATTTTTCCTCCGATACTTTTTACTTAAAGTATTGGAGTTTCAAAATATTTTTATTCAAAAGAAAAAGGATAGGTAAGCATTTCGCTTCCTATCCTCATTTATTATAATACGCGACCAAATAACTCTAATACCATTTCAACTTCTTGATCGCTCCAACCTTTAAATTTCTCTCTATAATATTCTTTACGTACAGCTTCCAGTTTTTCAGCCACTTCTTTTCCATGCTCTGTAATTTCTAAATATACAATACGACGATCTGAATCAGAACGTTTTCTCGTTACGAAGCCCTTTCGTACTAAACGATCTGTTACAGCTGTAATATGGCTAGATGTTACGTTTACTTCACTTGCAATTTGCGAAGCCATTTGCGGGCTCTTCCAAAATAACGCACGCAATACAGAAAACTCATTATATGGCATATGCTCTGAAAAACGTGTATTAATATCATTTTGTAATAAACGTATCATCTTTCGAAATGATGCAGATAAATCTAAAATCAGTGCTTCTCTTTTTTCGTTCACTAGCCTCGACCCTTTTTTATAATATTTACACATATTATAATCTATCGATACCTACATTGTATATGTTTTCTTTCCTTTCACTTCTCAATTATGTAACTTTTTACATACAATTTTCTCTCTCTTTCACTCATATACATATAAAAAGGATGGTGAGCAAAAATGCAAGTTGGCATGAACCCTTATTCACCTGATGTCCGCAATGGTAAACAAGCAACCATTACTGTGCAAGGAGAGGGAATTATAAAAGCAAAACCAAATGTCGTTGTATTAACAATTGGTATTAGAACAGACAATAAAGATGTGAAACAAGCACAAGAGGAGAACTCCATTCATTCTAGACAATTACTCGATGCACTTAAACAAATTGGTATCGCCGATAAGGATATAGAAACCATTTCATATACAATTACTCCCCAATATGAATATGTGAAAGAAAAAGCACTCTTACAAGGTTACCGAGTAGAGCATTTGTATGAAATTACCGTTTTAAATGTACAAAAAGCTGGGGAAGTATATGATATAGCTGTTACAAATGGTGCAAATGTAGCAAGAGGATTACGTTTTCTTATTTCCCATCCAAACGCGTACTATCAACAAGCACTCTTACAAGCAGTTCAACATGCTCAAGAAAAAGCTCGTATCATTGCAAGTTCATATAATTTAAATATTAATCCCGTCCCACTTTCACTCGTTGAAGAATCGGCACAAGTCCCACGTGAATTTATGTCTCATGCTACTTTACAAGCACAAGCCGCTCCTCCAATTCAATCTGGGGAACTCGAAATCATCTCTACTGTTCGAGCCATTTTCACATATTTGTAGCACCAATTAACTTTTAAGTAACCGTTCTCATTATATTTATTGTAAAAAGATTATGTTCTGATATAATAAAGGACGGTGGGCCCTTTTCATAGGGATATCACGGGTGGGAGAGGGATATGAAAAAGAAGGTTTAACATGAAAGGAATACTCGAAAGAACATTTAAATTAGACCTACACCACACATCACCAAAACAAGAAATATTAGCTGGAGTGACATCATTTTTCACAATCGTTTATATTATGATTGTCAATGCGTCCATTTTATCAGATGCCGGCATTCCGCTTGAAGCAGGAATTTTGGCAACTGTTTTTAGCTCATTTGTCGGATGTCTATTGATGGCATTTTGGGCAAATGCACCTGCTATTCTTGTACCAGGTATGGGTGTAAATGCATTCTTCACGTACACAGCTGTGCATACGCTTGGATTAAGTTGGCAAGAAGCATTAGCAGCTGTCTTTATCGCTGGTATTATTTTTGCAATTGCCGCGTTTACACCGATTGCTCGCACGCTTTCATTATCAATTCCAAAGTCATTAAAAGAAGCGATCACTGTCGGTATTGGTTTATTCTTAGCTTTCATTGGCTTGCAAAAAGGTGGTCTTGTCGTTTCGAATCCGAACACTGCTGTTGCATTAGGAAAATTAAGTAATCCTGTTGTTCTAGCAACACTGCTTACTCTTGTTGTGGCACTTGTGTTATTTATTCGTAACGTACGTGGGAACTTTTTATGGACGATTGCAATTGGAACCGGTATTGCATGGATATTTGGTCTTGTTGATACAGGCCAGGTTGGAAATAGCTCATTTTCAATCTCAAACTATGGAGATGTATTTGGAGCTATGTCCTTTGGAAAGCTTTCTTCCTTACCGTTTTGGATTGCAACATTTTCCTTAAGCATGGTGCTTATTTTTGAGAACATGGGACTTTTACATGGATTATTAGAAGATGACCGTAAATTCCCACGTGCCTATCAAGCAAATGCAATTTCAGCAATGACATGTGGTCTATTTGGCACAAGTCCTACCGTTTCAACAGTAGAAAGTGCCGCAGGTATTACAGCAGGTGGTAAAACAGGTCTGACGTCTATCGTTACAGGGATGTTGTTCTTTGCATCACTGTTTGCTCTTCCGTTTGTAAAATTAATTCCTGATAGTGCCATTGCACCAATCTTAATTATTATTGGCGGCCTGATGATTTCAAACATTCAAGAAATCCATCTAAACGACTTTTCAGAAGGATTTCCAGCGTTTTTAATTATCGTTATGATTCCGCTCACATATAGTATCGCCGATGGCATTGCGTTCGGATTTATTGCTTACCCTATTTTAAAGATCGCTCTTGGAAAGCATAAAGAAGTCGCGCCGTCCATGTATATCATTGCATGCCTATTCTTAGCCATGTTTGTGTTACACACTATTGGCTAGAGAAAAAACGCCGAGGGAGTTCCTCGGCGTTTTTTACTTAAACCAGCCTTTTTTATAAAACCAAACCATCATTCCTCCACCAATTAACACCATAATAGCTAAACAAATAAAATAGCTATATTTCCCTACTAATTCTGGCATATGCGCGAAGTTCATCCCATACACCCCGGCAATGAATGTGAGTGGCATGAAAATCGTCGAGAAAACAGTTAATGTTTTCATAATATTGTTCATATGATGAGAATTCAACGAAAAATAGCTATCTCTGATATCAGCTGTTAACTCTCGACTTGCTTCAATCATTTCTGAAAGCTTTAGCAAATGATCATGAATATCTTTAAAATAAATCTCATGGTCGCTTACACCATAAAACCTAGTGGAATTTAAAATACGATACAAGAGATCGCGCATCGGTATAATGGTACGCCTAAGCTTAGATAAATCAGCACGAATATCGAATACTTCCTCTAGTACACTCCCTGCTGTATCACCTGTTAAATTATCATCAATTGCATTTAAATGATCTTCAATATAGTAAACAGGTGCAAAGTAATCATCCACAATTTGGTCAATGATTGTATGTGCTACATGTAAGGAACTCTTCTTGATACGTTTTCTCTCGCCAAGCGTTGTCCACACTCTTTCAATCGCATTATTATGTGAAAAATGGAAAGAAACGATATAACGATCACTAACAAATAAATCGATCTCATGCGGTTCTAATCCATCTTCTCCAAATGCGTGGAGAACTAAAAAGTTATATCCGTCATAGAAATCCACTTTTGGCCTCTGAACATATTCTACACAATCTTCAATCGCAAGGGGATGGAACTTAAAATGCTCTTGCAAAATGTATGTATACTCTTCTTTTGTTGGCTTATATAAATCAAGCCAATACCATACGATATCTTCTCGTCCTGTTTCTTCTAACGAAACATCATATAATACTTCATCTTCTTTCGTTACTGCACAAATTCTAATCATAATTTCACCCATTAATATTATAAACAAAAAACAGTCAAAAAAGCCAAGGAGAAGTCTCCTTGGCTTTTTCAGCTTATTTCGTTACAATGCCATGCACAAGTTTCGGTGCATCCACATGTTCTTTCGTTATTTTCATGTTCTCATAAATTTTTTCTTTTACATCTTCTACATTTTCGCGGTTTGCGTAAATCGTAACAAGTGAGTCACCTTTTTTCACGCTATCCCCTACTTTTTTGCGAAGCATAAGTCCAACTGCTAAATCAATTTCAGATTCTTTCGTTGCACGTCCTGCACCTAAAAGCATTGCTGCTGTTCCAATTTCATCTGCAACAATTTCAGATACGTATCCATCTTCTTTTGCCTCTACCTCAATTTTAAATTGTGCTTGTGGTAGTTTAGAAGGATCATCAACAACTGAAGCGTCTCCGCCTTGCGCTGCTAGGAACGTTTTAAATGCTTCTAACGCTTTTCCGTTGTTCATAACTTCAATTAGTTTTTCACGCGCATCTTCTAAAGAAGAAGCTTTTCCAGCAAGGTATACCATTTGACTTCCAAGTATTAAACATAACTCTTCTAAGTCTTTCGGTCCTTTACCTTGTAATGTATCAATTGCCTCTTGTACTTCTAATGCATTACCAATGGCCTCGCCAAGCGGTTGACTCATATCAGAAATAACTGCCATTGTTTTACGACCAACATTATTACCGATACGTACCATTGCTTCTGCTAAACGTTTTGCATCTTCATCCGTTTTCATAAATGCACCTGCACCTGTTTTCACATCAAGCACAATTGCATCAGCACCAGCTGCAATTTTCTTACTCATAATAGAGCTTGCGATCAGAGGGATTGAGTTTACTGTCGCAGTTACATCACGAAGCGCATATAGTTTTTTATCGGCAGGTGTCAAGTTTCCACTTTGACCGATAACAGCAATTTTATTTTCATTTACAAGACGAATAAATTCATCATTTTCAATCTCTACATGGAACCCTGGAACTGCTTCTAATTTATCAATCGTACCACCTGTATGCCCTAAACCACGGCCTGACATTTTTGCAACTGGTACATCTAAAGCAGCTACTAATGGACCTAACACAAGCGTAGTTGTATCACCAACACCACCTGTTGAATGCTTATCTACTTTTACGCCTTCAATCGCTGATAAGTCAATTGTATCGCCGCTATTTACCATTGCCATCGTTAAATCAGCACGCTCTTGTTCATTCATATCTTGGAAGAAAATTGCCATTGCAAGTGAGCTCATTTGATAATCTGGAATATCACCATTTGTATAGCCTTCTACAATAAAATTTACTTCTTCC
This sequence comes from Bacillus sp. UNC437CL72CviS29, assembly GCF_000482345.1. NCBI lineage: Bacteria > Bacillati > Bacillota > Bacilli > Caryophanales > Bacillaceae > Bacillus > Bacillus sp. UNC437CL72CviS29. Next base: position 223,160 of record NZ_AXVB01000003.1, on the reverse strand, counting down.
GTCGTTAATGCATGTCCATCACGTTTTTTCGCAATTAGGTCCACCATTCTCATTGTAAACTCATCCCTTCATTTGTTTTACAATTGCTTTTACTAATGCTAAGAAATTAGATTTTACACGTTCTGTTGTTTCAATTACCTCATCATGATGAAGTGGTTGATCTAAAATACCAGCTGCCATATTTGAAATACAAGAAATACCAAGTACTTTCATACCAGCATGACGTGCAACGATAACTTCTGGTACAGTTGACATTCCAACCGCATCGCCACCAAGTGTACGAAGCATACGGATTTCTGCAGGTGTTTCATATACTGGGCCTGTCATCGCAACATATACACCTTCTTGTATTTTAATGTTTAAATCAGTTGCAACTTGTTTTGCCATCATACGAAGTTCTTTTGTGTATGATTCAGACATATCAGGGAAACGTACTCCCATTTCAGAATCATTTGGTCCAATCAATGGATTGTGTCCCATAAAGTTAATGTGATCTGTAATTAACATTAGATCTCCTGGTTCAAATGATGTATTTACACCACCAGCTGCATTTGTTACAACAACTGTTTCTACACCTAGTTCTTTCATAACACGAACTGGGAATGTTACCTTTTGCATGTCATATCCTTCGTAATAATGGAAACGACCTTGCATTGCCACTACTGTTACACCTTGAAGTGTACCAAATACAAGCTGACCAGCATGACCTTCTACAGTTGAAACAGGAAATTCAGGAATTTCACTATACGGTACTGTTACAGCATTTTCGATTTCATCTGCTAAGACACCTAGTCCAGAACCAAGGATAAGTCCTACTTGTGGTGTTTCTTGGAATTTCTCTTTTAAGTATGAAGCTGATTTTGTAATAAGTTCACGATTCATTATATTTTCCCCCTTATTTCTTTAAGTTGTTTAAGAAACTTGTTCCGTATTCTGGCATTGCTACACCGAAGTTTTCTGCTACTGTTGCACCAATATCAGCAAATGTTTGACGAAGTGCTAATTCTTCTCCGCCTTCTTTCATGCTTGGACTATATGCCAATAATGGTACATATTCACGCGTATGGTCTGTACCATGGTGAATTGGATCATTACCATGATCCGCTGTAATTAGTAATAAATCATCTTCTTTTAGTTTTTCAAATACTTCTGGAAGACGTGCATCATATTCTTGCAACGCCTCTCCGTATCCTTGAGGATCACGGCGATGACCAAACAGCGCATCAAAATCAACTAAGTTCAAGAAGCTAAGACCTGTAAAGTCCATATTTAATGTATCTACAAGCTTGTCCATTCCATCCATATTCGATTTTGTACGAAGAGATTCAGTTACGCCTTCTCCGTCGTAAATATCAGAAATTTTGCCAATTGCAATGACATCATAGTTACTGTCTTTCAATTCATTCATGACTGTACGACCGAATGGTTTTAATGCATAGTCATGACGGTTTGGTGTACGTGTGAAGTTTCCTGGCTCTCCAATGAATGGACGAGCAATAACACGACCTACCATATACTTTTCATCCAGTGTTAACTCACGTGCAATTTTACAAATGCTGTATAGTTCTTCAAGTGGTACAACTTCTTCATGTGCAGCAATTTGTAATACGCTATCAGCGGAAGTATAAACAATTAGAGATCCGGTTTCCATTTGCTCTTGACCAAGTTCATCAAGAATTTCAGTTCCAGAAGCAGGTTTATTCCCAATAATTTTACGTCCTGTTTTTGCTTCTAATTCATCTAATAATTCTTTTGGGAATCCTTCTGGGAACACTTGGAATGGCTTATCAATGTAAAGGCCCATTATTTCCCAATGACCTGTCATTGTATCTTTACCAGTAGATTTCTCTTGCATTTTTGTATAATAGCCAAGTGGTTTCTCTACTTTTGAAATCCCTTTCATTTCACGAATGTTACCAAGGCCTAATTTCACCATATTTGGCATTTGTAATCCGTTCATATGTTCAGCAATATGACCGATTGTATCAGAGCCTAAATCGCCAAATTTTTCAGCATCCGGTGCTTCCCCGATTCCTACTGAGTCCATTACGACTAGGAAAATACGTTTATATTTATTCATAACTGCAACCTCCTTTATGTTCAGTTCCACTCCTTGTAGTATGTTCAAAACGTTGTAAAGTGAAACTGCTATCAATGAGAATTCTCTCGTTTTCCACTTACTAAAACACTTCTTCAAGTCATGCTCCAACCCTCTTCGCTCTATTTTCAAACGAAGCAAAAAACTTTCCTATTTTTTCTAAGTCAGATGTCAGACATCTCATGTTGATATCATAACATGTTTACGCTTTCTTTTTAATACATTTTCGTAGAAATTCTTATTTTCTTCACATTTTCTATTGTAATCCATTCTGCACTGAAGTGCTAATGAAATTATGATTTATTTCATTAACCTAAAGAAAAAAGCAGCTCTAAAGAGCCGCTTCTTATTTTACTTCTACTGTTTCCTCTTTATGTTCGTGAAGTTCACCTTTTTTCACATGAACTTTCACTTTATAAGCACCATTTTCTTTAAATGTATGTTTACTTACATACTCACCTTTATCCCCTTCCTTTGCGGGAATAAACTCATGCTTTTCAACGCCATCTTTCCAAATTTCAAGCTGTACTTCAGCTCCAGTTAACGCTTCTTCTTTTTGCTTCAAATGAACTTTCATTGTTGATTCATTATTTGCTTTTACATCGCCAGCCATAAGATGAATCATCGTATCACTCTTGTGACCACCGTGCCCTGCTTCATGGCCACTTTTTTCTTTCTTCGCATCTTCAACTTTCGCATTTCCTACAGCTATTTTCACTTCTGGCATAACATGCATTTCACGTGCATTTGTATGTGCAATAACATGATACACACCATCAGATGGGAATGTTTTTTCTACTGCATAAACACCTTTTCCTTTATGTTTACCGTTTAGCATTTCATGCTTCTCTTCGCCATCTTTCCAAATTTCGAACTTCACATCGTCAGCATCCGTTACTTTTTCTTTTCCTTGTGTAACAAGTGCCTGCACTTCTGTTTTTTCATTTGGTTTAATTTCTTTCGGATTTGTTTGAACCGCTACTTTCACTTCTTCAATTTTGTCTTTTTTCGTTGATTCTTCTTTCTTTGTATTACAACCAGCTAATGCTAGCATCGCGATAAATAAAGTAATTACAAGTTTTTTCATTTTGATTTCCTCCTTTATACTTTATTTAGTATAGAGGATATACCAGTTCATATTCCAGCCTTCTGCTGAAAACAATGTACGAAATGTTTGTGAAGTTTTTGTGAATTCCTCACATCTACTTACTTTTTATTCTCAAAACGCTTTATTCGTTTACTAATTAGCTCTGGCAATATACATTCATTTTGATTTTCCCACATATAAGTCGCGGCTATAAAGAACAAAAGGTTACCGCTACTTATTTTCTCTCTTCGTTTTCACCTGGCATAGGGCAGGAAAAAGAACTGACCGCTTCTATGCATGGCCGGATTCTCTCCCACCTAAAACACTTTCTCAATTTGTACTTATATAAATAAAAAATAAAAAGAGCATAATACTTATGCTCTCGGATGAAACTGTTTATATACATCTTTTAATCTAGTTTTTGAAACATGCGTATAGATTTGCGTTGTTGAAATATCTGCATGCCCAAGCATTTCTTGTACAGCACGCAAATCCGCTCCATTCTCTAATAAATGAGTCGCAAAAGAATGTCTTAATGTATGCGGCGTAAGCTCTTTTTCTATATTGGCCTCTTTTGCTAAGCGCTTTAAAATCTTCCAAAAACCTTGACGTGACAATCGATTACCATGATGGTTCAAAAATAGTGCATCGACTGCTTTCTTCCCCATTAATTCTTTTCTTCCCTTTTCAATATAACGTTGAATTGCTTCCGTAGCCAAACTTCCTAATGGGATGATCCGCTCTTTATTCCCTTTTCCAATGCAGCGAACAAACCCCATTGTCAAATGAACATCCTCTAAATTTAGTGCTATCAATTCAGAGACGCGGAGTCCTGTTGCATACAACAACTCTAGCATAGCCTTATCCCGAATACCGAACGCACTTGTCGCTTTGGGCATTTGAAGTAATGCCTCTACCTCGCTCACTGACAATACTTTCGGTAATTTCCTCTCACCTTGAGGTGTTTCAATATGTACAGATGGATCGTGTTCTACCACTCTTTCACGAAGTAGAAATTGATGAAATGAACGAATAGAGGCAATGTGGCGTGCCAAAGTTTTTGATGATTTTCCGTTCTCTTTTAAATACTGCAAAAAATTCACAATGTGCATCCTTGTCACTTCATGAAATGTTTTTATTTGTTCGACATTTTGTAAATACTTCACATAGCTTTTTAAATCACGTTCATAAGATACAACTGTATTTTTTGCTAAACCTTTTTCAACAATCATATAATGAATAAAATCTTTTAATTGATCTTCCAATCTACACTACTCCCCATTTTCATAGAAAAAAATTATTCTATTTACAAAAGCATCTTTTGCCGGTTCCTCATTCCCTGATACTTTTTCTACTGTCTCCTCTTTTGGTTTTTCGTAACGATGATAACTTTCATATTCTTCATTTACCCATAGTATAGCGAAATAAAACAAAATCGTACAACCTGTAAATAATAAAAATACCTTCATCCCATCAAAAGTTAATTGTAAAGCTCGGCGCATGGTAAACTCCTCCAAAATATATGTTATTACAACATATGCCAAGCTTTCTGCGATTTATACCTAAATTCAAATAAAAAACCTCTTCCTAACTAAATAGGAAAAGGTTATTTTTCATCCGTTTCATTTTCTTGACAATTTTTACAAATCCCATGGAAAGTTAAACGATGGTCTTTTACCTTGAAGCTCCAGTCTCGTTCTACTTTTTTCTCCACTTCACCAAGTAAATCCTCTTGAATTTCTTGTACAGCACCACATTGCGTGCAAATCAAATGATGATGGAAACGCTGTGCACCTTCTTGGCGTAAGTCATAGCGTGAAACACCGTCTCCGAAGTTAATTTTATCAACAACTTTTAACTCAGATAATAACTCTAAAGTTCGATAGACGGTTGCTAATCCGATCTCTGGCGACTTTTCTTTTACAAGGAGGTAAACATCTTCTGCACTTAAATGATCTTCTTCATTTTCCAGCAGCACACGAACTGTTGCTTCACGTTGTGGTGTTAATTTATAGCTCGCTGCATGCAATTGCTTCTTAATTCGTTCAATTCTCTCTTCCATTCGGTACTACTCCCTCCTCGCCACTCTTACACCATTATATCAGAAGAAGGACTTCTGTCAAAAGAAAAACAATGAAAATAACTTGATAATCATTCTCATGTAGTATTTATTTTTTATTGATAACTTCCACGACTTCTTTCATTAACACTGGTGACGCATATGCTTCGATGCTAGAAGCAATTGCTAATACTATGCCAATAACAAGAAAGAAGCAAGTATAGCGGATTAATAACGGTAGTAGTGGCTCGGTAATTTTTCGAATAAATTGATGCCTAATCATACGTAAAGAAAAACTTGCAGCAATTGTCGTCATGACAAGAAACGCTGGAATGATAATTAAATTTTGTGGCAACACAGATACAAATGCTAATAACAATCCATTCCATCCATGCTGACTAACTAAAAACCCTACTGTAAACCCAACAACTACCCCTTTTAAAAATAATAAAATAAAAATTAGTGGCAATCCAATAATTGAAATTCCTAACAACCAAATAAATCCAATATATTTTAATTGTGAAAAGAAACTTTCTCGAAACATGTCGCTCGCAATTGCAAATTCTCCTTTGGAAACTTGTCCAAAAAATCGATTCAAATAAAAAGATAGATCTTGTTTTTGATTGACCTCTAGGCTATTTACAAGAACGGCTCCAAACACCACACCCATCAATAACAAAACAGAATTAAATATATATAGCGAAGAATTCTCTTGTATATGAGAAATTACACGATCTTGCCAAGTTTTTCGTAACATTTTTCTTCCCTCCGTTCACACTCTTACTAAAATGTATGAAAGAAAGAAAAAAGTATGACGAATTAACATTGAAATTCCGCTCTACTTTGCTAAACTTAAAAGTAGAGAATAGGAGGGATTTTACTTGAAACCATTATTATTAGATTTTCCAACATTATTTCAAACTGAGCGCCTGCAAGTACGCAAACCATTTCCAGGAGATGGAACAGAAGTATATGAAGCAATTCAAGCTTCTTTAGAAGACTTACAACCTTGGATATCCATTACATCTGAAACAGAAGAAAGTGCTGAGGAAACAGTCCGAGAAGCTCACGGACAATTTTTACTTCGTGAAACATTAGCTTTTCATTTATATGATAAAGCCAATGGTACATTTATCGGCGCCCTTACCCTTCACCCAGAAAATTGGGATATTCCAAAGTTTTCAATTCGTTTCTGGCTACATAGCGCTTATACAAAACAAGGATATATGACAGAAGCGTTGAAAGGTGCTGTCCAGTTTGCTTTTGATAAGCTTAATGCTAGACGACTTGAAATTCGCTGCGATGCTACAAATGTAAATGCATGTACTTTAGCAGAACGTCTTGAATTCATTTTAGAAGGCACACTCGAAAATGACTTTCTTGCTCCAGACGGCAGCTTACGTGACACACGCGTTTACGCCAAAATTAATTAAAACACTCGCCTAAGGCGAGTGTTTATTTTTGTAATTGTAAGTATTGCACAGCGAATATCGTCTTCGCATCATGAATACGCTGATTTTTCATAAGTTCAATGGCTTCTTCTAGTGAAACTTCCATTAACTCTACAAATTCATCTTCATCTAAAGCCGCTTTATTTTCTTTTTTCTTTAATCCTGTCGCTTTATACACATATAAAATTTCATCAGCAAAACCTGGTGATGTGTAAAAAGATGTGATGAATTCCATTTCATCACATACATAACCCGTTTCTTCTTCTAATTCACGAATTGCTGTGACCTCTGGCTTTTCTCCAGGCTCTAATTTTCCCGCGGGAATTTCAACAATCTCTTTTTCAAGAGCTTTACGGTACTGCTCAACAAGCACAAGCTTCTCTTCATCTGTAACAGCGATAATTGCAACGGCACCAGGATGATTTACAATCTCACGTTTACTCATTTCTCCATTTGGCAATACTACATCATCAACACGAACTTTAATAACTTTTCCATCAAAAATTGGCTCAGTTGCAACTGTTCTCTCTGCAAGATTACTCACAATATTTCATCTCCCTATTCTATTTCCTAATCGTTCTTCATACATTTTACCACACTGAAAGGAGCGTGATAAAAATGAAAGTATATATTTTACCGAATCGTATCACATTGGTCGGGAAAGCTTGGCAAATTCGTAATAAACTAAAACAATATGGAAAAGAGTACACAACTGTACAAGACTGGATTAACGCAAGCAAAAAGTAAACGTTTGTCAACCTTCTTCTACTTTCGTACAATATAAGATAGGGGGTTGAGCGATGAAAAAACGACAATTAGGAAACTCAGATTTATATATTACTGAAATAGGACTCGGTTGCATGTCTCTTGGCACCGATGAACACGAAGCAATCCGCATCATCCATGAAGCAATAGATTTAGGAATTAATTTTTTTGATACGGCAGACTTATACAATTATGGATTAAATGAAGAATTTGTTGGGAAAGCCCTTAAGGGAAAACGCGATCAAATTGTTCTTACAACGAAAGTAGGAAATCGCTGGACAGATGGCAAAAACGGTTGGTCTTGGGATCCTTCTAAAGCTTATATAAAAGCAGAGGTAAAAGAAAGTTTACGCCGCCTGCAAACGGATTATATTGATTTATATCAACTTCACGGCGGAACAATAGAAGATCCTATCGATGAAACAATCGAAGCGTTTGAAGATTTAAAACAAGAAGGTGTGATTCGTCATTACGGTATCTCTTCTATCCGTCCAAATGTTATTCATGAATATGCAAAACGGTCTAACATTGTTAGCGTATTAATGGAGTACAGTCTATTAAATCGCCGGCCAGAAGAATGGTTTTCGTTCTTACAAGATAATCAAATTAGCGTGATTGCCCGCGGGCCACTCGCAAAAGGTTTATTAACTGACAACAATAAAAGAAAGATAGAAAAAGTGAAAGAAAAAGATTATCTTTCTTATTCTTATAATGAGTTAACAGAAGCTTTAGCTACTGCTAAAGCAATTACAAAAGGGCGTTCATTAACCGAAACAGCTCTTCAGTATTGCTTATATGATCCGGCTGTTGCAGCTGTTATTCCAGGTGCTAGCTCTATTCAGCAATTGCGAGAAAATGTACAAGCCACCAAACAATCTCCATTAACAACTGAAGAATACAAACAAATTCAAGCAACTACTAAATATGATACATACACATCACACCGTTAAAAAAACGCTACCGAAAATGGTAGCGTTTTTTTACAATGTATCATATTTATCAGGGTTTGTACCTACATGTAAATTACGATCCAGCGTATCAATCTGCTTGATTTCTTCTTCTGTTAATGAAAAATCAAAAATCGTAAAGTTCTCTTGAATACGAGATGGTGTAACAGATTTAGGAATTGTTACGATACCACTTTGAATATCCCAGCGTAAAATAATTTGAGCAGGTGTTTTTTCATATTTTTTAGCAATCTCTTGAATAATTGGATGCTGAAAGACTTCGCCACCTCTCATTAACGGACTCCACGCTTCCATTTGAATCTGTTCATTTTGACAAAAATCACGTAATTCAAACTGCGCGAGCATCGGGTGAAGTTCTACTTGGTTCACCATCGGCTTCACATTACAATTTGGCAAAAGCTGCTCTAAATGATGTTGGTGAAAATTCGAAACGCCTATTGCACGCACTTTTCCTTCTTCATATAATTTCTCAAGAGCCCGATATGTATCTATGTATTTTCCTCTTATTGGCCAGTGAATTAAATATAAATCTACATAATCCATTTGTAATTTCTTTAAACTTTTATCAAATGCTTGAAGCGTCGTTTCATAACCTTGATCGTCATTCCATACTTTTGTCGTAATAAACAATTCTTCACGGGCAATCCCCGATTCACGAACCGCTTCTCCGACACCGCTTTCATTTTCATATACAGTCGCTGTATCAATAGAGCGATATCCAACTTCTAAAGCTGCTTTTACTGCTTGTTTTACTTCTTCTCCCTCTTTTGCTTTATATACACCTAAACCAAGCATCGGCATTTTCACACCATTACGAAGTGTAGTTGTTGGAATATACATGATTGTTGCTCCTCCTTCTTCTCTCCTACGAATGATATAGAGAGGTGCCATAAAATTTTTGTAACCATCACCTTATTTGAACAAGATTTATAGCAAAAGTCAAAAAATACATTCAGTTAACATAATATTTTTATAAAAATAACACGTTCTTACTTGCTCACGTTACTTTCTAACCACTCTTTTGCTTTCACATCAATATTACGTACAAAATCAGTCTTTCCTTCTGTATATTGATCTCCATCATATGTGAATTTTTCTGCTAAGTCATTTTTTAATGCCGCATAAGCTTCTGCTTCTTCACAATGTGCCATCATATAATCACGAAATGCTAAATGACGTGTGATTTCTGGATTTCCTGTTTCAAATACATGTAAATGATACGACCGTTTTTCTTCCGTTCCATGGATAAAAAAACGCCGACCGGAAATACCATTTTCACCTTTTACAATGTAACCGAGTTTTTCAAAGCGCTCTTTCCAATTGTCTACTCTCTCAATATCTTCCACCTCCATAATCATATCAACAATCGGCTTTGCTGCGAGCCCTGGTACTGATGTACTACCAATATGATGTACCTTCACAGGTTCTGGCATTGCTATTTTTAGCCTCTTCGCTTCTATTTGAAACTTCTCACTCCAATGGTTTTCATAAGGAACGACTACAATCTTTCTCATCCCAATTCCCCTTTTCTTATCAAATCGTTAAAAAAATCATCAGGATAATACCGCTGATGATTTTTTATATTATTTAAAGTCTTTCCAAGTGAGATTACTTTCACTTAATAGTTCTTCAAACGATTTATTCTTTTCTCGTTCCTTTTGCTCTTTACGTTTTCTTTCTTGTTCTTCTATTTCTTTTTGCTCAGCTCTTACTTGTAATTCTTTCTTCTTACTTTTCAATTGATTCATTAGTGATGCATTCAATTGATCACCAATGGTAATAGAATCTTTCTCTGTCTGATGATTCATTTGTGTTTGTCTTTGCTTCTTTTTCTTCATACTACTCACCTTTTACTTTTTTCTCCATTATAGGGGAAATGACTCCCTCTCCACAATAAAAAAGCCCATTCTCTTTCGATTCCCCTACTATTTTTATCTCGTAAAGATGTAAAGGGAAAAATAAAGTTTTATTAATTTTTATAATAAAAAGAAATTTTGTAGCATTAATCCTCTTAATCTATTAAAATTATGTCGTATGATGTCAGATTATAAAAAAAAGGGAGAGAAATTTCATGTGGAAAAAAGTCATTCCTGCTGCTCTAGTATTAAGTACGATTACCTTCTCAAGTGTATTCGCTGCACCACCGTCTCAGACACCAGCAGAACAAAACCGCTACATAGACGTACAAATGCTTGGTATTAACGACTTTCATGGACAATTAGACACTGTAAAGAAAATTAACAACAAAGAGGCAGGGGGCGCCGAGTACTTAGCTGCTTATTTACGTGATCGTGAAAAGCAAAATCCAAATACATTAATGGTTCATGCGGGTGATGTCGTCGGAGCAAGTCCTCCAGTTTCAGCACTACTACAAGACGAACCAACAATTGAATTTTTAAATGATTTAGGATTTGATGTTGGAACGATTGGAAACCATGAATTTGATGAAGGAATAGACGAAATGCATCGTCTTATTTATGGTGGATACCATGAAAAAACAGGGAATTTCAAAGGAGCAAAATTCCCGTACGTTGCTGCCAATTTCTACAACAAATCAACTGGTCGCTTATTTCTACCACCATTTACTGTAAAAATGGTACAAGGGGTTCCTGTTGGCTTTATCGGGGTTGTAACAACAGATGTTCCTAACGTTGTTATGCCTACTATGCTAAAAAATGTACAAATTACAGATGAAGTTGAAGCAATTAACACATCTGTAAAACAACTGAAAAGACTAGGTGTTAAATCTATCGTTGTTCTTGCACATAATGGAGGTACAACGGATAATAACGGCGTAACAAATGGCGATATTGTTCGCTTAGCAAATGAGACTGACCCAGAAGTCGATGTGATTTTCGGCGGTCATAGTCATACTTATGTAAATGGAACCGTTAACAACAAGCTTGTCGTACAAGCAAATTCTTATGGAATGGCCTTTGCCGACGTAGATGTAAAAATTGATCGTAAAACAAAAGATATTGTTGGAAAAAAAGCAGAAGTTGTTACAACCTACCATGAAGGAATAAAACCTGATCAACAAGTGAAAAAGAAAATGGATCAGTATCAAGAAAAAATTGCTCCTCTTGTAAATCAGGTTGTTGGAAAATCTACCGCTCCAATGGATCGTAAACAAAATGACGCGGGCGAATCCACTCTTGGAAATTTAATTGCTGATGTTCAGCGCGAGACCATGAATACTCAAATTGCCCTTATGAATCCTGGTGGTATTCGCAATGATCTAGATGCTGGCGATATTACATGGGGAGAATTATATGGCATTCAACCATTTGGGAATCAATTGATAAAAGTTAATTTAACTGGTCAAGACATTCGAGATATTTTAAATCAACAATGGCAAAAAGACATAACAAGAATGCTTCAAATCTCAGGTATTCAGTACACTTGGGATGCGAATAAACCAAATGGTGAAAAAGTTACAAATCTCCACTTAACAAACGGAGAAGAGTTAGTTGCCTCTAAAACTTACAGCGTCGTTGCAAATGCCTTTCTAGCTTCGGGCGGTGATGGATTTGTATCCTTTAAAAATGGAAAAGATGCTGAAACAGGACCAACTGATTTCGAAGCGTTAGTGAATTATGTAAAACAAGCAAAGGAACCAATTCAACCTATTATTGATGGAAGAATTCAAAAACTGAACTAGTTTTTTCTATACGAAAATACGTTAATACTAAAAAGAGCTCCACTATATTCTCACTTAAAACCCCCATGTTCATTTAGAATACGGGGGTTTTTCATACATAACCTAAAATCTATTCTAAAGGATATGCACCCAGTATCTTCATTCCCCGTAAAATATATAAGAATAAACTGGGAGGGAAAAAAATGTATTCCTATTCAAATAATTACAATTTTATATACAGACAAAACGAAAAATTAATTGTTGACATCGAAAAAGCCATCAATGGAGAGTACAGCGCAATAAATTGTTATGCTAAATTAGCTAATTTGACTTCACAAAATACTGAGCGAAATCAAATTCTTGAAATCCGCCAAGATGAAATAAAACATTTTCAACAATTTGTACAGATTTACATCAGCTTAACGGGTAGGCAACCTCAACCAAAAATCATTGAAGAGTGTCCAAATTTTTATGAAGAGGGATTAGAATTCGCGCTACAAGACGAACAACGAACTGTTGACTTCTACTTAAAAATTGCAGATGATACTACAAATCAATTCATTAAAGAAGCATTTCGTAGAGCAGCAGATGATGAACAAAATCATGCCGTTTGGTTCTTGTATTATTTTTTTAAAACTAAAAAATAATACTACAAAGGATACTACAAAGGATACATGCTTTTGCATTGAACATAGTATCCTTCCCTTCATTTATCTTGATACAATTCATCAGCTTCTTTATACTTTCGTAAAAATTCTATCAACGCTTCTTCTACAATTTTAGATTTATGAACTCCTGTCGCATCAGCTATAACGTCTAATTTCTCTAAAATCTCCGTACATATAGAAAAAGTGCGTTTTTTCTTCTCATTACTTGTGATTATTTTGGGAAGAATAAGTTCCTCGCGTTTTCGCAATAATTCATAAATATTTTGCAATTGTTCATAAATCAAAACCTGATAATCTGTTTTTACATATTGAAGTGCAGTTGCTTCTTGAAGATATAAATGGCGGGGCTCTTCTCCCTCTCCAATAAATATTCGTTTCTTCTGTTCACCATCATATTCATATCCAAGTATCCTTAACTTTTTCGACAATGCATAGGGGCTCATATCGAGGCGTTTCGCAACTATGGCAAGTGGTTCACGTTTATTCAAGCAATCTATAATTTCTCCAATCGTCACTTCCTTCCTCCTCTCCCTAAGCGTTCATAGTTGAAATATAGCCTATATGTTATGATACAATAACTTTTTAACAGTATATGCAAGATAGTACACCCGTGCGATACATACTCTTAGAGAAAAGGAGATTTTTTTATATGCTTTTTCGTAGCCACACTCCAAAGTTTTACAATGAAAGAAAGAGTCCAATTCCAAATAGCGTCGCTACGATAGAAAGCGTTACGATTAACAATCGCAAACAATCTCTACTTATTCGTGGTCAAGATATAAATCAGCCTATTTTATTATGCTGTCACGGTGGCCCTGGCATGGCACAAATTGGATTTATTCGCCATTTTCAAAAAGACTTAGAAAAGCACTTTATTGTTGTCAATTGGGATCAGCGCGGAGCAGGGAAAACTTTTTCTTGGCGAGATATTAAAACACCATTCACAATTGAACAATTTATTTTAGATGCACTTGAAATAATAAAATACCTTCTTTCTCGCTTCAATAAACAGAAACTATTTCTTGCTGGACATTCTTGGGGAAGTATTATCGGCCTACAAATTACAAGTCAATATCCAGACCATATTGAGGCCTATATTGGCATTGGTCAGATTGTACATATGAAACAAAACGAAGAATTACTCTATCGACACTTAATTCATTCTGCAAAAAAACATGGGCACGAGCGGGCATTGACTTCACTTTCAAAACTTGGAAAACCTCCTTTTCTAGATATGCGGCGCTTGATTATTCAAAGAAAATGGCTTGGTACATTTGGAGGATCCGTGCAAAATGGGACTTCATTTTCCTTCATTCGAAAAGGGCTATTCTCTTCAGAATATACATGGTTAGATTGGATAAAATTTCTCGCTGGAAATATGAAATCTGGGACGTTATGGGAAGAAATGCTCACAATAGATTTCTTTTCTACAATTTCAAAGCTTTCTGTACCTATTTATTTCTGTTCTGGTCGTTTCGACTATCAAACGCCTTATGCACTCGTTCAACAATATTGCGACATGATTCAAGCACCCATCAAAAAAATGATTTGGTTCCCAAACTCTGCTCATTCACCAAATTTAGAAGAACCTGAACTTTTTGCAAAATCTTTATGTTCTATCAAACAAGAGCTATCTTTTCCACACCAGTAATCGGTATACCTTTTACATTTCACAAAAAACACTTTATAATTACATGTCGCAACTTTACTCTGTTAGTACCTATACCTACCTAAGATAAGTTGCAGAAACAGAAAAAGATCAGGGAGATTACATTTATTATGAATGCTGTACTCGTCGCAGTTGCAGTGATGTTGCTGCTTAGTTTATTACGTGTCCAGGTCATTGTCGCTATTATCGTCGGTGCTTTAACAGGTGGACTAATTGGTGGTCTTGGAATTTCAGAAACAATCAATACTTTTACCATAGGTCTTGGAAACAGTGCTCCAATCGCTTTAAGTTATGCCATGCTCGGAGGATTTGCTATTTCTCTTTCCAAAACAGGTCTTCCCGATGCTATGATCCATACTGCACTGAACTTAATCAGCAACGAAAAAGACACGAAAAAACAAACATATTCAAAAATGCTCATTTTATTTATCATTTTAGCAATGGCTTGTTTTTCACAAAATATTATTCCGGTCCATATTGCTTTTATCCCCATTTTAATTCCAGCACTCTTAAAAGTCTTAAATGAATTAGAAGTGGACCGTCGGCTTGTTGCATGTCTTATTACATTCGGATTAATCACTCCTTACATGTGGATTCCAACTGGATTTGGAAAAATTTATCACGATGTATTACAAACAAATGCACAGCAAAGCGGTCTTACATTTGATGTAGCACTCATTCCAAAAGCCATGACCATTCCGGCAATAGGAATGATTATTGGTCTATGTATCGCTGTTTTTATTTCATATCGTAAACCACGAACCTATCATACTGAAACCATTCATACTCCATCTGATGAAATTGTACCTTATACGAAAAGAAGCATTTCTTTTGGGTTATTGTCTATTGTCGCAACACTAAGTGTACAACTAGCAACAGAATCAATGATTTTTGGTGCATTAGCAGGTATCATAGTATTATCCATTAGTGGCAGTCTTCCTTTAAAAGAAGCTGATGCCATTTTAACTAGTGGTATGCGAATGATGTCATTTATAGGTTTTGTTATGATTTCTGCAGCAGGATTCGGAGCAGTTCTTCGAAAAACAGGACATGTTGAATCGCTTGTTCAAACAAGTGCTGATTTAATTGGGAACAGTAAGCCACTTGCTGCCTTCCTTATGCTTATTATCGGTCTGCTTGTTACAATGGGAATCGGTTCTTCCTTTTCTACCATTCCGATTTTAACAACTATCTTCGTTCCGCTATGTATCCAACTTGGCTTTAGCCCGATGGCCACCATTGCTATTATCGGTACAGCTGGCGCATTAGGTGATGCTGGTTCTCCAGCATCGGATAGTACGTTAGGACCTACCTCAGGTTTAAATGCTGATGGCAGGCATCATCATATATGGGATACGTGTGTCCCTACTTTTCTTCACTACAATATCCCGTTACTTATATTCGGTTTTATTGCTGCAGTTACATTATAAAAAAAGGTGCGTTTTACTTGGACGCACCTTTTACTTTGTCGATTCTCGTTCAATTAATAGAAACTCTTCTTCCTGCACTTCCTCATGTTTTACTTGTTTCTTCTTTATTTTTCCTACTAAGCTTTGAACAGCTAGTACTCCTTGTTTTTCAAAAGACCTTCCAATCGTTGTCAAAGATGGCATAACCCATTCACCTTGTAAACTTCCTTTAAAACCAACAACCTGCAAACGCTCAGGTATATGAATACCAAGATAGCTTGCTGCACGGACGACTGCAATTGCAACAGCATCACTAGAAGCCACAATACCATCAATATATGGATACTTTCGTAACAATTCAATAATTTGTTTTTCTTCAGGTCCCTCTATTCTTTCTTTTCGATAAGCAAGACCCTCTTCCCAAACTGCATCTAAAAATCCAGATACATGTTCTTCCATTGTCTCATCTTCTACCTCTTCTCCCATATAAGCAAGAAAATGACAACCTTTTTCTTTTAACAAAACAACTGCCTTTCTAGCACTTTCGTAATATGTAGAAAGCTCTCCTGCTTCATCAAGTATGACAAACGGAATGGAAATATTATTCAGCCGCTTGAATATGTCGTTCGTCATAATAACACCAGCAATATTATTTTGCATTAGTATATCTATATAATCACTCTTATTTCCTATGTTACAAATAACAATTTGATATCCCTCTTTATATACAGCCTCTTCTACCGAACGAAGCAATGTTATATATGATGGATTTTCTAAATTTGATACTAATATAGCAATCATTGTCGAAGATTTTTTAAATAATGCCTTCGCTACAGCATTAGGTTTATACTGTAACTCTTCAATTGCTTGTTTTACTTGTTTGACTGTATCCTCATGGACATACCCTTTTTCGTTAATTACTCGTGAAACGGTTGCGACTGAAACACCGGCCGATTTTGCAACATCACGTATGGTTGCCACATCTTCACCCCTTAATATGGTAATAGCTTACAATTCAAACCTAAAACAAAGTAGGACATTCGTCAATATTATTATTCTATATTTCTGAAAATTGTTACACGAATACTTCTTACTCCTTACATTTTCCATCTTCAACATATGTAAAGAGTGATTTTATATATTCATTTTTTCTAGTTGAATTTCATGTGAAATCGTAATATTGTCATAACCAATGAGAGGAATTTCTCGCTTTATCTTCCTCGCCTCCTTAACCGCATCTATGTATAAGTTAGTCATGATAAAATCACGTTTCTGATAGAAACGAAGTGCATTCGTGTTATCGTTTGTCGTAATAAGCCACACCTTTTTACAACATTGTTTTTTGGCAATATCAATTACATACTCTACAAGTTTCGTTCCAGTTCCCTTTTTCTCCTTAAAGCTATCTAATGAAACAATCTCACAATCATTTCCTCTTATTTCATATGTAATAATTCCTATTATTCTGTTATCTTCAATTGCAATAAAACCGGGTAATTGATCTAACTGATGTGCTCTTCCACGTGAAACCATCAGCGTGCTTCCCCAATTTTCACGCATAAATAGCGCAATTGTTCCTCTCATTTCTTCTGTAATTTTTTGTATTTGAATCATGGTTCACTCTCTCCCCTTTTTACATCATTATGATACAATATAAGAGTATCATATGTAGAGGTATGTGGAGGATGAGGTATGAAACGTTTTTTTACAGCATTGCTAACCATAATGGGAGCCTTAATTGGTATCGGTATTTTCTTTACGAATAAAGTAATGTACTTAAAGAAAAAAACAGAAGAAGAAATTTTAGAGCGTGAAACAAAAAAACATTTTCGCTTAGAGGATTTTAATGCCATTCCAAAAGAAGAGGTTCGTATTCCATCTCAATTTAAATATGAAATTCACGGGTATTACATTTCTGCAGGCAATTCTAATAAGTTTATGATTTTTTGTCACGGTGTAACCGTAAATAAAATAAACTCTGTCAAATATGCAAATTTATTTTTAAACAGAGGATATAACGTATTTATTTATGATCACCGTCGCCATGGTAAAACCGGTGGTAAAACGACAAGTTATGGCTATTATGAAAAACATGATTTAAAGACGGTAGTTGATTGGCTAAAAGACCGTTTTGGAACAAATATTATACTGGGCATTCATGGAGAATCGATGGGGGCTGCGACACTCCTTCAATATGCAGGAATGGTGGAAGATGGTGCTGATTTTTATATTGCAGATTGTCCATTCTCTGACTTTTATGGCCAGCTACAACATCGCTTAAAAGTCGAATTCCATTTACCGAAATGGCCGCTACTACCATTAGCAAATGCCTTTTTAAAAGTACGGGACGGTTATACAATACGAGAAGTTTCTCCAATCGATTGTGTAAAAAACATAAATAATCCAGTTCTTTTTATTCACAGTAAAGACGATGACTATATTTTATGTGATATGACAAAAGCACTTTATGAAGCGAAAGAAAATAATAAACAGCTCTTTATTGCAGAACACGGTGCACACGCTTGCTCTTATAATGAGAACCGGCAAGAGTATGAAGCTGCAGTGGATCAATTCTTAAAAACATATGTGAAAGAAACAAAAAACAGGCTTGCATAAGCCTGTTTTTTGTCACTTTATTGCCCTAACACATCTGTAACTTGTTCCATATTTTCAGAGATCCATTTTACCGCTTCTTCGAGCGTTTGAAATTCTGTCGTTTGAAATGTTACTTCATCTTGAAGTAGCCACACATCTTTAGGCTCTTGTCCCGCACCTGCAATCGACCAATGAAGTAAGCTATATGGATGATTATCATTTAAAAACGATGCCCAAGTGCGCTCATTTGCAATATTTTGTAATGTACGTAATTGTTTATTCATATTTCGTCACCTTACTGTATTTCAGTTATAAACGTTATTATAACATTCTCTTCCACTACATACAAAGTACAGTTTTCTATTGTCAAGTACTTCCTGTAATTATATGATGAACATAAGCGTTTGGAAGGGAGGGATAACGTTGGCAAAAGTTCAAATTAAAGTGAATGATAATGGTTCATTTCGCATTACAGGGGATGTGGAATTAATCGACTCACAAGGGAATGCTTTCCCTGCAAAGCCTGCATTTTCTTTATGTCGCTGCGGCTTATCAAAAAATATGCCTTATTGTGATGCTTCACATAAAGGAAAATTTGAGTCTGTCGTTCGAGCACCAAAGGAATAATAATACGAGAAGCATGCAAAATGATTTGCGCATGCTTCTTATAAATATCCTATATAAAAACCTAGAAACGCACAAAAAATGCCTATTATATAACTCATTACTAAATATAATAACGCCTTTTGTCCCTCACGTTTATGTATTAATTGAACCAATTCAAACTTAAATGTTGAAAAGGTCGTAAATGCCCCCATAAACCCTGTTCCGCATAATAATAACCATGTATTACTCACATTAGCTCCATACAACAGACCCAGTAAGAATGATCCAACTATATTTACAAATAATGTTCCATACGGGAATACATTCCCGTATTTTTTTTTCATTACATTACTAATAGAGAATCTAGCAACAGCTCCGCAAAAGCCACCGATTCCTATAAGTAAAATATTCATAGCGCTCCTTCTTTCTTCATGCTTTTTTCATATAGTGTATTCCCAAGATAAAATCCAAATAAAGACAAAAGCAATCCTCCAACTATACTTGTACTTACATAATAAAATGCCATAAAAAATGCTTCATGTTGCATTAATTTTAATGTCTCCATGCTAAATGTTGAAAAAGTAGTAAAAGATCCAAGCATTCCTGTTCCAACGCTACTCATTATCGTTTGTGAAACATGTTTCATACGAAATAAATACATCGTTAAAAATGCTAATAAAAAACTACCAATCATATTCGCTATCCATGTTGCCAGCGGAAAAGAATCGACTGAAGGAGTATCAATCCATTGTCCTAATCCATACCGAGCTAAAGCCCCAATAACACCACCGATTCCTACTGCAATATATTTCATATCCTCACCTCATTTATGTATGCACTGAAATCTTTCTCATGCTAGTATAACAAACTTTATCCCTCCCTTCATTTTCATGCAATTCTTCACATTCAAATATTTTTTACTATCCTTTTTTCTTTTTTGTGCTATAATGTGAGCAAACAGCATCCTTCGGGGTCGGGTGAAATTCCCAACCGGCGGTGATGAAGTGCACACTTCTAAGTCCGTGACCCGTTTTCACTCTTGGAAACGGTGGATCTAGTGAAATTCTAGGGCCGACAGTATAGTCTGGATGGGAGAAGGATATGTTTTCTAGTTCTTATATAGCGAATACACTTTTATTTTGGCGTACACATGTGTACTGATTCGTTTTGAATCACTGTATGTGTTTTCTTTCATATACCTATTTTTCTATGCTGAAATAAAAAGATACGACTAGCGTATGAAAATTGATAGTTTGCTAGGTTTTTTTCTCATGCAAAAATATCAATCATCGTTAGGTTTCTTTCTTATACTTTCGTATTCGAGCTATACTTCTAGAAATCACGTCTCCCAAACCCCAAGGATATTAATCCTTGGGGTTTTTTGATTTTTCTTAGGAGAGGTGAAAAGAATGACAGACCAAGAATATATGAAGATCGCCTTACAGTTAGCACAAAGCACTGCAGGGCAAACAAGTCCAAATCCAATGGTCGGCGCTGTTGTTGTAAAAGATGGAAACATCGTTGGAATGGGAGCACATCTGCGCGCAGGTGAGGAACACGCTGAAGTTCATGCTCTTCGTACGGCTGGTGACAAAGCAAATGGATCCACTGTATATATAACGTTAGAGCCGTGCAGTCATTTTGGAAAAACTCCGCCGTGCTGCGATCTACTCATTGAAAAAAAAGTGAAGCGTGTAGTAATTGCTACACTTGATTGCAATCCGCTCGTTTCAGGTAACGGCGCAAAACGTTTACAAGCGGCAGGTATTTGTGTAACTACCGGTGTTCTTGAAGAGGAAGCCATCACATTAAATCGCTACTTTTTCCACTATATGAATACAAAACTACCGTTTGTAACAATAAAAACAGCAATGAGTTTAGATGGAAAAATAGCTACTACTACTGGAGAAAGCAGATGGATTACAGGTGAAATAGCTCGCGAAGATGTTCATCAATATCGTCATACGCACGATGCCATCCTTGTTGGAGTCAATACTGTTATAGCTGATAATCCATCTTTAACAACACGTCTTCCAAACGGAGGCAAGCATCCGATTCGAATTATTTTAGATACACATTTACGAACGCCGCGATCCTCTCATGTCATAACAGACGGGATAGCGCAAACATGGATTATTGTTGGAAAAGATGTAAAGAAAGAAAAAATAGCCACCTACGAATCTCAGGCAGTATCTGTACTTCAAATGCAGACGAGCCAAATTGAAATACGTGATCTCCTCCTCCTTCTTGGTGAAAAACAAATTCTTTCACTCTTTGTTGAAGGTGGACAATCCGTGCATGCGAGCTTTTTAGAAGCAAAGTGTTTTAATGAAATTGTAACTTATATAAGCCCTAAATTAATTGGTGGAAAAGCCTCTCCAACTATGTTTGGTGGCACCGGATTTAACAAGCTACAAGATGCAATTTCTTTGCAAATTCAAGAGATGAAACAACTTGGTGATGATATAAAAATCGTCGCTACAGTGCGAAATGAGGTGCTTGCATGTTTACAGGAATTGTAGAAGAGCTTGGAACTGTTTCGAATATAAGTCAAAGCGGAGAGGCCATGAGGCTAACAATTACCGCAAATACAATCTTGTCAGATGTAAGATCAGGAGACAGTATCGCTGTAAATGGAATCTGTTTAACCGTCACTTCTTTTACAGCGTCTTCGTTTACTGTTGATGCCATGCCGGAAACAATGCGAGCGACATCACTCCGTATGCTCGGTACCCGTTCTAAAGTGAATTTAGAACGAGCAATGGCTGCAAACGGGCGTTTTGGTGGCCATTTCGTCACAGGGCATATTGATGGAATTGGAACCATTGTAAGTAAAAAACAGCACTATAATGCGATATATTACAAAATTGAAATTCCAGATGATTTGCTCCGTTATTGTTTACACAAAGGATCGATAGCTGTTGATGGCACAAGCTTAACGATATTTGATATAGATGAATCTTCCATTACCATTTCGCTCATTCCGCATACAGTAAGTGCATCTATTATTGGGGAAAAAGCAGCTGGAGACATCGTAAATATTGAATGTGACATGATTGGAAAATATATTGAGCGTTTCATTTCAAAGCCCAAGAAACAGAGCAGTTCGGTTACAGAGAGCTTTTTACAAGAAAACGGATTTCTATAAGGAGGAAGCACAATGTTTCATCGTATTGAAGAAGCACTAGAAGATTTAAAACAAGGAAAAGTCATTATTGTATGTGATGATGAAAGCCGTGAAAACGAAGGAGATTTCATCGCTTTAGCAGAGAACATCACACCTGAAACAATTAATTTTATGATTACACATGGCCGTGGTCTTGTCTGCGTACCGATTACAGAGCAATATGCAGAACGCTTACAGTTAGAACCTATGGTTTCTCATAATACAGATTCCCATCATACTGCGTTCACAGTAAGTATTGACCACGTTTCTACAACAACAGGTATTAGTGCTTACGAACGCGCGACAACTGTACACGAGTTATTAAATCCAACATCAAAAGGAACAGATTTTAATCGTCCAGGGCATATTTTCCCTTTAATTGCAAAGGAAGGCGGAGTACTGCGCCGCGCTGGCCATACAGAAGCAGCTGTTGATTTAGCAAAATTATGCGGTGCGGGACCAGCAGGGGTCATTTGTGAAATTATAAAAGAAGACGGTACGATGGCACGTGTTCCTGATTTAGTACAAGTTGCAGAACAATTTGATATAAAAATGATTACGATTGAAGATTTAATTGCTTATCGCCGCCATCATGAAACACTCGTAACAAGGGAAGTTGAAATTACATTACCAACAGATTTCGGTACATTTCATGCAATTGGTTATTCCAACTCGCTTGATCAAAAAGAACATATCGCTCTCGTAAAAGGAGACATCTCTACTGATGAACCTGTTCTCGTTCGTGTTCATTCTGAATGTTTAACTGGCGATGTTTTCGGCTCATGCCGTTGCGATTGTGGCCCACAGCTCCATGCCGCCCTCGCTCAAATTGAACGAGAAGGAAAAGGCGTTCTTCTTTATATGCGCCAAGAAGGTCGCGGGATTGGGCTGTTAAATAAGCTCCGTGCATACAAATTACAAGAAGAAGGATTAGATACAGTTGAAGCAAATGAAAAATTAGGGTTTCCTGCAGATCTTCGCGATTACGGCATTGGTGCTCAAATCTTAAAAGATCTAGGCTTACAGCAATTGCGTTTATTAACAAATAATCCAAGAAAAATTGCCGGCTTGCAAGGGTATGATTTAGAAGTTGTGGAACGTGTACCGTTACAAATGCCAACAAAAGAAGAAAATAAAGTATATTTACAAACAAAATTAGAAAAATTAGGTCATTTACTAAGTTTATAATATATAAAGGGAGAGATATAATATGGTATTCGAAGGTCATTTAGTTGGTACAGGATTAAAAGTCGGAGTTGTGGTTGGACGCTTTAATGAATTTATTACAAGCAAACTATTAGGAGGCGCATTAGATGGGTTGAAGCGCCATGGGGTAGAAGAAAACGATATTGATGTCGCATGGGTTCCAGGTGCATTTGAAATTCCATTAATCGCAAAGAAAATGGCTGGTAGCGGCAAATACGATGCTGTCATTACACTAGGAACAGTCATTCGTGGTGCTACAACTCATTATGATTATGTTTGTAATGAAGTTGCAAAAGGCGTTGCCTCTTTATCATTACAAACAGACATCCCAGTTATTTTCGGTGTATTAACAACTGAAACAATTGAACAAGCCATTGAACGGGCTGGTACGAAAGCTGGTAACAAAGGCTATGAATCGGCAGTTGCTGCGATTGAAATGGCTCATTTATCCAAACAATGGGCATAAAAAGAGGCTTCGGCCTCTTTTTATTTTTTTACTTTTTTCCGCACATCTTGTATCAATTCATCCATTGTTTTTCCTTCTGTTTTAATACGAAGATTTTGAGCGGTTTTCCACACATTTTCTCGCCTTTTTTCTTCCTCTACAATATGAATTTCTTTCCGCACCTCTTTTAAGTCTTTCCCCTCAGTTTCAATACCAAAATGCTCAGCTTTTGTTCGAAAATGCTGTTCAATTCTTTGCTGCATTTCTTTCTGCTCTGGATTTTCAGCCGCTTTAACAGGATCAGTACTTATCGCTTTTAATAAAATAAGAAACGTCATAATAGCTAATATATATTTGTGCATGTGAAATCCTCCAACCCAAGGTAAATTACATCTTTACTTTGTACAATTACAGGTTGGAAAATTCGTCCACGAAATTAATTTTTCCACTAAAAATCCGCATATCTGAAGGACTAAAGATAATTTATTACATTTTATTTACAATGAAATCCCGTAAAATAATCTATTTCTTTTATAATTAAAAACAGCCATTGTTTCATGAAACAATGGCTGTTTTGTGTAACTTTTATTTCATTATTCTAGTCTACAAAGGAGCTTTCCTCCCTCATTTTTACAACGCACACTCCTCAATCTCAAACCCTAAATCCTCAATCATACCCCAGTCTGCTGTTGGCTCTTGTCCTTCTGTTGTTAAATAATCACCAACAAAGATTGAATTTGCTGCGAATAAACCAAGTGGTTGTACAGAACGCAAATTAATTTCACGCCCACCGGAAATTCGAATTTCTTTTGATGGATTCACGAAGCGCATCATCGCGAGAGTTTTTAAACATTCTAATGGTGTTAATTCTTTCTGTCCTTCAAGCGGTGTGCCTTTTACAGCAACAAGGAAGTTACATGGAATAGAATCCGCATCTATCCGTTTTAATTCAAGTGCAATTTCAACGCGCTGCTCTTTCGTTTCACCCATTCCGAAGATTGCACCAGAACATGGAGAAATTCCCGCTTGCTTCGCTTTTTCGACTGTATCTACGCGATCATCATACGTATGTGTTGAACAAATGCTATCATAATTATTTGCATGTGTATTTAAATTATGATTATAACGATGAACACCTGCTTCTGCTAAGCGCCCTGCTTGATCTTCATTTAAAAATCCTAAGCAGCAGCAAATTTTCAAATCTGTTGTTTCACGAATTTCTTTTACGGCACCGATAACATGATTTACTTCTTTATCCGTTGGACGGCGACCAGATGCAACAATGCAGTATGTACCTGCTTTACGGCGAATTGCTTCGTGAGCTCCCTCTACGATTTTTTCTTGTGTTAACCATGCATACTTATCGATTGGCGCTTCTGAAACGATAGACTGTGAGCAATATCCGCAATCCTCCGGACATAGTCCAGATTTCGTATTAATAATCATATTTAACTTCACTTTTTTACCAAAGTAATGATGGCGGATGACATAAGCTGCGTTCATAATCTCTAATACTTCTGTGTCGTTTGCTTCTAAAATTGCTACCGCTTCTTCTTTTGTTATATTTCTACCCTCTACTACTTCAGATGCAATTTGTTTCCAATCTACTTTTGTTTGTACTTGTTTCATTTTTCCTCTTCCCCTCTTTTTCAATATACGCAAATAAAACATGGTACGTCGCTACAATTTCCCCTTCTTCCGTGAAATCTCTTTCGTATATACGAAGCATAGTTCGAAAGATAGAGGGAATTTGACAGTATGATTCTGCATTACTATTCGTTGCTCCCACTTTCCGAATGGATTGTAGAAACTCCCGAACTTCAGTAAACTTCTCTATGTAACATGTTTCAGAAACATGAACATCCCCTGTTACACTTTCACATAAACCTTGCAGCTGTTCTTTCGTAAAAAAACGTTGTCCAACAGATGCAGCATTTTGTCTATTTCTTTCTTCTTTAGCGCTTTGAAATGCTATATGAAGCTCCCTAAATGTCTGTTCTCCAAACGTCGAAAATAACAATAAGCCATCTTCACATAAATGACGACTATATAAACTGTTCACCGTTGTTTGCAAATCGTTTAACCATTGAAATGTCGCACTTGAAATAATGACATCAAATGACTCGCTTAATGTGAGATGTTCAATATCTTCACATCGAAATGTCACAGATTCCACATAACTTCTCGTTTTCGCAACAGCAATCATACTTTCAGCAAAATCAATTGCGGTAATTGTTGCATTTGGAAAAGAAACCGCCAATTGTTCAGTCAAATACCCTGTGCCACATCCAAGTTCTAAAATACGAATGGACGACATCTTTTGGTAGTGTTTTTTCATTATAGAGAGCAATTGTTGCGCCATCTTTTTCTGTACATTTGCATATTGATCATAGGATACTGCTGCCCCATTAAATCGTTTTTGTAATAACGTTTTGTTGATCATTTTGTATCCCCTCTACAAACTGGATTATTTCATTTACGCAATATTCAAAATCCGTTACACAAAGTGCATGCCCCGCTCCATTTATTACTTTAAGCGTTCCATTCGTATTTTTTTGTATATAGCGAGCAGCAGATAGTGGACATATCGCATCCTGTTCTCCATGAAGAAGTAATATCGGTGTCTTTACATACTTTAGCTGACTTCTCATATCCACCTCTATTAAATAATCAAGCCCCATCTGTAAAGATTCAATGGAATCACCTTGAAAATGCTCTGTAATGCCTTCAAATTGTTCCCTCTCTTTTAGCTCTTGTTTGGCAAACATACTTTTATAGAAGCGCTTCAATGTATCGTCCTTTTGCTTTACCAAACTTCTTTTCATCCGTTCTACAAAAGCATGTCTCCATCCACTCTCATAATTTTCATCCACTGTAAACTTTGCCGTACCACCTATTAAAATCATTCCTTTTGTCCGCACTCTATCACATGCTTGAAGAGCAGCTAATGCACCAAGTGACCATCCAATCAAAATTACATCCTGTTCTTCCGCAACTTCTACTATACGATCTGCAAAATCATTAACCACTTTTACACTACGCCATTCAACATATCGAACAGAATATTCTTGAAAATATGGAAGTAATAAATCCCATACTTTTTTTTCCATCCCCCATCCAGGAATGAAAATAAGCTGAGGCGGTTTCATATGAGTACCCCCTCTTCTTTACCAATTCGAATGATCTGCCGAGTAGCCCATTGTAAATCAGATTTTGTATGTTCAGACGTAACTGCAAATCGAATTCGGGAACTATTATGCGGAACAGTTGGTGGCCTGATAGCAATTGCAGCAATTCCTGCTTCCTGCAATTTTTCGCTAAAACGTATCACAGCTTCATTCGATGAGACAATAACTGGGACAATATGAGTTGAACTATCGCCAATATTAAAGCCAATTTCCTCTAAAGTATTGCGGAAATACGCTCCATTTTCTAAGAGACACTGCCGTCTTCCCTCATCTTCCTTAACAATTTTAATTGCACATTTCATTGCACCGAGCGTCCCTGGTGGTAATGCTGTTGTGAAAATGAAGCTTCTCATCATGTTTTTCATATAATCAATGCAAATTGCATCACCTGCTAAATATGCTCCATAACATCCTAGCGCTTTACTAAATGTCCCCATATGAATGTCAATTTTCTGTGAAAGTCCTTGCTCCACATGAGCTAAACCAGCACCATGTCTCCCGTATATTCCACCTGCATGCGCTTCATCAACCATCAATAATGCTCCGTATTTTTCTTTCAACATAATCAATTCTTTTAGATGAGCAACATCTCCATCCATGCTGAAAACAGTGTCTGTTACGATTAACTTTTTCTTTGCAACAGGGGCCATTTGCAACAATCTTTCCAAATGTTCCAAATCATTATGTCGATACCTTTTATATTCCGCACCACTAAGCATAATTCCATCGACAATACTGGCATGATTTAACTTATCGCTAAAAACGATATCGTGCCGACTCACTAAAGAAGAGAGTGCCCCTACATTTGCTGAATATCCACTGTTCACAATGATTGCTTTTTCGGTTTCTTTCCAATCACAAACGCTCTGTTCTACCTCTTCATATAGTGAATAATTCCCTACAACAAGCCGTGACGCCGTAGCTCCTACTCCGTATTGCTTTGTCGCTACAATAGATGCTTCTTTTAATCTTCTATCTCCCGCCAAGCCTAGATAGTTATTCGAAGCTAAATTCAGCATACGTTTTCCATCCCTAATCAGCCATGTTTCTTCAGCTTGCTCAGTCATAACTACATGTCGATATTGTGATTTCTCTTTCAAACGACTTAAACTAGAGTGAAAGTGTAGATTCCACGTTTGATCCATGTTTGACAAACTCCTCTAAATTTAAAATCGCGATATTTTCTTCTGCTGCTCTCAATAGTTCTTCACGCGTAACCCCTTCTCTAAGCTCTGGTAGTAAGCCCAAAACTGGAATACCACTTAACTCCTCAATCATTTCTTTATTCTCTTGCACACGTTCCTTCTCACATTCCTTACAGCCGGATAAAATAACACCTGCAACTGTTAAACCATGGGCTTTCGCATACGAAATCGTTAAAACGGTATGATTAACAGTACCTAACGTTGGACGCGCGACAATAATAAGTGGTAATTTTAGTTCCTTTGCAAAATCAACCACTAACGCATCTTCTGTATACGGAACAGCAAGACCACCTGCCCCTTCTACAAACAAACTATCAAACTCTGTCATTAACTCGTTATAATGAGCGGTAATTTGTGCTAGTGTCACACTTCTTCCTGCTCGCTGCATTGCCAATCTTGGCGCGAGAGGTTCTTCAATAGAATAAGGGCAAATACTATCAGTCTCTGTCATCACTCCTGATGCCATTTTCAATCTCGCAGCATCACCTTCAGGATGAGAAGCGATGTGTCCACTTTGCAATGGTTTATATACCCCTATGTTATACCCACGATTTCTAAGCACTCCTGCTAATGCACCTGCAACAACTGTTTTTCCAACTTCCGTATCCGTTGCTGTTATAAAAAAGCCACTCATGATTCTCCCTCCGTAACATCTGCAATTGCTTGATATAAGATGTGCAACATTTCATCAATCTCATCTATCTTAGATGCTAGTGGTGGCATAAATACAATTGTGTTACCCAGTGGGCGTAAGATCATTCCTAGCTTTCTTGACCTTTTACACACTTCTACGCCTACTCGCTCCGTCCACTCAAACGACTCTTTCGTTTCTTTATTTTTCACAAGTTCAATTCCAATCATCAATCCACACTGACGAATATCTCCAACATGCTTATATTCGTAAAGTGCTTCCAACTGTTTCCCTACATATTCTGCTTTATATGCAACATCATTTATTAGATTGTTTTTTTCGTAAAGTTCTAGATTAGCAATTGCAACAGCGCAACCTAATGGATTGCCCGTATAACTATGGCCATGGAAAAATGTTTTTTGCTCTTCATAGTCACCTAAAAAAGCATCATAAATTTCATCTGTTGTCACAGTAATAGCGACTGGTAAATAGCCACCTGTTAAGCCTTTTCCAGCTGTTAAAATATCGGGTGTAACATTTTCATGTTCACAAGCAAACATTTTTCCAGTACGACCAAACCCTGTCGCTACTTCATCTGTAATAAATAAAACATTATATGTTGTACAAAGATCCCGAAGGCCTTTTAAATACCCTTTTGGCATTGTAATCATACCGCCTGCACCTTGCATTAACGGTTCTACAATAATCGCTGCAACTTCTTCGTGTTTTTGTTTTAATAGCTCTTCCATTTCCTTCAAATGTTCTTGTACAATTTGTTCTTTGTCGTCCCCATAAGGAGAACGGTATGTATATGGATATGGCATTTTTATCGTGTCAAATAAGAGCGAACTGTACACTTGGTGAAACAAGTCAATCGCTCCTACTGAAACAGCTCCGATTGTATCTCCGTGATATGCTTCTTTTAATGTAATAAACTTTTGCTTTTTAATTTTTCCTTTATGCTGCCAATATTGAAACGCCATCTTGATTGCAATTTCAACAGCTGTAGAACCAGAATCTGAATAAAATACTTTTTTCAAACCTTTTGGAACAACTTCAATAATCTTTTCTGCAAGTAAAATAGATGGTACATTGGCAAGTCCTAGCATAGTAGAATGCGCAACTTGATTTAATTGTTCACGAATTGCATCATCTAATTCAGGTACCTGGTGTCCATGAACATTAAGCCAAATCGATGAAACACCATCCCAATAACCATTTCCATTGACATCGTATAATTTACGTCCTTCTCCACGTTCAATAATAACAGGATCTTCCGCTAAGTAATCCTTCATTTGTGTAAATGGATGCCACACATACGCTTTATTCTTTTCAGCTAACTCTTCATATGTATAAGCGATTTTTTTACTTGTATTACGACTCACAGTCACAATTGTCACCCCTAATGTTAACTTTTATATAAATATAGTTAACATTAAAAACGAAGTGCTGTCAATTTTTTCAGTTGGTAATGTTCTTAAAAAAGAACGACTTATCATAAGATAAGTCGCTTTATTTTCCATGTTGAATCTTTCCGATTTCTAAAATAATCTCTTCATCTTTTTTTCCTTCAGTATCAATCCCAAGTTGCTTTGCATGTTCTATAAGCAGCTCATGACGCTTTTCAAACCTTGCTGTATTTAACTCTTTTTGAATCTCTTTCTCTGTTTTCCCTTCAAGAGAAACGCCTAATTTATCAGCTGCTTTCTCTCTATTCTTTTCTTCTTTGACTTTCTCTAATTCCTTTGTTTCTACTTTTTGCTCAACCTGTAATTTCGGTTGATCTGGTGATGCCGCAAATACTGTATAAATCCCAGCACCCCCACCAAGAACAAGTAAGGTTGTCAAAAGAAATAATTTTTTCTTCATTCACTCCCCTCCTTTCTTTTTTCATTATAACGCACAAACAAGGAATTAAAAAAATATTCTAACATTATTTTCTTTTGAAAAATAATTAACATATATGTTGACATATGATCCAGATGTGTGATAAAAATTTAACTAACATCATATGAATCGGCGATGATAGGATTTAGTAGTATTTCGTTTCTTGATTTCAGAGAGCTGGTGGTCGGTGCGAACCAGTACAGAGCGAATTATGAATTACCCCCTTGAGCTTCTTTTACGAAACGTTGGGAGTAGTAAAAGACGGTTATGGACCGTTATTTCTACAGAGTGGTGAAATGAAACTGTTTCACAATTTAGGGTGGTACCGCGATTTTTCGTCCCTGCATATACTGCAGGGGCGTTTTTTATTTTCTGTTGGTGCATATTATACGATCCTTTATTTTGTGCTACGTTCTTTTCACAAGCTAGGGTGGTACCGCGATTTTTTTCGTCCCTGCATATTTATATGCAGGGACGTTTTTTTATGAAGCTAAACAATTACCGGTAATTTGTCACAAAATTCTAAATTTTAGAAGGAAATATACAATATTGGCGAATTTTATATAAAAAAGAACTATTTTAGATTATTAGGAGGAGCAAACAATGATTTCAAAAATTGAATCTATTCTTTTAACATTTTTAATCTTTTTCTGCATTGGCTTCAGTGTTATTCAATTAGGAACATCACCACACATTCCAATTCTATTTGGCATTATCGTACTATTAGCATTTGGATTTATTAAAAAAATCCCTTGGTCTACTATGGAAAAAGGAATGATAAGTAGCATTTCAGCTGGCATTCCATCCATTTTCATCTTTTTACTTGTTGGTGTTCTAATTAGTGTTTGGATTGCCGCTGGAACAATCCCAACATTAATGGTATACGGCTTCGGGCTTGTATCTCCAAAGGTTTTCATTCCGACAGTCTTTGTTGTTTGTGCAATTGTTGGAACAAGTATTGGCAGCGCCTTTACAACAGCAGCGACAGTAGGACTTGCTTTTATGGGTATGGGCACTGCTCTTGGATACGATCCAGCACTTATTGCTGGTGCAATTGTTTCTGGAGCTTTCTTCGGGGATAAGATGTCTCCTTTATCGGATACAACAAACTTAGCTCCTGCTGTAACAGGAGTGGATCTATTTGAGCATATTCGTAACATGCTTTGGACAACAATTCCTGCTTTCATTATTGCCTTTATCGCTTTCTTCACTTTAGGAAGTGGTTCTTCAGGAAATGTTGATTTCTCTACTTTTACAAATGCGTTAGAAAAGAATACAATCATTTCAATCGTCACACTTATTCCGATTCTATTACTATTCGTATGCGCATTTAAAAAAGTACCGGCTGTTCCAACTTTACTTGCTGGCATTGTAGCTGGCATTATCATTCTCTTTATTTTCAAGCCGGGTACATCACTTTCTGATTTGATGAAAATTATGCAAGATGGCTATGTTGCTAAGACAGGCATAAAAGATATTGATAGCTTATTATCACGCGGCGGGCTACAAAGTATGCTTATGTCAATTGCACTTATTTTCCTTGCTCTTTCTATGGGTGGATTACTACAAGGAATGGGCATTATTACTCAGCTTATGAACATTATTTCTAATTTCGTTAAGACAAGCACGCGTTTAATTATTTCTACCGCTTCAACAGCAATTGGAGTTAACTTCTTGCTTGGTGAGCAATACTTATCTATCGTTTTAACAGGACAAGCATTTGCTAACAAATACGATGAAGTCGGTTTAGAACGCCGTAATTTATCACGCGTACTAGAAGATGCAGGCACAGTTGTTAATCCTCTTGTACCATGGGGCGTAAGCGGCGTCTTCTTAGCAAACGTACTAAGCGTTCCAACAATTGATTATGTTCCATACTCAATCTTCTGCTTAGCTTGCCCAATCGTTACAATTATCGTTGGATTCACAGGATTCGGGCTTTCATGGAAAAAAGAAAAAACTGTTTCAGTTTCTTAAATGAAATATAAAGAAAAAGGGATTACCACTATCGGTAATCCCTTTTTTCTTTATTCCTCTATTTGCGAACGTTATTATCTATTTGCTTTTTTTCTTCTAAAGAGCATGAACATACCAGCTCCAATAAATGCAAGTCCCGCTCCAATTGTAGAGAAGACATTCGCTCCCGTTTTTGGTAAATCACGATCTACTTTGCTTGTTTCTTTGTCTTCACTTACATTTGTAGGTTCTTTCGCGTCTTTATTCCCATTGTCAGGAGTTGTTGGTTTATCTCCAGCATTTTCTTCACCTGCTGGCGGTGTTGTTGGGTTACCACCGTTATTTTCCCCACCTGGTGTTGTTGGGTTACCACCGTTATTCTCTCCACCTGGTGTTGTTGGATTACCACCGTTGTTCTCTTCACCTGGTGTTGTTGGAGTGCCCTCATCTTTCTTTTTCGTTAGGTCAATAGCATATTTCGCAAACTCATTTTCGGACGGGCCAACATAAGAAATTTTTCCACCTTGTGTAATATACTTCTGCGCGTTTGGTGAAGAATCAAATGTAGTATTTAATTTTTCAGCTACGATTGGCTTAAACGTCCAGTTTTGATCTGCTGCCGGATTAATAACAGGTGTTTCTTGCATATATTTCACAATGATTTGACGCGTTTCATCTTGAGATTGATATACAACTTTACCTTTACTTACACCAGGGAATGTTTGGCTACTACCGCGATAATTATTTGTAGCAACAATAAATTCTTGATTATCAGCTACCGGTTTTCCATCATACGTTACATTCACAATACGATTTGCATTTTGGTTTACTACTTTCCCATCTTTATCATACTTTGCTGGTTGTGTAACATCAATTTCGTATTTTACGCCATCTAAAACATCAAAGTTGTATGTAGGATAGTTTACATTTACTAACGACTGTTCTTCTGCCTTCGCTGGATCAATTTGATTGAACTGCCCTGCTGACATTTCCAGCCATTCTTTTACTTGCGCACCATTTACTTTTACAGCATACAGTGTATTTGGATATACATATAAATCAGCAACGTTTTTAATTGCTAACGTTCCTGCTGGAATATCAGTATAATAAGTTGCACCATTTCGGCCGCCTGCTTTAAAAGGTGCACCTGCTGATAAGACTGGGATTCCCTTAAATTCACTGTACTTTTCATCTTTTAATAGCTTTTCTACATACCATTTTTGAGCATTTGTAACGAGCTGGACAGATGGATCATCTTGTACAAGTGAAAAATAACTGTTAATTGGTGCTGTCGTTTTACCAACAGGAGTATTTACATATTTAATTGTCGCCTCGTGATCATCTTTGATCTCATCAACTAATTTTTTATCAGGTTCTACTAATGCAGTTCCTTTGCTATCAGAAATTGGGCGAACACTTGGAACCGATTTATCTTTTTGTACTTCCCACTTGCCGTTTACCTTTTTCAGTTCCATATCAATGATACCTAGATTACTTCCGAAAACACCAGGCATGACAACTGGAACACCGTCAAACTTGTCCGTTATTACCGTATGCGAGTGTCCCATTAACACTGCATCAACGTCAGGAACTTGTGTTGCTAAATAATACGATGCATTTTCCATACCAGCATTGTAACCATTTTTATCGACACCAGAATGCGCTAGTGCAACAATAATGTCTGCACCCTTAGCTTTCATTTCTGGAACCAAATCCTTCGCTGTTTGCACAATATCTTTCGCTTTTACTTTTCCTTCTAAATTTGCTTTATCCCAGCCCATAATTTGCGGTGGTACAAAGCCCATTACACCGATTTTCACTGTTTGTGTTTTGCCAGCTTCATCTGTTACTACTTTGTCAAAAATATGATACTTTTCAAATGCATTTTTATCGTTTTCTTCATTATTATCATGATCATCTATAAAAACATTTGAGTTAATAACTGGGAACTGTGTTTTACTAATTGCCTTATGTAAGTAGTCCAAACCGTAGTTAAACTCATGATTCCCAAGAGAAATGACGTCATACTTCATTAAATTCATTACACGATATAAAGGATGAACATAGTTTCCATCCAAACCTTTTTGCGCCACATAATCCCCGAGCGGAGTCCCTTGCAAAGCATCCCCATCATCAAATAGTACAGAGTTCTTCGCTTTTGCACGCTCCTCATTTACAAGCGTTGCAGTTTGAACTAATCCCACTTTATTATCTGTTTTCGTTTGATAATAGTCGTAGTTCATTAAGTTAACATGAATATCAGAAGTTTCTAAGATTCGTAAATTAACTGTACTCTCCCCTGCTTGTTCCTCTGCGTGTGCAGTTGTTGGCAACACTTGCGGAGCCATAACACCTAATGCAAGCGTTGCTCCCGCTAACACTTTCTTTGACTTCTTCACAAAAAATCCCCCTTATAAAATTGTCCCTTGAAAAACAAATAAAATGAGTTTCTTATCAAACTCTAATAAAGCTTTCTCTCTACCTTTATTCTCTTCTTTCCTCATATTAGAGTGACATACATTCATTTATCTGACATTATCATATCGAACATACTTTCATATCGTCAATAATTTTTGACATGCTTCTACAAATTTTCTGTAAAGTTATTGTAAACTTTCCATAAAGATATAATATAAACTTTCACTGCTTATACAGTTAGGTATGATACAATAACCAATTACCAGGAGGATAAATTTATGAAAAAAGTCATCTTAACTATACTTTGTCTCCTCCTTCTAATCATTTCTTATTCATATTTTGAAGAGAACGATGAGACAAAAGAACAGAAAGAACAAAAAGCAGCGTCTACTCCCCATTGGATTGATAGGCAGACGAATGATTCTTTTTATCACCTTGTATTAGGGGATTCGCTTGCAAAAGGATTTGGCTCGACACAAGGAGGATTCGCGGAATTAGCCTCCAAACAAATAGAGGAACAAATTCATAAACCAATTAAAGTGGAAAACCTTGGAGTAAATGGACTTACAACGGATCGTCTCGTTCAAAAAGTTCAGACAGAAGAAGTACAACAAAAAATTAAAGAAGCGAATATAATTACCATAAATATTGGGGGAAATAATTTATTTCGTTTAAATCGCAATGTAGGTGTTATAGATGGTATTAAAATGTTAAATAAAGAAAAGACTCATTTTGAAACAGACGTAAAAAATATTGTAAAGACAGTTCGGACACTCAATCCGAATGCTTTACTCATTCTATCTGAACTCTATAACCCTTTACAACTCGATGATTCAATTGCTTCTTATGCTGATATGTT
Source organism: Bacillus sp. UNC437CL72CviS29 (assembly GCF_000482345.1). NCBI lineage: Bacteria > Bacillati > Bacillota > Bacilli > Caryophanales > Bacillaceae > Bacillus > Bacillus sp. UNC437CL72CviS29. The sequence goes on along the minus strand of NZ_AXVB01000003.1, from coordinate 187,184 downwards.
TTTAGACGGCTGGAATGATACAGTTTATTCCATTTCGAAAGCAAATCAACCGTCCATTGTTTTACCAATTCGAAAATTAATACCAAATGATAATAAAGATTTACTATACGACCAAGTACACCCAAATGATAAAGGCTATGAGATTATTGCTAATGCATTTACAAAGCAAGTATTGTCCTATAAATATTGAGGCTAAGCCAAACAATTCTATTTTTATACGATACCTTTTTTGTTACAATGATAATGGAAGGGGGCCTTTATATGGAATCACGTGAGTGGGAACGTATTGTTGATCATCTTCTTTCGCTAGTGCCTCTTTTTTATCGCAAATTTATGCTTCCTGGAGAATTTTCTTCACAAAGGCACATGCCACCGTCACATACACAGGTGTTATTGCTATTACATGAACATGGCACATTAGCAGTCTCAGAAATCGGAAAACGATTAGCGATTTCAAGACCAAACATGACACCTCTATTAAATAAATTGATTCAGGAAGAACTTATAGAGCGGCATTACAGCGAAAAAGATCGACGGGTCATTTTAATTTACCTGACAACAGAAGGGAAATCGTTAGTAAATCAATATCAACAATTTATTTTAGACAAATTAAAAGAAAACTTTCAAACATTGTCGGAAAGCGATCGTGACCAACTCATTCACTCGCTTCAAACGATTCAAAATTTAATTTTGAAAACAAACATGTAAAGCTGCTTCCAAAAGAAGCAGCTTTATGATTCATAATAATTTCCATAATATACATTTGAATACGGCCATGTCATTAAGTAAGGTTTTCGTTGCTGCGAAGGCTGCGGTGGCTGATATAATTCAAACTGCTGCCGTGGATAAGGAGCAGTATAATAATTCGCATATGGATATACTTGAGGTACATAGTAATAATACATTCATTCCCCCCCTTTTTCTTAAACATATTCAAGGCAGGAAATGGATGTGACATTCTTTATATTTGTACAAGTGGTTCTCTCGTTTGTTTTTTTCTTTTTTTCAAACGTAACTTCCGGTTCTTTTCATATAAATAATACACAACAAAATAAGATATCACTCCGAACACAACACCTAAAATCGTCATCCCAATTAATACATATACTTCACTCTGCAATAAGCTCTTTAGCATCATAAAAACATCGCTTGAGAAAAGATCAGATATTGTATATGGTTTATGCGGAATTACCTTTATTTCAAACGGATATAACATTTTTCCTAATGCATATGCAAACGGAAACAAAAATACCGGAAGAAATGATACTTTTCCGATAATATTGCCAATAACCGCTGCAGGAAAAGACCCCTTTGCTAATCGCACAATTGGATAAAAAACAAGATACACAAGTGACGCTGTATAAAGCACTAGCATTTCCAAAGCAAACCCAATCGCAAATCCTCGTGACACTTTCTTTGCTCCTTCTGGCGAACGGAGCAACTTATAATAATGAAATTTCGGCATCCTCCATATTCGCTGAAAAAAAGAATATGTTTTTTTACTTGTTCGCACAATCATCATCTCTTTTATAGTATTTTCTCTTTCCAGTATGCTCTTATATATTACTAAGAAACAAAACTACTCATCTTCATCTTATTATAAATGATACAAAGGGCATTCACCAAATATACATCAGACATTTCATAACAAAAAAACCTTCCTGATTAGAAAGGTTTTTTGACATTTTGAAGCAGACTTGCCAATAATGCTTTTTGAACGTGTAATCGATTCCCAGCTTGCTCAAAGACAACAGAAGAAGGACCATCTATAATTTCTCCTGTTACCTCTTCTTCACGATGAGCGGGTAAACAATGTAAGAAACGATACGTTGCTTTCGCATGCTGAACAAGTTTTCCATTCACTTGAAACGGCTCGAATAATTTATATTTCCCTTCCGTATCTTCTTGCCCCATACTCATCCAAACATCCGTATAGACAAAGTCTGCATCTTTCACCGCCAACTCTGGATTATGTAAAATTTCAATATTCGCTCCTGTCTCAGTTGCAATTTCTAGCGCATTCTTTACAATTTGTTCATTTGGTTCATACCCCGGGGGAGTTGCTACTGTCATATGCATACCGACTTTTGCACTTGCTAACAGTAAAGAGTGACATACATTATTTCCATCTCCCACGTAAGCAAGTTTAATCCCTTTAAATGTATGAACTTCTTCATAAATTGTCATCAAATCCGCTAATGCCTGACATGGGTGATGATCATCTGTTAATCCATTAATAACAGGAATACTAGCTTCCTTCGCAAGTTCCTCTACATCTGCGTGCGAAAATGTACGAATCATAATTCCATCAATATAATGAGATAATACTTTCGCTGTGTCTGAAACACTTTCTCCTCTACCAAGTTGCATTTCTTTTCCACTTAGAAACATTCCATGCCCACCAAGCTGTACCATTCCGGCTTCAAAAGAAACACGCGTACGAGTTGAATGTTTATCAAAAATGAGTCCTAATATTTTTCCCTCTAATAACGGTTCATGTTTATTCTTTTTTAAATAAATAGCAAATTCAATTAACGCAATCAATTCCTCCTGTGTCAATTCCTCTAATGTTAAAAGATCTTTCGTTTGTAATTTCGGTATTTGTATAGTTGACATGGAAATTCCCCCTTATAATATTGGTGATTTTTGTGTACAAATTACTCTCTTTATCATATTTACCGCTTCATCTATTTCTTCATTCGTTACAATGAGCGGTGGTAACAATCGCAAAACATTTGTTCCAGCTTGCAATACAAGAATCCCCTCTTCTTCTAACTGTTCTATAATTGGTGTGACATCACACTTGCAAACGACTCCAATCATAAGTCCTCTTCCGCGAATATCAGTAATCCATTCGATATCATGTAATTCTTTTTTTAGTTTTTGTAGTAAATATTCTCCCTTTACTTTAACTTCTTGTAAAAAAAACGGTTGCTTCATAATTCGCAACACTTCTTTTGCTGCTGTCATCGCAATATAATTCCCACCAAATGTAGAGCCATGAGCCCCAGTTGTAAAAGCAGTCATAAGCTCTTTCTTTCCAAGCATTGCCCCAACCGGAATACCATTTCCAAGCGCCTTTGCCGCTGTAACAATATCTGGGGATGTTCCAGTCTGTTCATAAGCAAACAACGTTCCCGTTCTTCCCATCCCTGTTTGCACCTCGTCAATTATATAAAGAGCTCCATATTGTCTACATAATTGTTCAATCTCTTGTAAAAAGGAAATATCGGCCGGTAAAACTCCTCCCTCTCCTTGCACAACTTCCACCATAACTGCAGCTACTTCTTCATTCATTGTCTCCCTGAGTGCTTCTATATCATTAAAGGGAATATGTAAAAAAGACGGAAGAAGTGGCCCGAATCCTGTTTTGACTTTCTCTTGTCCAGTTGCACTCATTGTCCCAAAAGTTCTACCATGAAAGGATTGCTGGAATGTTAAAACGAGTGAATTTCCCGTATGCTTGCGTGCTAGTTTAAGTGCTGCTTCATTCGCTTCTGCTCCGCTATTACAAAAGAACACGTAATCTAGCTCACGCCCCTCTGTTAATAGTGCAGCTACCTTTTCTTGTACCTTGTGCGGAAAAAGGTTTGATATATGCCAAATTTCCTCTAATTGCTTTGTCATCGCTTCTACAAGTACAGGATGACAATGTCCTAAATTACATACAGCAATGCCAGAAGTAAAATCCATATACTCTTTCCCATTTTCATCTATAACCTTTGTTCCAGTCCCTTGAACAATTTCAATACTGCGTCTTCCATATGTGGGAAATATATGACTACTCATACAATACTCACCCCTTTTGTTACTTTCGTTCCAATCCACTCGCCTGATGTTCCAACAAAATGTTTTGTACCATTTACAATGCTGACGTTCTGAACGCCCATCTGTATTGAGGTAAGAGCCGCCTGTACTTTCGGAATCATTCCCCCTGTAATAACTTCTTTTTCTATCAGTCGTAGGATCTCAGCTTTATCTGCTTTCTTTAACAACTTTCCTTCGAACAATATCCCATCTACATCAGTAATAAAAATAAGTTCTTTCGCCCCCAGCGCGTATGCAATTCCAGCTGCCGCCGTATCTGCATTTATGTTATATACTTGGCCACCACTTATCCCAATTGGAGCAATAACCGGAATATAATTTAAATCTAGTAACCCTTTTAATAGCGCCGTCTCTACACCACTAACTTCTCCTACGTATCCAAGTTCAGAGTCAAGTTGCTTAACTTGCAGTAACCTTCCATCGCAACCAGAGATCCCAATTGCATGCAAGCCATGCTTTTGAAAATTCATCACCATTTTTTTATTCGTGCTCCCGCATAAAATCATCTGGACAACATTCATCACTTCTTTTGTCGTCACACGTAATCCATTCTTCTTTTCAATTGAAATATTAAATTGCTGTAGCTTTGCATCAATTTCTGGTCCACCGCCATGAACAACAATAACTTGATATTTTTTCTTCAGCTGCTCTATGCATTCAAAAAATATATGGTCTAAACGCTCTAACATACTACCACCGCATTTTACTACAATATACTCGCTCATCTTTTCTCTCCCTACGTACGATAACAAGCATTTATTTTCACATATTCATAACTTAAGTCGCAGCCCCAAGCTCTTCCTTTTTCCTCTCCAAGGTGCAAATGAACATCAATAACAATTTCAGGTTGCTTTAATTTTTTATTCATTTCCTTTTGAGAGAATACTTGTGGCTCACTGCTTTGTAAAACAGAAATGGACTGAACAGCGATATCAACGGCGGTAGGTTCAATAGCAACTCCACTTTGACCAATTGCGCTAATAATGCGACCCCAATTTGCGTCTTCACCATACATCGCTGTTTTCACAAGACTTGAGCCAACAATTTGTTTCGCAATCTTATTTCCTTCTTCTACTGTTCGTGCCCCAGATACATTTACTTCAACTAACTTAGTAGCGCCTTCACCATCTTTAGCAATTTGCTTCGCTAAGTCCTCACATACCTTTTGCAAAGCACACATAAATTTTTTCCACTCTGTATGATTTGTATCAATGGCAGTCGTCCCTGATAATCCACTTGCCATAACAATCACCATATCATTTGTAGACGTATCTCCGTCCACTGTAATTTGGTTAAACGTATGATTGGTCACTTGTGATAACGCTAGCTGAAGTGTAGCTTGTTCTATATGTACGTCGGTTGTAATAAAACTAAGCATCGTTGCCATATTTGGATGAATCATTCCAGACCCTTTAGCAGCTCCTGCAATCGTCACTTCTTTCCCTTCAATTGTAAACTGATAACACGATTGTTTTTTGACGAGATCCGTTGTTAAAATGGCTTCATAAAATGAATCTACTTTCTCTTTTTCCTTCGATGGCACAAGATGGACAATACCAGCACGGATCACATCCATCGCTAAAGGAACTCCAATGATACCTGTTGAAGCAACCGCCACATGATTTTCTTTTACATGGAATTGTTTCGCAGCCAACATTCTCATTTCATACGCATCTTGCAATCCTTGTATACCTGTACAAGCATTCGCATTTCCGCTATTTACAACAACGACCTGCACTTTCCCCTCCACCGCAATACTTTCTTTTGTTACTTGCACCGGTGCCGCTTGAAACTGATTTGTTGTATACACAGCCCCGCAATTTGCAGGAACATCACAAACAATTGCTCCCATATCTTTTTTCTCTTTTTTCAATCCAACCTGGATACCAATTGTAGCAAAACCTTTTGGCGTTACAATTGATCCACTTGCAACTTTTATAATAGAATCTGTTTCAATCATTATTCTTCCTCCCTTATGGGTAAAGCGGTATATATTGTAACCCTGCTGTTTCCTCTAACCCTGCTAATAAGTTTGCATTTTGAATTGCTTGCCCAGCAGCTCCTTTCATCATATTATCGATGACAGAAACAACTGTAATACGCCCTGTTCGTTCATCATAAGCCGCTCCAATATCACAATAATTTGAACCTCTCACTTCTTTCGGGCTTGGAAACTCCCCTTTAGGACGAATACGAACAAAGGAAGCATGACAATACGTTTCTTCATATAACTTCTGTAATATACGTGTATTGATATCTCGTTTTGCTTTTGTATAGAGAGTAATCATAATCCCTCTCGATATCGGAATTAAATGTGTGCTAAATGTAATAGGTTGTGCTTGTTCATTCCACTCAGTAAGCATTTGTTCAATCTCTGGAACATGTTGATGCTCATTCACCTTATAAATATGAAAATTATCATACAACTCAGGAAAATGCGTCATTGTTGTCGGTGTCTTTCCTGCTCCTGATACCCCTGATTTCGCATCGATAATAAGTGAGTCTTCCTCTATCATCCCACCCTGCATTAATGGTGCGGCCGCTAATAGTGCAGCTGTTGCAAAACACCCTGGATTTGCAACTAATTTTGTTTCTTGAATAGCTGACTTTTTCCATTCACTCAATCCATACACTGCCTTTTGCAGAATTTCTTCCTTTGCAGCAGGCTTGTTATACCATGTTTCATATGCATGAGGATTTAGCATACGAAAATCACCTGATAAATCAATAACTTTTAAACCAGCCGCTAGCAATCTTGGCGTTATATGCGCCGAAACTCCTGCTGGTGTCGCTAAAAATACAATACTAGCTTCCTTCGCTATTACCTCCACATCGATTTCTTGCAACGTATGAACAATAAAATTTTGTAAATGGGGATATACATTTGTTATGCGTTCCCCTACTTGTGAAAAAGAATGGAGAGATACAATTGAAAAATATGGATGATGTTGCAATAACCTTATTAACTCAATTCCTCCATATCCTGTTGCTCCAATAATCGCGACTTTCATACGCTCCTCCTTATATGGATTCTTTAAATTAAGTATGATTATAATATTGTATATTTATAGAGTCAATTAAATATTTATTAATTTTAAAAGTTTTAAAAACGTAATTTTTCTAGAAAAACATTAACTGATTATGAATTTTTATACACAAAAGACGTATACTAGTATTTTTTCTACACTTCAAGTACAATAAAAACAATACATGTATACACATAAGCGGGGAAAAAGATGAACGAAAAATTAATTGAGAAGATGTTAGCAAAAAGTTTTCGGCAATATCAATGTAAACCTGTTTCAAAAGAAGATGAGGAAATTTTAATTCAAAGTATCCAAACACTGATTCATTCGGAACCTCATATCGATTTGTATGAAGCAATTGAGGACATTGTTTATGAATATATTACGGGAAAATAAAAAATAGGAGATTTCCATTTGGAAATCTCCTATTTTTTACTTAATGATTTACCTGCTACACGTTCAAACAATCCCGGAAATAACGCAAAAAGTTTTGGTCCAATACTCATCCATTTGGGTAAATTCACTTCACGCTTTTTCGTTCGCATCACTTTTACAATTTGCTCTGCTACATATGTTGGCTTTAACATGTAACGCCCCATATTTTTTACATATGTACCGGATTGATCGGCAATATCAAAAAAGTTTGTGTCAATTGGTCCTGGATTAATTGCTGTTACATAAATATTTGTACTTGAGAGCTCCATGCGTAAGCTATTCGTAAATCCTAATACCGCATGTTTGGTTGCAGCATACGCACTCGATTTTGGCGTTGCAATTTTCCCTGCTAACGAAGCAATATTAATGATTTGCCCACTATTTTTCTCTAACATATGAGATAATACCGCTTTCGTACAAGCTACTAATCCAAATACATTAACCTCGAACATATCTTTCACTTCAACCATGGTTGCTTCTTCAAATGTTTTGAAAATGCCAAAGCCAGCATTATTTACTAATATATCAATTTGTCCTGCATCTGCTAGTATTTTTGCAAAGACAGTATTAACCTCTGTTTCTTTACTTACATCTAATACATAATAATAACAAGGCGTATTGTAAGTCGTTTTAATCTTCCCCGCTAATACTCGCAGTTTTTCTTCTGTCCTCGCTATTAATACAGGAATTGCGCCCTCAGCTGCAATTTGCATCGCGACTTGTTCTCCAATCCCACTAGAAGCTCCTGTAATGACGATTACTTTTTCTTGTAAACGTCCTGTCATCGCTGTCACCTACTTTGCATAATAAATCAATTGTGGCGACGATTCATCAATCATCACTTGTTGATTATATGCTAAAAAGTCTAATTGTCCAACTGTTTCCGAAATCGTAAGTGGCAATTGTTCTTTATATAATACAGGAAATAATTTCACACATACTTCAAAGGCTGTCATCGGCTTTTCTTTTAATAATTCTAATACTTTAAATGCGCGTGTTTCTTGCTTTTGCAATCTTCCTCTTATCAGCGCTTTCACATCCACAATATCTTCTCCGTGACCTGATAAAATACGTGAAATATTCATATTACTTAAACGTTTTAATGTTTGGTTATATTGTAACAAAGGCCGTGCTCGCTCCGTCTGCCCTTCATATGGCGGTTCTAGTATTGGATTCGAAGAAATATGACTAATTAAAGCATCCCCACCAATTAACAGTCCATCTCGCTCCCTATATAACGAAATATGCGTCGAAGCATGCCCAGGTGTTTCAATAACTGTAAACTCAGGTAACGACTCAATACTATCTCCCTCTAGTACAGTATGTGTTAACGACCTATTACAAGAATATTTAAGTGTTTTCGTTGTAAGTAATACTTCATCTTTCAAAAATGCTTCTGGGACGCCAAACTGTAATGCGACTTCTTTAAAAAATTGCTGATAACGTTTCAAAAATTGAGAATCTTGTGTAATCCATGGCTCATTCCAAGGATGGCCAACAATATTCGTCTTCTCGGAAAATGTATTTAGAAGCCCACAATGATCAGCATGATGATGTGTAATCACTACTGTTTCAATGTCTTCTATCTTGTATCCTAAAGTCCTTAATTGTTTTTCTAATGCTGACTTTGCCTCCTTTGTATTTGTCCCTGTATCAATTAATGTTAATGATTCTCCCTCTACTAAAAACACATTAACTGTCTCAACTGCAAATGGAACAGGAATCTCCATTCGATGAATTGCTACCATGTTTATGCCCCCCATCTCTCTCCGGTTCAAAATGAATCTCTCTTCAGTTTACAACTTCCATAAAAATTTGTCATTATTTTCAGATAAAAAGAAGGTTTTTTCTATAATAAAAAGAATGTATGTAAATTTATAAGTTTTTCTTACCAAAATGAAGGAGGCTTCATCATGTCTATTCAAAATATTTCCTTTCTAGGTGCTGGATCAATAGCTGAAGCAATCATCGCCGGTTTATTAGATGCAAATGTTGTAAAGAGTGAACAAATTACAGTAAGTAATCGCTCCAATGAAACAAGATTACAGGAATTACATACAAAATATGGTGTTAAAGGAACCCATAACAAACAAGATCTACTGGCTCATGCAGATATTATCTTTCTCGCAATGAAGCCAAAGGATGTAGCGGAAGCCTTAACACCTCTTAAAGAATATATAACAAGTAGCCAACTTATCATTTCATTATTAGCAGGTGTTTCTACAAGTTCTATTACAAGTCTGCTTCAAAAAAATGTTCCGATTATCCGTGCAATGCCAAATACATCGGCAGCTATTTTAAAATCAGCTACAGCTATCTCTCCATCCTTGCATGCAACAGAGCAACATGTTCATATTGCTAAATCTTTATTTGAAACAATCGGTCTTGTTTCAGTAGTAGCAGAAGAGCATATGCATGCTGTTACTGCCCTATCTGGAAGCGGTCCTGCATATGTGTACTACGTAGTTGAAGCAATGGAAGAAGCTGCAAAACAAATCGGCTTAGAAGAGCATGTAGCTAAATCTCTTATTTTACAAACAATGATTGGTGCAGCTGAAATGCTTAAAGCGAATACAAAACACCCTTCTATCTTACGAAAAGAAATTACCTCTCCTGGTGGAACGACAGAAGCTGGAATCGAGGTTCTACAAAGTTTTAATTTTCAACAAGCACTCATCGCGTGTATTACACAAGCTACAAAACGATCTCATGAGCTAGGAAAAACATTAGAACAATTAGCAAAAGAAAAATAAAAAACAGAGCTCAGAAAATAAATCTGAGCTCCGTTTTTTATTACGATCGTATTCTCTTATTTGCTACTCTTCCCAAAAATCTCTTCTTGAAGGCGACGTCCTGTCGGTGTTGCTGCTAGTCCACCTTCAGCCGTCTCACGAAGTGCAACTGGCATTGTTTGCCCAATTCTAAACATCGCTTCAATAACTTCATCACATGGAATCGTACTTGTTACACCAGCTAATGATAAATCAGCTGCAATCATCGCATTTGAAGCACCTGCTGCATTACGTTTTACACAAGGGACTTCTACAAGTCCAGCAACAGGATCACATACTAATCCTAACATATTCTTTAGAGCAATTGCCATCGCCGTAGCCGCTTGCTCCGGTGTTCCTCCTGCCATTTCAACAGCTGCTGCCGCTGCCATTCCACTTGCTGAACCAACTTCAGCTTGACATCCTCCAGCTGCACCAGAAATACAAGCATTATTGGCAACAACCATACCAAATGCTCCAGCTGTAAATAGAAATTCAATCATTTCTTCGCGTGTTGGCTGTAACTTTTCTTTAAGTGCAAACAATACTCCTGGTACAGTGCCCGCTGATCCAGCTGTTGGTGTTGCACAAATGATTCCCATCGCTGCATTCACTTCATTTGTCGCAACAGCTTTACTTACCGCATCCAACATCGTATGTCCAGATAAGCCTTTTCCACTCTTCATATACTCTTGTACTTTCACCGCATCTCCGCCAGTTAAACCGGTTGGTGATTTTACACCACGAATACCACGTTCTACTGCTTGTTCCATCACGACTAAGTTTTTTTCCATACCTGCAAGTACTTCTTCACGAGAAATACTTCTTGTTTGCATTTCACATTGAATCATAATTTCTGCAATTTTTACATTCTGTTCTTTAGCTTGTGTCACTAGTTCCGCTGCGTTCCGAAACATGGTGTGTCCCCCCTGCAATTAGTCCATAATAGTTACTTGACAAATATTTGATTGTCCCTTAATTTCCTCAATCACTTCATCTGCTAATAATTCATCTGTTTCAATGACCATAAGTGCTTTTCTTCCCTTTTCCTTACGTGAAACACTCATTGTACTAATATTAATTTCATGTTTGGCAAGTATAGAAGCTACAGATGCAATCGCTCCAAAGCGATCGTTATTGACAATAAGAAGTGCTGGACTTGTTCCTGATAATTGTAAATCAAATCCGTTTAATTCCACCACTTCAATCTTTCCACCACCGATTGAACAAGCAACCACTTCAATCTCCTCTTCTCCTTTATACAAGCGAATTCTCGCTGTATTCGGATGTGGTGCATTCGCTTCTTCTTCAATAAAATTCACTTCAATCCCACGCTCTTTTGCAATTTCTAGCGCACTTGGGATACGTATATCATCTGTTTCAAATCCTAGTATTCCACCAATCAATGCGACATCCGTACCATGACCACGATATGTTTTGGCAAACGAGCCATATAACGAAATCGTAATTTTTTCTGGTTCATGCCGGAAAAGTTGACGAGCAACCTGTCCCATTCTTGCTGCCCCTGCGGTATGTGAACTGGACGGCCCAATCATAACTGGACCGATAATATCAAATACTGAGCGATATTTCATCATGATTCCCCCTAAACCTTTTATCAAAAATTGCTTACTACTATTCTATTAAGCTGCCGATTCTGTTGCCTTCCCTTCTGTACCACGAATTTGCTGTGCTGTACGAATTGGATAGTTTTTGAATAGAAGCGAGCCGATATATCCTGTAAAATACCAGACACCATAATACATAAGAAACATAGCGTCACTTTCATCGGATTATTAAAGCCATACATTGTCATAAGTCTAACAATAAATCCTGGTAGCAATCCAAATTCTAACACAGAAGCCCCTACAAGCATAGCCTAAACAAGTGAGACCCCCATTACTAACGCAACAAGAGTTGCACCAGCTACTCCGCTTAGACTACCTGCTGATTCTCCAACTTCTTTCAAAAACGGTATGTCAATTACATCTCCATCAACATATAGCTGAAATGCTTCAACTAAGAAACTTGCAACAGCGGCACTCGTTAAAGCACCCATTGCTTTCATACCATTTGGTGCTTTGAAACTAAAAAGCTAAAAAAGACTTAATACAAATAATAATAATACAGTTCCTTTAATTATCTCCTTGATGCCCTCTCTCTTTTAGTCAATTTCGTTTCGTTACGAAAAATGGCTAAAATGCACGATGCAACTTACGATGAATTGTAATTCGCCCTCATTATAGCTTGTTTTTGATAAAACGCTTACTTTTATTGAATTTTAAAATTTCCGAATTCAATCTCATTTATTCCCCTTGTATTAATAATAAAACAAATTATCTATATAACAGTTTTTCAAGACAAATGATTTTTCGTACTTCTTTCATACCCTTTCAAAAATCTTAAAATTCCTGTATCAGTTCATAAATTTATCAAATTATAACAGTTCTATCTATTTTATAGAGAAAACTTTTTTATAAAAAACAAAACAATGGCAAATCTATATTGCCATTGTTTGTGAAATGTCACCTTTCTACTGGAAAACATTTCAAATCCATCGCTATTTCCGTATTTGCAAACAGCGACTGAGCTTCTTGTAACAATTCCTTATATGCATCTCCTTGATACCGCGAACTAATGTGAGTCAATATCAATCGTTTCACATTCGCTTGTAACGCAATACTTGCTGCCTGTTTCGTTGTCGAGTGAAAATAATCATGCGCCTGGATTTCATCTGCTGCTGCAAACGTCGCTTCATGAACAAGCACATCTGCGTCTTGTGCAAGTTGGCTACTCGCTTCACAATAACGCGTATCTCCTAATATCGTAATAATTCTCCCTTTTTGCGGTGGACCGATAAAGTCTTTCCCGTGTAAGACTCTTCCATCATTTAATTCTACTGTTTCACCATCTTTTAAACGCTTAAAGATTGGTCCTGGTTTTACTCCTGCTTCTAACAATTTATCAACAAGAAGGTGCCCTTGTATATCTTTCTCTACAATGCGATATCCAAAGCATTCAATCCCATGTGATAATCTCTTCGTTTCTACAGAAAATTGAGTGTCTTCAAAAACAATACCTTCCTCCGTAATTTCAACAATTTCAAGTGGATATTTAACATGCGTCGTACTCACTGATAATGCCACTTCAATGAATTGCCTAATTCCTTTTGGGCCATAAACCGTTAATGGCGTTGTTCCACCTTGAAAAGAGCGACTTCCTAATAAACCAGGTAACCCAAAAATATGATCACCATGTAAATGAGTAATAAAAATTTTTTCAATGCGACGCGGACGCACAGATGTATGTAAAATTTGATGTTGCGTTGCTTCACCACAGTCAAATAACCACGTTTCACCACGTTCCTCTAGTAATTGTAAAGCTATTGATGAGACATTTCTTCCTTTTGAAGGAACACCTGCACCAGTTCCTAAAAATACAAATTCCACTTTGTTTCCTCCAGCTCTTTATATACTCTATCTTTCATCTTACGGAATGTAATTTCAAATGGCAAATCAAATTTCATAAAAAACTCATCTAGACAACTATATAACACGAACGTTATAAATAAAAAAATAACAAACGTTCGTATTTTGTAGTAAAATGATTATATCAAATAAAAAGGGAGCCTTTAACTATGAAAGAAGTATTTCGTTTACAAACTGATTTTTCATCTTCATTTGATCGCTGGGTAAGTTCTTTCGTTTCTGATCACCCGGCACAATTACAGTGGACGACTTTAAAAGAATTAATCCATGAGTACACAACATTGCACACAAATCAAACGTTACCGAAATATATTTCTTCTTCTATCACATATTATGCACAACGTATTTCAACAACAAACAATTCAGAGATCGTAATTTATGAAAATTCTACCATCTCATAATCTATAAAGTGAAACTTTAATGAGTGCGTTTTACTGTCCGCAAATAGCAACACAAAAATAAAAAGCATCGATTCTCGATGCCTTTTTTATTTCAAAAATATACAAATCTCATTACTTTAACATATACTCTTTAGTTATATCATAGAAGGATATAACATTCTCTTCCGATCCATTTACCAATCGTTTATATACTTTATCAATGGGAAACACTTTCCACTCTCCTACTTGTAAATGTAAAACCTCTTCATTATCAAAGACTGGTTCTTGAAGCCACTCTGCCTCTTGTCCTAAATGCCTTTTTAGAACTTCGTCTAAATAACTCCCCCAAATTAAAGCCATCGAATACATTTGATTTTCTGTCGGTATATCTTCTTCATCCCCAATTGCTTTCTTATCCCGTAAATCGTTCGCATAATAATCTAAAATCTCTTCCAATTCTTTGATATCCTCCTCGGAATAATTAAAAGTTTTGTCAAAGGCTTTTGCATATTCAATAGCCACATTACAAAGTTCTTGTATCCTATAGCTCAGATTACTTTGCTCCATGCCCTTCCCCCAAAACTTATTTGATAAAAATTATATCATCCTATTTCACTATGCATAATAAATGTACAACTGGTCATTTTAAGAACGTAGTATAATGAAGGAGGGTTATCATTGAAAAATGTAAAGATGCTTACAATCTGTTTTTTAGCAGCTATTTCGCTATTTGGATGTGCAGGAAAGCAAAAGGAGAAAGCATTGGATACTCGCGAAAACAATGACGTACGCAATGTTAGATACGAAGGAACCAACACTGACCTTCAAAGGGTACGAAATGATACGAACGGTATCACGAACAATGAAACACGACTACACGTAGCCAATAAAGCAGCTGACCGGATTGTTGAATTAGCAGAAGTGGACAACGCAACTGTAGTCGTCACAAACAAAAATGCCTATGTTGCAGTCGTTTTACGTGACAACGTAAAAGGTGATGTCACAAAGCAATTAGAGAACAAAATTGCTGACCAAGTAAGAGCTACAGATCCAGATATCCGCAATGTATTTGTATCATCAAATCCTGATTTTGCAGATCGCATGAGAGACTATGCGGACAAAATCAACCAGGGTAAACCAGTATCAGGACTATTTGAAGAATTTACTGAAACCGTTAGAAGAGTATTCCCTAATCCTCGATAATAAATCAAGTAGCCTTAATTGAAGAAGTAGTAAGCCGAATACTTTTGAAATCTAGACTGGCCGCTACTTCATTCAATTAAGAAGCTATTTAAACATAAAAGGTGTCATGATATGAAATTGTCATGACACCTTTTACATAAATTTATTTTCTAATTTCTGCTGAAAAGATTTTTCCTGCTTTCGAAATAACTGACTTCCTCTTTGCAAAATAGGAGCTCCATATTTATCATTGATCTGGTCAATCACAGCTAATATTGGCTCTTCTTTCGCATCTTCTTCAAATGAAAATAAATCCAGTTGCTTGATTGATTCTGTCTTCCACTCTAGTTCAGTAGCTGTAACACCAAGCAACCTAATCGGATCTCCATCCCAATGTTGTTTCCACAAACGTGAAGAAGCTTGAAAGATATCGCTTTCTTCCCAAATTGCATTTTTTAATTGTTTACTCCGTGTTACTGTACGCCGATCATAATATTTAATCGTAATTTGGATGTTATAACTGACAAGCGTACGTTTTTGTAGCCTTTTACTAACTGATTTCGCTAAGCACTCTAACATATCAAGCAATTCCTTCTCTTCATCCATATCCTTTGAAAATGTCTTTGAATTCCCAACACTTTTATGTTGTCCCATTTGATTCGGATCAACTTCTCTATCATCCATACCTTTTGCTCTTTTTTGTAAATCCACACCATGCTTTCCTATTTTGGCGCGAATGATATGTTCTTCCCCATGTGCTAACTGTTCAATTGTATATATATGGATCTCTTTCAATTTCTCTGCTGTTTTCTCACCAATTCCATGCATCGCTTCAACAGGAAGCGGCCACAGTAACTCCTGAATATCTCGTTTACGAAACACAGTAATACCGAGCGGCTTTTCCATGTCCGACGCAGTCTTTGCAAGAAAAAGGTTTGGGGCAATCCCAATGCTACATGGCAAATGCAACTCCGTTAATAACGCCTGTTGAATCATTCGAGCGATATCAATGGGGGAACCTAATCCATAACAATCTGTTATATCTAAGTATCCTTCATCTATAGAAACAGGCTGTATCTTCTCAGTAAAACGTGACAGAATTTGAAACATTTCAAATGATGCCTCACGATATAATTTAAAATTTGGATGCTTCACAATTAAATCTGGACATAATCGTTTTGCTTCCCAAAGAGGCATTGTTGTTCGTATTCCGTATTCTCTCGCTTCATAACTACATGTTATAATAATTCCTTTTCGCTCTTTTTCATTTCCGGCAATTGCTAGTGGCTTACCTTCTAACGATGGGTCATGCGCAATTTCAACTGATGCAAAAAAACAATTCATATCAACGTGTAAGATGACACGACCGTTTTTGGGATACATTTCTCTCATGTTTTCCACCCCCTAAAGAACATTCGTTCCTAATTTTATTATATCAAATTCCATGAAAACAGTGGAGCTTCTCCAACTACAAAAGCACGTTCGTTCCCATTCATATTTTTGATATACTTATATTAAATATGGATATTTTTTCACAAGAAGTGGCGTACATTACAAACTCAATTACACATTCCTTGTTATTATATTAATTATTGCTATTAACTATTTACTACTGCAAATTTTCAATTTTTATATTACCTTTGCACTTTTCCCTCGCGCAGTAGGTGTAGTAACAAAGTATATACTCCCATGGATTTTTTCTATTGGCTCATTCGCCTTGTAAAAGCGATTGAATCTAAATGAAAAGGGCGTGTAAACCTATTGTGGTTTACACGCCCTTTTTTCTTATGCTTACAATTATTTCGCTACTTCTTCAATAATTGCCACAACTAATTCAGCTGTTTTTGCTAATTCTTCAACAGGAATTTTCTCGTTTGTTGTATGAATTTCTTCATAACCAACTGCTAAGTTTACTGTTGGAATACCATGTCCAGCAATTACGTTTGCATCACTTCCGCCACCGCTTTGGTGAAGAGAAGGCGTACGACCAATTTTTTCAGCAGCACGTTTTGCAACTTCTACAACATGATCGCCATCGGCAAATTTAAATCCAGGGTACATAACTTTTACTTCAACATCCGCTTGACCGCCCATTTCTTTTGCAGTTGTTTCAAATGCTTCTTTCATTTTTGCAACTTGTTCTTGCATTTTTTCATCTACTAAAGAGCGAGCCTCTGCAAAGATTTGTACATGATCACAAACAATATTTGTTTGTGTGCCACCTTCAAAGCGACCGATATTTGCAGTTGTTTCCGAATCAATACGACCTAGTGGCATTTTTGCAATTGCTTTTGCTGCAATCGTAATTGCAGATACACCTTTTTCTGGTGCTACGCCAGCGTGAGCTGTTTTCCCACGAATAATCGCATTTACTTTTGCTTGTGTTGGTGCTGCAACTACGATTTCGCCAACTTTTCCATCGCTATCTAATGCATAACCATATTTTGCTGTAATACGGTCACGGTCCAATGCTTTCGCACCAACAAGACCAGATTCTTCACCAACTGTAATAATAAATTCAATTTTCCCATGGGAAATATTTTTTTCTTTTAAAACACGAATTGCCTCGAACATAGAAGCTAATCCCGCTTTATCATCTGATCCTAAAATTGTAGTACCATCTGATACGATATAACCATCTTTAATAGAAGGCTTAATTCCTTTACCAGGAACTACTGTATCCATATGAGAAGTGAAGTAAATTGTATCTACTCCTTCTTTCGTCGCTGGTAAAGTACAAATTAAATTTCCAGCTCCATGTCCAGTCACACCCATTGTGTCATCTTCAAATACTTCAACACCTAAAGCAGTAAATTTTTTTGTTAACACTTTACAAATTTCTGCTTCATATTTTGTTTCAGAATCTACTTGAACAAGTTCCATAAATTCATTTACTAAACGTTCTTGATTAATCATGAGAATGCGCCTCCTGCATTGCATTATGTATGTAACAAGGTTAATTATAACAGAATTTCGCAAAAGTTTCGAAAGACACGAAAAAAATAGATGGTTCACACATCTAGATAACCATCTATTCTACTCATTTAACAATACCCAGCGCATATGATCTTCCCACACCCCATTCACCATTAACATTTTCCGCGACACTCCTTCATATTGAAAACCAATCTTCGTTACAACTTGAATAGATGCTAAATTACGCGGCATAATCGGGGCTTCAATACGGTGTAAGTGAAATTCTTGAAAAGCAACATCAATTGCTTTTCTAAGCGCTTCTGTTGTATATCCTTTATTCAATTCATCTTTATCTAACTTATAGCCTAGAACGCAAGATTGATAAATCCCTCTCACAATTAAATTGAAAGAAATACATCCTATAATATTCGTATTATCTCCATTCTTAAAAATCCATAATCGAATCGTTTTTCCTTCATTAAACTCTTTTTTATCTTTTTGCAATCGTTTTTTTTGATAGTCTAGTGTAAAAAAATCATCTGGTCGATATTCTTCCCACGCCTTTAAAAACTCACGATTTTTGTCGTAATATTGAAGAACTTGCTCTGCATACGACTCATCGATTTCTCTTAATTGTAAACGTTCTGTTTCATATATTTTCATCATCGTATCTCCATTCTTCATCTAGTAAAACTTTTTAAAGGCACCGAAAAACCTTGTGTCCCATCCTTCTATATTCTCTATGTATTCTATATTTTCCTGTTATATTTTAGATACACTTCTCGAATTTTGTCTTCTTTATACTCTTGTCCATGTTTTCATTTCTCGATACAATAAAATTGTAATGATTGCAAGGAGGACCAGTATGAATAAAAAAGCACAAAAAATTATGATATACGTTATGCTAATTTCAATGCTTGTAACAACATTACTCACTGGAGCTAGTATGTTTTGGTAAAGAGGGCGATATATTTCGTCCTTTTTTACACAAACAGGCTGCTTATTCTTCTAGATAGAAAATAAGCAGCCTGTTCAATCGCAATGATTTTAATGAATAATATTTATTTCATGATTAGCACAATCGCGACAATACTGAATGAAAAGGCCATCACAAGTGCCATAACAAAACTCGTATAATGTTTCTGCTGAAACGCTCCAATTACAAATGTCAAATTAAGGAACACCATAAAAACAATAGATACAAGAAAAGAACATACATTAAAAGTTGCCAATATGAAAGTAACAACGAATAGAAAGCCAATAAAAAATTGCATATAGGAAAGCTTTGGATTCAAATACATACAAGCAACTCCTTTTCCTATTATCTTTGTATATTCTCATTAACTCATGGTTATGTACACATGTCAAGACAACCTAGTCAGAAAGAAAAAGCCAACTTGTATGGTTGACCTTTTCATAAGCAATAGCCCCTTTTTCTTTTGCGAGCTTCTGAAACGGCTTATTCGTTTTTACAATCCACACCTTTGTTCCAATCGGAATACGATCAAATAAATATTCCACATCTTGTTTTTTCATCCTTATACACCCTTGTGAAATATATTTCCCGATTGAACTTGGCTGATTTGTACCGTGAATACCATATTTACTCCCATCAGTACCTCGTGCATTAAACCCCATCCACCTAGACCCAAGTGGATTTTGGGGTGAACCACCAGGGATATCCTTCGCAATATAATAAGGATTTTTTGCCTTCATTACAATATCAAAAGTCCCCTCTGGTGTTAACTCGTTTGTTTTTCCAGTCGCTACAGGAAAAACTTTTTGAATTTTACCATCATCAATATAAGCAAGCTTATTCGTCTGCTTATTTACAATAATAAATGGATCTCCAGCACGCGGATTATCTCCAAGAGGCCAAATTGGTGAAAGAGAAAAACATAGTAGCAAGGATAGAAAATACGGCATGATTCATTCCTTCCCTCTATATAAGTTCTTTCACATTATCCTTCCCTTTAAACCTACTTTTAATGAGTAAATATTGCTCCATTTCATAAACAAGTTGAACAAGCTTCGCACGCATTTCAAATTCTTCACGGGTCTCAGGAAGTGGCATTTCCCTAAAAATCTCTCGCATTTCTTGTAATTGTCTAAGTGAAATAAGCCCCGTACTTTCAGGACGAATTGAGTTCCCAACGTTTTCAATCATTTCCGCAATCATATCTGATTGTTCATATGACCACGATAATGAGGCTGCAAGTGGCATAATCCGCTCCAAAATTTCAAATTGCTGCATACGCATATCAAAATATCGATAATAATAATCATCTTCTCGCATAAATTGATTTTCAAGCTTTTTGAAAGACAGCTCTTTTGCTTGCTTCAAAATGTTCTCTGTTTCAATTAATTCTTTTCCAGACCATGCGCTATCCCGATTTCGTAAATATACAGCCATCTCAAATAAAATCGTTTTAAAATTCCATTCTACTTTTTCTTGATAGCCTTTTAATTTTTTTTCTGCACTTGGCATATACATATTTACTAACAAAGCCACACTAATCCCAATTGTTAAAACAGCTACTTCATTTCCAATCGCTGCCCATGTGATATGTTTTAATGAATATAAATGCATAACAATAACTGAACTTGTAACAATTCCTTCTTGAATCTTAAACATAACAGCTGTCGGAATAAAAGTAAGAAGTAACAAACTAATTGCAAGCGGCGTATAACCGATTGTTTCAAAAATACAAAATGAGAATGCCATTGATAACAAACAGGCCAAAAATCGATGTAAAGAGACTTGAAGTGATTTCCACTTCGTATTTTGTACACACAAAATAACCAAAATCCCCGCAGAACTATAAAATTCCAACCCGAATAGCTGGGCAATAAAAACTGCTACACCTGTTCCAACTGCTGTTTTCACTGTACGATATCCAATTCTAAACATATCATTGCTCCTATACATTCATTCTAATTTCCCAGCATATAAGTCACGGCTATGAAAATAAAAAGGTCTCTCCACTCATTTTCTCCCTTTGTTTTCACGTGGCATGGGGATAAAAAAGCAATGACCGATTCTATGCAAGGGCTGACGCTCTCTTCTCCCTAAAAGAAAAGGTTTTATATTATTTTTTCAATCTGTATTTATATATATGTATACAGGTAGTTACAGTAAGTATAAAAAAAGGATGACAAACTGTCATCCTTTTCTCCTTATTATTCACGTAACTTTTACATGTTACAATATTTTTTGTAAAAATTCTTGCGCCCGCTTGCTCTTTGGCTCTGTAAAAAACTGTTCTGGGTGTGTATCTTCAACAAGTTTACCACCATCTAAAAAGAGCACACGATCAGCTACTTCTTTCGCAAAACCCATCTCATGTGTCACAATTGCCATCGTCATTCCAGTAGTCACTAAAGATTTCATTACTTCTAATACTTCCTTTACCATTTCAGGATCAAGTGCAGATGTTGGTTCATCAAATAGCATAACTTCTGGCTCCATTGCCAAAGCTCTGGCAATTGCAACACGCTGCTTTTGTCCGCCTGAAAGACGATTTGGATACGCGTCCTTTTTATCGAGCAACCCTACTTTTTCAAGAAGCTCCTTTGCCTTTTTCTCCGCTTCCTGTTTTGTCACTCCTTTTACATTTACTGGTGCATACGTAATATTTTCTAATACAGTCATATGAGGGAATAAGTGAAAATGTTGAAACACCATACCAACATTTTCGCGAACATGCATAATATTCGTTTTCGGGTTAGTCACTTCGGCATTACCAATCCAAATGTTACCACTTGTAGGTGTTTCTAGTATGTTCATACAACGTAAAAATGTTGATTTCCCCGATCCAGACGGTCCAACAATGGCAACAACTTCGCCTTTTTCAATTGTTGTTGTAATGCCTTTTAATACTTCATTTTGTCCAAATGATTTATGAAGGTTTTCAACTTTAATCACTTTTCTTCATTCTCCCTTCAATTGCTTTCCCAACAAACGTAAGAATAATTACTAAAATATAGTAAACAAGTCCGACAAATAATAGCGGTTCAAGATATTTAAACGTTTCACCACCTACAATATAAGCACGGCGCATTAAATCTGTAGCACCAATTACCGTTACTACTGCTGACTCTTTTGTAAGTGTTGCAAACTCATTCACAAGCGCTGGTAATATATTTTTTAATGCTTGTGGCAAAATAATATTTCTCATCATTTTTCCATACGGAACACCTAATGCCATCGCAGCTTCTGTCTGTCCTTTATCAACTGCTTGAATACCTGCACGAATTATCTCTGACATATATGCACCAGAATTTAAACTAAATGCAAGTACTGCTGCTAAAAATGCAGGTATATCATATCCAATCATTTGCGGGACACCGAAATAAATAATCATTAATTGCAAGACGAGCGGTGTACCACGAAATATCGATGTATATAAATCAGCGGCGATATTTAATACTCTTATTCTAGCAATTTTGCAAAGTGCTAATAGCGTTCCGAGCATAAAACCAGCTATAGCAGATACTGCTACAATTTTCAGTGTAACTTCTAGACCCTTTAATATATATGGTATCGACGGAGTAATTGCCGAAAAATCTAAGTTCATCTTTTGTCATTCCTCTCACAGAAAATAGAAAGGCAGCTTACTTTCCGCTGCCAAACCATTTCTTCACTAATTTATCCATTTCACCATTCTCTTGCATTTTCTTAATTACTTTATTAAATTCTGCTGTTTTATCACTATTTTTCGGAAGGGCAATTGCTGCTCCTACTTCTTCTGGAGCTTCCTTGATTTCAATTCCTTGTAAATCTTTTATTTTGTCTAAATAATTTTTAGCAACTGTATCTTCTATAATGGCAGCGTCAAAGCGTCCAGCCTGAATTTCTTGTACAATTTCTGGTATACGGTCACGACCTTCCGCCTGGAAGTTCACTTGTTTTTTGAAGTCGTTTGCTTTTTCTTCTTGAATAGAACCTGTTTGTACTCCTACTTTTTTATCTTTTAAATCTTGTAATGATTTAATACCAGAATCCTTTTTCGAAACGATCATGTTTTTAGCAACAAAATATATATCTGTAAAATCGGCATTCTTCTTACGATCTGGATTTGGTGTCATACCTGCCATAACAAAATCAACTTTTCCTGAGCTAAGAGATGCTAGCAATCCCCCAAAATCCATATCCTTTATTTTCACTTCATAACCAAGTTCTTTTCCAATATATTTTGCAATATCTACATCAAAACCGATAATTTCATCACTCTTGGAAGCTTCTACATATTCATAAGGTTTATAGTCTGCTGAAGTTCCCATAATAAGTACTTTCTTATTTTTATTCGCTTCTTTTGTTTCTCCCTTACTACAAGCACTAAACATACTTACGATTAAAATAAGTGCAAATGAAATTGATAATAACTTCTTCATGTTTCTTCCCCCTAATAATGTATATTTAAAAGTTTTATAGAATTTTTATTCGATGTTTGTATTGTATCAACGTTTTTATTTTTATGCAATAATTAAAATAAAAATAAATAATGTTTTTAATTATAATCAATATCCAATATGTTTTTTATGTATATTTTTTTGCATAATACATGTTTTTTATGTATATTCTCTTTCATGATATGCAACTAAGAATAAAGAAATTCAAATTCTATTAACCATTAAAGTGAGATTTTTCTACATATCCTTTCAATATGTGAAACTTCTAGCAAAAAGGAAATTTTTCTACTCCCCATCTTCCTCGTTTCACTCTAATTAGCAAGATACAAAAAAAACGGTACAAACACATAAGTGTCTGTACCGTTTTTTCATTCTATTAAATCTCTTCACAATTCTCTTCAAAATACGATTGTAATTTTGCAATAACTTGCATTGGATCGTGACCTTCAATTTCATGGCGTTCAACCATCGTTACAATCTTTCCATCTTTTAATAATGCGAAAGACGGAGAAGATGGTGGATATCCTTCAAAATATTCACGTGCACGTGCTGTTGCCTCTTTGTCCTGACCTGCAAATACTGTTACAAGTTGATTTGGACGTTTATCATAGTGTACGGAATGTGCAGCAGCAGGGCGAGCAATACCACCTGCACAACCACATACTGAGTTTATCATTACAAGCGTTGTGCCCTCTTTTTTGAACGCTTCATCGACCGCTTCTGTTGTTGTTAATTCTGTATATCCAGCGGAAACAATTTCCTCACGCGCTTGACGGACAACATCATTCATAAAAAAGTTAAAGTTAATCAATGTTTTCCCTCCTCTAGATCTATCTATTTGTATCTTACCAGTTACTGTTTCAGAAGTACAAGTAAACTTACTTTTGTGTATAAATAAAACGTCTTAGAACAAGTGTCCTAAGACGTTTCTCTTAATGTCCACGATGCTTTTGTTTTGCTTTTTGCACTTTGATAAGACGTTTTTTCTGCTTTTCTGCTTCACGCTGTTCCTTAGATTGCACTCTTTTTTCCTGCTTATGCAATTCATAAGATAAACTAATTGCTTCTTGTGCTTTCGTAAAGCGCTTTGTATGCATTTCTTTCGCAGCTTCTCTTATGATACGCTTTATATTTTTTGGACGCTGTTTCTCTTTCACTTTAACACCACATCTAGCAAAGTGATTAAAACACTTTAGCATCATACCATTTACAAACAAAAGTATCTCTTCATCTGATGGCTCAGCACCAAAAATATACCTCGCTGCATACAAAGTTCCTTTATGTGTGTTCTCAATCATTCCTACAAAAAATTGACCATCATGATATACTGTCAAATCCATTCGACAGCCCCTCCTTAGAAAAAATTAGAAATACTGGACATCCCGGAGGGGAAGGTTACTGACATACTAGTATGCGCCTGGACTACCAACCAGAACTGTGTTTTTGCATTTCTATATCCATTATACATCATTTTTACTTCATTTAACTCTTTTTCCTATATTTTCATATACTTCAATCATTTTTTTATGCGAACCTACAATATAATCTGGTAATCCTGTAATTGGAAAGAATTTAAGTTGAACTGCTTCCTCTTTATTGACAGATAGCAACCCTTCATATTCATTTGTATAATAAGCCGTCGTTACGGATTGAAATTCATCACCATTCGCTAATTTTATAAAGTAATTCGCTCCAGAGAACACATTAATGAGCTTTAAATTTTTTACATGAATCCCTGCTTCTTCATATACTTCACGGCAAGCTGTTTCTTCTGGTGATTCTCCAAGTTCCATCAAACCGCCAAGTAATCCCCATTTTCCGTACGGTTCTGTTCGTTGTTGTAGCAAAACATGTCCATCTTCATTCAATACGAGAACAACAGCACCAACTAAAATTAAAGGGCGATGACCAACTACTTTCCGTAATTCTTCTACATATCCCATCAAAACAAACCCTTCTTTTTTTATTTCGTTGTCCACACTATTGTATCATATGCAAGAAATGGTAAAATGCCATATTTTTTACTTTTTTATAAAGTAAAACTTTAATCAGTGGAGTTTTTCTCCCTCCCCAGTAATAATTCATTTTCATCAATTAGGCTTTTACGAGCAGCACATTCCCCCACCTAACTTTTTTTCTTTCCTTGCATTTTAATCTTAAACGCTAGACAAAATATTGATTTGTTCATTTTCATCTATAGTTGCTAATTGAATCAATTCAATTGATACTTTTTTTGATAATTCCTCCTTTGCCCATCTTTCCGTTTTCCCCAATAAAGTGAGCACATCCTTTTGAATTTTCCCGTCTTTTACAAGAATAAATGAAATAGGTGATTTTTTACCAGCTACTTTCATATCCTGCCGAGATACCGTTTCATATTCTGGATACTGAAATACCGAAACAACACCACTTGCTTCCCATAATGCTAATCTTATCGTTTTAATATCACTAGCACTTTGTAAGCGTAATTCAGAGAATAAATACTCTACTGTAATTCTTGCTTTTTTCAAATTATTAAAATCAATTGACCCATTATGTATAAGTATAATGGGCGATGGTTCTAAAAAGCGTCTCCATCGATCCCATTTCAACGCTAAAATCGAACTGACAATATAAAGAACAATGAGCATACATGTTGTAATCATCGATCCGAGTAAACCGACTCTTTCATCGGATAGTGCGTTAGAGAGATTCCCTTCCAACAATAGCACTAATACGACATCCAAAAAACGAAGCTGTGCAATGGAGCGTTGTCCCATTGCTTTAGCAACAAAAATTAAAAAAATATACGCTATGATAGCTCGAATCATCCATTCTATATAAGAAAGATGATGTGCCCCATTCAAAATATGCATATGCATGAATTTGCACTCCTTAATCATCACAAACTTTCACACTCCCTTTAGTTTGTGATGATTAAGAGCATCTATACAAAAAAGACCGATTCGCATGAAAACGAATCAGCCTTTTTACATAAAAATTAACTAACTGAAAACATATACTTTTTATAAGTTTTCCGCACCGATAAAACGAGCCCCATCATCATCATATTCGAGAATAAGGAACTTCCTCCATATGATAAAAACGGAAGCGCAATTCCTTTTACCGGCATTAATCCAACGATCATACCAACATTTTGGAAGATTTGTAGTGTTAAAACACCAATTATTCCTGCACATAATAATGTACCGAACAAATTATCTGCTGAATACCCAATTATAATTGTTCGATATAAAAGAAGAAGGAACATAAATACAATAAAAGCTGCAATTAAAAATCCACCTTCTTCAGCAATTGTAGCAAAAATGAAATCGGTATGCTTTTCGGGAATGTAGACACTTCCATATCCAAATCCTTTTCCATCCATTCCTCCACTACCCACCGCTAAAATTGATTGTTGTGTTTGATAACCTTGATCTGCGTGCTCAAATGGATCTAGCCATCCCAAAATTCGTGACTGTTGATGTGGCTTTAGTAAAGCAACCAATTTGTTGAAAAAAATATCTGGGTATTTCAAAAATATAAATACTAATGTGGACAATATGGTCAGTGGAATAACTGTACATATTGCAATTAACTTCTTTTGAATACCTGACATAAACAAAATACATGCGATCCCTGCAGCATATAGGAAAACCATCCCTGTATCAGGCTGACTATATACAATTAAAGCAGGTGGAATCGATACTAAAATAATCTTACCTACTAATATTAAATCCGTTTGAAAAGTTCGTACCATATATTTCGCATTATGCTTCACCGCTAAACTGGCAACTAAAATAAGCAACGCAATTTTGAAGAACTCTGATGGCTGAATTGCCCCAAGGACAGGGACACGAAACCATCTTTTTGCACCTAATATTTCAGGTGTTAAACCTTTAAATGGTGAAATCTTAAGTATGATAATAGAAGCAAATCCAACAATATACAATGGCCACGCTAATTTTTGCAACTGATCTAAATCAATACTTGCAACAAGTAGTAATAACACAATACCTATTATATAGTTAATCCCTTGTTTCATTGCAAAGTTCGCAGCTCCATATTGCCCTGTTTGTTGACTGCTATATATGGCAGCTATACTTGTAATGCATAAGACACACAAAATTAAAATTAATTTTACATCTAAACTTTTTAGAAACTCGGTACTTCTCTTCATGACACCCTCCTGAAACATTGTTAAGGCAAAATAAAAAATCAGGAGTCAATACGCTTCATGTTTTGACGGCTGATTGCACATTAATCTATAAAATACTTATATAGAATAACTTTCTTTTTCAAACAATACAATACATTATACTACAGTTTCGTCAGTAAGATTTGCCAAAAAAGGATTCTTTTTTTATTGTATATCTATATACTGAATATCAGCAATGTATTTTCATAAATTTATAATACATTGTTATTCATTGTCAGATTAATGGAAGGCATTTTTTATTGTGGAATACAAAGTGAAGAAGTATATCTTTTCTAAAGCAAAAAGCTCGCAGACGCGAGCTTTTTATTAATATACAGATGTATTATCCGCTGATACATTTTCAAGAATTTCTTTTACACGTCCTAAGAATTTACCACAAATCAAACCATCAAGTACGCGGTGATCAAGTGATAGACATAAGTTAACCATGTCACGTGCACCAAACATGCCATTATCCATAATTACTGGACGTTTTACAATAGATTCTACTTGTAAAATCGCAGCTTGTGGATAATTAATAATTCCCATGGACTGAACAGATCCAAATGATCCTGTGTTATTAATTGTAAATGTACCGCCTTGCATTTCGTCTGCTTTCAATGATTTTGTACGGACTTTTCCTGCAAGTTCTGTAATTTCACGAGCAATGCCTTTAATTGTTTTCTCATCTGCTTGTTTAATAACAGGTACAAATAACTCATCTTCTGTTGCAACTGCGATAGAAAGGTTAATATCCTTCTTCTGAACGATTTTATCGCCAGCCCACATTGAATTAATTTGCGGGTACTCTTTCAATGCTTGTGCAACTGCTTTTACAAAGAATGCAAAGAATGTTAAATTGAAACCTTCGCGCTTTTTGAATTCGCCTTTGATTGAATTACGGTATGATACAAGATTTGTTACATCTACTTCAATCATCATCCATGCGTGCGGTGCTTCATGTTTGCTACGCAGCATATTCGCAGCAATTGCTTTACGCACACCTGTTACCGGAATTTCGATATCTCCAGGTACTGTCGGTACAGATACTTGTTTTGCCGCTTCTGCTTTTGGTGCTGGCGTAGCTGATTTTGGTGCCTCCTGTAGTTTTGGTACAGAGACAGGTGCCTCTTCTTTCTTTGCCCCAACTACCGGGATGTTACCAGATTCAACTAGCTTTAAAATATCTTTACGTGTGATACGGCCATTTGCCCCCGTACCTTCCACTGCATCTAAATCAATATTATGTTCACCTGCAAGTTTTAATACAGCTGGTGAGAAACGTGGTTTGCCATCAGTTGGTTGCTTCATTTTTGGTGCTTTTTCAGATGAAGCTACTTCTACTTTTGGTTCCTCTTTTGTTTTCTCTTCTACAGTCGTGGCAGCTACTTCATCTGCTCCTTCTACTTGAATTACACAAACAACTTCACCTACAGCCAGTGTATCACCTTCACCAGCGATTAACTCTTTCACAATTCCAGTGAAAGAAGATGGCACTTCTGCATTTACTTTATCTGTCATTACTTCTGCAAGCGGATCATATTTATTTACATGATCGCCAACATTTACGAGCCATTTACTAATTGTACCTTCTGTTACACTTTCCCCAAGCTGAGGCATTGTAATATTTTCTACAGCCATGTATAGTCCCCCCGATTAAAATTCCGCAAGTTCACGCATTGCTTTTTCAACTTTATCTGGATTTACCATAAAGAATTTTTCCATTGTTGGTGCATATGGCATTGCTGGAACGTCTGGACCTGCAAGACGTGCAATTGGTGCATCTAAATCGAATAAGCAATTTTCTGCAATAATTGCTGCTACTTCACTTATGATGCTTCCTTCTTTATTATCTTCCGTTACAAGAAGAACTTTACCAGTTTTTGAAGCTGCTTCAATAATCGCTTCTTTATCTAATGGATACACAGTACGTAAATCAAGAATGTGAGCAGAAATGCCATCTTTCGCTAATTTTTCAGCAGCTTGAAGAGCAAAGTGAACACATAATCCATATGTGATGACCGTAATATCATCACCTTCACGTTTTACATCTGCCTTTCCGATTGGTAATACATAATCGTCCTCTGGTACTTCGCCTTTAATTAAACGATATGCACGTTTATGTTCAAAGAATAGTACTGGATCTTCATCACGAATTGCTGCTTTTAATAATCCTTTTGCATCATATGGTGTAGAAGGAATGACAATTTTTAAACCTGGTTGATTTGCGAACATTGCTTCTACAGACTGTGAATGATATAACGCACCATGAACACCGCCACCAAATGGTGCACGTATAGTAACTGGACAAGTCCAGTCGTTATTAGAACGGTAACGAATTTTCGCTGCCTCAGAAACAATTTGGTTTACTGCCGGCATAATGAAATCAGCAAATTGCATTTCAGCAATTGGACGCATTCCGTACATTGCCGCACCAATTGCTACCCCAGCAATTGCAGATTCTGCAAGCGGTGTATCCAGGGCACGATCTTCACCAAATTGATCATACAATCCAGTTGTCGCTTTAAATACGCCACCTTTTTTACCAACGTCTTCTCCTAATACAAATACTTTCTCATCGCGTTCCATTTCCTCGCGCATCGCTAATGTAATCGCGTCAATATAAGACATTACAGCCATGAAACGTTCCCCCCTATTCTGCGTATACGTGCTTCAATGCGTCTTCAGGTGCTGCATACGGAGCATTTTCTGCATATTCTGTAGCTTCGTTTACGATATGCATAATTTCATCTAACAGTTGTTTTTCAGATTCCTCTGTTAACACGCCAACTTCCTTTAAATAAGCAGCAAATGTAAAGATTGAATCTTTTTTCTTTGCCTCTTCTACTTCTTCTTTATCACGATATACACGATCATCGTCATCACTAGAGTGTGCTGTCAAACGATATGATACCGTTTCAATTAAAGTTGGACCTTCACCTCTGCGGCCACGATCAGCTGCTTCTTTTACAGCTTTATATACTGCAAGTGGATCATTTCCGTCTACTGTATATCCTGGCATACCATAACCAATCGCACGATCTGATACATTCTTACATGCTAATTGCTTTTCAACAGGAATAGAAATTGCATATTTGTTATTCTCACACATGAAAATAACAGGCAATTTGTGTACACCAGCAAAGTTTGCACCTTCGTGGAAGTCACCCTGGTTAGAAGAACCTTCACCAAATGTTACAAACGTTACTAAATCTTTCTTCTCCATCTTTCCAGCTAAAGCAATACCAACTGCATGCGGTACTTGCGTTGTAACTGGAGACGATCCTGTCACAATACGGTTTTTCTTTTGACCGAAGTGACCAGGCATTTGACGGCCACCAGAGTTTGGGTCTCCTGCTTTTGCAAAGCCAGATAACATAAGCTCTTTTGCTGTCATACCAAATGCTAGTACTACACCCATATCACGATAATATGGCAATGCATAATCTTTTTCGCGATCAAGTGCAAATGCTGCACCTACTTGCGCAGCTTCCTGTCCTTGACAAGAAATTACGAATGGAATTTTCCCTGCACGGTTTAATAACCACATACGTTCGTCAATTTTACGTGCAAGTAACATCGTACGATACATTTCTAATACTTGCTCATCACTTAAGCCAAGTTCTTCATGGCGCTTTTCTTTTACTTCTGCCATTTTTATAACCTCCTAAATCCACATTTTTATGCGTGTAACGCTTTTCCATCTACTGCTAACGCAGCTTCACCAATCGCTTCTGATAATGATGGATGCGGATGAATTGTATGTGCCACTTCCCAAGGTGTTGCATCAAGCACTCTTGCAAGACCTGCTTCAGAAATCATATCCGTTACATGTGGACCAATCATATGAACACCAAGAATATCATTTGTTTCTTCATCAACTACAAGTTTGACAAAGCCATCTGATTCGCCGTATACAAGCGCTTTTCCTATTGCACGGAATGAGAATTTACCTACTTTTAATTTATAACCTTTTTCTTTTGCTTCTTGTTCCGTTAAACCAACAGAAGCTACTTCTGGACTACTGTATACACATTTCGATACCATAGAGTAATCGATTGGCATAATTTCTTTACCAGCTATATGTTCTACAGCAACAATACCTTCATGAGAAGCAACGTGTGCAAGCTGTAAGCCGCCGATTACATCACCAATTGCATAAATATGTGATTCTTTCGTTTGATAAAATTCATTTGTTTGAATGTATCCTTTTTCTACGACAATTTCTGTATTCTCTAAACCGATATTTTGTGTATTCGCTTGTCTTCCTACAGATACAAGCATTTTTTCTGCCTTGAATTCTTTATTTTCACCATTGTGTTCTGCTTGAATTGCTACTCCATTATCTTTCACCAATGTTTCTGGTAATACTTTTGCACCCGTCACTACTTTAATACCTTTTTTCTTGAATAGACGTTGCATTTCTTTAGAAACATCTTGATCCTCAAGCGGCAGGACATGTTTTGCATATTCTAAAACAGTAACTTCTACACCGAAGTCAGCAAGCATAGATGCCCATTCAATCCCGATTACACCGCCGCCCACAATAATAATGGACTTCGGAAGTGTTTCCATTTTTAAAGCATGATCTGATGACATTACATATTCTCCATCTAATTCTAAACCTGGTAATGAATTTGGACGAGATCCTGTTGCAATCAGAACATTTTTTGGAATAAGCATTTCATTCTCTTCACCACTTGCAAGTTCAACCGAAATGGTTCCTGGCATTGGAGAGAAGATAGAAGGTCCAAGGATTCGGCCGATACCTTCAAACACATCAATTTTACCTTGCTTCATTAAATGTTGAACGCCTTTATGAAGCTGCGTTACAATTTTTTCTTTACGCTCTTGCACTTTTGCAAAGTTTAATTCTACATTGCTCGTTACAACGCCAAACTCTTCACTCTTTTTCGTAGTTGCATATACTTCAGCACTGCGTAGCAATGCTTTACTAGGGATACACCCTTTGTGTAAGCAAGTTCCGCCAAGATTATCTTTTTCAACAAGCGCTGTTTTTAGCCCTAATTGTGATGCACGAATGGCAGCAACATATCCACCAGTACCGCCGCCAACGATGACTAAATCATATTCTTTTGCCATTATCTCAACCCCTAGCTACCGTTTCTTTTTCTCGTACAACATACTCTTTTGGAGCTTCTTCCTCACGTAACACACGAAGCGCTCCTTCTGCTAATGCTTGTAATTCATCTTCTCCAGGATGTACAATGACATCTGCAATCCAATGAACACGCTCTTTAATTTCATCAACAAGGATTTTACTATATGCAAGTCCACCTGTTAAAACAATTGCATCGACTTTCCCATGAAGAACGGCACTTGCCCCACCAATTTCTTTTGCAACTTGGTACGCCATTGCTTTATAAATAAGTGTTGCCTCAGGATCACCTTTCTCAACCATGTTTTCAACCTTAATTGCATCATTTGTGCCAATGAGACTCACTAACCCGCCTTGTCCAACAATCTTTTTCATCATTTCATCGCGGTAATACTCACCAGAGAAACACATTTCAACTAACTGTCCAACTGGTACTGTTCCAGCACGTTCTGGACTAAATGGCCCTTCTCCGTTTAAGCCATTATTTACATCGATAACTTTTCCATTTTTATGAGCACCAACTGTAATCCCACCGCCCATATGAGCAATTAATAGGTTTAAGTCTTCATATTTACGATCAAGCTCTGCTGCAACCTTACGAGCTACCGCTTTTTGATTTAACGCATGAAAAATACTTTTCCGCTCCATACCAGCTATTCCACTAATGCGTGCAATCGGTGCCATTTCATCAACAACAACTGGATCAACGATGAATGCCGGAATATTTAATCCAGAAGCGATTTCATATGCTAAAATCCCTCCAAGATTTGATGCATGGTGACCGCTATATCCACTTTTTAAATCTTCTAACATCGATTCATTTACTGTATACGTACCACCTTCAATCGGACGAAGTAATCCCCCGCGGCCACAAACAGCGTTTAATTTCGAAATATTAATACCATGAGAATGAAGAACTTCTAAAATGGTTTCTTTTCGGAATTCATATTGATCAATAATTCGTTTATATTTCCCAATTTTATCTACATCATGACGAATTGTTTCTTCTAGAACAGGTCTTTCATTATCAAAAACACCTATTTTTGTTGATGTACTACCCGGATTAATAACAAGGATTCGATTTAAAGACAATGTTGCTACCTCCACCTTTAAATTCAAAAGGCAGTGGAAACCTCATAAGAGGTAACCACAGCTTTTGTAAAATTTATATATGATAGATTAGCGACGGCTAATAATGTCATGGCCGTTGCGTAAGAATGTACTACGTGTATTTTTTAAACTTGCAATACGCTCTTCAGCTAGACGATCTGCTGCAAGATAAGTTGGTACACCATCACGTTTTGAAATTTCAATTACTTTTGCAATTGTGTCATAAATAGATTCTACGCGTTTTAATGCACGTTCTCTATTGTATCCATATAATTCATCCGCTACGTTAATTACGCCGCCCGCATTAATTACATAATCCGGTGCATATACAATTCCCATTTCATGAATCGTATCGCCATGACGATCTTCTTTTAATTGGTTATTTGCAGAACCCGCAATTACTTTTGCTTTCAGTTGTGGAATTGTTTCATCATTCACTGTTGCCCCTAGTGCACATGGTGCGTAAATATCACATTTTACACCGTAAATTTCGTTTGGCTCAACTGCTGTTGCACCAAATTCTTCTACTGCACGTTGTACTGCTTCTTTATTAATGTCTGTAACGATTAATTGTGCTCCCTCAGCATGTAAATGTTTGCATAAGTGATATGCTACGTTTCCAACACCTTGAACAGCAATTACTTTTCCTTCTAAGCTATCTGTACCAAATGCTTCTTTTGCTGCTGCTTTCATACCACGGTAAACACCATAAGCAGTTACTGGAGATGGATTACCAGAAGAACCGAATGAAGGTGAAATACCTGTTACAAAGTCAGTCTCTTCATGAATAATATCCATATCATCAACCGTTGTACCAACATCTTCTGCAGTAATATAACGACCGTTTAAGCCTTGGATATAACGTCCTAGCGCACGGAACATTGCTTCACTTTTATCTTTACGTGGGTCACCGATGATAACTGTTTTTGCACCACCTAAGTTTAAACCAGCTGCTGCGTTTTTATATGTCATCCCTTTTGCAAGACGCAATGCATCTTCAATCGCCGCTTCTTCAGAATCATATGTCCACATTCTTGTTCCACCAAGTGCCGGTCCAAGTGTTGTATCATGAATTGCAATGATTGCTTTTAATCCAGATTCTTTATCTTGACAAAATACTACTTGCTCATAATCATATTTTTCTAAGTATTCGAAGATTTCTAATGTCATTGTCATTTCCCCCTAATTGTTTTTACCCTTTTGGTTTATTTAGAAGCAGTCGCAACTGCTAAAGCTAATGAATATACTTTTGTTTCTGCCGAATCGGCACGAGATGTTAAAACAATTGGTGCTTTCGCGCCAGCAATCATCGCTCCTACATTTGCATTTGCAAAATAAACAAGCGATTTATATAGCACGTTTCCGGCTTCAATCGTTGGGACGAGTAAAATGTCTGCCTTACCTGCTACATCACTTACAATGCCTTTGTGTTCTGCTGCAATTTGTGATACAGCATTATCTAAAGCAAGTGGTCCATCAACGACACAATTTTTAATTTGTCCACGACGATTCATTTGTGTCAACATTGCTGCATCAATTGTTGCCTGCATTGCTGGATTAATAACTTCCACCGCTGCAACTGGAGCCACTTTCGGTAATTCAATTCCTATTGCCCGGGCAACTTCAACAGTATTTTGTATAATAGCAGCTTTTTGCTGTACATCAGGTGCAATATTCATCGCTGCATCTGTGACGAAAATAAAGCGATCATAATTTGGAACTTCAAATGCCGCTACATGCGATAATACGCTACCTTTGCGAAGTCCCCACTCTTTATTTAATACTGCTTTTAAAATACTTGCTGTTGGGATGTTCCCCTTCATAAGCACATCGGCTTCACCATTTCTTACTGCCTTAACAGAAAGTTCCGCAGCCTCGATATTTGATGATGCTGCAATCACTTGAACATGGTCTGAAGCTTGTAATCCATGCTCTTGTAACATACCCATAATTATTTCTTGATTTCCATATAGACGAAATTGAGCTAA
This sequence comes from Bacillus sp. UNC437CL72CviS29, assembly GCF_000482345.1. Lineage (NCBI taxonomy): Bacteria > Bacillati > Bacillota > Bacilli > Caryophanales > Bacillaceae > Bacillus > Bacillus sp. UNC437CL72CviS29. The sequence goes on along the minus strand of NZ_AXVB01000003.1, from coordinate 151,352 downwards.
CTGTAATTGTATCGCTTTAACTACTGCCTCAATTACTTCATGATCTTCAGCTACTGCCACAGCCACAGTTTTTCTTGGCTTTCCGGCTGCTTGATCAATTAGGTTTTGCAACTTCATATTTTGTAATCAACCCTTTCCGTCGTCCCTCGTCTATTTAATAAGCAAATACCGTGCCAACTTTTTAAAGTGGTCATACCAATTATGAAAACGTATACAAAATGCAGTAAAATCAGCACTTTGAAAAATCACATAATATTCTGTCTTAAAATGTCGTTTTTTATATACCATGCAATAAATTGCATGGTATGCAATTTATTGCATGCTATTTTTTGCATGGTCATACTTTTCTAACTTATAATATAAATTTCGAACTGAAATTCCTAACGCTTTTGCCGTCTTTGTTTTATTCCCTTCAAATTCCTCTAAATATTCATGTATAATATTCCCTTCAAATTCTGTTACCAGGTGTTCAAGAGACCTTTCTTCTAATTTAGGTAGCAAACTAGTCCCCTTTACCTCCACTTGATCTCCCTTATGCAAAGAAGGTAAATGATGCACCTCAATATACATTTCATTATAGTTCATAAAAATAATGGCCCGTCCCAAAATATTTTCTAGCTCTCTCACATTCCCAGGCCAATCATACGATTGCAAATATTCAATAGCCGCTTCTGTTAACCCTTCTACATTACGGCCATAATCTTGGTTAATTTTTTGAATCAATCGTTCTGATATAACAGGAATATCTTCCTTCCGCTGACGAAGAGAAGGAATTTGGATCGGAATTTTATTTAAGCGATAATATAAGTCTTCTCGAAACTCACCTTCCAAAATTGCTTTTTCTAAATTTACATGTGTGGCTGCAATAACCCGAACATTAATAGGAATCGGCTTTGTCCCTCCCACCTTCACAATCTCTTTCTCCTGTAAAACACGCAGTAATTTCGCTTGTGTACTTGCAGAAACTTCTCCAATCTCATCTAAAAAAATACTCCCATTGTTCGCTTCTTCAAAGAAGCCACGTTTACCGCCTCTTCTCGCACCAGAAAATGCTCCTTCTTCATAACCAAACAGTTCACTTTCTAATAGCGTTTCTGAAATAGCAGCACAGTTCACACGCACAAATTTATTGTACTTCCGATTACTCCCATTATGAATAGCATGCGCAAATAACTCTTTTCCAGTTCCTGACTCTCCTCGGAGCAATACAGTTGCCGGTGTATTCGCTCCAAGTTTTGCTTGTTCAATTGCGGCCATCGTTTCATCAGACGTCCCCACAATATCCTCAAAAGAATATTTTGCTTCGAGCGTTCGAATAATTTGTCTTGCCCGATTTAATTCATGCGTTAACTTTTGAATTTCTGACACATCACGAATAACACCAACGCTGCCCTTCAATATACCATCAACAATAACCGGTGCCACATTTACAACTACATCTCGTTTTTTCTGTCCAATCTTCATATGTATCCCCCGAACAGCTCTACGCGTCCGAAGTACTTTCATATGCATACTCTCGCCTTCTACAATATCAGTCGTCGCCGGTTTCCCAATAATGTCATCCTCGTTTAGACCGGTTAATTTTGTATAAGCAGGATTAATTACAAGACCTCTCCCCTTCTCATCTACAACAGAAATCGCTTCCTCAGACGAATGAATGATCGCTTCTAATAATGTTTGAATTTCTTTTAAATCTGTAACCTCTTCCGCCAAGTCTACAACTTCTGTAATATCTTTAAAAATTGCAAATGCCCCTTGAACCTCTCCGTCTTCTTTCAAAATAGGAATGCGCGTTGTAATAATCTTCTTTCCATTCCCTAATGTCAGTTCATGATTCACTTCTATTTGTTTCGTTCGTATAATGCGAAGTAATTTACTAGTCGGGATTACTTCGAAAATGTATTTCCCTACCGCTTCTCCGGACTTATAACCTGTTATACGTTCTGCACTTTTATTAAATAATTTTACATACCCTTCTGAATTAATCACGATCATTCCATCATGAGTGGAATTTAAAATTAAATTCCCTTGCTGCGTTTGTTCTTTTAATTTTTCAATTAGCTCTTCCTTCTCATGTGCTAACCTCGTAACAATCTTCGCAATATCTCCTGGTATCAAAAGGGTGTTTTCTCGTTTGCTTTCTAAAAGAACTTTATGTAATTGATAATCCCCTGTCATATCAAACATCACATCAATATCAGTTGCCAAAAAGGGCTCTATATTCGTTCCAATTGCAATATGTCGTTCTTTTGCAAGTTGCAATCCTTTCGCCTTTGGGTTTATATCAATCATCCCTATAATCTCAAATATATTTGAACTCTGTAGCAAGCTCAGAATCGTACTTCCACCTTCGCCCGCTCCAATAATTAACACTTTTTGTTTCACACATTACACTTCCCCTCGAAGTATCTCTGCAAAATTTTGCACACCCTTATCTTACTCGTTCAGCCCCCTCTTGACAAACCCCCTTTTTATATAACATCATTTAATATATACAAAATTATCTGAAAAGGAGCATTACCTATGCAGCGTTACTTTGCTCTTCTCTTAGCACTTATTCCCATTTCATTAGCAGTGCTAGGGATAAAACTAATGAGAGATACTGTATTCGGCATCCTTTTATCTCCCATTCCTGTATTGTGGTTGCAATTTTTAATAGGTGTATTCTGCTTTGCAATCGGTTTTTATATCTTTGGCGGCTTCGTATTATACCGCGATCGTAAGCGAAATAAAGTTCAAGCCCGTTTTCGAAGATAAGTAAACATAAAAAATGAGACCTTCTTTCATTAAGGGTCTCATTTTTCCACTTGCAATAGTACTCTAGCAGTTTCTGGATAATCAGTAATAATTGCTGATATATTCATATCAAAATATTTACGCATGACCGTCTCATCATTTATCGTATACGGACGAACATCAACTCCACATTCCATTGTTAATTCAGCAATCGCATCAGGAAGGTAACGATAATTCGGATGAATAGCAGTAGCACCCATTTTTTGCGCATACGCCCACGGACTATGTAAACCTTCTCGATATAAAATAGCCGTTTGAATATCCGGGGCCATCATATGACACATCTTCATACTGTAATGATTAAAAGAGGAGAAAATGATTCGATCTTCTAAGGCAAATTTTCTTACAAGTGTTATAACCTCTTCTTCTAAACCATGATATGGAATTTTATTATTTTTTAATTCAATGTTAAGCAACAATGAATTAGATTGTAGCCATTCTAGCACTTCCTCCAGTAAAGGAATTTTGCAGAACCCTACTTTTTCAGAAAACTTGTAACTGGCATCTAACTTCCGTAAATCTTCATATAAATAATTTCGAACAGCACCCTTACCGTTCGTTGTACGATTGACCGTTTCATCATGAATAACAACGATTTTTTTGTCTTTTGTAAACTGTACATCCAATTCAATACCATCTGCTCGAAATGATTCCGCAGCTTCAAACGAAATCATTGTATTTTCTGGATACGTCCCAGCTGCACCTCTGTGAGCAAATACAAGAGTCATCCTCTCTCCCCCAATCTTATGCTATACTATACGAAAAAGGAGGTACTTCTATGAGACCATTACAAATTTCTCCAGACACTGCAATTCGCCTATCAAAAGCTCTAGGTGTTCCACTTGAACAAATTATGCATATGCCACAGCATATTTTAATTCAAAAGTTAGTTGAATTAGAAAAACAAAATAAAGATAAAGAATAATATAGTCCTGTTTTGCAGGGCTTTTTATTACCCTCAATTTATTCCCTTTTTAATTCATCTTATCACTGAGCAATTTCACATAAAACCTTATAGTTTAAACGAAAATAATGTGAGTGCACAGTTACCCATCATTAACAAACATTTTTTAATGCGAAAGAAAAACACCTCTTACTTTATAACCTCGATAGTGAACCCATTTAGATTGGCAATGTTAAAGCCATTACGATATTTTCTCTATACTCCTCGTCCTTTTCCTTCAATTCTAGAACCTTACGCCTCAAATCAATATTCACATATAGTTCGCAATAACGATTTAATTCTTCATCTTCATCAAAAAACAATTTAAATTTTAGAATTTCATTTTCAAAATTTGATGGATCACCCGCTAATGTAAAACACGTAAAAGGTACTACATTATTCATTTTAGAATTACTATCTTTCGATAAGTATAAATGTGATATAACGTTTACTAAATAATCGGAATCACTCCCCAAAGAATAAAATACAATACCGTTTTGATGAAAAGCGTTATCATTTATTTCCCCTTCAGTACTTATACCCCTTATCATATTATTTTTAAAAGCAATCATGAATCCAACAATTTCCCCTTCAAATTGACCAAAAGCTTTAACAACATGATACCCTTTCTCTCTCCAATAATGTGTAATATTAAACGTTAAATCTTGAAATCCCTCTTCTGTATTTTCATTAATCACCACAAATTTCATATCAGTCCTTATACTCCTTTTTCTATTTTCTAAAAAGATACCTCTTATTTCCAGCGTAACATAATAAAAACCTCCTATCTATCGGAATAAACTTCTAATCCAATAAATAAAAGGTTTTTAAATTAACCGCCAATTACTTATGTACTTTATTGCCTACATACGTAATTTGTTGGCTATTAAATTTTGTTATGAAATACGCTTAACATCTTGATACAACAACACTTACGAAGCCTTATGTTCAAGCCTTAACTTATCTGCTACCATCGCGATAAATTCTGAATTCGTAGGTTTTGCTTTTGACATCGATACAGTATAACCAAATAAGGACGAGATTGAATCAATATTCCCACGGCTCCACGCCACTTCAATTGCATGGCGGATTGCGCGTTCTACACGGCTTGCTGTCGTATTATATTTTTTTGCAATATCCGGGTATAAAACTTTCGTAATAGAGCCAAGAAGCTCGATATCGTTATATACCATAGAGATCGCCTCTCGCAAATACATGTATCCTTTAATATGAGCTGGTACACCAATTTCATGAATGATGCTGGTAATACTCGCATCTAGATTCTTCGGTTTTCCATCTACTGTTGTTGCAGATCGGAAAGATGGTAGTGGACGTTTAATTGTAGTATTCGTTTTACCGCTTACTTGACGAATATGACTCGTTAAATTTTCCATATCAAATGGCTTTAAGATAAAATAAGAAGCACCTAAATCAACTGCTTTTTTCGTTACATCCTCTTGTCCAAATGCTGTTAACATAATAACATTCGGCTGCCTTAGTCGTTCAATATGCCGCATTTTCTCTAATACCGCTAAACCATCTAAATGCGGCATAATAATATCCAAAACGAGTACATCTGGTTGTTTCTCTTTCAGTAAATTTAAACACTCTTGACCATTATAAGCAATCCCAATTACTTCCATATCATCTTGGGCAGCAACATAACTTTCTAACATTGATACTAGTTCCTTATTATCATCCACAAGACACACTTTAATTTTCTCCACAGCTTTTCCTCCCTTACCGAATCGATTCTCCCGACATGTGTAAGCTTCTAGGCTACATGAATTGTTCGACAATTGTGTGAAATTTCCCTTTTAAAGTTTCTTAATTTCCGATAAAATCACAAAAAAATATGTTTATCGTTCATTTATTTTCTTTCTTTACACATTCCATCATAGGTTTACAACGAAACGTTCACTCTTTTGTTTTATTTTACAACAAAAAGCAGCTCTTGCGGAGCTTTTACAAAATTTCAACGAATTTCTCAAAAAAAAAGCAAGCTGATGTTAGTCAGCTTGCTTTTTTCTCTTGCTCATAAATATTAATTCCTGCTTCATGTAACATCCATTCAATATGAACACCATACCCCGAAGTCGGATCATTCACAAATACATGTGTAACAGCACCAATCATTTTTCCATTTTGAACAATTGGGCTACCACTCATCCCTTGAACAATACCACCTGTTTTGGCCAACAAACGTTTATCTGTAACTTTTACAACCATTCCTTTTGTCGCTGGGAACTTTTGTGGTACCGTGCTTACGATTTCGATATCAAATGCCTCTACTTTGTCTTGATCGATAACTGTTAATATTTTTGCCGGTCCTTCTTTCACTTGATGAGATAAAGCAATCGGCATCGCCTCATCCATTATGCCATTTTTTATGCCTGTATTTAATTTACCAAAAATACCAAACGGACTATTTGTTGTAATATTACCAATTACTTCACGATCCGGTGAAAACCTTGCTAATTTTTCTCCTGGATTTCCATGACTACCGCGTTCAATAGAAGTAACTGTCGAACGAACAATCTGTCCGTCTTCTACTTGAATTGGTTTTTTCGTATCATTATCAGAAATAACATGCCCAAGTGCTCCATATTTCATGGAATCCGGATGAACAAACGTCATTGTTCCAATACCAGCAGCTGAATCACGAATATATAAACCAATTCGGTAAGACGACTCACCATTACCTTTTTCTGGTGTTAGTTTTGTACGAATATACTTACCATCTCGTAATAAAACAAGATTAATCGGTTCACCTGTTTGTCCACTGTCATGGATAAAAGGTGCCACATCACTCATTTTTTCAATTGTTTTTCCATTAATTTCAGTAATCATATCCCCAACTTGTACACCAGCCACTTCTCCAGGTGATACTTTACCTCTCTCTGTTTGAATTAAATGATGCCCAACAACAAGTACACCTTTTGTATTCAATTTTACTCCAATTGATTGGCCGCCTGGAATCACTTTAAAATCTTTCAATACTTTAACATTTACTTTTTTTACTGGAAAACCAGCAAGTTGAAAAACCATATCCGCTTCACCAGTTTGATGCGAATTTACTACAAGTCCGGATTTCTGTTCTTTATTTGAACTCACTGTAAAAACACTATGATTTGTCGATGAAGCCTGGAAAACTGGAAATGATGTTATTTCTGATTGTTGTCCCTCAAAAATAACAAGTTGCTTTGGGGATGAAATAAACGTACGAAGCGGTTTAAAACATCCGATAAAAACTAATGAAACAAGGAGACAAAGACCTATTATTTTTCGAAATTGCTCTAATTTCAATTTGTTCACTCTCCTCGCTCCTACCCACATTCAGCCTAACGACTTCATCTTTTAATTTCTCCTTGCAACGCTCTGTTTATAACCGGAAGAATTAAGAAATCATCATTTGAGCAAAAAGGCTATCCATTATTGGATAGCCTCTGCTGTCTGTTTAAAACGATGTGCTTGCATAAGTAACTCTTTAGCATGTTCCGTCGTTAAATCGGTAATTTCCACGCCAGAAATCATTCGAGCGATCTCCGTTACCTTATCCTCTGTACTTAATACAGCAACTGATGTAATCGTCCGATCATTTGCAACTTGTTTACGGATAAATAAATGTGAATCCGCCATCGATGCTACTTGAGGTAAGTGCGTAATACAAAGTACTTGTGAGTTTACAGATACACGATAAATTTTTTCCGCGATCGCTTGTGCTACCCGGCCACTCACTCCCGTATCTACTTCATCAAAAATGACAGATGCAACACCTTGGTGCTTAGAAAAAATACTTTTCAAAGCTAAAATAATACGGGATAATTCTCCACCAGAAGCTACTTTTGAAAGTTGTTTTAATGGTTCACCTGGATTTGTTGAAATATAAAATTCCACATGATCATATCCATCCACCGTACATTTCACTGGCATCCCATCTACAAGCGGATCATCAATACTACCTTCCCTTTTCGCAATCCTCACTTCAAATTTCGTTTTTTCCATATAGAGTTCTTTTAATTCTTGGTGGATTGCGTTCGTAAGGTGATCTGCCAGCTGATGACGCATATCACTCAACATCGTTGCTTCCTTTAAAACTACATTTTCTACTTCTTTTAATTTCTTTTTCGTCGTTTCAATATGTATATCTTTATTTTCAATTGTAAAAATTTCTTGTTCTATTTTATCAGCATACGCCAAAATCTCTTCTACAGTATTTCCATACTTTCTCTTTAACATACGAATTTCATTTAAACGTGTTTCAATTTCGTCTAAGCGATTCGGATCATATTCCATCATATCTAACTTTTCCCGAAGCTGATAGGCAACCTCTTCTAACAAGTAATAACTATTAGCAATCGAATCATGATTTTCTTGATATGCCTCATCTAGGTGTGTAATACTTTCCATTTGTCCCATTGCATTTCGTACATGATCGAGCCCACCGCCATCTTCACTTAATGAACGGTATGCATCACCAAGCGCTTTATAAATTTTTTCGAAATTGGAGATTTTTAATCTCTCTTCCGTCAATTCATGTTCTTCATCAACCTTCAAATCTGCTTTACGAATTTCTTCATGCTGGAATTGAATTAAATCTAATCGATGTGCCATCTGTTGTTCATTCTCTGTTAGAGATTTAAGATGCCTCTTCAACTGCTCATACTCAGCGTGTACACCTTGATATATTTCTAATTGGTTCACGATACGATCCCCATCAAAATGATCGAGCATAAACAAATGACGTTCCTCATTCATCAAATCTTGTGTTTCATGTTGTCCATGAATATCGACAAGTGTTTTCCCAATCTCTTTTAATATACTCAATGTAACAAGCTTACCATTTACACGACATACACTTTTCCCGTTCGCAGCAATATCCCGTTTTAAAATGATCATTCCATCTTCAATTTCAATATCTAGCTCTTCAGCTTTCGCAATACATGGATGCTTGTCATCCTCTATATAAAATAAACCTTCGATTTCAGCTTTCTCTGTTCCGTACCTAACAAACTCTGCTGAACCACGGCCACCAACAAGTAAGCTAATTGCATCAATAATAATTGATTTACCGGCACCTGTTTCACCACTCAAAACTGTTAAACCTTTTTGAAAAGAAATATTTAATGACTCAATAATAGCAAAGTTTCTAATCGATAATTCCGATAACAATGCTCCATTCACCTCGTTATAAACTAATCCTCTACTAAGGGCTTCCGCTGAGCACTTTTCGCTCAAGTAGTTATTACATGTATCATTTACTCTTCTAGCCCGCTCCATTGTACCAAACATTTGTTTTACGGGTCAATCCATCGATTTCCTAACTTCATTCTAACAAACACTATATTCCACTTTACATTTATCTATTTTTCCCATAACAAAAAAATATCTTGTTTACTTTTTGCTTAAAGCAAAAAATAAACAAGATTCTTTCTTTACAGCATATTTAAGAAACGATCTGATACAAAACCTGTATCTTCAGGCGTACGACAAATGATTAAGCAAGTATCGTCACCACAAATGGTTCCGATAATCTCATCCCATTCTAAATGATCAATAAGTGCTCCGAGCGCGTGCGCGTTACCAGGTAATGTTTTTAACACAAGCATATGTCCTGCTGTGTCTAACTTTACAAACGAATCGACGAGATTACGTTTTAATTTTTGCAACGGATTGAATCGTTGATCTGCTGGCAAGCTATATTTATAGCGACCATCATGTAATGGCACTTTCACTAAGTGCAACTCTTTAATGTCACGTGACACAGTTGCTTGCGTTACATTAAAGCCTTCATTACGTAAAATATCAACTAGTTCATCTTGCGTTTCGATTTCTTTATTCGCGATAATTTCTCTAATTTTAATATGGCGCTGACCTTTATTCATACATTTGCACCTCACACTATCTCTTACCATAGTTTAAACATTGGTATACTTCACTTATTTATGTTAACTTATAATCGTTTACTTGTACATAATTGTTTTTACAATCATTATACAATTCGAACAAAAAGAGGAACAACAATCGTTATTCCTCTTTCCCTTTTTGTTTTAAGACCTCATGAGCTGCTGTTACAACTTGCTCTACAGAAACTAGGGAATGATTTTCACCACTCTCACGCTCACCATGCCACGTTAAATGAATTAAAAACTCAATATTTCCGTCTCCACCCGTAATTGGAGAGTATGTTAAATTTTCAACATCATATCCTTCTTTTATTGCGAAATCAATGATCATTTCTACGACAGCTTCATGAACTTTACGATCGCGAACAATACCTTTCTTCCCAACCTGCTCTCTTCCGGCTTCAAATTGTGGTTTAATTAAAGCCGCAACATCACCATTTGGAGTCAATATTGTTTTTAAGACTGGCAAAATTAATTTTAATGATATAAATGAAACATCAATGCTAGCAAATTGCGGTAATCCACGCTCTAAATCGGTCGGTGTTACATAACGAAAATTCGTTCGTTCCATGACAACAACTCTCTCATCTTGACGAAGCTTCCAAGCGAGTTGATTGTACCCTACATCTAAAGCGTAAGATAACTTCGCACCGTTTTGCAGCGCACAATCTGTAAAGCCACCAGTTGATGAACCAATATCTAACATAATTTTATCTTGTAAATCAAGGTGAAAAGTCTCTAATGCCTTCTCTAACTTATAACCGCCACGGCTCACATATGGCATGACTTGTCCTTTTACCGTAATCGGTGTATCTTGTGGTATTTTTTCCCCTGGCTTATCGAGTCTCATTTCATTTGCATACACTAGTCCTGCCATAACAGCGCGTTTTGCCTTTTCGCGTGTTTCTATAAGCCCTCGTTCTACTAATAGTACATCTACTCTTTCTTTTTTTACACTCATTTGTTACGCCCTTTTTTGTTTTGATGGAATCATTGTATGAATACGGTCCACAACAGCATCTGTCGTTAAACCAATTTCTTCTAACAGCTTTGTAACACTACCATGTTCAATGAAATAATCTGGAATACCCATTCGTTCAATTAAAGCACTATGATATCCATGCTCAGTAGCAAATTCTGCTACACCTGTACCAAATCCACCGATTAAACAAGCTTCTTCAATTGTTAAAATCGGCATATTTTTTCCTAAGAGTTCATGTAAATACGTTTCATCCATTGGCTTAATAAAACGAGCATTCACAACTTTCACTGAAACTCCAGCTTTTTCAAGACGCTCCGCTGCTTCCATTGCCATTGGAATCGTTGTACCAAATGTTAAAATTGCTGCTTGCGTGCCTTCTTTTAATGTTTCCCATGTACCAATTGGAATCGCTTTGAATTCTTCATCCATTTGAACTCCAAGTCCATTTCCACGAGGATAACGCAGAGCAATTGGACCATCTTCATACTGCATCGCTGTATATACTAAATGCTGACCTTCATTTTCATCTTTCGGCATCATGAGTACCAAGTTCGGTAAATGACGTAAAAATGCGATATCAAATACACCTTGATGCGTTTCACCATCTGCCCCAACTAGTCCTGCACGGTCAATTCCAATGAAGACATTTAAATTTTGACGACATATATCATGAACAACTTGGTCATATGCACGCTGCAAGAAAGTTGAATATATTGCTAAGAACGGCTTCATTCCTTGCGTTGCCATCCCAGCGGCCATCGTTGTTGCATGTTGCTCAGCAATTCCAACATCAATCATACGATTTGGAAACTCTTTATGAAACTTTTCTAGCTTAGAACCAACTGGCATCGCTGGTGTAATCGCAACGATGCGCTCATCTGTTCTTGCAAGCTTATGAACCGTATCACTTACAACAGAACTCCATGCTGGTGCAACTTCCTTCGGTTTCACAAAGTCTCCCGATTCAATTTTATATGGCCCTGTTCCATGCCAAGTCCCAATGACATCACTCTCGGCAGGTTTATAACCTTTTCCTTTTTTCGTAATGACATGAACAAGCACTGGCCCTTTTGTTTTCTTTGCATATTGAAGCGTTTCAAACAAGTTTTCATAACTATGCCCGTCAACAGGACCTAAATATGTAAACCCTAACTCTTCAAAAAAGACACCTGATACAAGTAAATATTTTAAGCTATCTTTTACTTTTTCTGCCGTTGCTGCAACCTTCCCGCCAACTGCTGGAATCTTCTTAAGTAAATACTCTAGTTCATCTTTCACCCACTGGTATTTCCCAGCGGTACGTAAGCGACCAAGTACATTATGAAGTGCACCAACATTCGGCGCAATCGACATTTCATTATCATTAAGAATAACAATCATATCTGTTTTTTCATGTCCGATATGGTTTAACGCTTCTAAAGCCATTCCACCCGTTAAAGCGCCATCCCCTATGATTGGTATAACACATTCTTTCGTTTTCTTTAAATCGCGCGCCAGAGCCATTCCCATCGCAGCAGATAATGAAGTTGAACTATGGCCTGTTTCCCATACATCATGCTCACTCTCGCAACGTTTTGGGAAACCACATAGACCTTTATATTGTCTTAATGTACCAAACTCTTTTGCACGCCCTGTTAAAATTTTATGCACATAGGATTGATGTCCTACATCCCATAAAAATTTATCGTTTGGACTATCAAATAATTTATGCAGAGCAATTGTGAGTTCTACTACACCTAAGTTAGGAGCAATATGTCCACCTGTTTGAGAAAGCTCTTCAATTAAAAACTTCCGAATATCCTCACTCAGTGCCTCTAGTTCGCTGATAGACATATCTTTCAAAAAACTAGGGTTTTGAATTTGCGTTAGATCCACATGGATCACTCACTTTCGTTTCATAATCTGTCAACATGTCAAATATTATAAAAAATATTTGTACAACACAAGAAATTCTTTACTGGTTTTCCTATTACACTCTATTCTACCCTACTTTAGCAAACAATTTTCCATCCTTCTCTACCTTCTAAGAAAGTGAATTATCCCTTTCTATTAAGAAGTGATTCGATTCAAAGGATTATTGATTGCAGCTTCTCTATACGATGAAAAAAGAGCCGCTAACACAAAGTGATAACGGCAACGTAATCTAAATATATTTTTGCCAATAACAAAAAAAGAAAAACCTTTTTCTACATTTATACCACAAAATGAAGAATGACTCAACAAATGAAAACGCTTCTATATTAGTTATTACGCTTTGCTATTAAATCACAAATGGATAATAAATATTCATCTTGTAATCGTAAAGATGCTATCGCATCTTTCGCTTTAGCAATTGTTTCTCCTAAGATACATTTTGCTTCATCTATCGTAAACAACGTAGTATATGTACTTTTTTCATTGGAAACATCACTACCTATTGGTTTTCCAATCTCTTCTTCTGTTCCTTCTACATCTAAAATATCATCGCGAATTTGAAAAGCCAGACCGATATATTTTGCAAATGCAAGTAGTTTTTCTTCTTGCTCTCTAGTTGCTCCTGCAAGTATAGCTCCCGCAAGCACAGCATACTCTAATAAACGCCCTGTTTTATGCCTATGAATATATTCTAATTCTCTAAGTAACAGTTGCTTTCCTTCCGCCTCCATATCCGCTACCTGTCCGGCAACCATTCCTTCTGGTCCAGCTGCTTTGGCAAGTTCAAGCGCAAGCCTTAGTTTTGTTTCTGCAGAAATATCTTGATGATCATACGCTGACACTACTTGGAAAGCATATGTTAATAAGCCATCTCCTGCTAAAACAGCCATCGCTTCACCAAACACTTTATGATTTGTTGGTTTTCCTCTTCTTAAATCATCGTCATCCATACATGGTAAATCATCATGAATTAACGAATACGTATGAATCATTTCAAGAGCACAAGCTGCTCCTATGCCCAGTTCTCTTTCTTTTCCAAAAGCTTGCAACGTTGCAAATAAAAGTAACGGACGAAGACGTTTTCCACCCGCTTCCAATGAGTATGTCATCGCTTCACGAAGTACATTTGGACATTGTAATTGATTTACATAGCGTACAAGCTGCCCCTCGACGAAAGTTTTACTTTCTTTCACAAAAGCATCAAAAGCTACATATGCCACTATGCTTCATCTCCTACAGCCGTAAATGGGCTAAGTTCCCCATCTTCTCCCAGGATAACCGCCATTTGTTCTTGTACATCTTTCAACTTCTCATCACATAGCTTAGACAACTCCATACCTTCTTTAAAATATGAGATTGCCTCTTCTAAAGGAACATCACCTTGTTCGAGCTTAGAAACGAGATGTTCAAGCTGAGAAATTGCTTCTTCAAAGCTTAATTTATTTTCCATTGTTTAATTCACGCTCCTCTACGCCCGATACGTTACAATCTAAAACACCATCTTGTAATTGTACTGAAACAACGTCACCAAGACCGACATCTTTCACACTTTTTAACACTTGCTTTTTCTCGCTATACACAAGTCCATAACCTCTCATCATTACTTTCAGCGGACTTAATGCTTCTAGTTTTTGAGCCGCCCCCATAAATGCAAATTCTTTCGTTTGCAGTAATGTTTGCATTTCGCGTTGTAATTGCTTCTGCAATGTTTGTATTCTTGTCTTTGTTTGTAAAATCTTTTGAGAGGGATGATGCTTCTCCAAATAAAATGAAAGTTGTTTTAACTGATTTATCTTTTTCTCTATATAACGTTCTTTGGCTAAAATAAGCTGCTCAAGAGTGCGATCTAACTGTTCTTCTTTTTGTTCATACACTTGCTTTGGATAACGAAACGCATACGATTTTTGAAGTGTTTGCAACTGTTCTTGCTTTTTATGTAACGTTTCTCGCATTGCTCTTTGCAGACGAAGGGTTCGTTGCAACACTTTCTCTTGTAATTCAAGTATATTAGGTACTGCAAGTTCTGCTGCTGCTGTTGGAGTTGGTGCACGTAAATCTGCTACAAAATCTGCAATTGTAAAGTCTGTTTCATGTCCAACTGCTGAGATGATTGGAATTTCACTTGTAAAAATCGCCCGTGCAACCATTTCTTCATTAAAGGCCCATAGCTCTTCAATAGAGCCGCCTCCACGCCCGACAATTAATACATCTATCTCCCTCATATCGTTCGCTGTTTGAATCGCTTGTACAATTGAGGGAGCCGCAAACTCCCCTTGTACAAGTACAGGAAATACAATCACATTGCCAATTGGATAACGACGTTTAATCGTTGTTATAATATCACGAATCGCTGCTCCCGTTGGTGATGTGATGACACCAATTGTTTTTGCATATGCAGGAATTGGCTGTTTATATACTTGTGAAAACAACCCTTCTTCCTCTAGTCTTACCTTTAATTGTTCATAAGCTAAATGAAGATTACCAACTCCATCAGGCTGCATGTCATTAACATAAATTTGATATGAACCACTTGCTTCATAGACAGAGATTTTCCCTTTTACAAGTACCTTCATTCCATCTTCTGGTCTAAACTTTATATTACGATTATGCCCCGCAAACATAACCGCTGCTATCCTTGCATTTTCATCCTTTAATGTGAAATACATATGGCCACGGCTATGATATTTAAAGTTTGAAATTTCTCCTTTTAACCAAACAGACTGTAAATGCGGGTCATACTCTATTTTTGTTTTTATATAGCGTGTTAATGCTGTAACGGTTAAATATTGCTTTTCCATCTCTCTCTCCTCATAGCCGATTCAAATTATTTACAAACAACCCCTGCACGTTTTGCAGATTCAACTGTATTATGAAGAAGCATTGTAATTGTCATTGGACCGACTCCTTTTGGTACTGGTGTAATATAGCCTGCGATATCCAGTACATTATCAAAGTCAACATCACCGCATAGTTTTCCTGTGTCTAGACGATTAACACCAACATCAATTACAACTGCGCCTTCTTTTATATAGTCAGCAGTTACCATTTTTGGTCTTCCAACAGCTACAATTAAAATATCCGCTAACTTTGATAATTCTTTTATATTTTTCGTTTTGGAGTGACAATATGTTACAGTCGCATTTTCATTTAAAAATAACTGTCCCACTGGTTTTCCAACAATATTACTTCTTCCAATTACAACAACATGTTTTCCTGTAATATCAAGATTTGTTTCTTTTACTAATTCAACAATACCATGCGGTGTACATGGAAGGAATGTATCTTGGCCTGTCATCATACGACCAACGCAGATTGGATGGAATCCATCTACATCCTTTTCAGGTGAGATTCTTTCAATGATAGCTTTTTCTTCAATATGTTTCGGTAAAGGTAGTTGCACTAATATTCCATTAATACGGTCATCTTCATTTAAGCGATCGATTTCAGCTAACAAACGCTCTTCTGTAATTGTATCTGGAAACTCAATTAGCTCTGAATAAATTCCAACTTGTTCACAGCCCTTTTCTTTTCCTTTTACATAGGAACGAGACGCTGGATCTTCTCCAACTAAAATAACAGCTAATCCTGGTACAATCCCTTGTTCTTTCAACTTCACAACTTCTTCTTTTAATTGTGCTCGTTTTTTCTCCGCAACTTCATTGCCTTTGATGATTACTGCTACCATTTTAAGATTCCCCCTTAAAGAAATTACAGTGTGTCTTTTATATTAGATAAAACGCCGTTTATAAAACGACGAGATTCCTCATCCCCAAATGTTTTGGCAATCTCAATTGCCTCGTTAATTGTTACATTATGCGGAATTTCTTCCATGTACTTCATTTCATACACAGCTAGACGTAAAATACTGCGATCCACAATACTAATACGTTCTAATTTCCACTTCTTTAAATTTTGACGAATTGCTTCATCAATCGCTTCTTTATGTTCTACAAAACCAACAACAAGTGATTCTAAAAACTCGTTTGTTTCTTCGCCTTCTTCTAGCGTATTTTCCACCGCTACTTTCGGCTCTAATTCACCAGTAATATCCATTTGATATAATGCTTGCATGGCTCTTTCTCTAGCCGTCCTACGTTTCATTGTAACTCTCCTTTATACTTCAAGTCTTTCCTTATGTTTTGTTATATTATTATAATTTATAAGCCGTCAATTTACTTACCCTTACAGTTTTCATTGATTTTTCAACTTTATAATACAATGATAATACCACAATTTATCGTTTCATACACGAGTTATAAGGCTGAAAAATAATAAAAAGATTAACTTCAAGTTCCATATCATATCACAATGTACGTTTTTTTTAAAACGCATCATTTCTTGCTTATTTTTTCTATTTTTGAAATAGTATAATAATTAGAAGGTTTTGTGTGTGAAGAAATGAAACAAGAAAAAAAGGTGCCTTTTTGACGAGGCACCTTTTCATTTTTACACTGGCTCGATTTCTGTTTTTTGCGTTTCGAATGTTACACCAACAATGTGAACATTCACTTCTTTTGGCTCAAGACCCGTCATTGTAAAGAGCGCTTGACGAATATTATCTTGAATTTTTTGTGCAACAACTGGAATTGCTACACCAAAATACATAACAACATAAACGTCAACAATAATATCTTCGTTTACTAATTCAACCTTTACGCCTTTACCATGATTTTTCTTTCCTAACTTTTCAACAACATCTGTAGCAAAGTTACCGCGCATTGCAGCTACTCCATCTACTTCAGCAGCTGCAATACCTGCAATTACCTCAATTACTTCTGGTGCAATTTCTACTTTTCCAAGGGTTGTATCTTGACCCATATCTAACATATGTTCAGCCATGAAAAAAACCTCCTTTAAATGTATCACTGCGTCACAAGTTCATGCTCTTCCAAAAATTTCGTATTAAATTCCCCTTTTATAAAATCAGGATGATCTAGCAATTGTAAATGGAATGGGATTGTCGTATGTACGCCTTCAATGACAAATTCACTAAGCGCTCGTTTCATTTTTGCAATTGCTTCTTCACGTGTTTTTCCGTGAACAATTAATTTCGCAATCATCGAATCATAAAAAGGTGGAATTGAATAACCAGGATAAACAGCTGAATCGACGCGAATACCAAATCCTCCTGGTGGTAAGTACATTTCTACTTTCCCTGGAGATGGCATAAAGTTTTTGGCAGGATTTTCCGCATTAATTCGACATTCAATTGCCCATCCACTAAATTGTACTTCTTCTTGCTGTAGCGATAGCTTTTCTCCTGAAGCAACACGAATTTGTTCTTTAATTAAGTCCATCCCTGTTACCATCTCTGTAACCGGATGTTCTACTTGAATTCGTGTGTTCATTTCCATAAAGTAAAAGCTTTTCGTTTTATATTCATAAATAAACTCAACCGTACCAGCACCTGTATAATCAACCGCTACCGCTGCTTTTACCGCTGCTTCACCCATTTTCTCGCGAATATTCGCATCAAGAGCAGGAGAAGGGCTTTCTTCTAATAATTTTTGCAAACGGCGCTGAATTGTACAATCACGCTCTCCTAAATGAATCGCATTGCCATGTGCATCTGCCATTATTTGAATCTCAACATGGCGGAAATCTTCAACGTACTTTTCTAAGTATACACCAGGGTTCCCAAAAGCGGTACTAGCTTCTTGCTGTGTAATTTGAATCCCCTTTACAAGCTCCTCTTCATGACGCGCAACGCGAATACCTTTTCCACCGCCACCTGCAGTTGCTTTAATAATAACGGGATATCCAATTTGCTTTGCAAGCTCGATCGCTTCTTCTATGTTTTTTATAATTCCTTGTGAACCCGGTACAATTGGAACTCCTGCTTCTTTCATTGTATCACGAGCAACGTCTTTTGTACCCATTTTTGAAATTGCTTCGGGGCTAGGTCCGATAAAAATCAAATTACATTCACGGCATAGTTCTGCAAAATCAGCATTTTCAGCTAAAAATCCATAACCAGGGTGAATTGCATCACAACCTGTTAATTTTGCAACGCTTATAATATTCGTTAAATTTAAATAGCTTTCTTTTGATACCGTTGGCCCAACACAATACGCTTCATCTGCAATTTTCACATGAAGTGATTCTTTGTCCGCCTCTGAATAAATAGCAACTGTTTCAATATTCATCTCTTTACAAGCACGAATAATTCGTACAGCAATTTCCCCACGATTAGCTATCAATACTTTTTTTATCATCACAAAGACTCCCTTATTACGCTTTTACAAGAAATAGCGGTTGTCCATATTCAACAAGTTGTCCATTGTTGACAAGAATTTCAACAATTTCTCCATTTACCTCTGCTTCAATTTCATTAAAAAGTTTCATCGCTTCAACAATGCAAACGACTGTCCCTTCTGAAACACGATCTCCAACACTTACATATGGAGGTGTATCAGGAGAAGAAGAAGCATAGAATGTACCTACCATCGGTGATACGATTTTATGTAAATTCTCATCTTGAACAGCTTTCTTCTCTTCCTGCTTCGGTGCTTCTACTTGCGCCGCCGCTACCGCAGTTTCGATTTCTACAGCCTGTGTTTGTAGCGCTTGCTTCATAACTGGAGCAGTTTGCACAGAAACCACTTCATTACCTCGCTTTTTCATTTTAATTGTCGTGCCATCTTTTTTGTATTCAAATTCATCAATGTTAGAGCTATCAATTAATTTAATTAGTTCACGAACTTCTTGAATTTTAAACATGTAAAATCCACTCCCATACACTTGTTTGTCTCGTTTTTACAACTACCAACATATATAAAACTGTTTCGGTTGTAAAAATACGATGATTCTACTAGAAAGCTTATTTCTATGACACTTACTAGATAAAAATATTTGTTATTCTCATTTTACGATAAATATTTTCAACATTCCAACTTTATATTTCTTTACAATAAATCGAAACTCCTGTAAGAATATTATTTCACTAAATGATTTATTACCTAGTAATAATACCAAGTTTCACTCAAAATTGGCAAGACCACTTCAGAAAAAACATGTTTTTTCTTTATTAAAACTACGAAATACAAAGCATATTTCTACTAATACATTTTGATTCTCCAACATATAAATCGCTACTACGAGGAACAAAGAAGGACCTGATCGCTTCTATGCACAGACGAATTCGCTCCCTCAAAAAAGGTTTCTTTTTCATTTTATGTACCCCTGCATTTGTTGATTTATCAATACATATTTTTACCAAATATTATTTTTTTATTTACAAGCCGTTCATCCTTCCTTCATATACGAATAGTATATTCAAAGTAAAATATCTTGTAGTGAGGTGCAGAAATATGATATGGCTCATCTTGTTCGTTCCAGCTGTATTGATATGGCTCATCGTCGTCTTCACTCATGTAAAATATGGAAATAGTAATCATCATTACCACGAACCTTTAATTTTTTACTCGCAGCGCATTTCTCCTTTTCCTATAGAAAAGATTGAAACAGCACAAAAAAAGTGACATAGAAAAAAGCTATCGAAAGCGATAGCTTTTTCTATTATTCTTGCTATTGATATATCATACATTTTATTTAACTGGGTCAAACTTGACACCTACATCTTTTAATCCCGCCTCAGCTCGAACAAGTTGGATAATCTTATTCGCTTCTTTCTGAGAATGCTTTGCAGCTTTTACTGTTACTTTAATATCATTTCCATCTGCTCTTACTAGCGCATCATTATAACCGCCTTGTGATTTAATAACTGTTTCAAGCAAACCTTCTTTTGTCTGCATCTTATCGATTGCGTTTAATTCATCTTTTGCTTTACTTATTTCTTCAGCAGAAGATTTTTCTGATTTCATAACATCTTGCAATTTTTCTTTTTGTGCACTACGTTGATCCTCCAATTGCATACGTAAGGCTGTAAAATTCTCATCACTTGATTGTACTGATACATTGCTTTCTTTTTTATTTGTTTCTTTTTTACTTGTCTCTTTTTTACCATCCTCTTTTTTATCTGTTTCTTTATTGGATGTTTCTTTTGTTGTTTCTTTTGTTGTTTCTTTTGTTGCTTCTTTCGTCACTTCTTTTTCAACACCTTGCTTTTCTTGTCCAACCTTTTCACCCGCTGTTGGTGTTGCAGTGTTCATCTTGTCAGGCGTTGTTACATAATAAACAGATAACACAACAACTAAACTTAGCATTGTTAATAACCAAACTGTTTGTTTTTTTAACACTTTATTTCCTCCCTAACTCTTTTTTGGTAGTACCGCAACGCGGTGTGATGGCACATCAAGCATACGTGTCACCGCTTCCTTCACCATCGCTTTAATTTGTATATTATCCACTCCTTTTGCTACAACAAGAACGCCTCGCACTTTCGGTTTCTCTGTTCGTAGTACAATTGGAGTTTCTTTATCACCTTCGCGTATAATCACTGTTTTTTCATCAGTAGATTCATCTTCAACTTGCCTTTTACCTCCAGTTTTATCTGTTTCACCTGTTGTTTGTGATCGTTTTACAATATTTTTTTCTAGTATTTTTTCTTCAGATGAATCCAAATTCACTTCAATAGACACATCTTTAACCCCTGTTATATCTTCTAATGCCGTTTTCAATTCTTGTTCATACGCTTTTTCATATTTTTCTACAGCTGACATATTATCGCTCTTTTTTTGCCCAAAGGTCGGTACTTCTTTTTCGGTCTCTTGACTTGTCTTTTCTTTAAACACAGGTACTTCTTCTTTTTTAGGTTGAAAAAAATTACTAGAAAACATAAGCAACATTCCAAGTATAAGTAGGACAAGTAAAAACTTCGGTGTTACCTTTTTCCCCTTCTCCTTATCGTCTTTTTCGTCCCCTTTTAATAAGTTGCGAAAAAATGAGAATTTCGAATTTTTATCTTTATTGTCCATTTACTCTACCTGTCCTCCCTTCCATTTGAACTTGGATTTGTTTACCCTCTAGTTGCCACCTGCTTGAAAAAAACTCTTTCATTTCTATGTTTGTTTCTTCCGAAGTTTCTCGTGGTTCTTTCGTATTAATTTCAACTGGTTTTACTGTTTCAATTGCATCGCTTTTTTTCGGCTCCATTTCTTTTAATGTCACAATAACAGATTGAATATCCTTTGCTGTTTTTACTTCTTCTTTCGTTTCTGCTGCGATTACTTTTATTTCAGACACTGTCACGCCATACTTTTTCTCAAATTCTTTCCCAACTTCTTTTTTCATTTTGACAGCCATCTCTTCTAAACTATATGCACGTGTGAGGGCTTGTATTTCTTTTTTCTTTGTGTCAATTGAATTTTTTATTGATCCATCTGCTACGTATTTTTCTTGATTAAAATTTGCAATCACTTCATTTACATCTGTTTGCAATAATTTAAATAGCGGCGTTAAGATCAATACAACTAACAATAGACCTACAACAAACTTGACATACTTTTGCAAATTCGAGTTAGGAAGGATAAGATGAAGCATTGTCGCTAAGAGTAAAAATACGATAATATTTCGAATCCACTCTGTAATAAATTGCATATCTGTCACCTCCTATCGCATCATGAGAGTAATGTTCCCCGCAGCAATAATGATGGTAATGCTTAAAAAAAACATAAAAGATACGATAGATAAACAGGCAAATACATAAATAATACTTTTCCCAATAATGTCTAAACATTTAATAATAGCCCCTCCACCAACCGGCTGTAGTACCGCTGCAGCAAATTTATAAATAAATGCAATACAAAAGATTTGAATGGCTGGAAAAGCTGCAATTAAACATAAAATAATAAGCCCAATAATCCCTACCGTATTCTTTAACAATCCAGAAGCACTAATAACCGTATCTGCCGCTTCTGTGAACATCCGCCCTACCACTGGAATAAAGTTCCCTGTTACAAACTTCGCAGTTTTAACAGCAATACCATCAGCAACTGCTGTTGCTGTCCCTTGCACAGATAATACGCCTAGAAAAATTGTTAGAAAGATACCAATGATCCCCACACTTACATTTTGCAAGAGCTTGGACAATTTCGTAACTTTATATTGATCACTCATTGTACTTACAATGCTTAAAATGGTCGCGAGTAATAAAAGTGGAAGTACAATATAGTTCATAAGTAGCCCACTTGTATTCATTAAAAAAATGATAATCGGATGGAAGAATGATACCGATACAACCCCGCCTCCTGTCGCTATGAGCGCTAAAAGAATAGGAAGTAGCGCCAATATGAAATCTACCATCGTTTGAATCGTTTCTCGCGCATATGTCATTACTACATAAAAACTATTTAAAGCAAAAATAATTAGTACCATGTATACAACTGCATCTGCAATTTTACTCACACTACTCTTTGAAAAAGCAGATTGTAACGACTGTAATAATGCACTAAAAATTGTGAGCATAATAAGCGTTCCAAGCAGCTTTCCATTTGCAATAAGCTCATGAAATAAATATTTTAATAGCCCTGTCATCCATTCTTTTATCGAAAATTCCTTTTCGCCCTTTACAAATTCCATAAAGCTTCCCTTTTGGCTTTCTGGTAAATAGCCTCCATATTTCGTGACAAGCCCGTCCCAATACTGCTTCACATCTTCTATCCCAAGCTTATCCAATTGCTGATCTACGACGTTTTTTTCTATAGGAGAAGCTTGTACAACAATTGGTAAAGAAAAGAAAAGGAAGCAAGCAAACAGCAGCTTTTTTCCAAGCCTTCGCAACATTCACTCCTCCTTATCCGGTAGGTAAGAAACCGAGAATGGTTTCAATAACAACCGTTAAAATCGGAATCGCCATAACAAGAATTAAAATTTTCCCCGCTAGTTCAATTTTTGATGCGATTGCACCTTGACCAGCATCTTTTGTAATTTGTGCTCCAAACTCGGCAATGTAGGCAATTCCAATAATCTTCAGCAGCGTCTCTACATAGACATTGCTCACTTTCGCCTCACTTGCAACTCTCTCAATCATTTTTAGAATGGAATGAATTTGATCAATTAGTAGCAGAAACATTACACTCGCAATGAACACAATAAATAAAGAAGTAATACTAGATTTATGTTGATTTAGCACAGCTGCTAAAAATGTCGCAACGAGGCCCAATCCGACAATTTGCAAGATTTCGATTCGAACCGCCCCCTTTACTGGAAAAGAAAGACACTTTTAATCTTGTCAAACAAAGTATTAATTAAAAATGCAACATGAAATAAAATAACGACAAAACCGACAAGAATCACCCAGTTTGCAATATCCTCCCGCTTTAACTCTTTTAGTACTGTATGAATGAAAGCTAAAACAATGCCGATTCCGGCGATTTGAAATATTAATCCAACATCGATGGACATCGCCCTTCCCCCCTATAGCAGTAAAATTACGATAAGTAGCCCTGCTAATACACCCAAACTCTTTATCATCTTTTCATATTGAAATTGTAGCGCTTTCGCTTCACCCTCTTCTCTTTCTAAATGTGTAATACATAAGCGAATATGTTTTTGCTGCGATTCACGGTCATGCTGTCCTAATGTTTCACCAAATTGTTGTAAAATCTCATATTCAGTTTGTTTAAATGCAGTGAGCTTCCAATTTTCTTGCAAACTATCAAGCCAAGCATCTCTAACTGTTTGCTCACCGCTATCTAATCGCTTTGAAAAACTTTGAAATATCCAATTTAAAGGCTTGGGCATTTGTTTAACTAAACGCTCTGCCGCTTCTGATAAAGGCGTATGTCCATACATGATTTCAGCTTCTAGCGATTGCAGTGCTGCCTTTAAAAGCCTAAGTTGACGTGGGCGTTCACTATACCTCTTAGCGTACGATAAACCAAAAAAAGTGGTAACCGCTACAATTAACACCGCACCAAAGATTTTTACCATACACTTTGAACCTTCCCTCGTTTTCGAACCGGTTTTCCATCTTTATCCTTTACTTGAGCAACTGTTCCAGGCCCCTTTGCTTTCGATAGTTCAATAAAGCGATCAAACACACCAAGTTCCATCACACCCTTTAAAGATGGCCTTTTCATTACATCATCAAAAGAAAATCCATGAGCACTTATAAAAAGCTGAACACCTGCATGGACCGCCTCCATAATTGCTTCACTATCTTCTATACGCCCAATTTCATCCACTATTAATATATCCGGGCTCATGGAACGAATCATCATCATCATTCCTTCTGCTTTCGGGCATGCATCCAATACATCAACACGCGGACCAAATTCATATTGCGGAATCCCTTTTACACATCCGGCAATTTCCGAACGCTCATCAACAATCCCAACTTTACAAGATGGAATTTCATGAGAACGAACCCCTTGGCTCATACAACGTGCAACATCCCTTAGAAGTGTCGTTTTCCCTGTTTGTGGCGGCCCAATTACCATCGTATTTAGCCAACGTGTATCATACAAATAGGGCAGAAGCGGCTCAGCAATTCCAATTTTTTGACGTGCAATCCGAATATTAAATGACGACACATCCCGAATCATTTTCACTGCACTTTTCTCAGTAATTACTTTTCCAGCTAAGCCAATTCTGTGTCCACCGCGCAAGGTAACATATCCGCGCTTCAACTCCTCTTCCATCGTATAAATGGAATATTGACTCAGCTTATTCAACAAGTAGATAGCATCCTCTGCTGTAACAATATAGTCAGAAAAGAACACTTCTCCATGTGCAATACACTCAAGTGGCCTTCCGATTCGAACTCGGATTTCTTCTAACTTGCTATATTGTTCACAGCCCTCAATGAACTGTCTCATCGTTTTTGGTAAAACCTCTAATACTTCTTTCATAGGATTCTCCCCACCATACTTGACTTACTATTTCAACACCGCAATAAAAATGCAGCCTATTCCAAGAGCGAGAAAAAAAAGCTTTAAAAAAGAAATCTCACTCGCAACGCTCGCAATTCCAATTGACATCGTTAAAATTAATACAGTCGGTCCAACAAATGCCAACATACCATTTATAAACAATGCTTTTTTTGCATCATTCACATAGAGCATAAGCAAAGCGGCGAATATTTCCGCGCTACCTGAAAACAACCGAAGCAAACCCATGACAAGCACGGATGTTTCCATTGCCGCCAGCCACTGTTTCATTCTCCCACCCTCTCTCCTAACAATTCCTTTACAAATAGCTGACAAAATCTTTAGGCTGAAAGATCATATTTGTACAACCATATGCAGAGGTTGTCTATTTCAGAAGTAAAAACATATTTTCTGTATTAAATTCCATAAAATTCCGAATATTCACATCCACTTATGTTATACTAAATGCAAGAAGGAGGGCGGGGGAATGTAACACGTAACATTAGTACCACTGGATTTACAATATGCAGAAATCCTTTTTACTTTATCAGGTGATGCACATGTGAAGGACGCCCCTAGGAATAAAAGTAGATACCCCCGAGGATACAAAAGCATTTATTCGTTTTGCAATGAAAGAAGAAC
Organism: Bacillus sp. UNC437CL72CviS29; assembly: GCF_000482345.1. NCBI lineage: Bacteria > Bacillati > Bacillota > Bacilli > Caryophanales > Bacillaceae > Bacillus > Bacillus sp. UNC437CL72CviS29. The sequence continues at coordinate 125,399 of NZ_AXVB01000003.1, read as the reverse complement.
GAAAAGGGAAATCTCTATCCAGAATAATTGTCAATGAAAAAAAGAAATAATTGGCATTACTTCTCTCAAACATATTGATCACCAAAAAAAGACATCTCATATTGGTAGTTGGCTCGGTTATCCTTATTGGGGGCAAGGTTACAATGAGGCTGCTAAAAAAGAAATATTTAAAATTGCATTTGAAGAATTAGATCTTATATATGTATTTTCCGGTGCAAAAACGGCGAATGTTCGTTCTTTAAAAGCGCAGGAAAAGTTACCTTATATTTCATTACATATGGAGGAGCAATTCCCAAAGGAACACGCTTTATTAGAATAAGAAACAAAAGTTCCTTGTGTACTACATGCCTTATCTCGAAAAAATTTTTTAAGGTGGTTACAACAAAATGATTGATGCTGATAAGGAAGTTACTTTTAAAAAATAGAGAGGTGATTAGAATGAACCTTATGCGTGCTCTTTACATAATTATATTGGAAGTAATCGGTATTTTTTTATTTTCTAAAATAGTAGATTGGTCATTTATGGAGGTATTCTTCCTAAGTAGTCTAAGTATATTTGGAGTTTCTTGGCTCACTACTTTAAATATGAACCGCAATGCGAATATGGATCACGCAGTATATAAGGGAATGACTGGCGTAGAGACAGGAGAAATAAGGCCATTTCAGATCAATTGGAATCCTTTCACATTCGGAACATCCATTCTTGTAGTGATTAGCCTTATTATAAGTGTTATTTATTACTTACCTTATTTCATATAGAAAAAGCACTCGTGATGATCACGAGTGCTTTTTCTAACTATGCACGAGAAACGTATTTACCTTCACCTGTGTTGATGATCAGCATTTCGCCTTCGTTAATGAAAATTGGTACTTGTACAACAAGACCAGTTTCTAATGTAGCTGGTTTTGTTACGTTAGAAGCTGTGTCACCTTTAATACCTGGCTCTGTTTCAACAACTTTTAACTCTACAGTATTTGGAAGTTCAACCCCAAGTACTTCGCCTTGGTATGTCATAATAGCTACTTCCATATTTTCTTTTAAGAATTTTAGCTCGCGCTCGATTTGAGTTTCACCAAGTTCGATTTGCTCATAAGTTCCGTTATCCATGAATACGTGAGACTCACCGCTCGCGTATAAGTATTGCATACGACGGTTTTCGATATGTGCTTTTTCTACCTTTTCACCTGCACGGAATGTTTTTTCTTGAACAGAACCTGTGCGAAGGTTACGTAATTTAGAACGAACGAACGCAGCACCTTTACCTGGCTTTACGTGTTGGAAATCTAGAACTTGCCAAAGGCCATTGTCCACTGAAATTGTTAAACCTGTACGAAAATCATTTACTGAAATCATGCAAAAAATCCTCCTGTGTATTACAAAATAATAAGTTCTTTCGGAGACTTCGTGATTACTTCATTACCTTCGCTTGTTATGATGATATCGTCCTCGATACGCACACCACCAACACCTGGAATATAAATACCTGGCTCTACTGTTACAGCCATACCAGGCTCAAGTACCGTTTCAGAGCGGAACGCTAAACCTGGTGCTTCATGAATCTCAAGACCCACTCCATGACCAGTAGAATGCCCAAAATATTCACCGTATCCTTTTTCCGTTATGTAGTCACGTGTTAATGCATCTGCTTCACGACCAGTTAAACCAGCTTTAATGCCGTTTACACCACGGATTTGCGCTTCTAAAACGACATTATAAATTTCTTTTAATTTATCAGATGGTTCGCCGACTGCAATCGTACGTGTAATATCAGAGCAATATCCTTTATAATAAGCACCGAAGTCTAATGTTACGAAATCTCCTTTTTCTATCACTTTTTCAGATGCCACACCATGCGGCAGTGCTGAACGAAGTCCTGAAGCAACGATAATATCAAACGAAGAAGATGTTGCTCCTTGTTTTCTCATGAAAAATTCAAGTTCATTTGACACTTCAATTTCAGATACGCCTGGGCGAATGAATGATAGAATATGTTCAAAGGCAGCATCTGCAATCTGTGCAGCTTCCTTTAATATCTTAATCTCTGAATCCGTCTTAATCAAGCGTAACTTTTCTACAAGCCCAGAAGTTGGAACAAATTCCGCTTCAACGGCTTCTTTATGTGCTGTATAAGAGCTATATGTAAGATCATCTTGCTCAAAGCCAAGCTTTTGAATCCCCAAGTTTTTCACTTGTTTCGCAACTTCATCCAGAATTAGTCCTGTATGTTGTACAATCTCATAACTAACAGCTTGTTTACTAGCTTGCTCTACATAGCGGAAATCTGTAATAAATAAAGCACGATCGTTAGAAATAAGTACAACACCAGCTGTCCCTGTAAAGTTCGTCATATATCTACGACTATATTCATTTGTTAATAAAATACCATCAATACCAGCTTCATCAAATGCACTTCTTAACTTCGTGATCTTTTCCATCAGTTTTATGCCTCCCTAAGTTTCTCCATTAATGCAAATAACGCTAACTTATAGCCATAAAAACCAAATCCAACAATTTGTCCTGTAGTGGCAGCTGCCGTCACAGATTCATGGCGAAACGATTCGCGCTGGTGTATGTTGGAAATATGTACTTCAATAACCGGAATCGAAATGCTCGCAATCGCATCCCGAATCGCATAGCTATAATGCGTAAATGCTCCTGGATTTAGAATGATTCCTTCATATATGTCATCGGCCTCATGAATGATGTCAATAAGAACACCTTCATGATTCGATTGAAAACATTCTAACTCCACTCCCAATTTCTCTGCTTCTTGCTTCATCTCTGTTTCAAGTGTCGCTAACGTTCCTTTCCCATATACATTCACCTCTCGGACACCAAGGCGATTTAGATTAGGACCGTTAACGAGGAGTAATCTTTTCATATTTGTAAACTCCTTAATATAAAAATGTCTATACAACATTTTAACACAGGAGTCACTTATTTGAATAGTTTGTCTACTCTGCCCCTTCCCCTTGATTCATGTTGTTCGCTTCAAACGAAACAGAATATGTGATAAATACACCATATAAAATAAAAATACATATCGTTGTGACAATTGTTTCTTTTGGTAAATGAAGTGCATTTTTTATAACAGGTGCAATAGAACCTAGCCCCAAAAATAAAATACTCCACCAAAAGAAACCATAAATGATCCCAGGTAGTATCCCTTCAAATCTTTTAAAAAGAACCTTATAGAGAAAGGCCACCAAAATAGAGAGAATCCCAATACAGACAATACCTAATACATTTCCCCAAACGCCTTCTTTCCATGATCCAAACGCAAATGGTAAAAGCAAATAGTTTGGTCCAGCTTCTGTAAATGAAAAAACATGAAGAAAATACCATATACTTCCCCAAAAAAAACCGCCAAACAAACCAATCTGTACAAATTTATTTATTCCTGATTGTTCTTGCTTCACATCAACACCTCCGCTTACTAGTATGTCCGAAACTATTTTGAAGCATGTTTAAATCATGCGAATTTTGTCTATAAAAAGAATAAGAAATGTCTGGCTCCTGCAACAATTTTTCTTGTCAGCAGCTTGTGTTTGTCGATAAAATAAAGGAAACTCGGTGATTGTCAAATCTCACAATGACAGAACCAAGTGTGACAATTGCCTCTTTTCTACATAAGAGAGAAACAAATACAGGTTGGTGTTAACATGGCAGAGGAGACAAAACAAATATACGGTGGGCAAGCGGTCATAGAAGGAGTTATGTTTGGTGGTAGAGAATATACTGTTACAGCGGTTCGTCGTAAAGATAAATCAATCGAATTTTATCGACTACGACGCGTGCAGAATAAAGTATTATCTACGCTAAAGAAGATTCCATTTCTACGTGGTATCGCCGCTATCATTGATGCAAGTGCTAATGGAGCAAAGCACTTAAACTTTGCTTCAGAACGATTTGACGTTCATCCTGAAGACGATGAACAGCTTGTAAACAAACAAGAAGAACAATCCAAATTAACGATGATATTAGGAGTAGCCGCAGTCGGTGTCTTATCGTTCATATTCGGTAAAGTTATTTTCACAGCAGTTCCCGCACTTTTAGCAGAATTGACAAGACCATTTTTCCCATCTCACACTGGGCAAATTATTGTCGAAAGCATCATTAAGCTCATCCTTTTACTGAGCTATATATATATTGTGTCCCTAACTCCGATCATTAAGCGTGTGTTTCAATATCACGGTGCGGAACACAAGGTTATCAACGCTTATGAAAACAATCTTCCGCTGACAGTAGCAAATGTCCAAAAACAAACTCGCCTTCATTATCGTTGTGGTAGTAGTTTCATTATATTTACAGTCATTATCGGAATGTTTGTCTACTTTCTTGTTCCAACTGATCCGCTTTGGGTCAGAGTCGTAAACCGAATTCTATTAATTCCAGTTGTTCTAGGTATTTCTTTTGAAGTCTTACAGTTTACAAATCGATTACGAGATATTCCAATCTTACGTGTATTAGGATACCCAGGATTATGGCTGCAACTATTAACAACAAAAGAACCAGAAGATGATCAAGTTGAAGTTGCGATTGCATCCTTTGAAGAATTATTACGTTTGGAGAAAAAACAATAATAATTTTTTAAAATGGTACTCAACTCCTTTCCTTGTCGCTAATATACTAATTTTAATATATGTTATTTAGGAGGTGTTCCCTATGAACGGTCGTTCGTTTACGTTCGCTTTATTCGTACTTATTATTGGGCTAGCAATATTTGGTCTCGTATCATCTGCAATTACTGATCCATATGGAATGGTTAAAAACATTGTCATCATGTTACTTGTTGTTGGTGTCTTTTATGTATTATATAAAATGTTTACAAATTCCAGCGGTTCCGCCAATTCGCAAAACTCTTATAAGCGTGCTGCGAAACAATCGAACCGAAAATACGGAAAACAAAATGTAGCACCCCTAAGCAATTCTTTATTAAAACGAAATGCTTCTGATGACAAAGTTAAGAAAAGCAATTCATCATTGTTAAAGCGGAAGCGAAAACAATCCCATTTAACCGTGATTGAGGGTAAAAAAAATAAAAAGAAAGACCGCGCTTCCTTTTAGGAAATGCGGTCTTTTTTCATTTATGCTCTCTCACATATTGAAGCACTTCTGTTAAACTCTTTTCTTTCATACTCCCTAAGCGAAGATGGTGATTTTCAAACTGCAAAGTCTTTGTAACTTCATTAGGAACAACGACACATTTTAATTCCGCTGCAATCGCTGCTTTCAATCCATTCACTGAATCCTCAAACACAACAGCTTCTGATGCATCAACTTTCAATTCTTCAATAGCTGCCTTATACAGTGCTGGATCCGGTTTTACTTTCTCAACATCTTCTTTTGTTTTAATAACTTCAAAATACTCTCGAATCCCTAAATCTTCTAAAAATCCGATAACCCACTTTCTTGAAGAACTAGAAGCTAAACCAATTTTTACTCCAAGACTTTTTGCTTCTTCTAAATATTCTTTCACACCATCACGAACGACTGGTATTTTCATTTTCTCTTGATGTAACGCCGAAACTTTTTCTTTTAGCAATTTTTTATTAAATTGCTCTTTCAATTGTTGTTCAATATATGTATAAAGTACTTCATCTGTTGTTCCAATACATTTCGCAAACTCTTCTAGAGGTAACTCACCACCATATTCGTGAATCACTTCCTGAAAAGATTGGAACCAAATTGTCTCTGTATCTACAATTAATCCATCAAAGTCAAAAATAATTGCTTTCATTCCTATCCCACCTTTTACAAAACGATTTTTCACATCTCTATATATTCAATTTAAACAAAGGAATTTCCTTTTCTAAACAAAAAAGGAAACGCACTTCGTTCCCTTTACTTTCCCTGCTCTTCATTTGCTTTTTGAACGCCGCGAAGTGTTTCAATTCGAAGCTCATCTTGCTCAAAATATTGTACTAAATCACCAATGCGGTCAATAGCTTCCCAACTTAAATGATGTTCAATTCCTTCTACATCATTATAAATCTTACTTTCATCCACACCGATAATACGCATAAATTGTTCTAATAACTCATGACGATATACAAGACGCTCCCCGATTTTTTTCCCTTTTGTTGTTAATACAAGCCCTCTATATTTTTCATAAATTAGATACTCATCTTTATCTAATTTTTGTACCATTTTCGTTACAGAGGATGGATGTACACTAAGCGCTTCAGCAATATCAGACACGCGGGCATATCCCTTTTCATCAATCAACAAATAAATTTGTTCAATATAATCTTCCATACTAGGGGTAGGCATCGGTTTCCTCCATCCAATTTCATTTTATATTTTCCGCACGAAGCAATCAATAAAATGATACACCAGAAAGGGTATCATGACAAGAGTCGAACCGATCAAATGCCCTGAAACAAAAAAAGAATCTGTATAGTACAAATTCCCCTATACGGAATATTGAATTTCAGTATTTGGAAAATTTTTGTGAATACATCCCCTTATTGTCTCCTCTAACCTCACTACAAAGCGAAAACGTGTTTTCCATTATGCTTTGCATCCAACAAATGATCTACATGCGAATATTTCGTAATGTAACGAAGACGATCTTATTCACTCTATCCAATACACTCAATCGTTTTCGCATTACGATATTTCTGCAAATCATTCTCTTCAGATAAATCACGAATCTGATTATGGGATGTTGTCTCTCAAATTTCTAGACCCATCCATGTAAACTTATCATATAATTACTCAAGTGCCTGTATTTCAAAATAAACAACCTTTGGCATAAATAGCTTTATATAACTTTCCCCCTGCTTTTAGTATGAGCAACAGTACACTAATAACGCTGTTTTTCTTCTGTCTAATTTTACAAACTGAAAAATTTCATAAAGAAAAAAAGAAAAATACAAAATAATTAACGTAAATTGTTGACGTGATGCTTTTATTATCGGTATCATAAATCTTCGTGAGCAATTATTTTTCGTTATACGATTTTTTTATTATTACTGAATTTTTGAGAGGAGAAATTTGATGTCACTTAAGAAGAAAACGCAAGTACGCACCGGCAAAATGGTTCGTGAACTAATGTTAGCAGACGAAGATGTAAATGCTTCGCTAATTATGGTATATAGTGAAAACGGTGTAAACGCAGAAATTAAAATCGAGGGCTTAACGCCGAAATGTAACGAAGAATTATTTTTGAGCGGAAACGTGGATTGGAACAAGAGTGTCATTTATAAAATTGTTGATTTCACTGGAAACGCTGAAGTTGGTAAAGTTACATTAACAGCAATGAACAAAAATAATGTTTCTCTAGAAATTGAACGCGTTATGTGGAGCAAAGAAAATAAAGAAGCTGCAGAACAAGAAATAACACCAGTAGAAGCTGCGCCAAAGAAGGAAGTAGTCGTAGAGGCACCAAAGGTAGTTACAGCGTCACCTAAACCTATTACACGTGTTGAGGAACCTGTTGCAACGCCTAAACCTATTCCGGCACCAGCACCTAAACCAGTGCGTTCAGAAACAGTTGTAGCGGCACCTAAACCAGCACCTATAAAAAATGAAGTACCTACTCCAGTCGCAAAGAAAGAAACAGTTACGGTTATGCCTACAAAGCCGAAACAAACAACTGCGGCTGAAACAAACTCAAAACTACAAGAAAATTATGTAAAACTTGTGAAAAAGACAATTGAAGTATGTCAAGATTACGAGCTTGGCATCGATATAGATGATTCTATTGAAAATTTAAAAGAAGAATTACAAAGCCAAGGTATTAGCGTTACTTTTGATAAAGAAATTATGGATGTCGTAAATCGCCTTCGTTCTTTACAAGAAAAAGGGATTAAAGTAGAAAAAGTACTGAATTTACTATAAAAAATAAGGAGGTGGCAAATGCCACCTCCTTATTTTTTATAATTCCACTCATCGCTCTCATATTTTTCTTTTGCTAATGTTTGCACTTCTTGAAGCTGTTCTTCCGTTAGTTCATACGGGACTAGCTCCACATCTAAGCCTTTTTCAAATCCAACTTGGAACGCTTCAATCAACTGTTCAATCGTAAATGTACGGTCTGTTAATTCATTGATTGCGACCGCTTTAGAAGAAAACATGCTCTTCATACGCTCTTTCACTCGCTCATTTGGGAATAAAAATAAATCATACAGCTCATCTAAATCAATTTCTAACGGAATAGATCCATGCTGTAGGATAACTCCTTTTTGGCGCGTTTGTGCACTTCCAGCAATTTTCCGGCCTTCTACAACAATTTCATACCAAGACGGAGCGTCAAAACATACACCTGAACGTGGATTTTTTAAATTTTCACGATCCGCTTCTGTTTTTGGAACCGCATAGTACGCTTCTAATCCTAGCGCCTTAAAACCTTCAAGTAGCCCTTGAGAAATTACGCGATACGCTTCTGTAACTGTTCTAGGCATATTCGGATGATCTTCAGAGACAATAACACTGTACGTTAATTCCTTATCGTGCAATACTCCCCTACCACCTGTTTGACGGCGAACAAATCCATATTCCTTCTCTTTTACTACATCCATATTGATATCTTTTTCTACACGTTGAAAATACCCCACTGTTAATGTTGGCACTTCCCATTCATAAAAACGAATTGTTGGTGGCATTTTCTTTTCACTTTGCCAATTTAATAAACATTCATCTAACGCCATATTGAATGCCGGTGAACATTGACCAGAGTTAATATAGCACCATTTTTCTTTTCCCATCCTGCACCTCATGTAACCAATTATTTTTCACAATATCTAGTCTAACAAATTCGACAAAATTTGTGAAAGAATACGAAATTTCTTCTTCTCACCGAACGAACCTGTTGCATAAATACATACGGGCATTATAATATTGAAAGTAGGATAAGAAAAAAGGGAGCGATAGAATCGTGTCAACAAACTTAATTATTATACTAGCCGTAGTTCTAGCATTCATCGGCTACTCTGTATGGATGTTTTTCTATCAGAAGAAATTGATTAAAACACTTTCAGAAGAAGAATTTCGCGCTGGCTACCGTAAAGCACAGCTTATCGATATTCGTGAAGCAGATGAATTTAACGCTGGTCATATTTTAGGTGCTCGTAATATTCCGCTATCACAAATCCGTATGCGTTACAAAGAGCTACGTAAAGACCAACCTGTTTATTTATACTGTCAAAGTGGATTCCGTACAGGACGTGCGGCTCAATATCTAAAAAAACAGGGTTACAAAGATTTCTACCAATTACAAGGTGGATTTAAATCTTGGACAGGCAGAATTAAAAAGAAATAATATTTTGAAGAACTAGCATGACTCATCAGCTAGTTCTTTTCTTCCATGTTGTTCGCAATATATGCTAAGTTTTGTTTTACTACTTCTTCATTTCTTAATTCTACATTGCGATATAACAATTGATATTCTAATCCTTTCTCTTTCCATATGAGCGTTGCAAATTCTTCCCCTTGTTCAAATTCATCCCTATTTTTAAAATAAGCAGTTGCCCCATTATTCAACTTCATCTGTTCCTGAAATCGATTTTGTTCTACAATATACGGAAAACTATAGGAAAAGTTAGCAACTGTTAATTCTATATAATCTTTTCTTCTTTTTTCCTGTTGTTTATATTTAATCGTTAAGACCGCGTTCTTCTTTCCAATTGTTCTTACTTCTCCTTTTACACCACTCATAACATCGTACGGCAAATATGTCGGAACTTTAAATGCTTCCGAAAAATATTTTTTTGTATCCTTTAACGAAATGGGACCAGATACAAGATCTACAGCTCCATCCGCATTTCCCACAAATTGTTTTTCCTCTTTCGCTGTTTGTTGGAATGAACATGAACTCAGTAACATACTAGAAAACACGAAACAAATGATTCTTTTTTTCAATTTGTTTCCGCCCTTTCATCCCGCTCCTTTTGCGAACAAAGCGTTAATATGTTGTTCATATTCGCTCCACCTGTCAACTCTCCCTTTGAAAACTTTCCCCGTTTATCTCACAGATTTTGACACAGCATTTTTATTTAGACAAAAAAAGACTTCCTGCTACTCTTACGCCCAAAATAAAAAGGTGACGCGAATAACAGTAGGTCTTTTATAACATAGATTGTGAAAAGCTTTTCAGGTCAAGCTTTTCCCAGTATTTTTTTCCATTCCTATCTATTTGCCTATATAATGAACGAAGAGGTGATACATATGGCAAATATAAAACAAATTGCGAAAATCGCTGGGGTATCTATCACGACGGTTTCGCGCGTGCTAAATGACCATCCCTACGTCAGCGATGAAAAGCGAAAACGCGTTTTAGATGCGGTTGAAGAATTAAATTATGCAAAAAATATAAATGCAGTTCATTTATTAAGAGGGAAAACATTTACAGTGGGGGTAATGCTTCCTTTTATCAACTTACCCTATTTCAGTACCATTATTGAAGGGATTGGAAATGAAGCATTGGCTGCGGGCTATCATATTAATCTTTGTCAAACCAACTATGATAGTAAGGAGGAACTTCGTGTTCTAGAAATGATGAAAATGAAGCAATTTGATGGCATGATTATTTGCTCACGTACAAGCTCATGGGAGACAATTGAACCTTATGCAAAATTTGCTCCTATTATTTCTTGTGAAAAGATGATGCATCCACTTATTTCATCTGTTTATGTTAATCATTATGAAGGATTTCGTATTGGTACAGAATACTTATTACACAAAGGACATAGTCACATCGGTGTTTGTCTAGCTCGTGAAAATAGTGCCAACACAATGCAAAGAAAACAAGCATTTTTTGATGCACTCCATTCATCTGGAAAAATGGTACATAAAAACTGGATGTTCTATCAATGCTACACGATGAAAGACGGTTCCAAAGTTATGCAAAACATATTAAAAATGAAGGAACGCCCAACTGCTATCTTTGCTGCAAACGATCAAGTTGCAGCTGGTTTATTAACGGAAGCAAAAAAACAAGGTCTACGCGTTCCAGATGATATCGCAATACTAGGATTTGATAACCACGAAGTTTCTGAAGCACTAGAAATTACAACTATTGAACATCCGGGATTAAGTATGGGATTTCATGCATTTTCAATGTTTTATAAACAAATACAAAATGAACAAATGACTATTGATTCAAAAGAGCTCTCTTTCCGATTAATTGAGCGTCAAACCGTGTAAAGAGTACCAAATTAGGTGCTCTTTTTAGAGTTTTCCTTATTGACTTTATTTTTTCTTTCTTTTATACTCAAACTAACGAACGGTAGGTAGGGGATGAAGATGACAGCAAACCGCATTAAAGCTGTAGCACTTTCTCATTTCGCACGCTATGGCTATGAAGGGACTTCATTAGCAAATATTGCTCAAGAGGTCGGGATTAAAAAACCATCAATTTACGCACACTTTAAAGGAAAAGAAGAATTATATTTCACCTGCTTAGAAGCAGCCTTGCAAAAAGATTTACAATGCTTTACAGATGATATGGAAAATTTTTCAGAATCATCTACTGAAGCATTACTTGTAAACTTATTGAAAGGTTACGCAAAGCGATTTGGTGAAAGTGAAGAATCAATGTTTTGGTTACGCACTTCTTATTTTCCGCCGGATGCATTTCGCGAACAAATTATTGAAAAAGCAAATGCTCACATTGAAAACATCAGAGAACTTTTATTTCCTGTATTCAAACGAGCAAACGAACAAGGTGAACTGCATAACATTGAAATAAAAGACGCTTTAGAGGCTTATTTATGCTTAATTGACGGTCTTATGGTTGAACTACTATTCGCAGGTTTAAATCGCTTTAAGACCCGCTTAAACGCCTCTTGGAAAGTATTTTGGAATGGTCTTTCAAAATGACGGATTGCTTACTTAGCAATGCGTCGTTTTTCAGCCCTTTACCTAACGACTGGTAGGAAGGAGAAATAATATATGGCATGGATTTATGTAATTTTAGCTGGCATTATTGAAATTTTTTGGGTGATTGGACTAAAGCACGCAACAACACCAATTGAATGGATCGGTGTTGCTCTTTTAATCGCAATAAGTTTCGTCCTATTGTTTAAAGCTTATAAAGATTTACCTGTAGGAACTGTATATGCTGTGTTTACAGGAATCGGGGCTGGCGGAATCGTTCTTACAGAGATTTTTATTTTCGGAGAACCTTTTTCAATTATAAAAGTTTTATTAATTGGTTTAATTTTCTTTGGAGTAATTGGTTTAAAACGAGTAACAGGTGAACAAGAAGAGAAGGAGGCTGCATAAAATGGCATGGGTATTTTTAATTATTGCTGGTATTTGTGAGATTGTTGGTGTACTGTTTATGAAAGTAGCCACTGAAAAGAAAGGCTGGGCACCAAAACTTATTTTAATTGCTAACTTCGGCGTAAGCTTCTTCTTCTTATCACTAGCAATGAACTCGTTACCGATGGGAACAGCTTACGCGATTTGGACTGGAATTGGGACTGCCGGAAGTGCGCTGCTAGGCATTCTTTTATTCCGCGAATCAGCTGATTGGCGTCGCCTTGCCTTTTTAAGCTGCATTTTATGCGGGGCAGTTGGCTTAAAATTAATGAGCTAACGTGGGGTGATCGTCATGTGGAAAGCAAAAGGAAAACAAATCCTAACTGGGATTATACTCGGAATCGTTATTCTACTGCAAATAAGCTTTCATATTATAGAATGGCTATTTCATAAAGCAATTTCTGTTCTTACATTCCTTCCGAACATGGCGCTTGAAATTGCATCCATCGTTTGGTCGATAATTGCCTCTATTACAATTCTTATCATTTGGAGTATCGCCAAGATTTGGGGCAAATTAAGTAAAAAAGACAGTTCTTCCGAAAAGTGAAGTGACTGTCTTTTTTCACCCTTAATGATTCCTATATTTTGGATTTTTAAAGAAATTCGATACAATAAGGCATAGTATTCCAAGAATAAAAACACTAGTACCGATAATATTATTCACCTTTTTAAAATATCAATATCCGAGTAAAAATCAAGCATACTAAGATTTAAGGAAAGAACAATGCAGATTTCATTAATATTCTCCCTTTTAACCTCTGTTTCCTCATTACATGTCTCTTCCCCATTTTTTCAAATCTAACTATATCTTCACTCCTTTAGGGCATACTACACAAAAAGGAGCTGATTACATGCAAAATTCCATACATAAACATATCCTATTGTTATTTTTCTTATTTCTTTTCTTTGTTATATGTTTCAGCCTCATATTACATGCGCCAAAAGATATGCCGAGCACCGTTTCTGTTTATAAGTTACTTCTGTGTTATTTCTCTTATTGAAAAAAGGTGTCTTATAATGAGACACCTTTTTATAAAATCCCATCCAAAAACAACGCATATACATATAATTACATCAGCTATAGTAACAAACTCCTTATTTTGGACAAGAAAAAAAGACCAACAATTCCCTGTTGGTCTTCCATATATGTATCACTTCTCAAAGCGATCTAACATTTCGTCTCTCATCCCAAAACTAACAACCGCAATTCCTATGTACATAAAAATAAGAAATGCCGGATGCACCGCATTGTACCAGCTGCTATCAACAATTAAATATACCGTTAATGCCACAACAAGTACAAACGCTAAAATAAACATATAAAAGTGTCTTGTACTACCCATAATAAGCTCCTCTCTTCTCACTTCACCATTCAACAGTATATTTTATCGAATAATTCGATATGACTCAAGGTTAACTTTCTTTTATATAATCAAGTTCTACCTTTACAATGTCATCACAAGCTATTGAAATAATTGTTCCTTGTTTATCAATCGCCGTCACTTCTTCGTTATCCATTACACGATGTGCTACACGTTCTAACATTTTCCCATGATCTCGATAACAAAATTCCTTTATATCTTTAATCGTTTTACCGTTTTCTAAATGATACACCATCCTGTAACACTTATAGCCCATTTCCTCACCCCAAATTGTTCGTTTTTTCACATATACATAAAAATGAGTTATGTCTCTCTCATTACGCCCTCTTAATTTCAATAAAATTCTAACAAAAATACACAATTTTATCAAACCGACTTTTTCAACAAAAAAGCCTAAAAAACAACTTTCCTCTACACTGTTACATAAAACATAAAAATTATTTACATTATTTTCATAATTTCTGCACAGATTCTCCACAAAAAAAAGAACCCGCGTATAGCGAGTTCTTTTCATTTCACATGTACTCAAACTTGTACAGGAGCTGGCTTTTGATAACGTAACACTGGTTTACGAGCAGCCATTGTTTCATCAAGACGTTTAATTACTGTTGTATGTGGTGCTTCTTGTACAACTTCTGGATTTTCTTCTGCTTCTTTTGCGATTTGAATCATCTTATCAATGAATCCATCTAATGTTTCTTTTGATTCTGTTTCTGTTGGCTCAATCATAATACATTCTTCCACGTTTAACGGGAAGTAAATTGTTGGTGGATGGTAGCCAAAATCAAGCAGACGTTTTGCGATATCTAACGTACGTACGCCAAGTTTCTTTTGACGACGTCCTGATAATACAAATTCATGCTTACAATGTCTATCAAATGGAAGATCGTAGAATGGTGCTAATCTTCTCATCATATAGTTTGCATTTAATACAGCATATTCTGTTACTGCACGTAGACCATCTGGACCCATAGAACGAATATACGTATAAGCACGAACGTTGATACCAAAGTTTCCATAGAATGGTTTCACGCGTCCAATCGCTTGTGGACGATCGTAGTTAAAGTGATAGCCATTTTCTGTTTTCTCTAAAATTGGTTTTGGTAAGAACGGAATTAAATCTTCTTTTACACCTACTGGGCCAGAGCCCGGACCACCGCCACCATGTGGACCTGTAAATGTTTTATGAAGGTTTAAATGTACAACGTCAAATCCCATATCGCCAGGACGTGCTTGGCTTAATACTGCATTTAAGTTCGCACCATCATAATACAATTTCCCACCCGCATTATGAACGATTTCTGCCATTTCTAAAATATTTTCTTCAAATAAACCAAGTGTATTTGGATTTGTTAACATAAGTGCTGCTGTCTCTTCATTCACAACACGTTTTAAATCTTCTAAGTCAACAAGGCCATTTTCATTTGATTTAACTGTAATTGTTTCAAAACCTGCTACTGTTGCAGATGCTGGATTTGTTCCGTGCGCAGAGTCAGGAACAATAACTTTTGTACGGTTATAATCACCATTTGCTTCATGATATGCACGGATTAGCATTAATCCTGTCCATTCCCCATGTGCACCAGCTGCTGGTTGAAGTGTAACAGTATCCATTCCTGTGATTTCAATTAAATGTTCTTGTAAGTCATACATTAATTCCATTGCACCTTGCACTGTTTTTTCATCTTGAAGCGGATGAATGTGTGCAAATCCTGGGAAACGTGCCACGTTTTCGTTAATTTTTGGATTGTACTTCATCGTACAAGATCCTAATGGATAGAATCCAGAATCAACACCGTGATTACGGTTTGAAAGCGCTGTGTAATGACGCATAATGTCTAGTTCAGATACTTCTGGAAGCTCTGCATCTTCTGAACGAATATAATCGTTCTCAAACACATCTTCTAATTTCACTTCTTCTACATCTAATTGGGGTAAGCTATATCCTACGCGTCCTTTTCTACTCATTTCAAAAATAAGTGCTTGGTCTTGGTTCTTCATTGGATAGCCCCCATTTCGTTTACAAGTGTGTCAATTTCTTCTTTTGTACGAAGTTCTGTTACAGCTAGTAGCATATGATTCTCTAATTCTTTATAATCACGGCCTAGGTCGTAACCACCGATAATATTCTTTTGTACTAATGCATCATTTACTTCTTGTACTGGACGCTTGCAATCTACAACAAACTCATTGAAGAATGGTCCGGCAAATATTACAGTAAATCCTTTTTCTTCAAATTGGCGTTTTGCGTATTGTGCCTTCGAAATGTTTTGGCGTGCCATTTCTTTCACACCTTGTCTTCCAAGCGCTGTCATTGCTACAGATGCCGCTAATGCATTTAGTGCTTGGTTTGAACAAATGTTAGATGTCGCTTTATCACGACGAATATGTTGCTCACGAGCTTGTAATGTTAGTACGAAGCCACGTTTGCCATCTGAATCCACAGTTTGTCCTACAAGACGTCCTGGAATTTTACGCATAAATGTTTTCGTTGTTGCAAAATAACCGCAGTGTGGTCCACCAAACTGTGTTGGGATACCAAATGGTTGTGCATCACCGATGACAATATCAGCACCCAATTTCCCTGGTGGTGTTAAAGCACCTAATGATAATGGGTTTGAAGAAACGATAAATAATGATTTTTGCTGATGAACGATTTTTTCAATAGCAGCTAATTTTTCCACTTGTCCGAAGAAGTTAGGATATTGAACAATTACACAAGCTACTGTATCGTCCACTTCACTTTGTAATACGTCTAAATCTGTTACACCGTTTTTATAATCAATTTCAACAACTTCAAGATGTTGACCTTTTGCATATGTTTCAAGTACCGCTCTTGATTCTGGATGAACTGCTTTAGAAACAAGAATTCTCTTTTTACGAGTATGACCTGCAGCTAGCATCGCTGCTTCTGCTAATGCCGTACCTCCGTCATACATAGAGGAGTTTGCTACATCCATTCCTGTTAATTCACAAATCATTGTTTGAAATTCAAAAATTGCTTGTAATTCTCCTTGTGAAATTTCAGGTTGGTATGGCGTATACGCTGTATAAAATTCTGAACGAGAAAGAACATGATCAACAATTACTGGAGCATAATGATCGTATACACCTGCTCCTAAGAAAGATGCATATTCTTTTAAGTTGGCATTTTTACGAGCCATATCAGACAGTTCTTTTAAAAGTTCTGGTTCTGACTTTGCTTGTTTAATGTTTAAATCCCCTTTGAAACGAACACTTTCTGGAATATCAGAAAATAATTCATCGATCGTTTGAACACCGATCGTTTGTAACATTTCTTTTTTGTCTTCTTCTGTCATTGGAAGATAACGATGCAACATGAAATCTACCCCTCTCCCCGTTACTTTGAACGTTTGTAAAATGGTGTTGGAACAACTACTGCTTTAACACGTTTATTACGAATCTCAATTTCTACTTCTGTATCAACTGCTGCGTATTTTACATCAACTAATGCTAAACCAATACTTTTCTTTAACGTTGGAGATTGTGTACCACTTGTAACTTCCCCGATTTTTTCTTCGCCTACATATACAGGATAATGTGTACGAGGAATACCGCGTTCAATTACTTCAATGCCGACTAATTTACGAGGTGCACCGTTTTCTTTGTATTCTTTTAATGTTTCTTTTCCAAAGAAATCTACTTCCTTATTTGTTTTTACTGCAAAGCCAATTCCAGCTTCAATTGGTGTAATATCTTTTGATAGTTCTTGACCATAAAGTGGAAGCGTTGCTTCAAAACGAAGTGTATCACGAGCTCCTAAACCACATGGTTTTAAGCCGTCTTCTTCTCCAACTTCAAGAAGTTTCTCCCAAAGTTTTGCAGCGTCTTCACTCTTGCAGTAAATTTCAAATCCATCTTCACCTGTATAACCAGTGCGAGATACAAGTGCAGGGGTACCGTCTACAAGAACTTCGTTTTTAAATTTAAAGAACTTAATCTCTTTTAAATCTTCTGACACAACTTTTTGTAAAATGCCTTCTGCTTTTGGTCCTTGAATTGCAAGCTGTGCAATTTCACTAGAAACATTGACTACCTTCGTATCGCCAATTACATGACTTGCTAACCATTCGTAATCTTTCTCGATATTCGATGCGTTGATTACTAATAAATAGTCTTCTTCACCACGCTTGTAGATTAATAAATCATCTACAGTGCCACCATTTTCGTAACACATTGCTGTATATTGTGCTCCTCCTACCTTTAAGGTAGAAACATCATTTGTAACAACACGTTGTAAAAATGCTAAACTATCTGTACCTGTGACTTCAACTTCTCCCATGTGAGACACATCAAACAGACCCGCTGCTGTACGAACAGCCTCGTGCTCTTCTTTAATGCTTGAAAATTGAACTGGTAATTCCCAACCACCAAAGTCGATTGTTTTCCCACCATACTTCGCGTAAACATCAAATAGCGGTGTACGTTGTAATGTAATCATGTTCTTTCCCCCTTATGCTGTCTATGACAAATCATTAAAAGTTGGCTTCCCGTATCTAAACATTTTTTATTCAGAAAAGATGGGATATACGGAATCTCAATGTATTTTTTTATGAAAGCGTAAATAAAAAAGTACTTTCTTGGATAAAATACGAAAGATTCCACACATTTCACAACATTATCCTAACATTTTTCGATCTATTTCATCAATATTCTAGCATAAAAAATAATTTGGAATTTTTTAATCTTACACTTACGAAAATGACTTCACCTAAAAACGCTAGAAATTAACGTTCTGGTGAAGGGTATAACAATAACCGTTTTAGTTTACAGAAGGTGGGAGAGTTTTAATGAATGTCGATATTTCCGTAGATCGGACTTGGAAAAATAATTTTTTAAAACGAATTGATGAGGACGGTCCTTGGACAAATTGGGAACTGTATAATTTAGCTTATGAAACAGAAAGATCGTTGCTTGTCCCTACATTTGATGGCTTGCAAGCACCAAAACATTTATCCCACTTCACACCGCTTCCTCATCAGTTGGAAGTCGCACAAACTGTGATTGAACAAATGAATGGAAAGGCAATACTAGCAGATGAGGTTGGACTTGGAAAAACAATTGAAGCGGGTCTGATTTTAAAAGAATATATGGTGCGAGGTCTTGTAAAAAAAGTATTAATACTCGTTCCTGCTTCCCTTGTTTCACAGTGGGCATATGAGTTGAATACAAAATTTTTTATCCCCGCTGTTGCTCAGAGGAAAAGTTATTCATGGGAGCAAGCTGATGTTATTGTTTCATCAATTGATACAGCAAAACGTTCACCTCATCGTGACATCGTTTTAAACTTAGAATATGACCTTATTATTATTGATGAAGCACACAAACTTAAAAATAACAAAACAAAAAACTATGAATTTGCACAACGACTGAAAAAGAAGTTTTGCTTATTACTAACTGCAACACCTGTTCAAAACAAAATTGATGAAATTTTCAATCTCGTTTCCTTATTAAAACCAGGACATTTAGGCAATCAATCTAACTTCGAGGAATATTATGCATCGAAAAATCGCTCAGCAGAGTCAGATGAAGATTTAAAAGCGCTCATTAATAAAGTGATGGTAAGAAATCGGCGAAATGGTACAGGTATCGAATGGCCGAAAAGGCATGTTCGCACAATATTTATTGATTTTAATGAGGAAGAGCAAGCGTTATATAATGCAATTGAAAATTGGAAAGGACAAGACGCTTTTACCTCTGCCTTTTCATCATTAACTTTGAAACGAGAAGTATGTAGTAGCCGTGAAGCAGTTTATTATTCACTCAAAAAACACGTGGAAAAAAGGAAAAAAGAAAATGTGAATTATATATCAGACCCATATATCGATGTTTTAATGGACAAAATCAACCATATTCCTTTTAATTCAAAAGCAAATCAAGCACTAGAGCTTATAAAAGAAATTAATGATAAAGTCGTCATCTTTACAGAATACAGAGCAACGCAAATGTATTTACAATGGTTTTTAAAACAGCATGGTATTTCATCGGTTCCCTTTCGAGGTGGATTCAAACGAGGAAAAAAAGATTGGATGAAAGAACTCTTCCAAAATCATGCGCAAGTGTTAATCGCAACTGAAGCAGGCGGTGAAGGGATTAACCTACAATTTTGTAGCCATATGATTAACTATGACTTGCCTTGGAATCCGATGCGGCTTGAACAGCGCATTGGACGTATTCATAGGCTTGGTCAAAAAAATGATGTTCATATTTATAACTTAGCAACGAAACATACAGTTGAAGAACATATTTTAAAACTTCTATATGAAAAAATTAATTTATTTGAGCGAGTCATCGGTGAACTTGATGAGATTTTAACAAGAATCAATATGAAAAATATCGATGCACATATTCAAGAAATTTTTGCAGGGTCAAAGAGCGAAGGAGAAATTCGAATCAAGATGGAAAATTTAACATCTATCATCGACTTCGCGAAGAGAAACGAAGCTGAGGTGCAAGGTTATGCAGCAACATGAAATTCATAATTACTTATGGGATTTTTTCGAAGCAAACGACTGTGAGATTTCCCAGCGTTCCCCTCATCTACTAGATGTACAATTAACAATTGAGATGGATAAACTATTGATGAATCGACCTTTTTATTGGCATTACCTCGAGAAAACAGGTGGTATCCCAAATCCGATGAAACTTACTCTCATTACAAACCCAGAGAGTGACAGTGAGGAAGGTGAGCTTATTCACTATGGCTCCCCTCGTCTACATCAAATTTTTCAAACAACAAAAGAACTCGGTTCATACATACGCTTATTCGAAGAAGTGAATTTAGGTAGTACAACTCATACACCACTTCACCCATGGCTTGGCGTCAATGTAAAAGTATGTTATCAATGCGATCGAAAGAAAGACATGCTTCATTCCATCGGGATTCATCTTATTTCTGGAACGATGATTACAAACTTTCATGAAACATTAGCGAAAATTCGGCTCACACCAAAAATACCGGATTTCAGTTTTACACTCACTCCAATTATTAAACCGCAAAGTGGACTACAGCGAATAGAAGATGCATTAAAAAACTTCATCGCAGCAGATGATCATACATGGGCTGAAGAAGCACGGGTACGTTGGAACCATGATTTATCGCTTCTTAATCGCTTTTATGAGGGAAGTGAAGAGCTTCCCGAAAGCTATGAAATAGAAAAGCAAGCCTTACAAGAACAATACGAACCGCGGATTACAATGCAAATTATAAATGGCGGACTCTTCTATGTAACCGCTAAACATTTTTTTCATGAGAAAAGCCCCTTCATATGAGAAGGAGCTTTTCTTATATTTTCCCATTATACTTCCGGCCATCATTATGTTCTTGTTGCTGTTTTTCTGTCATTCGCTTTTGATATTCCCTATCTTTTGCACTCACATGGTTTGCATCTGTTGGAAGATTCTTTTTTGAACGTCCTACGCCATTACTCATTTTTTTCACCCCTTATGTTTTTCAAATTCATTCTTATTGTCAGCTAGTGGTGCAATCCTTATACAAAAATAAGAGAAGCTTTTCGCTCCTCTTATTCCTTCACATATTTTTGAAACATATCGTGTAAGCCTTGATTTACAAGATAAGAGATCTGTTCGTCAGATTTATGCGGATAACGATCACGCAACCTGATAGATGCTTTCACCATTAAATTTTCTAATACAGAACGGCCACCTTCACCATAAATAATTTCAGCATATTCTACAAGCCTTCCATCTTCTATTGTTGCTGGATTATGATTGAAGAAAAATTTACTCATTGTCTCCACCTCTCTCTTTGATAACGTTTACATTTATATAGATTATTTATGTTATTTATTTCACAATATTGTATGCATGTATAGATGATTAGTTTCATTATAAAACAACATGACGATAGGAATAACTTAAGTTTTCGTCAATTTTGTGAACAAACCCTTAAAAATGAAAGCGTTTTAATTATTATATACTAAAAAAGATTACCACGCTAGGGGCAATCTTTTTTATTTCTACTAAATTATGACTTTTGCTTCATTTCGTACACGCTCAAAACGTTTCCGAAACATTAACCTATCACTTGTATACAAGTTCTCAAATTAAAATCACCACCGCGAAGAAGGGAAGATGATTTCACGTGTTTGCTTCTTTTTCTGTTTTTACTTGACATGAGGTAGGAATAAACTCTAATTACTTCTATGCATCGCTAAATCCTCTCTTTCAACTAAAAAGAAGTGGGATATCGTTTATTAACTTTAATTATCAACTAATCCTGTACAATATTCAGAAATTATATTGTAAAATATATCTATTACTTAAGGAGGTCTATAATGAATCAAAATAAGAAAGCCATATTCGATATTGTCTTTTACCTCGTCTTCCCTTTTGTCATTTGGAAATTTGCAAAAGCACATATTGATCCTTATTATGCAATGCTTATTTCCTCGGTACCGGGAATTCTTTATACACTGTACTGCTTTAAGAAAGAAAAACAGTTCAACGTTACAGGGTTCTTTATTTTGATTACCCTCATTGCTAACACGACAGTAGACATACTATCTGGCTCTGCTGCGCGAATGCTTTGGAACGACGCATATTATCATATCGTACTCGGCTGCATTGTCATCTGTACAATCTTTATTAAAAAACCGCTCATGTTATATTTCGCTGCTGATATCGCAGTCTTGCAAGGACATGACCGAGATAAAAGTCGCGCTCTTTACCGTGACAAACGTATATATCCGGCCTTGAAATATTTAACACTATTTTTCGGTCTCCAATTCATTTTAAAAAGCTTTTTAAAAATCTATTTCATTTCTGTTTTTGGTGTAGAAGGATATGGTGAAATGCGAGCAATCATGACCGCTGTTGGCTGGGGGATCTCCATATGTATTGGAATAGGATTTGTATGGGTTAATAATAAAATATACGCAGTAACTGAACAAACAGAATCTACACAATAAGTTGGAAACTATCAAAAGAAATAATAAAAATTCCCCAGTGCAATATTGCACTGGGGAATTTTTATTATGTCTCTCTGTTGAATCAATGACAAGTATACACCCATCGCCAAAATTGCCCTATACCGCCCTAGTATATTTACTAGTGGTAAATCATTCCACTCATTTATTAACTTGATTGCTTTCTTTTCTTCTTTACGTTTTGATAAAACAAAGCAGCACTAAGTGGTATCATACCAAACCATCTGTTTAAAAATGGTGCTTTTTCAGAGCGGCGTTGTTGTTTTTTCTGCTTTCGATCCTCTTTTGGAGCATCCATATATGATACAAATTGTTGCGTTACAAAACGCACATAATCATTAGTAGACATATTATCACCTCTACTTGATTAGTATGTCCATTTTTTTATTCATTAATCTTTTTCTCTAGTTCTTCCATAATCTCTTTCACACTTTTATTTGTTGTATCAATATGTATATCTGCTTCTTCATAATATACTCGGCGTTTTTCAAACTTCTCTACAAACGCCTCTATATTCTCTTTTTGAAATAATGGACGCGTTGTATCCCCGCGAAGACGTTCTGCAATAACATACGGATCACAATATAAATACACAATCGTTCCATTCTCTTTCATCCACTGACGATTCTCAGCTCGCTCAACGATCCCTCCACCACTTGTAATAATTAAGTCACTCGTCGGTAAAGAGCGCAGCATTTCGCTTTCATATTTGCGGAAAGAGCCCTCCCCTTCTTCCGCAAATATATCGCGAATCACCTTCCCTTGCTTCTCTTCAATTTTTTGATCTGTATCTACAACTGGAATATGCAGTTTCTCACTTAGCATTCTCCCAATTGTTGTTTTTCCGGCCCCCATATAGCCTGTTATATATATGGCCCTCATTTTGTTACCTCTTTTCTACCAAGTTGGTCCTTGTTTAATTATTTGTATTATAACGAAAGATGAGCTGATGTGGTTTATTTTATATACTACTTGCACAAATTACTAAAAAAACGTTTTGTCCTCAATCTTGTATCAAGAACAAAACGTACTTGTAATTCAACTTCCATTTCCTCGCTCTTCCGTCCAATTCATAACCTTTTTATTTGTTTTATCGTACTGAAAGTTCACCTTATAAGAACGGCGCTCTTTCGTCATACACTGCAAGGTAACAAAGATAATGTCATTCTCAAATACATATCTCCCACTCACTTCACCATTTTCATATTGAAAGGCAAACACATCATTTTGTTCTTTCTCCTGCAAATCTGCCTTTATCGAGATGATCGCTTGATCTGTAATCTCTTCTAACAAAAATTTCTGCTGCGCCTCTTTATAAAATCTTTGATCAGATTGCAACATATTTATCTCATATATAAAGAATGAAAACAGTAAGAAAAGGAGAATTAATGTACTGGGCAAAGCAAAACCATCTTGATTTCTCATGACTTCATCTCAGGGAGTGTGTATCGCGTTACTACCCCATGATACTTTTTTCCACTTATATCTTGCACATGTATGGATAGCATATATGGTGTTAAGTTATAAGAAACTGAACTTACTTTTTGTAATATAATTTCCCTTCCTAGTGTATTTACTTTTCTCACAATATTATTTCCTAACATTTCATATGTGATATTATCACCATTACTCATTTGAAAAAGTATTATATTTCCTTCGTCCCCTAACTGAACATTACTCCTCAGTTGAAATTCTCGAAACTCTAATTGTACTTGCTCCATGAACACATCCCATTCCCAACTGTTTATCTGCTTCGAATATGGTTTCTCAATAAATAAACTATGAAGGCGCGGCACAAGAAGAAAGAAAATAGATAAAAACAATAAACATAACATCATTTCTAATAAAGTAAACCCTGCTTCTATCTTTTTATTTTTTAACATGGCGACATTGTTCTATTCTCCTTTGTTTCGTATCTCTCCAAATTGTACAAGCCTCTTCTCCTCGCAAATAGGTCACATACATAACGCCATCTATCATCTCCTCTTTTTGCTGCTTCAACTGATTTTGATGCATATATAATGCCGCTTCCCTTTTCAGCAATACATATGCTTTATATCGAAGTTGAATATTTTTTCTTTCTTGCATGATGAGAAGTGTTTGGGGAAGCACTAACGACACAGCCAACATCAATAAACTTAACGATACGATCATTTCGATCATAACTGACCCTTTTTGGCACTTCACGATAGGTAAATCTCCCTCTTCCAAGTTGAAATACAATTTCATAAGTGCGTGCACGATAAAAAAGTAGAATTGTACCACCTTGGTTTATATTTCCGTTTGCATTATAAGTCATTGGGTTCGGAAAAGTATTTAAATCAACCTTTATATCACGTTCATATTCCCGGAGCATAAGGGCACGTGCATCTCCTGATTCCCAAATACTGTACATATGTTTCTCAGGGACCCACCGCAACATATACAGATTCCGGTGGTTTATAGCTAACTGCTGCATATACAAAATATCTTGTGAGAATTGTCTAAAAAAACGTTCGACCTTTTGCCTCTCATATAACGGAGCAACGTTAAAATAAGTAACAATGCTTAATATAGAAATGATAGATAAGACGAGAAGCATCTCTAAAAATGTAAAGCCCTTTTGTTTCACGATTTACCAACCGATACTGTACCGTCCTCACTGGAAATACTAATTGGCTCCCCTTTTGGACACGTTGTAGAAGTAATGTATTTTTCGTTTATTAAATCATCTATTGTTGGTATCTTATTCTTTTCTAACTGGTACGCTTGTACTTGCGCTTCAACAGACTTCACATAAGCGTCACAACCTTTTCCTTGTACAGAAGAACGTTGTTTAATGACATTTGGAATAATTAATAACAGCAATACCGAGATAACAACCATCACTAATAACATTTCTAAAAGAGTAAATCCTTTTTCATTCTTCATGTAAACTACCTCCTAAATAGAATTCATCATTTGAAACATCGGCATAATCATCGCTAAATACATAAGAAGAACAATTATGCCAATACATGTAAACAAAAGCGGCTGAATAATAACTAAAATACGTTGAATCTTTTCTTCCATTTTTTCAATCGTTAATTCACTATAATCACCTAATTCTGTCGCTAAGTTTCCGTTTGCTTGTCCATGCGCAATAACGTAAGACAGTTCACGCTCATAATAACTGCTCTTCATAATAATAGAATCCAACTGTTCTCCCGCAATTAACAACTCTTCAATCCGAGTGGCTTCACATTGAAAAAACGAATGATGTTTTTGTTCCATCATTAATGTTAGAGCTTCAAGTACCGATAATCCTCCTTGTAGTAAGCCGCTTAATTGAACAGAGAAATAATGAGAATTTGTTAAAATAAGAAATGTATTTATAAGGGGAATACGCACCATAATATTTACCCTTTGAATCGGAGGAAGCTTTCGTAGATAAAACACGTATACACATACTCCAAGTGCAATAACAAGAAAAAATCCGCTCATTATACATGGAAGTATTTGGATAAAATTAATAATCTGATCAGTAAAAGAAGCAGAGGTTGCACGTAAAGAACTGTACAATGTCTCAAATTGAGGAAGCAAAACAAGGTTAAATACAGCAAGAATTCCTAGTAAAAAAAGAGATAAAAAAATCGGATAACGGAGAACTTTCATCATATCCTTTTGATGCTTCTCCTTTCTATGAAGGAGTACACTTCCTTGCTTTAAAGCAAAAGAAACATCACCGTGTTGCTGCGCATAAAATAAATAACTTAATATGTCTGGATGAAACATCATTTGATGAAAAGCATCGTGTAAACTTTGTCCATTTTTTAATTCTTCGATAATATGCTGCAGTTGTAGCCGTTTTGTAGAGGACAATTGAAACTGTAAAAATTCTAGCGCTTGTAAGAGAGGATAGCCTTTTTCTAACAATTCTCCAAGTCTTCTTAATAACAAGACTTGTTCATGTAATCGCCATCCTTTTCGCTCAAACATAAACATCCTCTTCTAAAAAACCTAGGGCATATCCTTTTCTTATACATGATTGCAATGTTTCATAATGATAAGTTACACGCTCTCCATTTGCTTCACGAATAGCCTGTTTCAATTCATGGCCATATAACAACTCGTAAATACTAGCTTGCCGTACCTGCCTCATCGCTTTACATAATGGCGAACATTTTCCTTTGCAAAATGGACACTTCAATTCCACAAGACGCTGCGCTGCCACTGCAAGCAATGATTGTTCAATTTCTTGCCGCGTAATCCCATAATCCATCAAACGTAGCACAGCCCCTTTTGCATCGTTTGTATGCAACGTTGTCATTACTAAATGACCTGTTAAACTCGCACGCACAGCTACTTTTGCTGTTTCTTCATCACGAATTTCACCGACTAAAATAATATCAGGATCATGGCGCAGAATCGCTTTTAAACCTGTTGTATATGTGATACCGGCCTTTTCATTAATTTGAATTTGTAATAAACCATCCTTTCGCTTTTCGATTGGATCCTCAAGTGTAACAATACGCCGCGTTTGTCCCTTTTTCGCTACCTCTAGCAAAGCATACATTGTCGTTGTTTTCCCAGATCCTGTCGGACCAGTAAACACGAGTAATCCATGAGAATGATGTAAAAAAGAGAGAAGTGTTTTTGCCGAACTTGGAAATAAAGAGAGATGGGAAAGTGGTTGAATCGATGCTTGCAAATGCAAACGAATAACGAGACTTTCTAAATTCATAGTTGGCAGTGTAGAGAGACGCAGGTGAACTTCTTGTCCATCAATTTGTAAATACAATGATCCATTTTGTGGCTTACGTCTTTCCCCTATATCCATAGACGCTAAAAATTTAAAATGTGAAACAAGTCTTTCCCCAAATTCTTTTCTAATACAATGCTTCGTTACCAAATCTTTTCCAATTCGCAATTGTATAACTGCATCTTCTTGCCGCGGCACAATATGTAAATCAGATGCCTGTAATGTACATGCTTCTTTCATAATTGTATTGGCAAAATGTTCAACACCATTCATCGTTATCCCTCCTCACAATGTATATATCACAAAGGAAAATATAAGAAAAATCGTAACTTTACCTTTTTCTCTACTAGAAAAAGGTAAAATATGTTTGTGAAATTATGAACAATTTCTGAATTATTGACTAAAATCACCTATATGCAACTTTATCTGTATTATAATGTTAATATCTTGGATAAAGTGATAAAGGTGGAGATCCTCATGGAACAAGCTTTAAAAATTACAGGTGTACTATCTGATCCAACTCGTTATTATATTTATAAATACATTTCTCAAAAGCATAGTTACGTAACCGTACAAGAAATTGCAGATGAATTTAATATCCATCCAAACGTAGCACGTCTACATTTATCAAAATTAGAAGATGTTAATATGTTGAAATCTGAAACGAAGAAAACAGGAAAAGGCGGAAGACCAAGCAGATTATATGTATTGTCTGAAGACTTAATTCAATTGCAATTCCCATTTCGCGATTATCAATTATTAGCGAAAATCACTTTTAATTCATTACTAAGCCTCGGTGCAGCCGGTGAAAAGGCACTATATGAAACGGGCAAACAATTTGGTAAAGAATTGATGGAACAACACATGCAGCGTTTAAATGTTAATAAAGATTCATTAACATTAGAACACAAAGTTCAAATTGCAAAAGAAGCGTTATCAACTGCTGGCTTATCCCCTTCCTTTGAATTAAGCACAGATGGCACACAAATTTTCTATGACGTGTACAATTGTCCATTTAAGGAAATTGCCGTTCATCACCCTGAAGAAGTTTGCCATATGCATAGCGATATGATGAAGGGGATTTTTGGAACTTTATTTCCGGACATGGAATTAACACGACATGAGAACTTATTAGATGGATGCAAGTCTTGTAACTACAAAGTCCAACTATAATTGTTTTTATATGAAATTATGTCAAAAAGAAGTCAATTTGATTTGGCTTCTTTTCTTTTTTTCGCAAATATTTACAATAATGAGAAAAATAAATTATAATGAGGAGAGGTTTACTTTTTTAGAAAAGGAGGGAGATTGCATGGAGCGCATGTTTCGCGTTCTCGGCTTTTGGACTGGAATTTTCTCGGTTATGTTTTACTTAGGGGATATGCATACAACTGCACTATTATTTTTAGGACAAACAGGATTTTTCGTACTTTTAAGTTATTTGAAATTAACAGAGCGTATGTATATATACGTATTCGGGGCCTATTTAACGGTTTTCTTCATTGGATTTACATACTACACAACATTTCTACTTGTCCCTGGCGCTGGGCATTAAAAGGATGGCAATTTGCCATCCTTTTTTTATTTTCCTCAATTACCTAGTTGACTTATAGGTTTTGTTGAAATATATTTTATATAACAGATGGAATTAGGGGGAATTATTATGAATACACTGCTAGTCGGAATTAACATAGTGGTCATGCTTATATTAGTTGGCATTTTATATTATATGCAACGTAAGCATGTATCTTTTAATAAACGCGTATTTACTGCTTTAGGGGTCGGAATTGCATTTGGTCTTATTTTACAATTCATTTATGAACCTACTTCTAAAGTTATCGTGGATTCAAATAACTGGTTTAGCTTAATTGGTAGTGGTTATGTGAAATTACTACAAATGATTGTTATGCCACTTGTTTTAGTTTCTATTATCTCAGCATTTACAAAATTAAAATTAACAAGTAACCTTGGTAAAATTAGCGGACTTATTATTGGCATTTTAATCCTTACAACTGGAATCGCTGCCGCTGTTGGTATCGCCGCAAGCGCAGGTTTTGACGTTCAAGCTACTGGTTTACAACAAGGTGATGCAGAAACAGCTCGTTTGAAATTAGTGGAAGAAAAATTTAGTTCAATTGAACAAACACCAATTCCACAAAAATTATTAGAATTATTACCTACAAATCCATTTCTTGATTTAACAGGTGCACGTCCAACATCAACAATTTCTGTCGTAATCTTTGCAGCGTTTATTGGAATCGCCTTTATTGGTGTAAAAAGAAAATATCCAGAACAAGCTGAACTATTTAAAAAGATGCTCGATGCTGTATATGCTATTGTAATGCGTATGGTAACGTTAATTTTACGCCTGACTCCATACGGTGTATTAGCTCTTATGACAAAAACAGTCGCTGGTAGTGATGTGAATGCCATTTTAAAACTCGGTAATTTTGTTTTAGCATCTTACGTAGCACTTATCGTTATGTTTATTATTCACTTATTATTAATCGCTCTATCCGGTTTAAACCCAGTTCAATATTTAAAAAAGGTATTTCCAGTATTAACATTTGCCTTTACTTCTCGTTCTAGCGCAGGTACAATGCCATTAAATATTGAAGCACAAAAAGAAAAACTTGGTGTATCCGAAGGAATTGCAAACTTTGCCGCTTCCTTCGGTGTATCTATCGGTCAAAATGGTTGTGCAGGTATTTATCCAGCTATGCTCGCAATGATGGTCGCTCCAACAGTAGGTATCGATCCATTACAACCACAATTCATTTTAACTTTAATCGCTGTTGTCGCTATTAGCTCTTTCGGAGTTGCCGGTGTAGGTGGCGGCGCAACATTCGCAGCATTAATCGTACTTTCAACAATGAACTTACCAATCGGAATTGTTGCTCTTCTTATTTCTGTTGAACCATTAATCGATATGGGCCGTACAGCTCTTAATGTAAGCGGATCAATGACAGCAGGTCTTATTTCTAGTAAATGGCTTGGTGAATTAGATCATGAGACATATAATCAAGAGGATGTAAAAAGTAAGGAAGTCGCTTCATAAGAAAGAGGGAACTTTCATGAAAAGGAATGCTAATTCATTTGCATTCCTTTTTTATTCCCTATAATCACTATTTTACATAACTAATCTGCTTCTTTTGCCCCAAAAGATCCAATTCCTTCACATTGTTTTCTGGATTTCCCATTAAAATATTTCGTTTCAATATTGCTACAATATTTCATTTCTTCTTTACTAAATAAACGTAAAAAAAGAGGATATACGCTCTTTTTTGAACATAATCCTTCTCAATATTGCCTATTGATGGATGTCAAAACTTCTTTCTATTATTCAAAGCGAACCTTTTCTCTTACAAAATAAAAATTAACGTTTCACTTCACAACCCGTCCTTTTTACAAATAGCCATTTTGCTCGCACCACTCATGAAATTGCCGCACATCTACCCCCACTAAAACAATATCTTTTAGTTCCACATCAACGATTTGTTCGTCAATAACAAGGAAAAAATTCGATCCCTCCTGCTTTCCTTTTTGCTTTACAATTCCAATTCGATTCCGGTACGGTCCGTCTTTTATATATGCTTTTTGCCCTATAATATCAAAATTCAAAATTTTCACCTCTTTTACTACGCTCAACTTCGGAATACTACCTTCTTTTCAGAAATTTCCCTTTCATTGCACTATTTCTGTATATATATGATAAAAAAGTAAAAGAGTCCTTCCTTTATTACAATTATTTTTTCTTTGTTTCATTTTGATAAATTATATGTAAAAAATATGCAAACAAGCAATTGAAAACGCTTTCTTTTGCCATTTTCATGTTATAATAGAAAAGCAGAACTTCGCAAAGAGGGAGAAAAATGGATATAACAATTATTACAAAAGTAATCGAAGCATTAAAATCATATGGATTTCAAGATGTAACATACTGTGAAGAAGCAAAACAATTTCTATTTCATAATCAAACAGATATCATGAGCGGCTATGCAGAAATCACATATAGTAGTCAATTTGAAAAGTTTAACGTGCAAATTCATCCGATTGAAACGCACCACCAAGCAGAGTTACAAGAAGTTGAAAAACACATTCAATCTTGTATACGAAAAGTCGAGTATTTGAATGCACTTCTTACAGGACAAAAAAAATTAACTGACAAAGTAATTATTATGTAAAAAAGAACGTGATCATCTCACGTTCTTTTTTATTTTCATTATTGTATATTCATCTTCTCTTTCAATTGTAAACTCGTCACAGACTCTAATGCATTCATTGCTTCTCCAATTGTCATATCAAAAATTGTCTTATCTTCTATATATGGGAACTGTCTAAAACGCTTTTCGATCATTTTTACTGCATCAGATGTAAATATTGCACTATCTATACCAAATTCTGTTTCAAGGAGAACGATCCAATCTAGAATATGAAATCCTAATCCATTTACAAATGAAATGAGCTTTTCCTCAGGTTGCGAAGATAAGAATACGTGACGTTCCATTTCACTAAAAAGTTCTTCTCCTAAAATCTCTGCAAGCTCTTCATCATGTTCACGATTTACAATTTCGTCATACCCGTAATCGTCTGCAAGTTCTTCTACTTCTTCCCCATCCACACAAAGTAACTGGCTACGCAGCGCACCTTTTTTGAATGCACTTGTTTGTACAACTTCTAAGAAGTTTGTTTCCCATCCTCGTTCTAGTTTCATATTCATAACTCCTTTATTTTTAAATATATCCTTTAATTACTTTTCTCTTTCGCTGTTTAATTACATCTTCTCAAATTCTTGGATAGAAGAGAAGCCTTACACATTAATGGCTATTCCAACAGCTTTCATTGTTCCCAGTTTTGAAATATTTTAAAATTATCGTATATCGTATTCGAAATCTGCGTTATACATCACCTTGATTCATAACGTAGGATACAAATCCCGCCACATCCCCCTCAAAAATCTTTACTTCTGGTAAATGGTAAAACGTTGTTTGTAGCAGATTATTTTTATGATACAGATAGACTTTCTTTTCTAAAGCAATTGCCATACCAAGTTCTATATGGCTACCATTTCCTCCATCTAGTAAAAGCAGAAAAACATCCGCAGCTTGAATTGCCTGTCTTTCTGCTTGACCAATCTTCTGTAATTGTTTCCTATTCGTTGCTCTTTCATTTTGAGTCCAATCATATGTATGGTGCCATCCTATTTCTTTCAGTTTACTCGCTACAAATTGAACAAGATGTTTATTTTGAAAACTCGATGCTATATAGAAATTCACCTTAATTAACCCCTTACCTTTATAAACCTAAAGGGAAACTCTTTTTTAGCGTTCATGATAATAAATATAGAAGGATTTCGCCAAAAGAAATCCCCACCTTTAAAACTTATTTTACGTTTAAGTGGTGGGGCACCTCATGATTTTCTCTTATTTTTTGTTTTTTATCACTTTCATCAGCTAACATTTCTAACTCAGCTGTTATTTCTGATTTCTCTAAGTTTCGTTCTTGTGAAAATTTTCTTGAAATGTAAACAATAACACTACCAACATACAAAACAAAACATATAATCAGAGCAGCATTTTCATAGAGACTCAGCTCCAACACAGTCACTCCTAATCCATTCGTATTTTCACGCTCAAAGAACTGAAATTCCCCTATTAAATCTCTGTTATTGTACCATAAATACAATAATTCTTCGAACCTTTCATTCTATTTAAAAAGGCATGATTTTTTTAAAATCATGCCTCCTCAATATATTTCACAATAGTCTGCACTGCTTCTTTTCCACTATATTTTTTTAATTCTTTTTTATACTTCTCATAATTACGATTTAAACTTTCTATCTGTTTTATAAGAGATGTCACTGTTACATTTTCTTCATATAAAACGGATGCATACCCTTGTCTTTCAAACGA
Source organism: Bacillus sp. UNC437CL72CviS29 (assembly GCF_000482345.1). Classification (NCBI taxonomy): domain Bacteria; kingdom Bacillati; phylum Bacillota; class Bacilli; order Caryophanales; family Bacillaceae; genus Bacillus; species Bacillus sp. UNC437CL72CviS29. Next base: position 92,148 of record NZ_AXVB01000003.1, on the reverse strand, counting down.
TTGTGCATTCAAAATTTGATCACCGCGACTTGCAGTTTTCGGTAGTGGAATTAAAATCATTGGCTTTTGCAATGTTAAAAATTCAAAAATCGCATTTGATCCAGCACGTGAGATGACAAAATCCGTTGCCCCTAATACATCTGGTAATTCATCCTGCACATATTCAAATTGCCTATACCCTTCTATACCTTGTAACTTCCCATCTAAATTTCCTTTTCCACATAGGTGAACAACTTGATAAATTTTAAGGAGCTGTGGCAATGCTTCTCGTACTGCCTCATTGATTTTCTTTGCCCCTAGACTTCCTCCCATAACCGTGATGACCGGTTTTCTAGTATGGAATCCAAGAAAGTTCAATCCTTTTTCACGATTTCCACGTAGCACTTCTTCTCTCACGGGTGAACCTGTATAAACAACCTTTTCTTTCGGCAAATGCTTCGCAGCTTCCTCAAATGTAACAAATATTTTCGAAGCAAAGCGGAGTACAATTTTATTCGCTAACCCTGGTGTCATATCAGACTCGTGTAGCAAAACTGGTACACGATTTAACCACCCACCAATCACTACTGGTACAGATACAAAACCACCCTTTGAAAAAATAACATCCGGTTTTAATTTTCGTATTCGTATATAAGAATCCATGACACCCTTCATAACAAGAAAAGGATCTTTTATATTTTTCAAATCAAAATAACGGCGCAACTTTCCGCTTGCTATCCCATAGTATGGGATTCCTTCGTTCTCTATAATCGCTTTTTCAATTCCTTGATGAGAACCAATATAAGAAATATCCCAATTCTTTTCTTGCAAATGTGGAATAATTGCTAAATTGGGCGTCACATGTCCAGCTGAACCACCGCCTGTAAAGACTATTCTTTTCATACCTCTCCCCCTTCTACACTATAGTACACTAAAATATCGTGCTTCGGGGTGAGCAAATACCATTGCCGTTACAGATGCTTCAGGTTCCATCATAAATCCTTCTGTTAGTGAGATTCCGATTTCCTCTGGCTGAATTAAACGAAATAGTTTTTCTTGATCAGCAAGTTCTGGACAAGCTGGATAACCAAAAGAAACGCGAATCCCTTGATATTTCGTACGAAATCGTTCTTCCATCGTCATCTCCGGTGAATCCGGAATTCCAAAGCGGTCACGAATCAACATATGTGTTTTTTCAGCAAGTCCCTCTGCTAGTTCCAGCGCTAATGATTGAATAGCGTGACTGCGTAAATAATCCCCCTTCTCTTTCCACTCCTCCGCGATTTCTCGAACACCTTGTCCAACTGTAACAGATAAAAAGGCGACATAATCCATTTCATCACCAATAGGACGTAAATAATCTCCTAATGTACGGTACGGTGCTTTTCCTTGTCTTGGGAATGAAAAACGCTCTAGTACACGTGTATGGTCTTCTGGATCATAAATAATAATAGTTTGTCTGTCACTTTGAGCAGGGAAGAATTGATACACAACTTTTGGCTTTAGCCAGGACTGTCCTTCTTGCAATAACTCATCAATTAAATCGTTTAATTCATGTGCCCTCTTATCACCTTCTTTTAATAACTTTTTCACATTTCCTTTTAAACCAAGATGATGACCAATTAACATTTGTCTATTTAAAAATGGTGCAAGGTGTGAAACTGGAATATCACGAAGTACGACCCGCTTTGTTGAGTCTGGCACCCTGACTTTCGCTCGTGGCAACGGTTCAATACCAACTGGTATCTCCACTTTTTTCTCCTCTTGTTTCACAACATGAATACGGCGATTTTTTTTATCCTGCTTCATTTTTTCTCGTTCTTCTTCTTTTTGTAATCGATTGATAAGGTCAAGCCCTATCATTGCATCGCTTGCATATAACACAAGTCCATTATAAGAAGGTGAAATACGATTATCTGTAAACTTTCTCGTCAATGCTGCACCACCTACAACAATTGGAATATCAATATTTGCCGCTTGTAAATCTTCGGCAGTTGCTACCATTTGTTGTGCCGATTTTACTAATAATCCCGAAAGTCCGATAATATCTGGCTTCTTTTCTTTCACTTCTTGAACAATGCGATCGGAGCGTACATTGATTCCTAAATTAACAATTTCATAGCCGTTATTCGATAAAATAATTTCTACAAGGTTTTTGCCAATATCATGTACGTCTCCTTTTACAGTTGCTAACAATACTTTTCCTTTTTTCGCACTATCACTAGATTCCATATAAGTCTCTAAATATGCAACAGCGGCTTTCATACTTTCAGCACTTTGTAATACTTCAGCAACGATAAGCTCATTGTTATTAAATAAACGACCTACTTCATCCATCCCGGTCATAAGTGGACCGTTAATAAGATCAAGTGGTTTTCTTCCTTCTGTTAGCGCAAGACTTAAATCTTCATGTAAGCCCTGCTTCGTTCCTTCTACAATGTAATTTGCTAATCTTTCATCAAGCGTTAATGTTTCTTGTATAATCACTTCTTTTTTCTTGGCAACTCGGTAAAAATTCGTAAATTCTTCTAGAGTTTCTTTCGTTGTTTCGAATAATAGTGCATCTGCTATTTCCTTTTCCTCATCTGGAATTGATGCATAGCGCTCTAGCTTTTCAGTATTCACGATAGCATAATCAAGCCCAGCCTTTGTTGCATGATATAAAAAGACCGAGTTTAACACCTCACGACCCGCTGGCGGTAAACCAAACGATATATTACTTACTCCTAAAATCGTTAAACATTCTGGCAGCGCTTCTTTAATAAGACGAATTCCTTCTATCGTCGCTGCTGCCGATCCAATATATTCTTCATCACCAGTTCCAACTGGAAAAACGAGTGCATCGAAAATAATATCCGAGGGACGTATACCGTATTTCTTCGTTAATAATTCATAACTTCTTTTTGCGATTTCTAACTTTCTTTCTGCACTAACTGCCATGCCCTCTTCATCAATCGTCCCAACTACAATTGCTGCACCATATTTCCGGAGAAGCGGCGTCACTTTCTCAAAACGCTCCTCTCCGTTTTCTAAATTAATAGAGTTAATAACACCCTTGCCTTGTATATACGTAAGAGCTTTTTCCATAACATTCTCATCCGTTGAATCTACCATAATCGGAACTTTTAATACTTTCGTTGCTTCTGCCAAAAAATTCTCCATATCTTCCACTTCATCACGATCTGGATCTGCCATGCAGATATCAATAATATGAGCATTTTTCTTCACTTGCGCCCTCGCAATTTCAGCAGCCTCTTCAAAACTCCCTTCAGCTACTAATCGTTTAAACTTTCTTGATCCAATAACATTTGTTCTCTCTCCAACAAATAACGGCCTCATAGAATCATCATATTGCAATGCTTCTAAACCACTAATCCCATGCCCCTCCCGCTCATGGTTCTCGCGTGGTTTAAGAGACTCGAGTGAAGATTTAATTGCTCTTATATGATTAGGTGTTGTCCCGCAACAACCGCCAATAATATTAATCCACCCTTCTTCAACAAACTGTTTCACCTTTTCTGCAAGTGAAGTCGGTGACTCATGATAATGTCCATCCTCGTCTGGAAGACCAGCATTTGGATAGCAAGAAATATAACACTCCGAAAGATCTGACAAAGAACGGATATGTTCTCGCATAAATTCCGGGCCTGTAGCACAGTTTAATCCGACAGACAATGGTTTCATATGCTCAACTGATAAATAGAATGCCTCTATCGTTTGTCCCGCTAATGTTGTTCCCATCGGTTCAATGGTTCCTGAAATCATAAGAGGAACAGTATAATTCACTTCTGTAAATGCTTGCTGGATCCCTAAATACGCCGCTTTTACATTACGCATATCTTGACTCGTCTCAACAAGCAACACATCAACGCCGCCCCGCAATAATCCTCGTGCTTGTCTCGTATATGCTTCAATTAATTCATTAAATGTTACACCACCCGTTACACTAATTGCTTTTGTCGTTGGTCCCATCGCACCGGCTACATATACTTCTTTACCACTCTCACTTACAGCTTGCTTTGCTAGCTGGGCTGCTCTTTCATTCAACTCTTCATCTAAATGAGATAACTCGTAATCATGTAATACAATATTTGTAGCACCAAACGTATTTGTTTCAATAATATCCGCACCAGCTTCAATATAAGCTTTATGGATACCTAAAATCACATCTGGCCTTGTTTTTACTAAGTATTCATTACACCCTTCATATTCTTCTCCGCCAAAATCTTCAGCAGTTAAATCCGCCTGCTGAATCATCGTTCCCATCGCACCATCTAATATTAAAATATCATGTTGTAATCTCTCTTCTATCAGTCTCATCAATAGATTCCCTCTTTCATTTCTTGCTTTTCTTTCACATACTTCACAAGATTTTCTGTAATTTCATATTTCAAAAATGGTGTAATGAGATAAATGCCGTTAAAGTATTTCATCGCAGCATCAATTAATTCTTGTGAAATGCGAATTCCTTCTTCAACTGCAGCTCCTTGTGTTTCATGCCCATCCATTCGCTGCCTTACTTCCTCAGGTAGAGTAATACCCGGTACTTCAAAATGAAGAAAATCAGCATTTCGTTTGCTCACTAAAGGCATAATTCCAATAAAAATCGGTTGTTCTAAATGTTTTGTTGCCTCATACACCTCTTCAATTAAAGCTACATCGTAAATAGGCTGTGTTAAAAAATATTCTGCACCCGCTGCGATTTTTCTCTCCATCCGCTTCACCGCTGCTTTTAAATGCCTTACATGTGGATTAAAAGCTCCTCCAACAGAAAATCTTGTCGCAGGACCAATAGATTTCCCTAATATGGATCGGCCATCATTCATTTCTTTAATCATTTTTATTAATTCAATAGAAGACAAATCATATACAGAAGTCGCTCCTGGAAAATCCCCAACTCGCGCCGGATCACCCGTTAAGGCTAGCACTTCTTCCATTCCTAAAGCTGATAAACCAAGTAAATGTGATTGTAAACCAATGACATTATGATCACGACACGTTAAATGCATTAGCACCGGAATATCATGCTTCGTTAATAATGCTCCCATTGCCATATTTGAAATACGCGGAGATGCTAACGAATTATCTGCTAACGTAATCACATCTGCTCCTGCTCTTTTCAATGCCCTTGCTCCCTCAAAAAAACGCTGTGTATCCAATGTTTTTGGAGGGTCCAATTCAACAACCACTGTTGTTTGCTTCTTCGCTTTTTCTGCAAGAGTAACATGAGTGCTAGCACGTTTTGTTTGCATATGAACCACTTGTTGTTTTTGAACAATTTGTTTTTCTGTAACAGGCGTTACATTCGCAATCGCACGCTTCATCCTTTCGATATGTGCTGGTGTTGTGCCACAACACCCTCCGAGCAAACGAATACCTTGTTCAATAAATTTCGGTGTCATCTCTTCAAAATAAGCAGGGCTTCCTTCATATACGTATCGTCCTTCTACATAGTTTGGAAGGCCCGCATTTGGATAAGCTGATAAATAACCATTTTTCGGAATCGATATCATTTTAAAAGCTTCCGTCATATGAAGCGGGCCTAACTGACAATTTAATCCGACTACATTCGCACCGTAATCTAAAAGCTGTTTTAATACTTCATTTACATCATTTCCATTTTGTGTTGTTCCTGCTTCATGAAGCGCCAGCTGTGCAATAATTGGAATATCTGTTTGTTTTCGTAGTACTTTTACGGCATGTAACAATTCAAATTCATCATAAAAGGTTTCTAATAATAATCCATCAACCTTTTCTTCTAATAATGCCCCGGCCTGTTCAAGTAGCATAAACTCTCGTTCCATATCAGTCGTTGTGACGGCTCCGATATGCTTCATACCACCAATCGTCCCTAAAATTGCATTCTTGTCTGTCACAGCCGCTTTTGCAAGTTTGACTGCGGCTTTATTAATTTGGGCGACCCGGTTTTCTAAACCATACATACGCAATTTCGCCTCATTTGCACCATATGTATTTGTTTGAATAAGATCTGCTCCAGCAGCTACATATTGTTTATGAATAGATATAATAAGATCTGGATCAGATAAGTTTAGTTCCTCAAAACTACTTTGCAAACCATGAGAATGTAATAATGTGCCAATTGCACCATCACCAATAACAATTCCTTTCGATAATAAATCTAGAATTTTCACCTATCTCCCTCTTTTCTATCAATATAAAAACCCCTCTTCACCTTGAAGAGGGGGACATCATGAATCCTCCTCTTATCATGCAAAACGAATTGTTTTGCAGGTATTAGCACCGTTTCAAACATTTCGTTTGAAGGTTGCCGGGTTTCACAGGGCCAATCCCTCCACCGCTCTCAATAAGAGTTTTTCTTTATTATTAATCTATTTTTAAAGGAAATACGTGTACCTTTTAACAATCTTTGTTAATTTTCTAATAAACTTAGCATGGCATAAACTGAAAGTCAATGTAATTAATTCAAAAATAAAAAATATTTAAAATTAAGTTGCAATTCAATTATCTTTTGTTGTAAAGTAAAAAGCATAATAAAATTTCATACAAACTATTCTTATCTAGAGAGGTAGAGGGACTGGCCCTACGACACCTCAGCAACCATTAACACGTTCGTTAATAAGGTGCTAATTCCAGCAAATTGTAAACAAATTTGAAAGATAAGAAGAAGACTATATTCGCATGAAAGCCTTCTTCTTAGAAGGCTTTTTTATTTTTATCCCGCTGATTAATTTTTCACTTTATAAAGGAGGCATTTCACATGTCAACAATCGAAACAAAACTAGCCCAAATTGGAAATCGAAGCGAAACTACAACAGGAACAGTTAACCCACCCGTTTACTTTTCCACCGCTTATCGCCATGAAGGAATTGGAAAATCAACAGGTTTTGATTATTCACGAACAGGAAATCCAACGCGCGGTCTTTTAGAACGCGCAATTGCTGATTTAGAAGAAGGTCAACAAGGCTATGCCTGTAGCTCTGGAATGGCAGCTGTTCTTCTTATTCTTTCCTTATTCCGCTCTGGAGATGAACTTATCATATCAGAAGATTTATATGGAGGAACCTATCGTTTATTTTCGGAACATGAAGAAAAATGGAATATTCGATGTAGATACGTAGATACACAATCTATAAAACAGATAGAAAAAGCTATCTCTTCTCAAACAAAAGCTATTTTCATAGAAACACCAACCAATCCATTAATGCAAGTAACCGACATTGCAGCTGTCGCAGCCGTTGCAAAACAACATGGGGTCCTTTTGATTGTTGATAATACTTTTTATACACCCTACATACAACAACCATTGACGAAAGGCGCAGACATCGTACTTCACAGTGCGACAAAGTATTTAGGTGGTCATAATGATGTACTAAGTGGCCTTGTTGTTGCAAAAGGTCAGGCACTTTGCGAAGAACTTGCCCACTATCATAACGCCTCTGGTGCTGTATTAAGCCCATTTGATTCGTGGTTATTAATTCGTGGTATGAAAACGTTGGCTCTTCGTATGAAACAACATGAAGAAAACGCAAAGAAAATCGTTTCTTATTTAAACGACGAAGAGGGTGTAACCGATGTTTTTTATCCAGGAAGAGGCGGCATGATTTCGTTTCGTCTTCTTGATGAGAAATGGATAAATTCTTTCTTACAATCTTTATCATTAATTACATTTGCAGAAAGTCTTGGCGGGGTTGAAAGTTTAATGACATATCCAGCAACACAAACACATGCAGATATCCCAGAGGAAGTACGTACAGCACGTGGTGTATGTAATCGTCTCCTCCGTTTCTCCGTCGGCATCGAAAACGGAGATGATTTAATTCAAGACTTGAAACAAGCTATTAAACATGTAAAAGAAGGTGTGAGAATATGAGTTATTCATTAGATACACTCTTACTTCATAACCAATATAAACATGATTCACAAACAGGAGCTGTTAACGTTCCTATTTATAATACATCAACATTTCATCAATTTGATGTAGATACCTTTGGAAAATACGACTACAGTCGCTCTGGGAATCCAACTCGTGATGCACTTGAAGACATCATTGCTTTATTAGAAGGGGGAACAAAAGGATTTGCCTTCGCATCTGGAATTGCAGCGATTTCTACTGCTTTTCTACTTCTCTCACAAGGCGATCATGTTCTCATTTCAGAAGATGTATATGGAGGAACGTATCGTATTGTAACAGAGGTCCTCTCTCGTTACGGTGTTTCACATACATTCGTTGACATGACAAATTTAGAGGCAGTCAAACAAAATATTAAACCGAATACAAAAGTATTTTACATTGAAACACCATCCAATCCTTTATTAAAAGTAACTAACATTCGTGCGGTTTGTGAATTAGCGAAATCTGCTGGGGCTCTTACTTTTGTTGATAACACATTTTTAACACCACTATTTCAAAAACCACTTGAACTCGGAGCAGATATTGTACTCCACAGCGCGACAAAGTTTATTGCTGGGCATAGTGATGTTACAGCTGGGTTAGCAGTTGTTAAAGATGAAGAACTCGCTAAAAAACTGGGCTTCTTGCAAAATGCATTTGGTGCTATATTAGGACCACAAGATTGCTCTCTCGTTCTTCGTGGTTTGAAAACATTACACGTACGTCTTGAACACTCAGCAACAAATGCCAATAAAATTGCTCATTACTTACAAAAGCACTCAAAAATTCAGAATGTGTATTATCCTGGATTAGAATCACACCTAGGCTATGACATACAACAGTCACAAGCACAATCTGCCGGTGCTGTTTTATCTTTCACGCTGCAATCTGAAGATGCTTTGCGACAATTCTTATCCCAAGTCAAACTGCCTGTATTTGCAGTAAGTTTAGGAGCTGTAGAATCCATCCTCTCCTATCCCGCAAAAATGTCACATGCCGCATTATCACAAAAAGCACGTGATGAAAGAGGTATTTCTAATTCATTGCTCCGTTTATCAGTTGGCCTTGAAAATATAGATGATTTAATTGCCGATTTTGACAACGCTCTTTCTTATGTAGAAGAACCTGTGAATGCATAAGAAATTTTTATTCAAACAGTTTTCATTCAACATTGAAATAAAGAAAAGGATAGATCAAGCATATCACAGCCACTTGGTCTATCCTTTTATATTTATTATTATGATACCAATGATTTACAAATTAAGATAATACACCATTCATATATCATCACCACTTATCGTTTTAAGTAAACCTCTAGGGAAATGAAAATGTTTTTTTAAACTATGTTATTCTATACCTTCATTTCATCCAGAATTACATTCTATAAAAACATACAAAATCCTTTTTCTTATTATTTTAAAAATTTTGTATATTCATTTGAAAGAACAAAAAATTCATGATAAAATCGTGTTATAAATGTATCTGTATCTTCAAACATATTGTGATTTTCAACAAAAAACATCGTGTTACAAAACGTACAAATTTAGCAAAGTTATTTACACCCTGGTCTCTTTTCTTACAATTTCTTTACTGTAGAACATTTTTTTTGCAACAACTATTTTCTTTTCTTTAGATTTTTGGTATGTATAGTATGGGTATAACAGCTCGCATGGAGGTGGAAAAAACATGTTAGAAACCTTTCAAAAGGAATTGGAACTATACGAAAATAATGCAGAATTATTGAAGGTTCTTGCTCATCCTGTTCGTTTATGTATTGTAAAAGGATTAATCGAACGCGGTCCGAGCAATGTTTCGACAATGTACACAGGCTTAAATATGCCACAATCCACAATTTCACAGCATTTAGCAAAATTAAAAAGTGCTAAAATTGTTTCTAGTGAAAGAAAAGGATTGGAAATTTACTACAAAGTAGAGAATGAAACAATCATTCAACTTGTTCGTGTATTACTAGGTTAGAGGTAACCAAACAAAAAGGGCGTATTCTATATTTTCTATCTCATATCTTTAATATAAATATATATCATGAGAGAAAATATACAATACTACATATCCTAAAGTCGTATCAAAAAACAAGACGCAGAATAATTCTGTGTCTTGTTTTTTCTATATATGTAAGTACTGCTTTAAATCAAAATGTGACATTCCTTTTTTTTGTATAACAACATCAAAAGCATCACTCATCCCTCCATGTAAAATCATTGAACGAATCGCCCGATTTTGCTTCTGTTTCTCAGAAAAAGGGTCGGAATCTTGATGAATAGCAAGTTGTTCTAATATACCTGCCGCAAGTAAAAACTCCCTTTGTTTCGTATGCCACACTGTATGCAGAGCACTCTCTTCTCCTATTTCTTTCAATTCATCCCAATGAATATGTGCTGTTATATCCATTTCTCCTGGATACTTCAAAGGATTTCGAATGAGCCTATGGTTATAATACCCCCTTATACTCCCTTCATGGTGAGCAGGATGCATCCACTCCGCCTTCGTATATCCATAATCAACTGTGATAAATAAGCCTTCCTCGAACCATTTTGCAACTTCTTGCAAATAAGTTTCCATTGCTATTGGTACCTCAAATCGCTGCCTATCAGAAAGTTGAATATGACGCCTTTGAAGGTAACTACTTACTCTTTCTTCTATCGGCCTTAATACTTCTGTAAGTTTTCCTTCATCTGTATACGTTATTCGTACTTCATACAAAATACTATCTCGCTTCTCAACTACTTCAACAGGAAATGCATCAAACAATTCATTTGAAAAAACAACTCCTGTAAAAGACTCACCTAACTCCTCATAGGATTTGTACTGCGAAACATTTGAAAATGAATCAAGTTGATGTTTTTGTACTTTTCTATGGAAAGAACTTACTTCAACGATAGAATACCGTAACTCTATAAAAGTCTCTGGAGAGAGGTGTTTCCATTCTTGTAAAACAGCATAAGCAAATCTTCCTGTTCCTCCACCAATTTCACAAATATTTGGAGGGATTTCTCCATTTTCAACAAGACGGATAAAAAAACGTGCAAATGTCTTTGCAAATACAGAAGAAATATTACTACTTGTAAAAAAGTCACCATTCCTTCCGATTTTCTCACGTTCTTTCATATAATATCCGCAATCTTCATCATATAGTGCAAGGTTCATATATGTACTATATGAAATCGAATAATCCTTTTCTTTTTCCATCCATTTTCTTAAAACGAACTCCATCCCCGTATAGCTCCTTATTGTAAAAATGGATTATTTTCTTTTTCGAAACCGATATTTGTTTCTGGTCCATGTCCACATAATACCGCTGTATCATCTGGCAGTACAAATAATTTTTCTTCAATGCTCCCAATTAATTCTGCAAAACTTCCACCTGGTAAATCTGTTCGACCAATACTCATTTGGAATAGTACATCTCCTGAAAATATAGCATTTGCCTCTTTACAATAATATGAAATACTACCCGGAGAATGCCCTGGCGTCTCAAACATTTCAAATGTAAAAGATCCAATTGTTAAAGTTCCTTCTCCTTTAATGATTTGATCAGCAGGTTTTGCTGTAATGCTTCGATTCATCATAAAAATTTGTGAACCATTGACAGTCGCATCTCCTAACCAATCTGCTTCCTCTTTATGTACATATACCGGGATATGAAAAGCCTCCCTCACTTCATCGACTGCACCAATATGATCAAAATGAGCATGCGTTAATAAAACTGCAAGCGGCTTTAATTGTTCTTCTTGTAAATACGTTACAAGCTTCTCTCCTTCACTACCTGGATCAAAAATAATACACTCTTTTTGATCATTGATTAAAATATAGGCATTTGTTTGTAATGGTCCTAACGGCATTTGTATCCATTTCATTTTTAAATCTCCTCCAGTTGTTAAACTTACTTTTATGATACAACATTTCTTCCCCTCAGGAAAAGAAACGGTGCTATCTCGACAATCATTTCTAAAACATGTACAATAAAAAAGAACAAATATTTCAAAAACTCAAACGAAAGAATGAGAGAGCAGAGGGGGATCATATATGGGTCTTGTTATTATTTTTGCGCTAGTCACTCTGTTAGCTGTATTCGCCACCCTTAGAACGTTACGTGAAAAAAATCTACTTGCAGGCGGCTTCGCTGTTGCAACTGTACTTGTTTTCGGATGGTTTACGTTTATGACTGTCCTTAATAGCGGATACCCACCAGCTCATTAATTCACTTACAGTTCTATTCTCCATCAAGATTTTGCATAAAAAGAGGAAGGGACTCCCCCTTCCTCTTCTCATTACCATATAAACATCAGTAGCCTCATCTTAATTTTCATTCAGCCTCACTGATTCTATTCTTTATTTCATAACTTCATATTTATACTTCTTCACAAGCCAGGCTCCGCCGATTACACCAGCATCATTACCAAGCCTTGCGATCGCTAACTTCGTGCTCTTAGCAGCACGTGAAAATGCATACTGTTTAAAATAGCGCTGAATTGGTTGTAACAATGCATCACCAGCTTTAGATACACCGCCGCCAATTACAATCTTTTCTGGATTTAACGTACTAGAAAGATTCGCTACAGCTAATCCTAAATAAGAAGCTACTTTTTCTACAACTTGTTCCGCTAAAGCATCACCTTTTCCAAGTGCTTCAAATACATCTTTAGATGTAATACGTCCCTCTTCTTCTAACATTGAGCGAAGTACACTTGGTTCATCTGTATTTTGTAATTTTTGCATAGCAACACGTACGATACCTGTTGCTGAAGCCACTGTTTCTAAACATCCAGATTTTCCACAGTTACAAGGAAATGCATTTTCTGTTACGACTGTAATATGTCCGATCTCACCAGCAGCACCACTTACACCGTGCACAATTTCACCGTTTGCAATTACACCGCCGCCAACGCCAGTTCCAAGTGTCATACAAACAAGATCTTTCGCTCCCTCACCGGCACCTTTCCACATTTCACCAAGCGCTGCTAAATTTGCATCATTATCAACTACAACAGGTAAGCCTGTTTCTACTTCTAATAAATCTTTTAATGGATAGTTTTTCCAACCTAAATTAACTGCTTCATAAATCATACCAGAAGCGACATGCACTGGCCCAGGCGCACCCATACCAATACCAATTAACTTGCTCTTTAATTCTTCTAATTCTTCTAACTTTTTATCAATTGCTTTCGCTACATCTAATGTAATATGTTTGCCTTGCTCACTTGTATTCGTTGGGATTTCCCACTTATGTAAAATTTCACCGTACACATTAATAAATGCTAATTTAATCGTTGTCCCACCAAGGTCAACACCAACTAACCACTTTTCTTCCATATTTGCTAACCTACCTTTATCTAATTCTTGCTCATTTCTTTTTGAATCTCTTGCTTCAATAAAAATAAAGCTGTTTGATAGTCTTTTGGCTCAATCAGCTGTGATTGATTTAATTCCCGCAACTCATCTTGCATTAATTGTAAATCAGCGATTCGATCACCTGTGTAAATGATTGTTCCAAATTTTTTTAGCAATTGCTGAATATCATAAATTGATATCATTTTATCACCCTCTATGCCCACTTATTATGGAAATATAATAAGAAAACGTTCACATATTTTATTATAATCAACAAGAAAAAGCCTCGTCAATTTTTATTTGTCTATACAAGTTCATTTTGAACAATTGTTTCTTTTTCTGTAATAATTTTTTGTACATTTTGATCAAATGGCTCTGTTGGAATATAACTTACAAGTTGAAAATCAAAAGCTAATGATAGCGTTTTCCCTTCATACTGCAACAAATAGCGATCATAATAACCACCGCCGTATCCAATACGTTCTCCTCGTCTTGTATATGCAACTCCAGGTACAAAAAGAAGATCAATTTCATTTGCTTCTGATTCTACTGTTAGCGCAGGAATGGGTTCACGCAAGTTCATATACACTGTTTCTAATTGATCAAAATTTGTTATTTGACGAAAGATCATTGTTCTTGTCTCTCGATTACACTTTGGAACAACGACTTTTTTTCCTTCTCGCCATGCTTGTTCGATAATTACATATGTATTAACCTCATGTTCCATCGAAAGAGTAATTCCGATTGTTTTCGCTTCTCTCCACTCTTTTTGTTTATATAAAGAAAATACGATTTGTTCTGATAAAGTTTTGTGCTGTTCTTTCGATAAAGAATTCATTTTTTCTACTATTTTCTTACGTAAACGTACCTTCTCCTCTTTCACGCGCTCTTCCCCCTATAAAGTAATCCTTACTCGTTTTTAAATTATCGCAAAATGAATTACGTTCTTGTGAACAGTTTATCATTTTTTTCGTGTATCATCACTTTTCTATAAGAGCTGCCAAAAAAAAGAAACAGTAGGAAATATTCCTACTGTTTACTTTGTTTCACGGTGTAACGTAGACTTCTTGTCACGCTTGCAATACTTTTTAAGCTCAAGGCGCTCCGTGTTGTTACGTTTATTTTTCTTTGAGATATAGTTACGATCTCCGCATTCTGTACATGCTAGAGTAATATTCACACGCATTCTTATTTCCCTCCAGTCACTAATAACTTAAATCAGACTATACTATAATACCACTTTTAAAACAAAAATTCTACACCTTTTGATATTGTCTAATCTTTTCTATAAGAGTTTTCATATTTTCCTTTGCTATTACTGGATTTCTCGCATGTGAATATACAAGAAATTTGGGATGTTTTGCATCAGAAACAATATAAGACCACTCTTTTTCCGTATATTTAAATTGAATTCCCTCTAATACTTCGACCTCCCTTTTTTCCATATCTTGCAATAACATTCCCATTACTTTCCCTTTTTCTTTCCACGAACAAACAACTTCATCACATAATAAGTAAAGGGGTGGCGATTGCTCTAACATCGTCAACAATGTATTTCCTTGACGAGCAATTAGTTCAAATAATTTTCCAATTCGATATAAACTATCTTGCTGCCATCTCATCTGAGATTCACTTTGTTCACCATACATATAAAAAAGAAGATAGCACTCTCCTAATTTTAATGATAATGGATAAACACTTTCTGTTGTCTCAAGTAATAAATCAGGTACGTCGATTTCTTCACAATTCACACTTTGGTAAATCCCACCATGATTGTCGTATAATTCAAAATTATTCCCTTGTTCATAAAACATAAGAGCCATATGAGCCCTACTTGATTTCATTAACAATTTAACATGTTCTTTTTTTTCACTAGCATGAACCCATGTAATTGTACAACCTAGCTTTTGCAAGAAGGATATAAGTAGGGACTGAAACATTTCATCTCTTTTATTAATAAGAAGGTGAAATGTTTGCTTCTGTATCGTTTCGATATCTAAAGACGCTAAAACAGATTCAACATATTTTTCTAAACAAATATGTACCGTTTCATTTCGTCCTATTTCTTTATCATACACGTAATGAAATGCTTCTGACGTATACAAGTGTTCCAATTCTTTTTGTTGTTTATACGATAGCCGTATACCTTCTTTACCATAGAGTTGAATGACAATTCCTTCTTCTTGTTCAAAGTGAATAAAAACGCCCCCGGTACACCCGAACTCATGAATTGCATATCGAAAAGCCGAATCGTTCATCTCTTGACATTCCATCGTATACAAGCCAACCCCATGAATTGCATGTAGAAATAACTTTTTAAAAATATCAATTTCTACATCCCTATATCCTCCAACTAATATGCGCTCCCCTTTCGAAAAAAGAGAACCATATGCCATTGCTACTTTTACAACAAATTGAGGTGTCATTTCTATATTCCCTCTGCCGACCACCCTACTTTTTTGTAACCAAACTGATGTTTTTTCATTTTCAGTGATTCCTGACGAAGCAATAATCGAGTGACTATCAATAACTTTACCCGGCCATAGTTTTCCATTTTGTTGTATCACTGTATTTTTTCCAATCTGACAATGATCTGCTACCACACTTTTCTCAAATAAAGTAACATCATCTTTGATCATTGTGTTTTCTCCAACGGTAGCCTCTAATAGCTCACAACGTTTTCCTACATGCGTATGAGCAAGAATAATACTTTTTTGAAGATTCGCGCGGTCCGATATAGTGCATTGCTTACCGATAATTGAATAAGGATCAATGATCACCCCTGCCCCAATAGTTGCCCCTTCTCCGATAAAAGACGGTCCTTGTATTTTTGTTCCCTTTTCAATCGTTACTCCTTCTCCCATCCAAACCATCGGTAGTACTTCCGTATAAGAAATCGGTACCCGTACTTTCTTTGTAAGTAAGTCAAACTGAGCCTGCCGATATTGATCTAACGTACCAATATCTAACCAATAACCTTCCGCTTCATATCCAAAAAGCCCTTTTTTATTTTCTAACTGTGGAAATACATGCTGACTAAAGTCAAAAAATTGTGCTGATGAAATATAAGAAAAAATTCCGGGGTCCATAATATAAATTCCTGTATTTACAATATTGGAAATCACTTCATTCCAACTTGGCTTTTCCATGTAACGCATAATTTCATGCTCTCTATTCATAACAACTGAACCAAATGACAGTGGGTTTTCCACTTCCTTCACGAACATCGTAACTAGTCTACCCCTACACTTATGAAATTCAATTCCTTTCGACAAGTTAAAATCTGTCAATGCATCTCCACTAATTACAACAAATGGCTCATCTAAAAACGATTCTGCTTGCTTAATACTCCCTGCTGTACCAAGTGGTGGTGAATCTTCGAAGTAGTGTAACTTTACTCCCCATTTACTCCCATCACCAAAATATCTCTTAATAGCCGCACCCATATATTGAACTGTAATTGCAATCTCATGAATACCATGCCGCCTTAGTAACTCAATATTATATTCCATAACTGGTTTTTCAAGTAATGGTAACATCGGCTTTGGAAGATTGCATGTTAACGGTCTAAGACGCTTTCCTTTCCCTCCAGCTAAAATAACCCCCTTCATATACATTCATCCTCCACTTTTATAATGTTGAACGATCTTGTATACCATATGTATGTCACTTATGTAGAAATTAACCTTTTCACTTCATTATAATTAATAGTAAGCGCTTACTTATTAATTTAATAAGAGAAAATCATAAAGCGAAACTTCAATCAATTCTCCTCCTTCACTAATTATTCATCTTCACAAATCGGGCTTTACTAAGTAGTAAGAATTTTACTCTCCTATAACAGCCAAATAAACAAATACCACCTATATTGTTTCATTTTTCCATATCGCATTATGATACATCTTATCATCATAAATAAAACAAGACAACGAGCCTTTTTTGTCATGTTTTGACTAAAAAAGCAAGCGATATCTCATCACTTGCTGATATTTTCTTCCTATTCATTTAACAAATAATGTTTCCCTTTCACCAAATAAAAAACATTCTCGGCAATATTTGTAATGTGATCTGCTACACGCTCAATGTAACGTGCAATAAAAGATAATTGTGTAATTTGCGTAATCGCCTCAGGATGTTCAGGGATAGAGGAAATAAATTCTCGAATCGCTCTCCCGTATATTTCATCAACAGAATCGTCCAATTCCGCAATTTGTTTTGCAAAGGTTAAATTTTCTTCTTGATATGCTTCTAACGATAAATTTAACATATCCGTAGCAATCGTAAACATCTGTTCTAGATTGTGCAAACTGACAGATACATCTTTTTCTCCGAGCCGAATTGTTGATTTAGCAATATTTACGGCATGATCTGCAATACGCTCTAAATCCGTCGCTGTTTTAATCGAAACAAAAATTCTTCGCAAATCGCTTGCAACAGGTTGCTGCTTTGTAATTAACATAAGTGCTAGGTCATTAATTTCTTCTTCTAAATTATCCATGCGATAATCACCATCAATGACTTCCAACGCCGTTTCTACATCTCTCTTCTGAAGCCCTTCCATAGAACGAGAAAGAGCTTCTCCTGCCAATTCTCCAAGTTCAATTACCTTTTGCTGCAATGTTTGTAGATCATAATGAAATTGCTCCCTTACCATGTTTCTTCCCCCTTTATTTATTACATACATAAAAAATGATAAATGCCCCTTTTAAGAGGGGCATTTACTCTTATATAAGCTGCTCTGATCATATTAACCAAATCGTCCTGTAATATAATCTTCTGTTCGTTTATCTGTAGGTGTCGTAAATAATTTGTTTGTATCTGTATATTCAACAACCTCACCACTTAAGAAGAAAGCTGTCTTATCAGAGATACGTGCTGCTTGTTGCATATTATGCGTTACAATGACAATACTAAAATCTTTCTTTAACTCTTGAATTAATTCTTCAACTTTTAGTGTAGAAATCGGATCCAATGCTGATGTCGGTTCATCCATTAAAATTACATCCGGTTCAATTGCTAAACAACGTGCGATACATAAACGCTGTTGTTGTCCACCAGATAAACCATATGCGTTATCATGTAATCGATCTTTTAATTCATCCCAAATCGCGGCACCACGTAAACTTTTTTCAACAATTTCATCAAGTGTTTTCTTATCACGAATACCATGAATCTTTGGACCATAAGCAATATTTTCATAGATAGATTTCGGAAATGGGTTCGGCTTTTGGAATACCATTCCAACATGCGTACGTAGTTCTTCAACGGGATATGACTTATCAAAAATATTTCGATCTCGATATTCAATGACTCCCGTCGTGCGAACGATAGGTACGAGTTCTACCATGCGATTTAATGTTTTTAAATATGTTGATTTTCCACAACCACTCGGCCCAATAATTGCCGTTACTTCATTCTCATGAATACTTAAATTAACATCTTTTAACGCATGATCTTCTCCATACCATAAGTTTAAGTTTTTTGTATCGAATACAATCTTCTTCGCCGCTGATTCAACTTTCGTTTCATTTTTCACCTGTACGTTTACTACTGTTGCTACCATTTTGAATTCCCCTTTCATCCACTACTTACGATTTCGTAACCATAAGACAACCGCATTCATAATAAGCAACAATCCTAATAAAACAATCATACCGGCTGCTGCCACATGCTGAAATTCCTCTTGCGGTCTACTCATCCAATTAAAAATTTGAATTGGTAAAACTGTAAATCTATCAAACATGTTAAGTGGGATATAATTAGCGAAAGCAAGCGCTCCAATGACTAATAGTGGTGCTGCTTCTCCAATTGCTCTCGATAAGGCCAAAACACATCCCGTTAAAATTCCTGGCAAGGCAGTTGGCAATACAATCTTATACATTGTTTGCCATTTTGTAGCACCAATGCCATACGAAGCTTCTAACAGAGAACGCGGCACCATACGAATCGCTTCTTGACTCGATACAACGACAGTTGGTAATACAAGAAGACTCATCGTAAACGCTGCGGTTATTATACTCTCCCCTAACTGAAGACCGTATACAAAAATTGTTAAACCAAGCAATCCAAACACAACCGATGGCACACCTGCTAATGTTTGAATATTTAATTCTACAATTCTTGTGAATACAGATTGCCTTGCATAATGTTCTAAATAAAGAGCTGTACCTACTCCAAATACAAAGGAAACCGGCACTACTATACTCATAAATAAAATTGTTCCTGACAATGCAGCGGCAATACCAGCTTGCTTTGGATTACGTGAAGCAAAGTTCATAAGAAAATCTATCGAAAGGTAACTTACACCTTTTTCAAAGATTTGATACAGTAATAAAATTAGTATGCAAATAGAGAATAGCATTGTCATATAAGAAATTGACTTATATATTTGATCCTTCCAAAAACGTATTACCATATTTTCTTTTATTTTCTCATGATTCAGCATTCGCATCTTATATCGCCTTTCTAAAACGGCGCATAACCTGCTGCGAAATTATATTCATCATGAATGTAAACATGAGTAACGTCGCTCCTACAGCGTACATGCTGTAGTACGTGGTCGTTCCATGGGGAGCATCACCTAAGCTTACTTGCACAATATAAGCCGTTAACGTTTGAATCGAATGCGTCGGATCTATCGATACATTTGGAGTTGAACCTCCAGCAACGACAACAATCATCGTTTCACCAATCGCACGTGAAGCCGCTAATAGGATTGCAGCCATAATACCGGTAAACGCCGCTGGAAACACAACCTTTCGCACAGTTTCAAAACGCGTTGCCCCTAGCCCAAGCGAAGCCTCTTTTATTCCTGTAGATACAGCCCTCATCGCATCTTCAGAAAGCGAAGCGATTGTCGGGACCATCATAATCCCTATAACTATGCCTGGACTAATTGCATTAAAGAACTGTAAATCTGGAATGACACGCTGTAAGGCCGGTGTAACGATTGTTAAAGCAAAAAATCCATATACTATTGTAGGAACACCTGCTAATAGCTCTAAAATAGGCTTTAGTATTTTTCTAACAAAGGGTGAAGCATATTCATTTAAAAATACGGCACATCCTAATCCAATTGGAATAGCTACTATCATCGCAATTGTTGTTACAAGTACGGTCCCACATATAAGGGGAAGTATCCCAAACTTAGGTTCTTCAAAAAATGGTAACCATTCTTTTTCAGTGAAAAAAGAATACAGTGGTATTTCACGAAAAAACATAATCGTTTCATTCGCTAGTGTAACGATAATGCCGATCGTTGTTATAATAGATACACTAGCAATTGCCTTTAATAGTAATGGAACTATTTGATTGATTCGCTGCGTTTTCTTTCTTTTGATTGTATTTCTTTCAATCAAATGTTGCACAGAAAATGTAATTTGACTTTTGTCATTTCGAGCCAAAGATGAAAACCCCTTTCCACCCTGACATTATCTTTTTATTTCTGTTAACATTCGCAGCTGTTCACTATATTTCTTTTGCGGTAACTTAACATATCCGACTTCTTCAGCAAGACTACCCGCATGTTGCATCATAAATGTCATATACTCTGCCACACTACTTCTATTTCGAATCGAAGCATGATTTACATAAGCAAACAGTGACCTAGACAATGGTTTATAAACACCAGATTGAATGGTTTCTTTCGTTGGTAGTACACCGTTTACCTTTATAGCTTTTACCTTATCTCGATTTGCCATATAATACGCGTATCCCACAAATGCAATTGCATTTTTATCATTCATTACCCCTTGCATAATGACTTGATCGTCTTCAGATAAAGAAGTTGTTTTTGCAAGGCGGTTGTCTTGCAGGACAACACTTTGAAAATAATCATAAGTACCCGAATCAACACCCGGTGCATAAAATTGTACCTCTTCATGCGGCCATTTCGGATGAATATGTGACCATCGTTTCGTTTTCCCATTTTCACTCCATAATAGACGTAATTCTTCTATTGTCATATTATCTACCCATGTATTTTGACGATTCACAATGATTGTGAGGCCATCATAAGCAATTTCAAATGGTGTAAACTGGATGGAGTTTTTTCTCATAAAATCTTCTTCTACTTGTTTCATCTTACGTGAAGCATTATTTATATCCACTTCACCTTTTCCAAAACGATGGAATCCTCCTCCTGTCCCAGATATACTAATAGAAATTTTTACACGTGGTTCTTTTTTTGTGTATTCTTCCGCTATCGCTTCCATAATAGGAAAGACGGTTGAGGATCCATCAACTCTCACTTCCCTCACATCATTAGCAGCGGATGAAGTAGACACATCAGAAAACATAAAACATGTCGATATTGATAAAATCTTGATACATTTTCTTGTCCACTTCACGTGTAGTCCTCCTAGAAGTATCCCGAAGTAACAGGATTACAGATATAAGAATACTGCCTAACTATTAATTCGGTTTTAATAATTTGTAAAAGTTTTGTAAAGTTCAACTTAATGTGAAGGATACGATACTCCTTTCTCTTATTTACTTCTTTTCTCAAAAGTAAATATATGACCGGTCATACTATGAGAAAGTTCATTTTTCAGCACCGAATTTTGTATATATGATATGCTCGTCCACAATTACTAAACTCTATGCACAAAATACAAAAAAAAGCACACTATCTTTTGAGATAGTGTGCCAAATTCACATATTTTTATTCTTCTTCTTTATTCTTCGGTGCTTCCCCTGTAACTTCTTGTTTTTTCAATTCAAAGTAAGCATCCATAATTTCACGACCAATGTATCCATTAATACCAGTTTTATCATCATGTACCCATGGAACAACAACAGAGAACGCCACTTCTGGATTATCCAGCGGTGCATAACCTACTAACGTTAAGTTATAAATGATTTTGCGCTGACCATTTGCATCTCTTCCAATTGCTTTATCACCGCCGTAAGGTATCTGAGCTGTTCCAGTTTTTCCAGCAGCTTTATATGGTGCACCAGTAAAGTATCTTGTCCCAGTGCCCCCCTGTTCATTGAACACTTGTCTAAATCCTTCTTGCACACGCTTAATTTGTTCTTCAGGCATATCAACACGATTTAATACTTTCGGTTCCATCGATTCAATTACTTTTCCAACTTCATCTGGTTTTGAGGTTGGTTGACGAATTTCTTTTACAACTTGTGGTTGCATACGATAACCACCGTTTGCAATTGTAGATACATATTGTGCAAGCTGAAGTGGTGTATAGTTATCATACTGTCCAATTGCTAAGTCTAATAAGAAACCAGGCGTATATTCTGGACCTTTAAGTCCTGCTGTTTCATTCGGTAAGTCAATACCTGTTTTTACTCCAAGACCAAACTGACTGAAATAATAACGCATATCCTCAAATGCTTTTTTCTTAATATCTAATGTACCACCTCTAACATATGGTACTCCAGCAATATTCATGGCTGTTTTAAACATGTATACGTTAGATGACATTTTCAAAGCGGTAAGGTCATCAATAGAGCCCATCGTTTTCCAAGAAGATTTTATTGGTGTACCTTTTAATTTAATTGGTTCATCTAGTAATACTGTTCCAGGTTGAATTGCTCCTGTTTGATATCCGGTAAGCACTGTTGCACCTTTTACAGTTGAACCCATCGGATAGGAACTTGTCATTGTTCCTAATGCATAGTCTTTCACTTCTTTTTTTCCATCTTCTTCTACGAGCTGTTTTCCAGCCATAGATAACACTTCGCCATTTTTCGGGTTCATCATCACAACAAATGCACGATCTAAGAGAGGTTCTGCACCTTGATATTTCATTAAGTTCTTTTCAAGAATTTCTTCTACACGTTTTTGCAATTCCATATCAATTGTTAAATTTAGGTCATTTCCTCGTTGCCCTTTAGATACATTTATCGTTTCTAAAATATTTCCGTCTTTATCTGTAATATTTCGCACTTCTGCTTTTGTACCGTGAAGCGTATCCTCATATTGCTGTTCAATATAACTTTTACCGACGCGGTCATTACGGTTATAGTCCCTAACAAGGAAATAATCTAGTCTTTCCCTTGGCAATCCTTCATCTGAGCTTGTTACACCACCAAGTACACTGCGGAACATGTCATCATAAGTGTATTTACGGTCCCAATCAACTGTCGTATCTATACCTGGTAACAACGCTAAATTTTCACTGATAATTGCATATTCTTGTGGTGTTACATCTTTTTTTATAATTTGCGGCGTCATTGCATATCCGCCGTCCATTTTACTCTTAATCGCAAGTATTTCTAAATCTTCCGCTGTTAACTGATTTATTTCTTCCTCTGTCACGCGATTACGCTGACGCTCTGCCATTTCTTTATCATCAATTTTCTTTGCTTTAAATTCCGCTTGGTCTTTCTTTGTAATCTTTTCTTTTGCTTCTTTTTCGTGTAAAGAAAGCCAATAATCTTTTTTATCACGTTCTGTTAATTTATCCGGCGATACTTCTATTAGCTTAGCAAGTTTTTTCGCTGTCTCTAAACGTTCTTCCGAAGTGGATCCTTTCATTCTTGTAAACGTAATTGTACGAACTGGATTATTGTCCACAACCGGTCGACCATATCTGTCAAAGATTTTCCCGCGTGGAACCGGATTACTTACTGTTGAATTTTCTTTTTTTTCAACCTCATTTTTATAATCTTCACCATGTACAATTTGTACCATTCCAAGCTTTACAATAATCGCTGAAAACATTAAAAACACACAAAAAAACAACACGTTAAGCCGGAACGGAACGTGGGTCTTCTTTTTTTTCTTCTTTTTACTCATACGAACCCCCTCTACCAACAGCTATGTAATAGGAAAGGGACACCTTGTTACAGGTGTCCTCACTGCTGTTTTACATGTCTTTTTATTCTAGCATAAAACTCAGAAGAAGTTAACCTTCTCGTTCGGTATGATTTTGTGTTGTTTCAGATGCTGGAACCCTTGTCTTATTTAGATTTCCTTCCCCATATTTGACATTTTTAACAGCAAAATAAATAAGTAAATGTCCAGCGCCGAGAATACATAATAAAACAGGTAAGCTTTTTTCTGGCGCAAAAAATGATACTGCACATAAGAAGCTTAAAATGGAACATATTCTCCCGCCGTTCAGCCATAGTTCTCGTACAACAATATACTCAACACGCCACTCTCTCGCCTGCTTTGCTCTTCCAATTACATCATATGTCATAGAACCGTATGGAACGAGCAAAATTGGATACGCAATAGCGATACATGCTGCATAAATGAGTAATTTTACATATGTAACATGAAAAACAACCAAAAATACAACGGCATACAAAATAATTCCACCAAGTAAAATCGATTTTTTTCTCCATTCCTTTTTTAGCATACGTGCAACTAAGTAATAACATACAAATGAAACAGCGGAATTGACTAAACTATACTTCCCTAATGCAAATTCACTTCCTGATGCTAAATAGACATATACAGAAATAACAAAAATAAACGTTCCTTCCCTTAATCCTTGAAAGAAATGTGCGCGTGTAATCCTTCCCCAGTTTTTATCAATCTTCCGCTCTTTCAAAACTTGAACAATTTCATAACGCCCTTCGCATTCTCTTTTCGATAAAAAGAAGCTTATAACAACAGCAATCGCAAATAAAGTTAATGAAAGAAAAAAGATGACTGTATAGCCGCTCCACTTTTCCATACGTGAAATTGTATATCCTGCTGTTATTGGTCCAATCATTCCTGCGAAAGATGTTAGAAGACCAAGAAAACCGTTAAAAAAATCACGCGTTTCCGGTTCCGTAATCTCAAACGTCAACAAATTGAATGCAAGCCAATAAAAACCATATCCAATTCCAAGAAGACCACCAAGTAATAAAATGTAATGTGAGGCATGCGTTCCTGCAAGCAAAACAACAATAAAAAAAGTCGCTAATGTTCCAACTCCTACTCGCAGTAAAATAGCACGATCTATTCGCTTTGCCAATTTCCCTGCAAAAAGGAATGTTAATGGCTGCAAAACAACGCTTGCTAAATTATACAAACCAAGGTTCACATAGTTTTGTGTCTGCTTCCATAAATAAATGTTAACAAACGTGTTGGATAAAGATATCGCGAGCGTGTATAATCCCCCCATTACAAGTAACAATATTAAATCACGGTTCACCTCGACATCGCCAATTACATGTTTCCACTTCATATATAACTCTCCTTTACTTCATGTTCTAGTCTTCCAAAGACCGACGCAATTATGTAAAAGAAAGCATACAAAAAAGCTAGGAGAATATTCCCCTAGCTTCTTCAATATCGACTTATATGAAACGGAATACGCGATATTATTTAGCTTCTTGGTAACGTTTTTCAGCTGCGTTCCAGTCTACAACGTTCCAGAATGCACCGATGTAGTCAGGACGACGGTTTTGGTAATGTAAGTAATAAGCATGTTCCCAAACGTCTAAACCAATAACTGGAGTTTTACCTTCTGTTAAAGGAGAATCTTGGTTTGGAGTGCTTGTTACTTCTAGCTCACCATTATTTACTACTAACCAAGCCCAACCAGAACCGAAGCGAGTTGCACCAGCTTTTGCGAATTCTTCTTTGAATGCATCGAAGCTACCGAATTTCGCTTCAATTGCTGCTGCAAGTTCACCTACAGGCTGTCCACCACCGTTTGGAGATAGAATTGTCCAGAAGAAAGTGTGGTTCGCATGTCCGCCACCATTGTTACGTACTGCAGTACGAATTGCTTCTGGTACTTCGTTCAAGTTTGCAACTAATTCTTCAACACTTTTGTCAGCTAGTTCTGCATGACCCTCTAATGCAGCGTTTAAGTTTGTTACGTAAGTATTGTGATGTTTTGTATGATGGATGTTCATTGTTTCTTTATCAAAGTGAGGTTCTAAAGCATCATACGCATAAGGTAAATTTGGTAATTCATGTTTCGCCATTGTTACATTCCTCCCATTTTATGTATTGCCTAAAATCACTTGGCATACAACTTCATTTTACCCTATTTACAATAGGGTGAAAACAAATTAAATCACATTGTCTTGCTATCAATAACGTAGCAAAATTCCCATTTCTTTTCAAACAAAATGCTCATATATTTCGTCAAAAAAGCTTCCTTCTATTAAGGAAGCTTCTTGTCTACATGATAAACATGTGAAATGGATATGGACCCTGTAGGACTCGAACCTACGACCGGACGGTTATGAGCCGTCTGCTCTAACCAGCTGAGCTAAGGGTCCAGAATTATGTATACAGCGGTGGCTAAATTTGAGATTGTACCACCAAATCTCCACTGAACATTCATAAAAGCTAAAAATCGTAAGATATATCGATTAAGAAATGTAAGATAAATTTACCATATAAAAAAGAAAAGTGTCAATTGTATTTTTACCTTTTCGAATCTTAAAGAGCTATCTTACTGCAAGCGAATAATTATATGAATCCATTTTGATTTTTCGACATCCCCCCTGCTACGAGATACAAAAAGTAACCTACACTCGTTTTCTCCCTTCGTACAAGGTAAGAAAAGAATGCGATCACCTCTATGCATAGCCGGATGATTTCTCCCATATAAAGAAAAATTTTATTAGTAGTAATTCCTCTCTATATAGCCAAATTACTGAAGTATTAACCTTATTTCGTGTGATATAGCTTGTGATTCTCCAGATTCGTACGTTACAATGATTTTATGCATCAATCTTTCATACATATAGCAAAGGAAGTGGATACATGTCCATATTTACGCAGCTAGTAAAAAGTTTATATTCGCCAAAAGACATGGCACTTTTTCGTTTTCAAAAAATCGGGAAAACAATTCTGTTTATCATGTTATTATGTTTAATTGCAACGATTCCAAAAACTTTTACATTTGGAAATTTCGTACAAGATGTCGTTTCTACTGTACACCAATCAATTGAAAAGGACCTTCCGGATTTTAAAATTGAAAACGGTGAACTTCATGCCGACATCAAAGAACCCATTATAAAAGAAGATGGGAATTTTGTTTTCGTATTTGACCCTAATGCGACAGATACAAATGCATATGCAAATAAACAAGGTGTATTCGTTTTAAAAGATAAAGTTGTATCTACTAATAACAACCAAACACAAATTCAGTCTTATAGCGATTTCGGTAATGGTACATTTGAGAAAAAAGATATACAGAATATTGTATCAGCCATTGATAATATTTATCCGTTTCTCATGTTCGGCGTTGGAATAGCCATTTACTTGATCCAATTATTTATTTCGTTCCTAGGCACAACAATTTTAGCCTTCATTGGTTCAGCCATGGTTGGTCAACGAAAATTATCTTACAAACAAGTTTGGACATTAACAGCTTACAGCTATACAATCCCGACAATTTTCTTTATGATTATGGATTTACTAAAGGTAAATGTACCATGGTCATTCCTTCTATACACTGCTATCATTTTAATTGTTCTGTACTTAACAATTAAAGAAATACCAAAACCTAAAGAAAAACACGAACTATAAAAAAATGCCATTTTGGCATTTTTTTTTTGGACAAGCATATATTTCCTAACAAAGGAGTGAGGAATATGAAGAGACTTAGCGCACTCTTACTTGTGCTTGTTCTCGGTTACGTGTTTTATTATGATATTAAAATTGGTACTTTACCAATGTTAAGTTCATACAAAAAAACAACAGCTACTCAAACTGTAAAAAAAGAAAAAGTAGATACAAAATCCAAAAAAGAAACAAATATACAATATAAAGCAATTGAAGTAAAAACAGGAGATACTGTTTTATCCATTACAGAAGCAATTAACAAGAGAAAGATTCCTTCTATTGAAAATGTAATCGATGATTTTAAACAATTAAATACAAATACATCTTCTACAAAAATTCAAATCGGGAAATCTTACAAATTCCCGTTATATCAGTGAATCATCACTTAATCCTTGTCAATTACATAAAGGCGCTGATACAATAGTAAAAGTGAAACCGAGCATATAGGTTTCTATCGTTCCATATCACATATACTATTTTTGATATGGAAGGAAAAATAAGAAACTTCTTTTATAAGGAGAGCGATCTATTCGTGAATGAAATGACTCATCGTACAAAAACACGTCCTGTTAAAGTCGGTAATTTAACAATTGGCGGTAATAATGAATTAATTATACAAAGTATGACAACAACGAAAACGCATGATGTAGAAGCAACCGTTGCTGAAATCAAACGGTTAGAAGAAGCGGGTTGTCAAATTGTCCGCGTTGCTGTCCCAGACGAACGCGCAGCAAATGCGATTGCTGATATTAAAAAACAAATTAACATCCCACTTGTTGCTGATATTCATTTTGATTATCGTCTTGCTTTAAAAGCAATTGAAGGTGGCATTGATAAGGTACGTATCAATCCAGGAAACATCGGTCGTCGCCATAAAGTAGAAGCTGTTGTAAATGCAGCGAAAGAACGCGGTATTCCAATTCGTATTGGTGTAAATGCTGGCTCATTAGAACGCCACATTTTAGAAAAATATGGCTATCCTACTGCTGATGGTATGGTTGAAAGTGCCTTGCATCACATTAAAATTTTAGAGGACTTAGATTTCCACGATATTATCGTATCGATGAAAGCCTCTGATGTTAACTTAGCTATTGAAGCATACGAAAAAGCAGCTCGTGCTTTTGATTATCCATTACATCTAGGCATTACAGAATCTGGAACACTATTTGCTGGGACAGTAAAAAGCGCCGCTGGTCTGGGTGCGATCTTAAGTAAGGGTATCGGAAATACACTTCGTATTTCATTAAGTGCTGATCCTGTTGAAGAAGTTAAAGTTGCTCGTGAATTGTTAAAATCATTCGGTCTTGCATCGAACGCTGCAACACTTATTTCTTGCCCAACATGCGGTCGCATTGAGATTGACCTTATTAGCATCGCAAATGAAGTAGAAGAATATATCTCTACACTGAAAGTACCGATTAAAGTCGCTGTACTTGGATGCGCAGTAAACGGACCTGGTGAAGCTCGCGAAGCTGATATCGGTATCGCTGGCGCACGTGGAGAAGGTTTATTATTCCGTAAAGGAAAAGTCGTACGTAAAGTACCAGAAGAAACAATGGTAGAAGAACTCAAAAAAGAAATTGATGTAATTGCTGCTGAAATGGCTGCGAATCAAGAAAAAGAAAAACAAGAGCAATAATAAAAAAGGCTGTCTGGATATTACCAGCAGCCTTTTTATTATACCTTAGTAGTGAAACTAAAAATAAAAGCTCGTCAGTTTCAAAACTGACGAGCCTTTATTTTGTACACTTCGGGCAACGACCATATATTTCAAACTTATGCCCCGTTACCTCGTACCCTTTAAAATCTTTATTCATAAAATCCATTGGACAAGAAGTAATTTCTTTTGTCCCACCACAATCCAAACAAATAAAATGATGATGATGTTCCATAATTGAACATGTAAATCGGAAATGTTTCTCCCCATTTAGTTCTGTTTGTTCTAAAACACCAATTTCAGCAAATACTGTTAAATTACGATAGATTGTATCAAAACTTAGTCCTGGATAATCATCCTTCATATGCTCTAAAACGTCCTTTGCGGTTAAATAACGATTATGAGCCGCAAATAACCGCAACATTTCTTCCCTTTTTCCAGTATGTTTATAGCCTTTTTCTTTCATAAGGCGTAAAGCTTCTGTCAGATTCATAACTATCCCTACTTTATGCAGTTTTTTTCTTCTTCCATAAGATTGCACCGATTAAAATAAGAACTGCTAGCATAACAATTGTACCACCTGGAGCTAAATCAAGCTGATAAGAAGTAAACAGTCCACCTATCACAGAAATTTCACCAAATAAAATGGAAAAGAAAATCGCTTGTTTAAATCCTTTTGCGATGCGGATACTTGCGGCAACTGGTAACGTCATTAAAGATGATACAAGAAGAACCCCAACAACTCGCATCGATATCGCTATAACAAGCGCAACTAAAATAATAAAAACAAAGTGGATCCACTTCGCACCAAGCCCTGTTGATACAGCATATTCCTCATCAAATGATAATAAAAATAACTCTTTATATAGTAGAATAATCGTTGCAATAACTACGATTGCTACAATACCAATAAGAATTAAATCTGTGCTTGTTACAGCGCTAACGCTACCAAATAAGTAACTAAATAAATCCGTATTAAATCCATTAGCAAGCGAAATGAAAATAACTCCAATTCCCATCCCAGCTGAAAGAATAATCGGAATCGCTAATTCTTGGTAATGTTTATATACAGTACGTAACTTTTCGATTAATAGCGCTCCACCTATCGAAAAAATCATCCCCATATATAACGGATTTAAAAATCCACCTGTAAAAATGGTTTTTTCAAGCAATAAACTTGCAGCAATTCCCGATAATGTCACATGGCTTAACGCATCTGCAATCAGTGACATACGGCGAATTACAACAAATACACCGATTAATGGGGCAACCAGCCCTATTAAAATACCAGCGTATAAAGAATTACGTAAAAAATCATATTGTAAAAAATCCTGTATCATTATATCCTCCCGTGATGCTCATGATCATGCTCTAAACGATGAACATGATGTCCATATAAAATCGACATTTCTGCATCTTCTAACTCTCGGAATTTCTCAACGTTTCCATGGAAATGTAAATGTTGATTTAAACATGCAACATGCGTCACTTTCTCTGTTACAGCCCCCATATCATGTGTAACGAGTATCAGTGTGATCCCTAGTTTTTTATTTAAATCTTCTAGTATCTCATAAAAACTCTCCACACTCTTTACATCGATACCCACTGTAGGCTCGTCCAAAATCAGTAATTCTGGGTTACTTACAAGCGCACGCGCAATAAATACACGTTGCTGTTGTCCACCGGAAAGCTCTCCGATGTTACGATTTTGAAATTCACGCATCCCTACGTCTGCGATTGCCTTAGCTACTTTCGCTTTATCGTCTTTTGTTAAGAAGCGAAACAATCCTCTTTTAGAAACCAGTCCCATTGAAACAACTTCAAATACAGTCGCTGGAAAACCAGAATTAAAGCTGTTTGCCTTTTGAGATACATAGCCAACCTTGTTCCAATCTTTAAATTTTTTGCTATCAACATCGAATAACCGAACACTTCCCTTTTTCGGTTTCAAAACACCTAATATACATTTTAGCAAGGTCGATTTACCAGATCCATTCGGCCCAACCAAACCTAAAAAAGCTCCCTGCGGAACTTGCAAATTAATATCTTCTAGTACATTTCGCTCTTCATATCGAAATGTCAATCCTTCGATTTCCAATATATTATTCATAGCATCTCACCTATTTTAATTCAGAATGATTCCGATTTATTCCTACTTGAATTATAGTATAGCTTATTATAGTTGTAAACCAATCTGCCCTAAAATAAAGAATATGTTTTAGGGCGACCTTATTATTATAACAAAAAGCAGAGAAAATCTCTCTGCTTTTTAAGACTATTTAAAAACCACAACAAAGATAACTATCACATTTTTTCATATTTCAAAACCGATTAGCTCTCTTTCCTTTTCGTTTTTGAACATCCGCTTTTAATGAATAGCAGATTTAAATTTACCACCATTCGTCTCTTGCGTACTCATAATTGTAATAAAGGCATTTTCATCAATTTCATGAACAATTGATTTTAATTTCGTTACCTCAAGACGTGTAACAACAGCATAAATTACTTCTTTTTCTTTATCCGTATAACCACCCTTAGCAACAAGTTTAGTTGTCCCACGACCAAGGCGGTGTAAAATGGCATTTGATACTTCTTCATACTGATCTGATACAATCAGTACTGCTTTCGTCTCATCCAACCCTTGAATAACCGTATCAATTGTTTTAAATGCAATATAGTATGTCATAACGGAATACATTGCCTGTTCAACACCAAATACAAATGCCGCCCAAGCAAAAACAAATAAATTCACAAACATAACAAATTCACCGACAGAAAACGGTAATTTTTTCGTTAATAAAATCCCCATAATTTCTGTTCCGTCTAATGAGCCACCGTGTCTAATAACAAGCCCTACACCAAGCCCTAAAATAAGCCCTCCAAAAACAGTCGCTAAAATGGGTTCAGTCGTAAATGGTTTAATAGAATGTAATGTTGACTCTATAAAAGCTAAAGCCACAATCGCAAAAGCAGAAGATAACATGAAGGTTTTCCCAATTTGTTTATATCCGGAATACATGAACGGTAAATTGAGGATGACAACTAAAGTAGAGAAACTTAACCACCAAATGTTTGGTGTAAGGTAATCTAGTATGAGGGAAATACCGATAATACCGCCATCAATAATTTTATTCGGTATTAAAAATAATTCAATGGCTACCGCAGCACATGCCGCTCCAAAAACAATCATAACTAAACGATACAATAAATGAATAACACTTTCTTTTCGATGTTGTTTTTTCTCCATACGCCCTCCTTATACATTCTATATGCAGTTTCATTCTTCTATTATAACACACTCCCCTTTTTCTTTTTAAAAAGCAATTAGAGTGTGAATATACACAAGCATCCTACACATATATTTCGGTATAAGAACCACTGAAGGAGGACGACATCATGAACCTTATCAAGCACATTGTAAACAAAAAATTAAATCACATGACCACAAAAGAATTATTAAAATATAGTACAGAATATGGAGTTTCCATTACAACTGAACAAGCTGAACAAATTGTCCCTTTAATAAAAGGAAAAAACATCAATATTTATGATACGGGAGAAAGACTAGAACTTTTGAAAAAGATTGCTAAAGTAACTTCTCCATCTACTGCTCAACAAATCAATACATTATTCCAGAAACTATTAAAATAAGGAGGGAAAATTCCCCTCCTTACTGTTCTTTAACCTTCTCTAGAAGATTTTCATCAAATGAACCATTCTTTAACATTTCAATCTCAAACTTATATGGTGGTTTTTTATCTTTCTTATCTTCACCTACATACGGCGTTTCAAGAATTTTCGGTACATGCTTTAGTTGCGGGTGGTGCACAATGTAGTGCAACGCTTTATATCCAATATGACCGAAACCAATGTTTTCATGACGGTCTTTTCCAGCTCCGCGTACATTTTTACTATCGTTAATATGCAACACTTGCAAGCGGTCAATTCCAACAATCTTATCAAATTCATTTAGTACGCCGTCAAAATCGTTAACAATGTCATAACCTGCATCATGTGTATGACATGTATCGAAGCATACAGATAGTTTTTCGTTATATTTAACGCCTTCGATAATTTTTGCAATTTCTTCAAAACTACGCCCACATTCTGTACCTTTCCCAGCCATTGTTTCTAATGCAATATTCACTGTTTGTTCTGGTGTTAACACTTCATTCAACCCTTTAATAATCTGAGCAATACCAGCATCAGCACCCGCACCAACATGAGCTCCCGGATGAAGTACAATTTGTTTCGCTACCCCTAGCGCTTCCGTTCTTTCAATTTCCAAACGAAGGAAGTCCACACCTAATTGGAATGTTTCAGGTTTTATCGTATTACCGACATTAATAATATAAGGTGCATGGACAATAATTTCTTCGATGCCACTCAGTTCCATATGTCTTCGTCCTGCTTCTATATTCAAATCTTCAATTGGTTTTCTTCTCGTATTTTGCGGTGCACCGGTATAAATCATAAACGTTGTCGCACCGTATGAAACAGCCTCTTCACTTGCTGCTAATAACATTTTCTTACCACTCATAGAAACATGAGATCCAATCTTTAACATCTAATCACCTCTTCAATATACAATAGCTATAATAATAGCATAATTTGTAGAAATATGTAGTGAATTGTTTGCTAGCACAAGAAACCACTATAAAATAAACTTTCCTAGATCACTTCTACTACGAGCGAATAGCAATAAAAAAAGATAAGGGATCCTTATCTTTTTTTATTGCTATATTTTTTCTTCACTTTTTCACGTTCAGTGGCAAGCTTTTTCTTATATCCCGGCTTAACCTTTTTCGGTTTTTTAACAACTTTAGTCGCCATAATATCTAATTCATTATTCGGCTTTTTGCGACTTTGACGACGACGGCGATCGCCTAAGTCCACCCATTCATCTCCACGTAAATCTACATGGTTAAATGTGATATTCCGTTGTTTCTCTAAGCTATCTAATGCTTCTTCATTTGCTGGGTCATAAATCGTCACTGCAATACCTGAATAGCCTGCACGAGCTGTTCTTCCAACGCGGTGAACGAAGAAATCTAAATCAGAAGGAAGTTCGTAGTTAATTACATGACTGATTCCCTCGATATCAATACCACGTGCTGCTAAATCCGTCGCAACAATATATTGGAATTCTAAATCACGAATTTGTTTCATCATTTTTTTACGATCACGCGGAGATAAATCACCATGAATACGTCCAACTTTTAATCCACGCTCCGTTAATCCATTCGCAACTTCTTCTGCCATCTTTTTCGTATTTGTAAAGACAATTGCTAAATACGGCTTAAATTGAAGTAACATTTTGTTCACTAATTCAATCTTATTACGATGTCTAGAAGGAACTAAATAATGCTCAATATTTCCCGCCGCAACTTGTTTCGGATTAATATGAATGTGCTCTGGATTCTCCATGTATTTTTTCATAAACGGTTTTAATTTTTGAGGAATCGTTGCAGAAAAAACGAGCATTTGCAAGTTTTTAGGCATACGTGCTGCAATTTTATCAACATCTTGAATGAATCCCATATCAAGCATCAAATCTGCCTCATCGACAATGATAGTAGAAGCCGTGTGCACAAATAGTGCTTGTTCTTCTACTAAATCTTTAATACGCCCTGGTGTTCCAACAACAACATGAGGTTGCTTCTTAAGCTTTTCAATGGATCGTTGTTTGTCTGTTCCACCAATTAAACAACGCGCTGTAATCATTTGACCTTCTGCACAAAACTTTGTTAACTTTACAATCTCTTGATAAATTTGTTGTGCTAATTCACGAGTAGGCGCTGTAATAACTAATTGTACCTCTTCTCGTTTTGCATCAATTCTGTTTAAAGTTGGAAGTAAGTATGCGTGTGTTTTTCCAGAACCCGTTTGAGACTGTCCAATTACACTCACACCTTTTTTCACAACAGGAAAAATTTTCTTTTGAATTTCTGTCGGCTCCGAAAAGCGTAGTTCACGAACTGCATCTATTAAAAATGGTTGAAAATTATATTGTGTAAATGTTTGTAGTGTCATAAGTTACACCTTCTTTCTAAAATTTCTACTGCGCGCACAAATCAGTCAAGTCTACATTATATCGAAATCTAATAGTAAAATCCATCTTTAGTTTAGGTTTTTACTTCAAAAACTAACCTTCTTTCTTTTCATTGCATATTGTATGTGTATATACCTAACTAAAGAAAGGAGGATTTCTCTTATG
Organism: Bacillus sp. UNC437CL72CviS29; assembly: GCF_000482345.1. Lineage (NCBI taxonomy): Bacteria > Bacillati > Bacillota > Bacilli > Caryophanales > Bacillaceae > Bacillus > Bacillus sp. UNC437CL72CviS29. The sequence continues at coordinate 56,585 of NZ_AXVB01000003.1, read as the reverse complement.
TATCCGAAACCCCCTATGGGGCAAATGTATGCAGGACAACAGCAACCATACAGCCCATATCCCATACCTAATTTACCGCCTATGATGCAAAAAAAGAAAGGATTTCTCGCTAGACTATTCAAAAAACACGATCCAACTCAGCCATTTATGCAAATGGCTCCCCCCTATCGACAAATGGAAGGGCAACCGATGATGCATCAACATCAGCAACCCTATATGCAGCAACCTCAACAAATGATGCCGCCTCAAATGAACGATCCGAATGAAATGCGCGGCTCAGCACCGGTAGCACCTAGCGGCGGTATAGGTAGCTTTTTTTCCAATTTAATCTCCAATCCTACAGGCATGTTAAATAATATTGAAAAGGTTGCTCAAGTCGCTCAATCTGTTGGACCTGTCGTGCAACAATACGGTCCCATTGTCCGCAGTATACCGAGCATCGTAAAAATTCTCACTTCTGGAAAAGGTACTGCTGAAGAATCGGCGGAAGAAGTGGAAGTAATCGCTACACCTCCACCACCTTCACAAGGGAAAAAAAAGAAGAGAATAGTTTTGGAGCCAGTTATTGAAAAAGAGCCCATGAAAGAGAATATCCCGCGTACGGCACCAAAACCCAAACTATATGTCTAACAATCCTTTGTTTTCTGTCCGCTCCTCCTTTATAATGGAAAAGACTATGTACAAAAAAGGATCTCTTGTTTAGAAGGAGAGGATTACTCACATGAAGATTGTAAAAATTTCCCCTCGTGGTTATTGCTACGGTGTTGTTGATGCAATGGTCATTGCACGCAATGCCGCACTAGATAAAACATTACCGAGACCAATTTATATTTTAGGTATGATTGTTCACAACAAGCATGTAACCGATGCTTTCGAAGAAGATGGCATTATTACATTAGATGGCCCAAGTCGATTGGAGATTTTAGACAAAATCGATTCTGGTACTGTTATTTTCACAGCGCATGGTGTTTCTCCAGAAGTTAAACAACGTGCAAAAGAAAAAGGATTAACGACAATCGATGCAACATGTCCAGATGTTACGAAAACACATGACCTCATTGAAGCAAAAAAAGCGGAAGGATACCATGTGATTTACATTGGCAAAAAAGGACATCCAGAACCAGAAGGCGCGGTTGGTATCGCACCTGATATCGTTCATCTTATTGAAAAAGCAGCGGATTTAGAGACACTGGAAATCCCAACAGAGAAAATTTTAGTTACAAATCAAACAACAATGAGCCAATGGGACGTTCAGCACCTTATGGAGGACATTCAGAAAAAATTCCCAACAGCTGAATTTCACAAAGAAATTTGCTTAGCAACACAAGTACGTCAAGAAGCTGTTGCTAAGCAAGCTGATGTTGCTGATTTAACGATTGTTGTTGGTGATCCAAAAAGCAACAACTCAAACCGTTTAGCTCAAGTATCCGAGGAAATTGCCGGTACAAGGGCATACCGCGTTGCAGACGTAAGCGAAATTCAATTAGAGTGGCTACAAGGTATTGAAAACGTCGCTATTACCGCAGGTGCATCTACACCAACGCCAATTACAAAAGAAGTAATCGCCTTTTTAGAACAGTACGATCCGATGAATCCAGCAACTTGGGAACGCAAACGGAATGTACCGCTTCAAAAAATCTTGCCGCGTGTAAAAGCAAAAAAACAATAAAAAAAATCCGTTGCTAATGAGCTAGCAACGGATTTTTTTATTTTACTTATACAAAAGTAAACGGATCTGTATGTAACTGAGAAGCATGAATTTGCACAGCAAATTTTTTCTCATCTACCTTTTGTTGTAATTGTTTTTGTACACCTTGTTTCATCACTTTTTCCACATTATGTCCTGGGTCAACAATATTTAATCCAAGCATCATCGCATCGTGTGCAACATGATAATACATATCGCCTGTCACATACACATCTGCTCCTTTATATTTTGCTTGCGTAATATATTTATTCCCATCACCGCCAAGCACTGCTACTTTCCGTACTTTATCGTCTAATTTCCCAACAACTCGCGCTCCGTTTACATCTAATGCCGATTTCACATGTTCAGCAAACTGCCCTAGTGTCATTTCTTCTTGCAAGTATCCAATCTTTCCAAGCCCCAATGTCTCCCCCTTATTATCAAGCGGGTATACATCGTAGGCAACTTCTTCATATGGATGTGTTGTTAACATTGCTTTTACTACTTTTCGCTCCAGTGAAGCTGGAATAATTGTTTCGATCCTTATCTCTTCCACACGCTCTAACTGTCCAGTTTCGCCTATATAAGGATTTGTTCCGTCCTGAGGTATAAATGTACCTATTCCTTCGCTATTAAACGTACAGTGGCTATAGTTACCGATATATCCAGCTCCAGCATTTCCGAGAGCTTTGCGAACATCTTCAGCATGTGTTACAGGCACAAACACAACAATTTTTTTCATTTCTTCCGAGTATGTCGGAACAAGTACTTCTGTATTTTGCAAGCCTAATGCATCTGCAAGTAAATCATTCACCCCACCTTTTGCGACATCGACATTTGTATGCGCCGCATAAACAGCGATATCATTTTTGATGCAAGTTTCAATAATCCGCCCATACGCCTTATCTGTATGGATTGCTTTTAATGGATTAAAAATAAGCGGGTGATGAGCAATAATTACATTTGCTCCTATTTGAATCGCTTCTTCTACAACCGCTTCTGTAACATCCAGTGCAATCAATACATGCCCGACCTGCTTATTTAACGCCCCAATTTGTAAGCCTATCTTGTCACCTTCCATTGCTAGATGTTTTGGATACATGCTTTCAAATAAAGAAATCACTTCATGACCATTTGGAATTTTACTCATGATAAAACCTCCTCTATCATTTTCATTTTCTCGACTACTTCAATCCGTTTCGCTTTTGTATCTTCCGATTCTGTCGCACGTTCCAGCTGCTTCAAGATATTTTGAAAGTTTTTTAGTTCATTTTCCCATTTTTCTACAAACGCATTACTTTTTTCCTTCATCAAAAATGGTCCGATAAATAGCTCAGCTTGTTTGTCTTCATGATAAGGAGTGAGTGGATCACCTTTTTCTCCCACTAAAATCTCATAAATCTTTCCATCTTCTTTTATAATTTTCTCATGGATAAGCTCCCAGCCATTTTCAATAAACCATTCACGAATATGATGCGCTGCAATATTAGGTTGTAAAATCAAGCGAGTTACACCACTTAGCTTCTCTTTTCCACTCTCTAAAATATCACGAATTAACGCTCCACCCATGCCAGCAATTGTAATAACATCGACTTCTCCTGGCGTAATAACAGCTAGACCATTCCCTTTACGAACATCTACTTTTTCTTGCAAGCCGCTCTCAGCTACCGTAGCTTGCGCAGAACGGAACGGTCCATCTACCACTTCTCCTGCTACTGCCTTTGTAGCAATATTATTTATAATTGTATAGCACGGTAAATACGCATGATCAGAACCAATATCCGCAACTGTAGATCCTACTGGAATCTCCCGTACTACTTCTTCTAATCTTTTGGAAAGCTTCACTTCATTCATTTATTTCCATTACTCCTTCTCTTGTCAGTCTGTCTCCATGATAATGAATTTACAGTAGTTGTTGCAAGTAAAGAAATAAAACAATTCCTTTATCTAATCGTATTCTAGAAAGAAAAGACAAGAAAAACAAGCCTTTTGCTATAAGCAAAAGACTTGTTTTTTAAACTTTATTTTTTCTTCGCTAACCAGTCTGCTACTTTAGAAGCTTGATCTGCCGGAATTAAATTCGGTGGCATGTTTCCTTTTCCTTTTGAAATCACTTCTTTAATTTCATCTTTAGAGAGTTTTCCGCCAATTTTTTGTAAATTCGGCCCCACAGCACCTTGCAACTGATCACCATGACAACTCGTACAATTTTGCTTCACAATGTCCTCTGGTTTTGATGCCGCTTGTGTAGTTTTCCCTCCATTTTTTTTCGCTTCAGCTAGTTCTTTTGATTTATACAATCCCTCAAACGAAAATACAAACATAATAACAATTCCTAGTACAGCAATGAGTGCAAACGGAATCAACGGATTACGTTTCATATTTCTTCTCCCCCCTCTATGCCCCCTAATAATTAGATGATTCAGTTATTTCCATTGTACTTGAAAACGCTCTATCAGAAAAGACAAAACTATCAGTTGTTACAAATATTCCATAAATTCAGTTTATTTACTTTCTTCCTTTTATCACATATTATTTTGATAAATATCAACGCTTTTCATCATATTTTTTGTTTTTCTACATATATTTTTGTATAGAATAAACGAAATTAATCGAAAAATCGAAAAATGAGCATTTGCAAATCAAAAGACAATTCTGTAAAATAAATTACAAGAATTGTAATCGTTACTGACAACTAAATTTTAACAAAAATTAACAAAATAAAAAAGTTTACTTCACAAATGTGAAGTAAACTTAGAAAGAACCCTATTCTAAGAAATCTTTTAGACGTTTGCTACGGCTTGGATGTCTTAATTTACGAAGCGCTTTTGCTTCAATTTGACGAATACGCTCTCTCGTTACGCCGAATACTTTTCCAACTTCTTCAAGCGTACGAGTTCGTCCATCATCTAAACCGAAACGAAGACGTAGAACATTTTCTTCACGATCTGTTAATGTATCTAACACATCTTCTAATTGTTCTTTTAGCAGTTCATACGCTGCATGATCTGCAGGTGATGTTGCTTCTTGGTCTTCAATGAAGTCACCTAAATGGGAGTCATCCTCTTCACCAATTGGTGTTTCAAGAGAAACCGGCTCCTGTGCAATCTTTAAAATTTCGCGTACTTTTTCTGGAGCAAGATCCATTTCTTCACCAATTTCTTCTGGAGATGGTTCACGTCCTAAATCTTGTAACAATTGACGCTGTACACGGATTAATTTATTAATTGTTTCAACCATATGAACTGGAATACGAATTGTTCTCGCTTGGTCTGCAATGGCACGTGTAATCGCTTGGCGAATCCACCAAGTTGCATACGTACTAAATTTAAATCCTTTACGATAATCGAACTTTTCAACCGCTTTAATTAGACCCATATTCCCTTCTTGAATTAAGTCTAAGAAAAGCATACCTCGGCCAACATATCGCTTTGCAATACTTACTACCAGACGTAAATTCGCTTCTGCAAGACGGCGCTTCGCTTCTTCATCGCCTTCTTCAATACGCGTTGCAAGTCGAATTTCTTCTTCAGCAGATAGTAAGTCAACGCGGCCGATTTCTTTTAAATACATGCGAACAGGGTCATTGATTTTCACACCAGGTGGTACGCTTAAATCATTTAAGTCAAATTCTTCTTCTGTCTTTGAGATTTGATGAGTATTAGGACCTTCATCGTTGTCGTTGTCACCAACTAGGTCAATCCCTTGTTCACCTAGATATTCATAATATTCATCCATTTGATCGGATTCAATTTCAAATCCACTCATGCGTTCTGCAATCTCTTCATATGTAAGAACGCCACGTTTTTTTCCGAGCTCAGTGAGTTGTTCTTTCACTTGCTCAAGGGTCATTTCAGTTTCAATTTGTTTAGAACGAGCTGGTTTGTCAGCCATCTGTTCCCCTCCTTACGCGAGATACAAACATTCATTATACTAAAATTTTATCGAAAAAGCTATTTTCTTGCTTTTTGATTTTGTAAATATGCTGCATAATATTTAGCAGCCTCTACAGGATCTGTTTTTTCCATTTGCTTTAATTCAAAGATAATTTTCATCTTTTCAAGCTTTTCCTTATGACGTTTTAACGCCTCTAAATGACCTTGTAACACTTCTTCTGTGTATTCTGGATTAATAAATTCATCCGTTGAAATGTTAGTGATAATATTTTTCAACTTTTCATCAGAGAGCCAGCTTAAGAAATTTCCGATTGAAGGTTCATTTCCCTTTTCATAATATGCGTATAGTTCATATAAAATCCCTTTATGTTCTTCTGTATGAAAATCTTCTATATGAGGTTCAATGCGGAAAGCAACTTCTGCACTTTGTAGCATATGGTAAATGAGCTCTCTTTCTGCCCTTTCAAAACCTGAAAATTTCGGTTTCGCCTGAACAATTTGAGTCAGCTTAGAAATTTGCTTCGTTTGTTTTTGCTGTATCTTTTGTTCTTTGCGATATTGGTGCAATTGGCCTAAAAGTGTTTCCATTGAGTAAGCAAATTCTTGTGATAATGATTTTAAATATGACTCCGCTTGCATTGCATCTTGCAATAATGCTAACTCTTTTAAAACACTTTTCACATATTCTTCTTTACCAGACTCATCTTGCAAATTTTTCCCTAAACGCAAGTAATTTATTTTGAATCCAACAAAACTTATACTAGCCTTTACAAGATTTTCAAACGCCGCTGTTCCATATTGTTGCACATATTCATCAGGATCAAGCTTATCTGGCAATGAAGTAACCTTTATTTGACAACCAACTTGTAATAACAATTGGCCTGCTTTCATTGTCGCTTCTCTTCCTGCTTTATCACCATCATAGCAAAGAACAACAGTTTCAACATTACGCCGCAGAAGTTTCGCTTGTTCTTCTGTTAAAGCTGTTCCCATCGTTGCAACTGATTCTTCAACCCCGCTCTTTACAGCAGCTAATACGTCAGCATATCCTTCAAATAGAACAACTTGCCCTCTTTTTCTGATAAACGGCCTTGCTTGATGGAAGTTATACAGCAACTTACTTTTGTAAAAAATAGGTGTTTCTGGGCTGTTTAAATATTTCGGAGTATCATCTCCTAACGCCCTTCCACTAAACGCTGCAACTTTCCCTTGCAGTGTGTGAATTGGAAACATGACCCTTCCACGAAAACGATCATGATGACTGCCATCCCTCTCACTTCTTACAAGAAGACCTGCTTGTTCCATAAGAGACAGCGAAAAACCTCTTTTTTGCAATATTTTCGCTGCATCATCCCAAGCTGGTGATGCATAACCAATTTCAAACTTCTCAATCATCTCTTTTGTAATACCACGTTTTAATAAATACGAAAGAGCTTCATTCCCCTCTTCTGTATTTACCAATAAATGATGATAATACTTTTTCAGAAGTTCATGTGCTTGTAACATGATGGCATTGTCATCAGATATATTTTCTTGTTGCCCTTGCCCTGATGTATACTCTGCAACCGCAACGCCATTTCTTTCTCCAAGCTTTTGCACAGCTTCTATAAAAGAAAGTCCTTCCATTTTCATAAGAAAAGAAAAAACATTTCCACCCTCTCCACATCCGAAACAATGGAAAATTTGCTTGTCGGATGAAACTGAAAACGAGGGAGAATTCTCACCATGAAATGGACAAAGTCCAAAATAATTGCGCCCCTGCTTTCTCAGCTGAACATACTCACCAATCACTTCTACGATATCGGATGATGTCCGAATCTGTTCAACAACTTCTTCGGGAATTCTGTTCCCCATAACTCCATCTCCGTGTCGTATTTTGTATTCGATACAAATTAAAAGATTCCTTTATAATTCGACAATATTTTTTCTAAATTTGTTAGAAAGTACTGTCGATCACGCTTTGTAAATGATTTTGGACCTTTTGTATAAGTCCCTTGTCTGCGTAGCTTCGCAGATACATACCTACTATATAAAATTGTATCCATTTGCTCATCTGTCACAAATGTACCCCGTGGAGATAATACATATACTCCTTTTTTGACAAGAAGACCAGCAAGTCCCATATCCTGTGTGATCACGAGATCCGAAGCTTTGGCATGTTTATAAATATAAAAATCCACCTCATCTTGCTCAGAATCTACATAAATCCAATTCCCTTGCTGTTTTCTCGAACGATGGGCGTAGGATGCGACAAACAAAATTTCGACATGAAATTTTGTTCCCACTCGCACAATTTCATCCTTCACGGGACATGCATCTGCATCAACTAATATCTTACTGATGTTTTGCATATTTCTGTATTCTACATCCCTTCTGTGAATCCTTCCATAATGTGCGTTTTCTTGTTCAGATTTTTGTCGATTTTACGTAAATATATACCTTTTCCGTAAATCCTATCCCTAGTTTATTCTGAAAAATTAAAGTCTAAACGTAAAATGTACGTTTTTATCACAATTTTTTATTATAATATATTTTCTCTAACTTCGCTACATATCCTTTAAAATTTTATTATTCTATTGATAGGCAATAAATTTTCCTATCTAACATGAATACAGAAGAAAAGAATATAGGTTCAATCATTCTAGCGTGAAATAAAAAATACTAAGAATGCATGCCCTTTATTTTGAGCGAAAAAAGCACATTCACCTTTGGTAAATGTGCTAAAACATTCTTTGGTTTTGCACTGCATTCACAATAATATTCGCCGTTTCCTCAATCGCCTTATTAGATACATCAATTACTTGACAGTTTATTCTACTTACTACTTTCTCAAAGTGATCAATTTCTTCTTTAATACGATTGATATTCGCGTATGTTGCTCCATCACTTAACCCAAGTGATTTTAATCGCTCTTTTCGAATATGATTTAACTTATCCGGCGTAATTTTCAAACCAAAACATTTTTCTTTTGCAACTTGATATAATTCTTCAGGCGGATCTACTTCTGGTACAAGAGGTACATTCGCAACCTTCAATCGTTTATTATGAGCTAAATACTGTGAAAGTGGTGTTTTTGATGTACGGGACACCCCAATTAAAACGATATCAGCCTTTAAAATCCCGCGTGCATCTCTACCATCATCATATTTAACAGCAAACTCGATTGCTTCAATCTTTTTAAAATATTCTTCATCTAATCTGCGGACAACACCTGGTTCATACCTTGGAACTTGTCCTGTAATTTCTTCAATTTGATCAATAAGAGGGCCAATAATATCATAGGCCTCTACTCCCTCTTTTGCCGCTTCTGTTAACAAATATTGACGCATGTCAGGTTTTACTAACGTAAAACAAATCAGCGCTTGGTTACTCTTTGCAATTGAAATTACTTCTTTTAATGTCCCCACATCTTCCACATAGGGTACACGTCTAATATCAGGAGCGAATGGAAACTGTCCCATTGCAGCTCGAACAACTAAATCAGCCGTCTCTCCAACAGAATCAGATACGACATATACGATTTTATTATCCATTACATTACCTCACTTTAAACAAATTACATTTAATCATTGTTTACTAAATTTACAAACGCTCGCGTAATATTTGTTTTTGTAATTCTACCAACAACTTCTAATCCTTGTTTTGTGTCTTTTACAACTGGCATCGCATCAATCTGTCTTTCTATTAATTCCATCGCAACATCATATAGAGAGTCCTCCCTACGACACATTGCGATATTTGGCATCCTAGTCATGATAATATTAACCGGAAGTGATGTTAAATCCTGCTTTCCTAAGCTTGCACGTAATAAATCTTTACGAGAAACTACCCCAACTAGAAGCGTTGCTTGCTCTACAATAAACAAAGTACCTACGTCTTCTAAAAACATAGTGCAAATCGCGTCGTATACGGAAATATTTTTATCAACAACTACCGGCCTAGATTGATAATCTTGCACCTTAACTTTCTTAACTGCTTCTGATAATAACTGTCCCCCAGTTTTCCCTGTATAAAAATACCCCACACGCGGACGTGCTTCTAAATAACCTGCCATCGTTAAAATCGCTAAATCAGGTCTTAACGTTGCACGTGTTAAATTTAACTGTGCCGCAATTGATTCCCCTGTAATAGGACCGTGATCTTTTACAATCTGAATGATATGTTCTTGCCGTTTATTCAGTTCTATGATAATCACCACCTTCAATGCAAAACGAAAAAAGTTATACTATCTCTTAAATATTATATACTAAATATGCTTTTCGAAAAAGAAAGTATGTAAAAAGGACCTACATATGGTCCTCGTTATATCCGAAATTTATCAAGTTGCTCCAGAAAACGTCTTGATTTCAAATAGATGCCACAATATTCATCATAATATGTATTTAATACTGTACGCATTTGTCGCTTCGTTCCATCTTTGACAGATACATTGCCAAGGCGAGCTAAATCAAAATGATAAAAGAGACGTAACAATTTATGAACGGCCTCTCCCACTGGAATACGGTACGGATCTTGCTCAGCATGACGCGAGCACAGAAAACCGCCTTCTCGGACAGAGAAGGCGACAAAATCTGTTTCTTGGTGACAAATGGCACATGTATCAAAATATGGATGCATCCCGAGTACAGGGAGCATTTTCGTTTGATAAATTAACGACAATACTTCGGAATCAACACCCTCACACATATAGTGCAACGTTTGATATAACATTTCAAATAAGTACGGATTATGTTTCTTATCTTCAGTTGCTTTATCAGTCAATTCAACGATAAATGATGCATATGCAGTTAAAAATATATCCTCACGAATTTCTTTCATCGATGAAATTATTTCACCTTGCTGCAAAGTCCCAAGTCCAGACCCCATTTGAATCAGAAAGTGACCATGTGTCATAAGTTGCGAAATAGATGCTAACCTACTTTTCGGTTTTTTCGCCCCTCTTGCCATTGCACTTACCTTTCCAAGTTCACGGGAGAATATCGTAACAATTTTATTCGTTTCTCCGTAATCTGTTGTCCGGATGACAATTCCCTCAACTTTTTGAAACATGTTCGTCACCATCCAAGGTTTGAACAAAACGGGTCAAGAAATTGGAGAATCTAGATGCGCTAGCTCCTCTTCATGTTGATCCATCTCATCGTTTACGTCTTTTTCCATTTCCTTCAAAAGCAAATACGTTTCAATGCTTCCTGTCTTGGAGAAAAACTTCCAGGTAAAATCTAGCATAAGAATCCACCTTTCTCAGTAAGAGTAGCATATAAACCAATTTCTTTTGTTGTTATTAAAATGACCCATTTTGTCCATTTTCATGTGAGAAAAATTTTTCCTAATTTTTATTAATACTCATCTTCACGGAAACCAAGATCACGAAGCTGGGACATTTTATTGCGCCAATCTTTTTGCACTTTTACCCATACTTCTAAGAATACTTTTGAACCGAGAAGCGCTTCAATATCAAAACGAGCCCGCTTCCCAACTTCTTTCAGCATCTTCCCTTGTTTTCCAATAATAATCCCTTTTTGTGAAGGGCGCTCTACAATAATTGTCGCGTTCACATAGACCGCTCCGCCTTCACGCTTTTGAATCGCATCGATAACAACCGCTACCGAATGCGGCACTTCCTCACGTGTTAAATGGAGCACCTTTTCGCGAATCAGTTCTGCAATAATAAACCTCTCCGGATGATCTGTTACTTGGTTGTCCGGATAGTATTGCGGCCCTTCTGGTAAATACTTCTTAATCGCTCCAATTAACGATTCAACATTATTACCTTCTAACGCAGAAATCGGTACAATTTCTGCAAAATCATGTAACTTACGATATTGATCAATTAATTCCAGCAATTTCTCTGGATGAACTTGGTCAATTTTATTGATTACTAGAAATACTGGTTGTTTTGTTTCTTGTAGTTTTTCGATAATAAATTCTTCACCACGCCCAAAACCTTCAGCTGCGTTGACCATAAACAGCACAATGTCAACCTCTTTTAATGTCGTTTGTGCCAGTTTCACCATAAAGTCGCCTAGTTTATGCTTCGGCTTATGTATTCCTGGCGTATCAATAAAGATGACTTGTGAATCATTTTCTGTGTATACACCTTGAATTTTATTACGAGTTGTTTGTGGTTTGTCACTCATAATCGCAATTTTTTGACCGATAATACGATTTAAAAATGTAGACTTTCCAACATTCGGTCTTCCGATTATAGAGACAAAACCTGATTTATAACCTTTTCTATTCATGTAAATCCTCCGCTAAAAATGCTCCTGGTAACAATTCCCCGACCGTCGTCTCCTGAATGTCACCATGTAAATTTGATAAGTATACTTTCGTATCCTGTTTACATAATTCTATCATAACTTGACGGCATGCTCCACATGGAGGTACCGGACGGTTCGTATCTGCTACGACCGCTATCGCTACAAATGCTTTATCTCCTTCAGAAATCGCCTTAAATAAAGCGGTTCTTTCTGCACAATTACATAATCCATATGATGCGTTTTCAACATTACATCCTCGGTATACCTTTCCGTCCTCCGTTAATAATGCCGCACCTACTTGAAATTTAGAATATGGTACGTACGCCTGTTTACGCGCTTCGATTGCTTCTTGAATTAATTCTTTGCTGTTCATGCTCTCGCATCCTTTCCGCTTTCAATTGTGAAAAGATAAAATGAAACTTTTATTAATGGTGTTTTGAACGCTACCAAAGCATAACAAAAACTTTGGAATGCAACTATACCATATAAGGTAAAAAGATAATAGCACCAATTATAACAGCGATAACAGTAAATAACAGTACTGATCCAGCAGCAACATCTTTTGCAATTTTAGCAAGTGGTTTAAAATCTTCAGTAGCTAAATCAACCGTTTTTTCAATTGCCGTATTAACCATTTCCAAACTCATTACAATTCCAATTGTAATGAGTAATATGAGCCATTCCGTTATCGTTACATGGAAATAAAAGCCGCAGCATATAACAATAACTGCGGCCCCAAAATGAATTTTCATATTTCTTTCGTGACGAAGACAAAAGTATATGCCAGCTATAGCATATCCGAAACTATTTATAAGCTTTCCTTTTTTCATCGCCCTAATCCAAATACCTCTAAAATTTCCTTTTGCTTTCCAAACATTTCTTTTTCGTCTTCATCTGTCATATGATCATAACCAAGTAAATGTAGGAATCCATGTAACGCTAAAAAACCTAGCTCACGATCAAAGGAATGTCCATATTCTTCAGCCTGTTCTTTCGTTCTTGGGATAGAAATAATAAGATCCCCTAACATACGTGGCATTTCCGCGCCAACGATCTCCATCTCTCCCTCTCCCATATCCTCCATCGCAAAAGAAATAACGTCTGTCGGTTGATCTTTATCACGATAATCACGATTAATTTCTTGAATACGTTTATTATCAACAAATGTAACAGAAAGCTCTGTTCCATCTTCTACGTTCTCCATTCGTGCGGCTTGCTCTAACAAATCGCGAATCATATTCACATATTCTTCTTTCACTTCTTCTGTTTCATCAAAAAAATCTATTAACAAACTCATTCTTTCACCTTTTCTTCCGGCGGCTCCGGATATTTAATACGAGAATGGAAAATACCGTTTAACGTTTCACACAAAGTTTTTCCAACAATTTGTAATTCTTTAAATGTCAAATTACATTCACTAAATTGGCCATCCTGCAAGCGATCTTTTATAATACTTTGTACTAAATTATTAATTTGTTCTGGTGTTGGATGGTTCATGGAACGCACTGCCGCTTCAACGCTGTCAGCAATCCCAACAATCGCAGATTCTTTTGACGTCGCTTTTGATCCTGGATAACGGAACATTTCTTCTGTATATTTCTCTTTATCTTCTTTAATTGCTTTATAGTAAAAATATTTAAGTAATGTTGTTCCATGATGCTGTCCTGCAATATCAATAATTTCTTGTGGAATATGATGTTCTTCTAACATTTTTACTCCATTTGTCACATGAGCAATGATAATATCTCTGCTCGTTTCAGGATCTAATTTATCATGCGGGTTTTCAATCCCCATTTGGTTTTCTATAAAGAAATGAGGTTGCAGCGTTTTTCCGATATCGTGATAATACGCACCAACACGTGCTAAAACTCCATTTGCTCCAACCGCCTCACAAGCTGCCTCAGAAAGATTAGCAACCATAACGCTATGATGATACGTTCCCGGTGCTTCTAATAAAATCTTACGAAGGAGTGGATGATTCGGGCTTGAAAGCTCCATAAGCTTCATACTTGATACAATACCAAGACCACTCTCTAAATACGGTAAAATACCCATAGCTAAAATAGATGAAATGATACCAGAAGCTGCAGCCATTAATAATTGCGAACTAATTTCAAGCGGTGAGAAATTTCCATTTCGTAAAAGTAATAGCGCAGCTAATACAACTACATTCAAAACGGAAACAAGGATACCAGCTTGCAAGATCATTGTACGTCTGTTTTTCTCTCTCAAAAAGATGCTAACAGATAAAGAACTCAGTAAAACGTAAATACCTACACTATAATTCAGTGTACTCGTTACACCTTCATTAAACAGGATACTCCCACATACAGAGAAGATCATACTTGTTATAAAAACAAAACGATCACCAATCATTAATTTTACCAATATTGTTCCCATCGCGACCGGAACAACATACGCGATTCCTGCATATTCCAACTTTTGAAACAAACTAATAATTTTCATCAAGACAACTGTAATTGCTACAATTGTTGTATACGCTAAAATATACGGTTTTTCTTCTCTTTTCAATTTTAAAAACGATTCAAATTGTTTATGCATAAAGAATACGAGTACACCAATAATAATTGCTAATCCTACAAATGGTTGGAATGTATTCCCTTGTTCGAGAAGTCCAACCAATTTTAACTGATCGTATACTTCTCTTGTAATTGTGTCGCCTTCCTTAACCAGAATTTGTCCTTGTAAAATATACACTGGTGCTACCGCATCCATCGCCATTTGCTTTCGTTCTTTTGTAGCAACTGAATCATAGAAATAATTCGCTTCAATTGCATATTTTCCAAGTACATTAAGTGCTTCTTTCAAATCACTATTTACATTAACATTGCGTATTTCATTAACAAATCGTTCTCTCGCATCATTTTCTTCATTCATTTTAATGTGCGTACTCATAATATTATTAATTGCTGTTACCACAGCATCCCTCGCCAATGACAATTGATCTGGCTCAGCATTTACAAACTGCAACAGTACAGAATCAGATAAACTTTTTGTCAAATCAGCCGGCAATTTCTTTTTAAGCTTTTCTAATCGTTCCGCAGCAGAAATCTTTTTCTGTTCATCAGGACCGGCAGGCTTCGTTTCAGCTTCCACTTCTTTTATCGCATCAAAGACAGAATTTACAATATCCACTTTATTTTGCTTATATTCGCTTCGATATGTATATTGATCTTCAATCTTTTGAGCGGCTTCCCTCTTTTTTCTATCTGTCGTTACTTTATCTTCAATTTTGATAGGAGAGTGGATTGTTTGTTTAGAAATAGATAGCATTTTAACATCTAGTTGTTCTGGTTTCACATTGTTCATAAGTGCAAAAAACAGTACCGCTCCTAATAAAATATAAGAAATCCAGCTTAATTTTTTCGAATGTTGTATGTTACGAAACCACCTAGAAATTTCTTGAGATCTTGACATGATTTCAATACCTTCTCCTCTCCAGACATAAAGTGAAACTTTAATTAATCGAGAACTTTCTTCATCTCCACTAATGATTAATCCTCACCAATCAAGCTTTTTACAAGCAGGCTTTTAAATTGTATTGTACACTCACAAATACATAAATCTACTTGTCCATCCTTTAATGATAGTAAAAAATAAGCTATTCGCCAACCCTTTCCTCTATCTCTATCATACAAAAAGAAATGATCCTTACAAATAGGATCATTCCATTTTATCATATGCCTCGATAATCCGCTGCACAAGGGGATGTCTTACAACATCTGATTGTTCTAATATAACAAATGAAAGACCTGATACTCCTGATAAAACGTTTGCAGCAATTGAAAGACCTGACTTTACTCCCTTTGGTAAGTCAACCTGTGATGGATCGCCAGTAACAACCATTTTTGAGCTAAAGCCTAGGCGAGTTAAAAACATTTTAATTTGAGCACCAGTTGTATTTTGGGCTTCATCCAAAATAACGAATGAATCATCCAACGTACGCCCCCTCATATACGCAAGAGGTGCAATTTCAATCGTTCCTCTCTCTAGCATACGCTGCGTATATTCTTGCCCAAGAATATCATGAAGTGCATCGTATAAAGGACGTAAATAAGGGTCTACCTTTTCTTTTAAATCACCTGGTAAAAAACCTAAGCTTTCCCCTGCTTCTACAGCTGGTCTCGTTAAAATAATCTTTTTTACATACCCTTGCTTTAATGCTCGTACAGCCATTACCACAGCTAAATACGTCTTCCCTGTACCAGCAGGCCCTATTCCAAATACAATATCATTCTTCTTCATCGCATGAATGTACTGTCTTTGCCCCATTGTTTTCATACGGATGGATTTACCTTTTGCTGTTTTAAAAAGTTCCTCTTCATATAGCTCTTCAAAATGAGTTATTTTTCCTTGCCGACCAAGCTGAATTGCATATGCAACATCTCGTTCAGAGATTGATACACCTTTACGAATAACAGCAAGTAATTGCTGTAAGATTTTTTCAACAAGCACCACCGCTTCATCTGTTCCAGATACACGGACAGATTCACCTCGCGTTACGATAGATACAGCAAGTTCTCGCTCAATTACTTTCAAATGTGCATCATTCACTCCAAATAGAGCAATTGCTTCATTATGATTTTCCACTTGTTGATTCATTTCTACTAATTGTTCTGCCATTACTCAGTCTCCTTGAATGTCGGATTCAGATATCGGTTGTGGCTCTGCAATATTTTCAATCACTGTATAATGTAATGTCACTCTTAGATGATCTACCTCAACCTCTTTACGCAAAATCTTATCACTTACAATCATAGCATGTTCATCCAATTTTTTCTTTAGTTCTTTTGCAGCCATTTCCTTTGCTACTTGCATCGCTTGTTTTTCTGTATATTCACGGTTCGCTTCTTCCTCTTCACGCACAATTTCCTTCTCATAAGAAATAGGCAATGAAAAACCGAATAGTTTCACATCATGTTTGATATTCTCAGTACGAGGCCGCTTATACTTATCATGCTGAAATCCCCATATTTTTATTTTAACACTTCCAAAACGAAGATAATGCTCATTATATGAATTTCCTGTATACACTTGAAACGTTGTTTTTAAAGGAACTGTCACTTCAGATTCATACCATGTTTCGCCATATACAATTCCTTTAGCAGAAACAATCGTTGGATTATCCTCTTTTCCAAACATTCCTGACACAAGAAGTTGTCCCTTTTGCACATAATCATTTTTCATTACAACTGGTTTTCCAGTTTCCACAAATGTTTTTGTAACTATCGCCTCTTTTTTTGCAACTAAATGTTGTGGCTTTTGCTCTTTCTCCTTCTCCGGCTCATTTTTTTCAACGATTTTAAAATGATATGTTGTTCCCTTTATCTCTAAACCAGCCCACGTAATTGCATTAATATTATCTGTTAAATGACGTTGAACATCCTCTACACTCGGCATTTGAAATTGCAATCTTCCTTTTTTAATGCCCATTTTGTCCAATTCTTTCATAAGAATATATTCTGTTTCTGGTTTCGCCCCTGTAATCTCAATTTTCCAGACCATGTTTGATAAAGCAATCATACCGAAAAAAAAGATAAGAAACCCAATTAGAAAACCACTATTCTTAAGCAATCGCTTATTCCAAAACGGAAAACCGAAACGTCCAATAAAGTATAGCTCGCATTCATTTTTTCGATAAATCGGTCTCAGCCGTTTCACATCACGAAGTAACATAAAAAATACTAATGTATCTTCTGCAATCTTTTTTACATCCCATACAACTAAATTTCTACGCACACATTCATTAATAAAACGCTCCGCTCCTCTACCTTCAATTCGAACCTTCACATATCCAACCCATCGTGTAAACCATTGATTTTTCATCGTCAGCCCCCACTACCTTTCTCAAAAGCACAGGTGTTATGCGACTATTTTCATAGTGCTTTTTTCAACTTTTAACATTCAAATAGCTCGTACGAAGCGAGATAAGAAGAAAAACTTCACTAATGGAAGTTTTATTATGGTGTATCTTTCTTCTCACTTTCTAAAAACATTACTTGTTCAATATTCCCCTCCAACAAAAGTTCTTCTGGAAGAATCGTTTTAATCACAAATGATTGCCCTTTTATTAATAATTGACCATGTTTTAATAACAACCGTACTTCTTTATCTGTAAATACTAATAATCCTCGATGATTTTCTATATAAATATGCACTTGCCCGACAAGAGTAATACGAGGTAGATCCATTAACACATCCACTGGTAGGTCTATTTGCTTCGTTAGCCAATTTTTCATTTGCACTAATTTCTTCATCTCCAAGACCCCCCTCTCATCCCATATGTATGAAAAAAGGGCTTGTAATATCACGTCCAAATAGAAAAAAAGCATAAAAAAACGTCTCATTTCTCATGAGACGCTTTTTTATGCTAATAGCTGTGCAACCAGCTTATTCACTTGTGATCCGTCTGCTTTACCTTTTACTTTCGGCATAACAGCACTCATCACTTTACCCATATCTGCTTTAGAAGCAGCACCAACCTCAGAAATTACTTGCTTAATTACATTCGCTAGCTCTTCTTCTGTTAGTTGTTCAGGTAAATACGTATTTAAAATCTGAATTTCACTTTGCAGTTTATCAACAAGGTCATCACGACCCGCTTTTTTAAATTCAAGGAGGGAGTCCTTACGCTGTTTTACTTCACGAGTTAAAACTGTTAATTCCTCTTCTTCAGTAAGAGTTTGTTGCAGTTTAATTCCTTCATTTTGCAAAGCAGCCTTAACCATACGAATAACGGTTAATTTTTCTTTTTGTTTATTCTTCATCGCTTGTTTCATATCATCGTTTAAACGACCGAGAAGACTCATAACTTACACCCTCTCTTAGAATTTACGCTTTCTTGCCGCTTCAGATTTCTTCTTACGTTTTACACTTGGTTTTTCATAAAACTCGCGCTTTCTTGCTTCAGCAAGTGTACCAGTTTTAGAAACCGATCTTTTAAAACGGCGAAGTGCATCCTCCAAAGACTCGTTTTTACGAACGACTGTTTTTGACATTCTCTTTCCCTCCCTCCGAAACATCACACTTACATACTAACTTCAGCATGCAAAAAGAAACACTTCTTCAGCATGTCTTTTACGATTATAATACATTTTGTCACTTCAGGTCAACTATTTGACAGAATAAAAGAAGAGTATCAGCTTCAATACCCTCCAATTCTGAACGAACAACTTCCACTTTTAAATTAATAATCCGTTGTTGCTGTTTTTCCACTCACTAAAGCTACGCCTGCACTTGTACCGATACGCGTCGCTCCTGCTTCTACCATTCTATCCATATCTTCTCCGTTACGAACACCACCAGAAGCTTTCACACCAATTTCTGGTCCAACTGTTTTTCTCATTAGTGCTACGTCTCCCACTGTTGCTCCACCTGTTGAGAAGCCTGTTGATGTTTTTACAAAATCCACACCTGATTTTACAGATAATTTACAAGCACGAACTTTTTCTTCTTCTGTTAATAGGCACGTTTCAATAATAATTTTCACAAGCGCTTTTCCTTTTGCAGCTTCTACAACCGCACGAACATCACGCTCTACTAATTCATCATTTTTATCTTTTAATGCACCAATGTTAATTACCATATCAACTTCCGTTGCACCTTTTGCAATTGCATCTTTTGTTTCAAACGCTTTTGTTTCTGGTGTATTCGCCCCAAGCGGGAAGCCGATTACTGTACAAACTTTTACATCTGTACCTTTTAATAATTCAGCTGCAGTCTCAACCCAAGTAGGGTTTACACATACAGACGCAAAGTCATGCTTTTTTGCTTCTTCACATAACGTAACAATCGCTTCTTTTTTTGTATCCGGTTTTAATAATGTGTGGTCAATTAATTTTGCATAGTTCATTTTTCATATGCCCCTTTCTTCACTACACGGTCGTCTGACAACCATAACGGTTAGCATTATAGCATGAAATATTACATCTTCATATCTTAACTTCTCCAGCAAAGAAAAAAGCATGCAAACCCTTTTTCGTTTGCATGCTTTCCTATTACGCGCTTGCTGATTCTTTTTTCACATCATCTTCAAGAACACGAACAAATTGCGCTTCGTTATATGGATAACCAGCTTTTGTAATCTTCACTTTTACTAGTTTACCGATTAATTCTTCAGATCCTTCAAACACAACTTTTAAGTAATTATCTGTATAACCTACATATAATCCTTCGCGATCGCCATCTTTGAAAGGCTCTTCTGGAATAATTTCAAGAACTTCCCCTTCAAATTGAGAAGCATACTCTTTCGCCAATTGATTTGATAATTCAATTAGGCGGTGCACACGATCATTTTTGACTTCCTCAGGAATTTGGTCATCCATACGAGCCGCAGGTGTTCCTGTACGTTTCGAATAAGGGAACACGTGTAATTCAGAGAAACGGTTTTCTTTAATGAAATTATATGTTTCCATAAACTCCTCTTCCGTTTCACCAGGGAAACCAACAATTACATCAGATGTAATCGCAAGGCCTGGTAACGCTTCTTTTAAACGATCTAAACGCTCTTGGAAAAACTCCATTGTATACTTACGGCGCATACGTTTTAGTACAGTGTTAGAACCTGATTGCAGCGGAATGTGCAAGTGACGCACAACTACTTCAGATTTATCTAGCACTTCAATTACTTCATCTGAAATTTGACTCGCTTCGATTGAAGAGATACGAAGGCGTTTTAAACCAGTTACCTCTGCTTCCATATCGCGAAGTAATCCAGCTAAGTTATAATCCTTCATGTCTTCACCGTATCCACCTGTATGAATACCAGTTAATACGATTTCTTTATACCCTGCATCAACTAATTGCTGCGCCTGATGAATAACTTCTTTTCCATCACGAGAACGCATTAAACCACGTGCCCAAGGAATGATACAGAACGTACAAAAGTTATTACAACCTTCTTGTATTTTTAAAGATGCACGTGTACGATCAGTGAAATACGGTACATCAAGCTCTTCATATACACGTGTTTTCATAATGTTGCGGACGGCATTGATTGGCTGACGTTCTTTACGGAACTCTTCAATATACCCTAGCATTTTTTCACGATCTTGTGTACCAACTACGATATCTACACCTGGAATCGCCATGATTTCCGCTGGAGATGTTTGTGCGTAACATCCTGTTACACAAATAACAGCGTCCGGATTTTGACGTACCGCACGTCGAATAACTTGACGGCTTTTTTTGTCTCCAGTATTTGTTACTGTACATGTATTGATTACATATACATCAGCTTTCTTTTCATACTCAGTTCTTTCATAACCACCCTGTTTAAATAATTGCCAAATTGCTTCTGTTTCATAGTGGTTTACTTTACAACCTAACGTGTGAAACGCAACAGTTGCCATTAATCATCACTCCATCAATTCAAAATGATAAGAAGCAGCACTTAACGCGTAAAGCGGCGCCGTTTCCGTTCGTAAAATCCTCGGTCCTAAACTACATGGTACAAATTTATGTTCACGAAGCGCAGAAATTTCTTCCTCAGATAGACCACCTTCTGGGCCAAATACAATCAACAGCCTTTGACCGCGTTCAAGTGCTGCTAAAGCCTTCGCAAAATTAGCTTTTTCGCCTTGCTTTGCTTCCTCTTCATACGCAACAAGACAAGCATCATAATCACTACTCATCGCAAGCAATTGTTTAAATGATGCCGGGGCCTGTACATCTGGAATTTCACTTCTATGCGATTGTTCTGCCGCTTCTTTCACAATTTTTTTCAAACGCTCAACTTTTTTATCTGCTTTTTTCGCATCCCATTTTACGATAGAACGAGATGCTTGAAATGGTAAAAATGCAGCTGCTCCAAGCTCAGTTCCTTTTTGGAAAATAAGCTCTAACTTGTCTCCTTTAGGCAGTCCACTTGCAATCGTTACGAACACTGGCAGTTCGCTTGACGCCTCTACCCATTCTACAATAGCACTATCCACAAATTCACTGGTAATTTCAGCAATTGTACACATTGCCGTTTTACCGTTTACACAGCAATAAATGTGATCACCTGCTGACATGCGCATCACTCTTGCGATATGATGTACATCATCGCCTACAATGCGAATACTTGCATTATTTACATATTTTTCTTCTACAAAATAACGTTGCATCTCATCACCTTAGCAAAGTTTCGTTCCTTTCGTAAGTCCATACTTACGAAAAGAACGAAACGTTATCATTTTCATATAACAAACGGCAAGTCCCTCGCTTTATACAGCGAGAGACTTCTACGTTTATTATAAATATAAATTATATATTACGCATTTCGTGCAATGATTGCTACCCAATCTTCCATTCTTAAAACTTCTTCAATTGTAAATCCAGCTTTTTCTAGAGCTTCAGAAATTATTTTTTCTTTTGCTGCAATAATACCAGATGTAATAAATAGTCCGCCCTGCTTTACAACTCTCGCTGCATCTTCAGGGAATAAAAGAATAATTTCCGCAAGTAAATTCGCTACAATTAAATCTACTGGGCCTTCAATACCTTCTAATAAACTATTTTGTCCTACAGATACGACATCGTCCGTTTTATTTAAACGAACATTCATCTCTGCACTTTCAACTGCAACTGGATCTAAGTCATATGCCTGAACAGACGCTGCACCTAATTTTGCTGCTGCAATACTTAATACACCTGAACCTGTTCCAACATCAATTACTGTATTACCTGGCTGAACTGTTTTTTCTAACGCACGAATACACATCGTTGTTGTTGGATGCGTCCCTGTACCAAACGCCATACCTGGATCTAACTCAATAATTTTTTCATTTGGAGAAGAAGGTGTATATTCTTCCCATGTCGGCACAATTGTGAATGTATCAGAAATTTGAACTGGATGATAATATTTTTTCCAAGCAGTCGCCCAGTCTTCCTCATCGACTTCATTAATCGTGATATTTCCTGTACCAATTTCGATGTCGTAAGATGGAAGTACATCAATAGATGATTTTACACTTGCAACTGTTTCATGTAAAGAATCCGTTTGTGGGAAGTATGCTTTTATTATCACGCCATCCTCTGGATATTCAGCTGGATTCAACGCATAAATTTCTCCATACTGTTGCTCACGCTCTTTTGTTAATTCTGCCGGATCTTCAATCGCTACGCCACTAGCACCTGCTTCATGTAAAATATGAGAGACAGCTTCTACTGCTTCCTCTGTTGTATGAATACTAATTTCTGACCATTTCACAATTTACCAACTCCATTTTTTATTTCCATTATTCCCCTTTGAAAGCCCGTTTAAGCTTTCCAAATAAGCTATCATCTTGATCTTCCTGTCCTGCAAATTCACGCAATAATTCTTTTTGATGCGCTGTTAATTTCGTTGGTACAACAACACGAACTACTACGTATTGATCTCCTTGTCCATACCCACGTACATTTGGAGCCCCTTTTCCTTTTAGACGGAATTCCGTTCCAGTTTGTGTACCCGCTGGAATTTTTAGTTTTATTTTCCCATGAACCGTTGGGACTTCCACTTCAGCACCAAGTGCTACTTGTGCGAATGTTAATGGCATTTCACAAATAATATGATCCCCATCACGCTCGAAGAATTCGTGATCTCTTACCTGAACAACAACATATAAGTCCCCAGCTGGGCCTCCGTTCACACCCGCTTCACCTTTACCAGACACACGGATTTGTTGGCCATTATCAATACCTGCTGGAATTTTAACGTTAATTTTTTTACGTTTACGTACTTTTCCAGATCCATGACATGTTGTACATTTCTCTTTAATCATTTGTCCCGTTCCTGAACAATGTTTACACGCTTGACGATTTACAATGCGACCAAACGGCGTATTTTGTTCTACACTCACTTGCCCTGTTCCTGAACAGTGTTTACATGTCTCTTTTGAAGTTCCTGGTTTTGCACCGCTACCATGACATGTATCACAAGGATCTTCCACTGGAAT
This sequence comes from Bacillus sp. UNC437CL72CviS29, assembly GCF_000482345.1. Classification (NCBI taxonomy): domain Bacteria; kingdom Bacillati; phylum Bacillota; class Bacilli; order Caryophanales; family Bacillaceae; genus Bacillus; species Bacillus sp. UNC437CL72CviS29. The sequence goes on along the minus strand of NZ_AXVB01000003.1, from coordinate 32,803 downwards.
TTCGATATTTAATTCTTTACCAAAAATAGCTTCTTCAAAATTTAAAGTAACTTGATATTGCAAATCAGCGCCTTGGCGTGGTGCATTTGGATCACGACGTCTGCCGCCACCTCCGCCAAAGAATGAGCTAAAGATGTCTTCAAATCCGAATCCACCACCAAAATCTCCACCGCCAAAGCCACCAAAGCCTTGATTTGGATCCGCATGACCAAACTGATCGTATTGCGCACGTTTTTGATCATCACTTAACACTTCATACGCTTCTTGTACTTCTTTAAATTTTTCAATTGCATTTTCTTCTTTACTTACGTCTGGATGATATTTTTTCGCCAAACGACGGTATGCTTTTTTGATTTCATCTTTTGATGCGCCCTTGCTAAGGCCAAGCACCTCATAATAATCTCTTTTATTCATAAATTTGTAACCCCCGAATCTTTCACATAAACGTAATTTTAACACCGAAAGAAAGTGCTTTGCAACAAAGTTTCCTTACTTACAGTATGCAAAAACAAAAACGTAAGACCCTTAACTAAAATACTTAGTTCATACTAAGCCCTTTTCTTATTCGTGAAAAAAGCCAAAGTCAAGGCACGCTTGACTTTGACTTTTTGTCATCTTACTTATTTTGTTTTATTACTTGTCTTCTTTTACTTCTTCAAACTCAGCATCAACTACATTGTCATTTTTTGCACCAGCGTTACCTTGTGCACCTTCTGCTTGCTGAGCACCAGCAGCCGCTTGAGCTTGCTCATACAATTTTACAGTTAGTTGTTGTACGATTTCTTGAAGAGAATCTTTTTTCGTACGGATTTCATCAAGATCATTTTTCTCGATTGCCGCTTTTAATGCATCTTTCGCTTCTGTTGCTTTCGCCACTTCAGCTGCATCTACTTTACCTTCTAAATCTTTTACAACTTTATCTGTTTGGAATACAAGTTGGTCAGCTTCATTACGAAGTTCAACTTCTTCCTTACGTTTTTGGTCTGCATCAGCATTTGATTCTGCTTCTTTTACCATACGCTCTACTTCTTCATCAGAAAGACCTGAAGAAGATTGAATTGTAATTGTTTGTTCTTTGCTTGTTCCTAAGTCTTTTGCACGTACATTAACGATACCGTTCGCATCAATATCGAATGTTACTTCAATTTGTGGAATACCACGTGGTGCTGGTGGGATATCAGTTAATTGGAAGCGACCTAATGTTTTGTTGTCAGCTGACATCGGGCGCTCACCTTGTAGTACGTGAATGTCTACTGCAGGTTGGTTATCAGCAGCAGTTGAGAATACTTGTGACTTACTCGTTGGAATTGTTGTATTACGTTCGATTAATTTTGTAAATACGCCACCCATCGTTTCGATACCTAAAGAAAGTGGAGTTACATCTAATAGTAGAACGCCTTCTACATCACCAGTAAGCACGCCACCTTGAACTGCAGCACCTAATGCTACAACTTCATCAGGGTTAACACCTTTGTATGGTTCTTTACCAGTTTCACGTTTAATAGCTTCTTGTACAGCTGGGATACGAGTAGAACCACCAACAAGGATAACACGATCTAATTCGCTTGCAGATAGACCAGCGTCTTTTAATGCACGACGAGTCGGTTCTAACGTTCTTTCAACAAGGCTTGCTGAAAGCTCTTCGAATTTCGCTCTTGTTAATGTTAATTCTAAGTGTAATGGACCAGCAGCCCCAGCACTAATGAATGGTAATGAAATTTGTGTTTGTGTTACACCAGAAAGATCTTTTTTCGCTTTTTCAGCTGCATCTTTCAGACGTTGAAGCGCCATTTTATCTTGGCTTAAATCAATGTTGTTTTCTTTTTTGAATTCAGCTACTAAGTGATCGATGATAACTTGGTCAAAGTCATCTCCACCAAGACGGTTGTCACCAGCAGTTGAAATAACCTCAAATGTTCCATCAGCTAACTCAAGGATAGATACGTCAAATGTACCGCCACCTAAGTCATATACTAAGATTTTTTGTTCTTCATCTTGTTTTTCCAAACCGTAAGCAAGCGCTGCTGCTGTTGGTTCGTTAATAATACGCTCAACTTCTAAACCAGCAATACGACCAGCATCTTTTGTTGCTTGGCGCTCTGCATCGTTGAAGTATGCAGGTACTGTAATAACAGCTTTCGTTACTGTTTCACCTAAGTATGCTTCAGCAGAAGCTTTTAAGTTTTGTAAAATGATCGCAGAAATTTCTTGAGGCGTATATTCTTTACCCTCAACTTCTACTTTGTAGTCTGTACCCATATGACGTTTAACAGACATGATTGTGTTTGGGTTTGTAATTGCTTGACGTTTCGCAACTTCCCCAACTTGACGCTCTTCATTTTTGAAAGCTACAACAGAAGGCGTTGTACGGTTTCCTTCTGGATTTGGGATAACCTTTGGTTCTCCACCTTCCATAACAGCTACACAAGAGTTTGTTGTACCTAAGTCAATACCGATAATTTTACTCATGGCGAATCCTCCTACTTTTATGTAAATTATTGATTTACTTTTACCATTGATGGGCGAATCACACGGTCTTTTAGTCTATAACCTTTTTGGAATTCTTCCACAACCGCGTTTGATTCAAATTCACTGTCTTCTACTTGCATAACAGCTTGGTGTTCATGAGGATCAAACTGTTTACCAACAGCTTCAATCGCTTCCACACCTTCTTTTGTCATCGCTTCTACCAATTGACGATACACCATTTCCATACCTTGTAATAAGGACTTCATTTGCTCGTCATTTGCTTCCACTTGCATTGCTCTTTCAAAGTTATCAAGAGCTGGCAAGATATCTGAAACAAGACTTTGTGCTCTATATTTTTCAGCAGCCTGTTTATCCATTTGAACACGGCGCTTATAATTTTCAAAATCAGCTTGTAGACGTAGCATGCGCCCTTCCGTTTCCGTCAGTTTCACTTGCAATTCATCTACCTTTTCTTGTAAAAGAGCCGCTTCACTTTTTTCTTCTACCACAGTTTCTTCACTGCTCTTTGCTGTAATAGTTTCTTCATTTTGCGCTTCTTCAACTACTTGTTCGTTACGCTCTTCCACAACTTTCACCTCCTTAAAAGGCACCTGGGCTCATGCTAAGCATGAGCACCCAAGCATATTTTATGTTACACACCAGCAATGATTATGTTCACCGCTTGAGCGAATTTATTATTTTGATTTATACAATCCGTTTAAGCCGTCTGTAAATTGTCTTGTAAACAATTGTAACAGACTAATCACACGAGAGTATTGCATTCTCGTTGGTCCTAAAATTGCAATGGTCCCAATCTGTTCTTCACCAATGGAATAAGTTGCAGAGATTAAACTACAATCCTCCATAGCAATCGAAGAATTTTCTCGACCAATTTTCACTTGAATACCGACTTGTTTATTACGCAAAATATCGTAAAATGCGGCTTCATTATCAATCATAGTTAGCAAGGAACGTACCTTTTGGATGTCATGAAACTCCGGTTGCGAAAGCATATTGGCTTTCCCGCCAAAGTATATTTTTTCCGATAAAGGCACTTGAAATGTACCATCCAACATTTTTATTGCACTATCATAATTATGGACGTAGCCACGCAGAACCGTCACAATCTCTTTGAAAATTTTATTATGCAATTCCGCCATCGGTACACCCGATAGTTTTTCATTTAAAATATTAACCATTTTTTCTAAATCTGATAAATCAACAGATTTCGGAACGGTAATCGTTTTGCTTTGCACATGCCCTGTATCTGTTACAATAATTGCGACTGCTGTTTGATGATCAAGCGGAACGATTTGTACATTTCTCAACTTATTTGTACTCACTTTCGGCCCAAGAACTATCGCCGTATAATTTGTGAGTTCTGATAAAATTTGAGCTGATTGCTGTGCAACCTTCTCTGCTTCAAAAATTCTTTCAGCAAATAAATCTTTAATCTGTACAATCTCCTCGTTTGGTAAATTCTGTGGCGCTAAAAGATGATCTACATAAAATCGGTATCCCTTTTCTGAAGGAACCCTTCCTGAAGAACTGTGTGTTTTTTCAATAAAACCTAGTTCCTCTAAATCAGCCATTTCATTTCGAATAGTAGCGGAGCTAAATGTAATTTCATCTTTTTTAGCCAACGTCCTTGACCCAACAGGCTGCGCTGATCCAATAAAGTCATCAATAATTGTTTGTAAAATTAAGAGCTGACGTTCCGTAAGCATCTCATCATCACCTCTGTTAGCACTCTTTGTCTTCGAGTGCTAAATCTATTAATAACTTACCAAAATTGACATTCAATTGTCAACGGAAACGTCACGAAATATTAAAACTTTTTCATATACATGAAACATCTAAGTTAATCAACTAAAAACGATTGAAACACTTCATTACCTAATAACTTCCCTTGTCTCGTTAAACAAACATGACCATCTTTTTCCTCTAGCAATCCATGCTCTTTGTTATATAGTAACTGTCTCGCAAAGATTTCATCCATCTCCACTCCAAATTTCTGTTGAAATCCTATTCTAGAAACACCTTTTGTTTTTCGAAGTCCTAAGAATAATTCCTCTTCCATTTTTTCTATTTTTGTTACCTCATGGACATCTAAATAAGGAAATCCTGTCTCATCGATTTTTGAAAAATACTGTTTAAGGGGCCCGACATTTTGAATACGCTCACCATTTACATAACTATGAGCACCAGCTCCAAAACCATAATACGTTTCATTATTCCAGTATGTGAGATTATGCCTACTTTCATAGCCTTCTTTTGAAAAATTACTAATTTCATACTGATGGTAACCGTGCTTCTCCATCTCATCCATTACTATTTCATACATTCGTGCCTCATGATCTTCCCCTGGAAGCCTTAATTTCCCCTTATTCATTAAATTATAAAAAACGGTTTTGGGTTCGACAATTAATGAATATGCAGAAAAATGTTGAACTCCAAGCGTAAAAGCAATGTCCAATGTGTCTTTCACGTCTTCTATCGTTTGTCCTGGCAGCGCGTAAATTAAATCAACATTAATATTCGTAAAGCCAACTTCCTGCGCCTCACGAATCGCTACAAATGCATCTTCCCTCGTATGCTTACGTCCAATCTTCTCTAGCAATTCATCTCGAAACGTTTGCACACCAAAACTGATTCGGCTCACGCCACCTTCTAATAATAGGTTTAATTTTTCTTTCGGTAAATCTCCAGGATTCGCTTCAAACGTTAATTCACACTCTGGAGCGAACGGACGTAAATGACGATTAATAATAGCAAGCAACTTTTTAGTCTGCTCCATATTTAATGCTGTTGGTGTCCCGCCCCCAACAAAAATCGTTTTCATATTTTCAAACGGTACCTTTTGAACCGTATTTATTATCTCTTTCTCTAAATACTCCAAATATTGATCAACTGGCTGACGTTCAATAAAAACTTTATTAAAATCACAATAGTGACAAATATGCTGACAAAACGGAATATGAATATATGCAGCTTGCATCAAATTTCACTCCTACCTTTCTAAAAAGAAAACCTCCGCATTTCGGAGGCCCCTTTACTTCTCTAACCCATTACGAATTTGCTTCATCCGCATTTTCCCCCAATCATACATCATTTCGACGATTGGTAAAAGCGACATGCCTAAATCCGTCATAAAATATTCTACGCGCGGAGGCACTTCTGGATATACCGTCCGATCAATAATCCCATCTTCCATTAATTCTTTTAGTTGATTAGACAATACCTTATGAGAAATGTTCGGGAATAAGCGTTGCAACTCACTAAAGCGATGTGGTCCTTCTATACCTAAATGCCACAAGATTACAACCTTCCACTTCCCACTAATAATAGAGAGGGTTAATTCTTTTTCACAATTAAAATCACCATTTTGCATTTTTTCTTGAATATCTTTTCGAATATTTTCAGACATCATTCGTCTCCTAACTCTATAGCAATCCTTACTTTCTTCCTTGTACGAAAGATACAGAAAAAGAAGCCGCACAAACGGCTTCCTTTCTTATTAGTTATCATCCATTTTCAACACAGCCATGAATGCTTCTTGTGGTACTTCTACAGAACCAACAGACTTCATACGTTTTTTACCTTCTTTTTGTTTATCAAGAAGTTTACGCTTACGAGAAATGTCACCACCGTAACATTTTGCAAGTACGTTTTTACGCATCGCTTTAATTGTAGAACGCGCTACAACTTTGTTCCCAATTGTCGCTTGAATTGGCACTTCAAACTGTTGTCTTGGAATTAATTCTTTTAATTTTTCTACGATTACTTTACCACGGTCATACGCTGAATCACGATGTACGATAAATGATAATGCATCAACTTGTTCAGAATTTAAAAGAATATCCATCTTCACAAGTTTAGATGGTTTATAGCCGATTAACTCGTAGTCAAATGACGCATATCCCTTCGTATTTGATTTTAGTTGATCGAAGAAATCATATACGATTTCAGAAAGTGGGATTTCATATGTCAATGTAACACGTGTTTCATCTAAATATTGCATATCAATAAACGTACCACGTTTACCTTGGCAAATTTCCATTACAGCTCCAACATAGTCATTCGGAACCATGATTGCAGCTTTTACAAATGGTTCTTCTACACGGTCAATGGACTGCGGATCTGGCATGTTAGATGGGTTATCGACAATCAAATCTTCACCGCTTGTTAAATATACTTTATAAATAACACTTGGTGCTGTTGTAATTAAATCAATCTTGAATTCACGTTCAATACGTTCTTGAATAATTTCCATATGAAGTAAACCTAAGAATCCACAGCGGAAACCGAAACCTAATGCTTGAGATGTTTCTGGTTCAAACTCAAGTGCAGAATCATTTAATTCCAATTTTTCTAATGCATCACGTAAATCATTATAACGCGCAGAATCAATTGGGTATAAACCACAGAATACCATTGGGTTTAATTTACGGTAACCTGGTAATGGCTCTGCTGCTGGGCGTTTTGCATGTGTGATTGTATCACCAACGCGTGTGTCTCCCACATTTTTAATAGATGCTGCTAAGAATCCTACATCACCTACTGTTAATTCTTCACGCTGCGTTGTTTTCGGTGTGAATACACCTACTTCTGTTACTTCGAACTCTTTACCAGTTGCCATCATACGTACTTTATCGCCAACTTTTACTGTCCCATTTACAACACGGATATACGCAATTACACCGCGGTACGGATCATATAAAGAGTCAAAAATCATACATTGAAGCGGCTCTTCTGGGTCGCCGTCTGGAGCTGGTACTTTTTCAACAATTTGTTCTAAAATGTCTTCAATACCAATACCAGCTTTCGCCGAAGCAAGTACAGCTTCCGATGCATCTAAACCGATTACATCTTCTACTTCTTGACGAACACGTTCTGGATCAGCGCTCGGTAAATCGATTTTATTAATAACTGGTAAAATTTCCAAATTATTATCAAGCGCTAAATATACGTTTGCTAATGTTTGTGCTTCAATACCTTGCGCTGCATCAACAACAAGGATTGCACCTTCACAAGCCGCTAAACTACGAGATACTTCATACGTAAAGTCGACGTGTCCTGGTGTATCGATTAAGTGAAGAATATATTCTTCACCATCTTTTGCTTTATACGTTAATTGAACTGCATTTAATTTAATTGTAATACCACGCTCACGCTCTAAATCCATAGAGTCAAGTAACTGAGCTTTCATTTCACGTTGTGTTAAAGCGTTTGTTTTCTCCAAAATACGGTCTGCTAACGTTGACTTTCCGTGGTCAATATGAGCAATGATGGAGAAGTTACGAATGTTAGACTGCCTTTTTGCTCTTTCTTCTTTATTCATCTATGTTCTCAACTCCTAATAGTCTCGCCAATATACACTAGCACTGATTATATCAATAGAGCAGCAAAGATTCAATGAAAACTAGTGCTGCTTATCAGACAAATCTTTCTCTCTTTATCTTATGCGAGCAAAACATAAGAGACAAACCTTTTTGTAACAAAAAATGGTTGTCTTACAAAATTATAAGACAACCATTTTTTATTCTCCCAATTAATTAAAAATATCTTTTATTTTTCCAACTACTACATCTGTACTAAACTTAGTGATACTTCGCATACATTCCGCAATTCCCATTCCCAACCCTTCTACAACATTAAAGCTTCTGAGATTTTCTAACTGCTTTTGTTTTTCACGTGCCGAAAATATGCCTCCTAAAATTTCAGGATTAACATCCCCACTCCCAGTTCCCGTCATTTGGGCAACTTGTTCATACGTTGGTTGCCGATAACCTTTCATGCTTTTTAAGCCATGATTAGCCATCCCAATTCCCATTATCATAAAAAAAAGAAACAGAATCACACAGCTCATACACTGAAGCGTAAATCGACTCAATTTCGGCCGCCCCTTTTCATCAATGCGTATATGCACCTGTGTTATCTTGATCAATTTGATGATGGAGTGCGGCATTTAAACCACTCGCGATTACATTTGCCATATCTTCAATAAACGCATCTACTTCTTTTGGGGTCACCATTAAATTATGTCCAAGAGGTGATAATACCTCATAAATTAACTTTCGCTTTTCTTCTTCTTCCAATGTACCGACTGCTCCTAAAAACATATTACGGCTTTTTTCATCCGGCATATCTTCCTCTGTTAATTTTTTCTTTTCTCCAAATGTAAAGCCGGCTGGTAATAAAGAACGAGACGGTTTATCGCCTTCTCTCATTTCACGACCAAAATGTTTTAAAATAAAATCAATTGTATCGCTCGTAATGGAAACAGCATCTACAACCGTCGGAACACCAATGGCAATTACCGGGATTCCGAGCGTCTCTTTACTCAGTTCTTTTCGTTTATTTCCTACACCAGACCCAGGATGAATTCCCGTATCTGAAATCTGTACCGTACTATTTACTCGTTCAATAGACCTAGCAGCAAGTGCATCAATCGCAATAACAAAATCTGGTTTTGTTTTTTCAATGATGCCGTAAATGACATCACTCGTTTCAATCCCTGTAATCCCCATTACACCTGGGCGAATTGCACTAACGGGACGATACCCTTCTTCCACGCTTTCAGGCTGTAATTTAAAAAGGTGACGTGTCACAAGCACATTTTCTACAACGATTGGACCGAGCGCATCTGGTGTTACATTCCAATTCCCTAATCCGACGATTAAACAGCTTGCCTCTTTAGAGACTCCAATTTCTTCCAAAAAATGAGAGAATTCTTTTGCAAAAATACGTTCCACTTTTTGTTGTAATTCTGTATCTTGTTGACGAATCCCCTGCACTTCAAGCGTTAAATAATTTCCAGGCTTTTTACCCATCGCTTCCGAAGCACTCTCATCGATGATCACTTTCGTAATCGTAACCCCTTCTTCTTCACGCTCTTTTACAACAACACCTTTAATTCCCGTTTGTTCTTGCTGACGTTCTTGCAACATTTGATGAGCTTCTACCGCAAGGTCTGTTCTAACACTGTATTTACTTAAATCTAATGGTTCTTTCATCGTATCTCCTCCGCAATTCATAGTAAATATAGTTAGATTCCCCAAAATTATATAAGGTCATTCTTTCCTTTACATGAAATTTCATTGATCTCGCTATTGCAATTCTCTTCTTCGTTTGATAGAATATCACTTGTTCTATGTAAGTATCGAGTCACTCGATCGCACCAGGGAGGTGAAAAGTATGGCAAACATTAAATCTGCTATCAAACGCGCTAAACTTAGCGAAGAGCGTCGTGCACATAACGCTTCTATCAAATCTGACATGCGTACAGCTGTTAAAACTGTAGAAGCTTTAGTTACTAATAACGATCTTGAAAATGCTAAAGAAGCTTTCAAAACTGCTTCTAAAAAACTTGACAAAGCAGCTCGTAAAGGTCTTATCCACCAAAACGCTGCAGCTCGTCAAAAGTCTCGCTTAGCGAAACAAGTAAACGCGTAAGGCGTTTAAAAACGATCCATTCGGGTCGTTTTTTTATATACAAAAAAAGTTCACGCAGCAAACGGCATGAACTTTTTTATTTTATCCAGCTACAGCAACTAGAAACTCCAGCCATTTCACACTCTCGGTCGAAGCCAAAAGCGCTTCTCAGTCGAGTGCTCCAATGCCTTACGCTTCTTGGCAAGCTGCCTCCGCTTTTATTTTATCCAGCTACGGCAACTAGAAACTCCAGCCATTTCACACTCTCGGTCGAAGCCAAAAGCGCTTCTCAGTCGAGCGCTCCAATGCCTTACGCTTCTTAGCAAGCTGCCTTCGCTTTTATTTTTTATCCAATATGATTTAAACGCATTAAGAAAAACTCTAAGACAAGTTTCTTATCCATTTTCCCCGTTTTCATACTATAATCAGCTTCAGCTAATTCTAAAATAACCTTTTTTAATTCTTCAAACGAGAAAAGTTTCGTTTGATTCATCGCCAACTTTACTCGGTATGGATGAACACCAATATGCGAAGCAATTTGATTTTGTCCGTATCCGCGTTGCTGCAATTCTTTTACTTGGTATAGCAAACGAAATTGACTTACTAATAATGCCAATAATTTAATCGGTTCCTCTTGCTGCGTAAATAATCCATCTAAAATTTGCATAGCCCCAGCAATATCTTTTTTCACTACCTTTTCTGTTAACGCAAACACATTTTGTTCAACCGATTTTGGTACAAGTTCTGCCACAAGTCCTGTTGTAATTTCTCCTCCCATACCAACATAAAGGGTCAACTTGTCCATTTCCTTTGCTAACATCGTTACATTGCTTCCTACAAGCTCTAACAGCAAACCAACAGCTGTTTCCTCAATATGTACATGCACTTCATCCGCACGAGCCACAATCCATTTACGAACGTCCTGCACTTGCATCGCATTGGCTTCTACCACATCTGCAGTTTTCTTTAATAATTTTGTGATTTTTTTCCGCTCATCTAATTTTTCATAGGGGGCCACAAATACAACAAGCGAAAATGGAGATGGTTCTGCAATATACTCCTCTAAAATCTTTATATTTTGTTCTAATTTCTCTTTTTGTGAAGTTAAAAACAACGGGGATTTAATTAGTAATATTTTACGTTCTCCAAAAAAAGGAAGCGTCCGTGCATCTTCTACTACATCTTCTAAATACGCTTCTTCTAAGTCATACGTTACAACATTAAATTCACGATCTTCTTCAGCTAGCGATTCATTCGTTATAAGCTTTATTGTTTCATTTATAAAATAAGCTTCCGTTCCATATATTAAATACAGCGGCGCAAACTGTTTCTTTTTAATCTTCTTATGTATATCACTCATATTTTTTCCTACTCCCTAACTTGGCAATATATCTATATACTAATGCGGTATCTTTTGTTTTACAAGTACAAAGGAACAGGCTTAAGGCCCGTCCCTTTATCTATATAAAACGCCACGCAATAAGTCCCGGGATTCTTATTGGTGTGCGGTAACCGCTTTACTATTATTATTCGCAACTGCCTGATAAGTATAATTGTTAACTGTTAACATGCATGGAAATCAAATTCCCGCCTTTTACTCACATAAGATTCAACACTTACCTCTACTCATATCTTCTCTATTTCTTTCGCTATTTGCGAGTAAAACCCTCACTCAAAATTTAACGAAAGAAAAGAAGTTAGATACAGGATCAAACGCTCAATTAGTTAAGAGAGATAATGACTAAGGGCGAAAGTATCACTGATTAAAACCTCCCTTTATCTTCATATGGAAATTGTAGATTTTTTTCTGACAATATTTTATACTAAAATGGAATGTTGGGGAGGGATTCTAAATGAATGAATTTGAGCAAAACGTTCAAAGTAAACGCAATGACGCTATTGATTCAGGGGTAGGTTTTATCGTCTCATTTGGTTTTTTCGCAACACTTTTCATTATCGCAACAATTATTAAATTTATTGGTTCTTAAAGGCTGCTACTTGCAGCCTTCTTTTTTCACTTCATCTTTTCTATCATTCATCATATGTCATTTTACTTTGAAACGTTCCCTTTTCACCTTCAAAAACATAGGAAATAGCTCCTTGCTTGTCCGTTCGCCATATTTCAATATCCATTTCTAACAAACGTTCTAACACTTGCTGATGCGGATGACCATATCGATTATGTTCTCCAGCGGAAACAATTGCTTTACGGGGCTGGATGAGTTGCAAAAAAGATGATGAGGTTGATGTCTTACTACCGTGATGCCCAACCTTTAAAATATCAGCTCGCAATTCTGGGTACTGTTCTACAATTCGACGCTCGCCCTTCTCTTCTAGATCTCCAGTAAACAGCCATGCAAGTTCACCTATCTTTGCCCATAACACAATTGAAGAATCGTTATCCCCATTTTCTCTGCCCTCTGGAGATAACACAACAAATTCCGCTTCATCTATTTGCCACCTATCCCCTTCTCCCACGATGTTCGTTCGTATATTCTTTTGTTTTGCCATATGCTTCAATTCTTTTTCTAACACCGTATCCTCTAGCTTCCTTCCAAACACAATTTCTTCTACAGTAATAGATGATACTACTTCTTCTGCCGCTCCCATATGATCTGTATCACCATGTGTCACAATCAACTTATCAATTTTTCGAATACCTTCTTTTTGTAAAAATGGGAGAAGAATATCATGTCCAACAGAAAACTCATGTTTTTTCTTCTGCCACACTTCTTTTTTTACAGGAATCGTCCCTCCTGTATCAACGAGATAAATTCCCTTGTCATATGGAAGACGAATCAAAATTGCATCCCCTTGTCCAACATCAATAAAAGTCACACTTCCGCTAGCACGGAAATAAGGCGAAACATAATGAAAAATACACATAGAGAGGAAAATTCCGGCGACTAGGAACAAATAACGTTTTTTGGCCGCTTTTTCCCAGACAACAAATATACCAATAATACTAAAACAATATAAAACCATAAGAAATAGAGGTGTTTGTCCAAAAGTAAGACGAAGAAGCGGGAGGGTTTCACAATATTGAAGAATCTCATTCGAAAGCGTTAAACAGACTGATAATCCGTGCGCCATCCATGTCGATATAAAAGGAACAAATAACATACAAAGAAACATAACGATGCTACATGGTAACACAATACAAGATAAAAACGGGACATATATAAGATTGAGGAAAATACTGTATGGGGAAAAATAACCAAAATGATATAACAAAATAGGAATACTAGCAAGTTGTGAAATCAATGAAAGATAGATTGTATTTTGAATTAGACCGTTATCCTGTTTTAATAAACGATTCGTTGAAAGCAATAGCGCAAAACTACCAACAAACGAAAATTGAAATCCAATATCAAAAGCCATATAAGGATCATATAAAAACATCAATATAGCCGTCATACTAAGTGCATCTAAACTCGTAACACGGATAGAATGCATGAGTGCTAGCAACAACATAACACCCGTTACAGAAGCTCTCACGACAGATGGAGATGCCCCAGCTAAAAACATATAAAGGGGAATACAAACAATGAGACATATTGTTGTCATTTCCCTAGTTATTCCAATCCTAAGCAAAACAAAGTAGCCAATTGCCGTTAACAGCACAATATGCGACCCCGAAATCGCCAATAAGTGAATAAGGCCAAACTGTTGGTATTGTTCTTCTACTTCAAATGTCATCTGTTGCCGATCACCAAACAACAACGCATTCATAAATGCTCCAGGTTGCCCAGGAAACATTTCTGTAACTATCGACACTGCGTTTTGGCGTAATAAAAAAAACCACTGTGTGAACGTCAAAGATTTTTGGGTACAATTCGAAATCTCTTTTGCTTCAAATAAAAAATGAATCTTTTGCTTATACAAATAGTCACGATAGTCAAATCCATGAAAATTCCTTGCTTCTGATGGTACTTTCATTTCTCCTTTAAATGTACAACTCATACCCGCATGTAATTGCTCCAACTGTTCTTTTTGTTTAGCTGACTGAATTTTGTAAAATAATTGCAACGTATCCCTCTCATTGACCTCTATTTGAAAAGAAAGCCGATCACCATTTATAAGAGGTGTCGTTTGAATTACACCATCTGTCATTTCAAATTCTAACCCTTTTGAAGGCTGATTTTCCAGTTCCATATATGAGGTATAGAGGAAACCACATAAACCTGCCAGTATACAAAAAATGAGGACTTGGTGCGAAGTACGATATATACAGAATAAAATATAACAACCAAACACACTAACAGACAACAACTGAAACGAGGAACAGGAAATTGCAATCCCCATAGCAAACGAGATTGCAACATAGCTCCATTGTCCACGCAACTTATACTCACCCCTTATAGTGGGTGTTCGAAAAGGCCGGTAAAGATGACTATTACATTTCTTCACCTGCACCGCCAGTCCGGTACTCATGTAGTCCCACCTACACTCCGCACTCTCCTAGCTTCCGTGCCTCGAACCACCAGCCTCTCTTTATCCTCCTTTTTGAACACACATCTATATGATCTCTTTTGCTTTAGCGAATACTTGTTGTAATTCATTCATTGTTAAATCATCTTTTTCTAAAGATGAAAACAGTTCTTTTAATTGTACATTACGCTTTTGTTGCTCTATTGATGTAATATCATATTCTAGTGGAACATGTTTCACTTTCACATTTGCTTGCTCAAACAATTCTATAGCGTAAGGGTGATTTTTATAATCTTGTGCATAATAAACAGCTGTAATACCACTTTGAATAATGGCTTTACAACATTGTAAACAAGGAAAGTGCGTGACATACATCTCCGCATCTTCTGTTTTCGCACCAAATTTCGCACATTGCAACAGTGCATTCATTTCAGCATGAATTGTACGAACACAGTGATTATCAATGACGTAACATCCATCATCTATACAATGCACACCACCCTTGATTGAACCGTTATATCCGCCCGCGATAATTCTCTTATCACGGACAATTGTCGCTCCTACCGCAAGCCTTGTACATGTGCTACGCAGTGATAACAAGTGACTTTGCGTCATAAAATATTGATCCCAAGAAATTCGTTCCATATGTTCACCTACTTTTTCATCTACTTGTAGTGTAGCGAAAGAAGAAAAAGTTCGTCAATCCTTACGGAATAATTATTTTATTTTTTATTTTTTCAAGAGACTTCTCTCCGATACCATCTACCTCCAGTAAATCTTCTATTTTTTGAAACGGGCCATGTTCTTCTCGATATTTCATAATATTTTCTGCTTTTCGAGGTCCAATTCCCGTTATTTTTTCGAGTTGCTCTTTTGATGCAACATTAATTTGAACTTTCTCCTCCTGCCCTGAAGGTAGATTGGCTCCCTGAACCTGCTCTCCTTTTTTTGGGACATAAAGTAGCATTTGATCTTGCATACGCTGTGCTAAATTTACTTTTGCACGATCCGCTTCAGGTAAAAAACCACCTGCTTTTTCAATCCCATCTTTTACACGTGCATCCATCTCTACCTCATATACCCCTTCACGGTGCACTGCTCCTTTTATATCAATCATCATTGTTTTTTTCTTTTCTTTTGAATCTGCTAATTTCAATTTTCCTTTTTTCTCTTCACTCTTTATATTTGTGTCAATTTTCACAGCCGATTGCATAGCTTGCTGCTTCGTCTGCCACATAAAAAGGATACCTACAACACCAACAACTCCTAATAAAGCGAGCCACTTCTTTTGAAAATTCCGCATGATTTTAATACCTCCAATTCATAAATTCACAACATGGTTCATATTGTTTAGGAGAAAGATGTTACGAAGGAGGGATGAAACATTGAACATAGGAATTATAGGGACAGGAAACATGGGGAATATACTGATCGATGCATTTTTAGAAACCCATGCTGTCAAACCTTCGTGCCTTACTATTATTAATCGTACGCCTGCCAAAGCATATCATACAAAAGAGAAGTATCCTTCTGTTCATATAGCAAAGACTGTGGAAGAGGTAATTGAACGCTCTCAACTTATTTTTATTTGTGTTAAACCTTTAGACATTTATCCAATTTTAAAAAAACATGCTGACTACTTTACTGATGAAAAATGTTTAATTTCTATTACAAGCCCCATATCAGCAGATCAAGTAGAAAAGGTTGTATCTTGTAACGTCGCACGTATTATTCCGAGCATCACAAACCGAGCGTTCTCTGGCGCCTCACTATTTACATTCGGCAAAAACTGTTCGAAGGAATGGAAACAAAAGTTACTTCGCCTATTTGAAAATATTTCCACACCTATTGTAATTGAAGAAGGTATTACACGGGTTTCATCTGATATCGCAAGCTGCGGGCCTGCATTTTTCAGCTACTTACTACAATGTTTCATTGATGCTGCTGTAGATAAAACAAATATTACCAATGAAGAAGCAACTATTTTAGCAAGTGAAATGATTATCGGGATGGGGAAACTACTAGAGAAAAAAGTTTTCACATTACCAACTCTGCAAGAAAAGGTATGTGTAAAAGGCGGCGTTACAGGAGAGGGTATTCGGGTTTTAGAGGCTCATGTCGGAAATATGTTCCATAAATTATTCGAGCGAACACACGAAAAATATGATGAAGATTTAGAAGGCGTTGAACAACAATTTAAGAAGCACACGTAAATAATACGCCGCAATGATACAAAACCCTCTAAAAAACGATGATCTTTTCTCATCCTATTTTTTATCAAACTTTTATTTTTATATTTTCTAGGTATTACTTTTCTACTTTTCTATAAATAAAATATCATATTCTAAACAAGACAAAAGCAACCTAATCGGTTGCTTTTGTTTTATCTATTCTTTTTCACCATAAAAAAGATACGTTCCGTTTGTTCAGTTACTTCTATTCGTTCAAAATCACCTGTTACACGAAGGGTTGTAAATCCAGCTTCTTCAAGCCATTTTGTTACTAATTCAACTGAATAAGCACGTTGCATATGGCATTCATCAAAGCGATGATATACACCTTCCTCTGGATCCTGTACAAAAAATGACAAGTCATGTTCTACACTATCTGATTCTTCATCAAGGAAGCAGTTCCAAATAAGAGCTATCTCTTCCCCATTAACTGTGTACGTTTCATTTTGAAATACATGATGAATTTTATATAAAGAGTGTATATCAAATAAGAACAAACCATCTTGGCGCAAGTGATGATATACGCGTCTGAAAGTCTCTTGTATCCCTTCTTCTTCCAGTACATAATTCAATGAATCACAAAAGATTGTAATACAATCAAATTCACCTGGAACATCCAGCTCTCTCATATCTTGTTGATAAAAAGGAATAAAAAATCCTTCTCCTCCAAGTTTTTGTTGTGCAACTGTTAACATTTCTTCTGAAAGATCGACACCAATCACGTCATAACCTTTTCGCACAAGCGGAAGTGTTACATTCCCAGTCCCGCATGCTACATCGAGAATCTTCGCCTCTTTCATACCTGCCTGCTGTAAGCTTTCTTCTGTGAATTCTACCCATTTATCATATGGAACATCATTCATAAGTTCATCATACAACAAAGCAAATTGCTCGTACCTCATTGACCTAACTCTTCTGTAATATCTTCACGTGGTACATCGCCCCATAGGCGCTCTAAATTATAATGATCACGCTCATCTTTATGGAATACATGTGCAACTACATCGCCAAGGTCCACTAAAACCCAACGTGCTTCATCAAAACCTTCCATGCGTTGTACGTCGATTTGAAACTCATGTGCCTTCGCTTTAATTTCACGTGCAATTGCTTGTACCTGCTTATCTGAATTTCCGTGACAAATAATAAAATAATCTGCAATTGGTGAAATACCTTGCATGTTTAGTACAACCATATCTTCTGCTCTTTTATCATCAGCTGCTTTTGCTGCTAACACTAATAACTCTTTATCTTTCATTCCGTAATTTCCTCCTTGATAACTGCGTTGTATGTTTGAAATGTTAACGGATAGATCGTTTGATCTTTTTCCATTAAAAATTGAATTGTGCGCTTTAATGCAAATAATAAGGCTTTATTTATATCTTCTCCTGCTAACTTCCGCGCTTCTTCCACACCTGGAAATTTGCGGCCTGGTTCAATATAATCCGCCACATAAATAACTTTATCAAGCATTGTCATCTTTTCATGACCACTTGTATGATATGTAATAGCTTGCAGGATTTCTGGATCCGTAATGCCGACTTCTTTTTCTACTAAGTATGCCCCAACTGGCGCATGCCATAACTCTTTGTTGTAGTGAAGTAAATCTTTTGGCAACTCTTCCTGCTTAATAATATCTTCCATTTCTTGAATCGGTCTACATTTTGCATAATCATGAAATATAGCAGCCATTTCCGCTTTTTTCTCATCCACACCATATAACTTAGCAAGTTTAATTGCCGTTTCCATCACACCAATTGTATGTATATAGCGCTTTTCATGCATTTGTTGTTTTACAATCTTAAGTGCTTTCTCACGATTCATACAACCCATTCCTCTCGATATATACGTGTACTTGTTCTGGAAGCAAATATTTACACGTTTTCTTCTCCTTATATCTCTTTCGTAATAAGGAGGAAGAAACCGCAAATTCCGGAATCTCTACTGTAACGATTTCATAAGGTGTATGTAATGTATATCCCGGTCTTGCAACTCCAACAAAGGTTACAAGCTGCAGTAATTTCTCAATGTTATACCATTTGGGCAAATACTCAACCATATCTCCGCCAATAATAAAATAAAACTCTACATCCGGATGCTTCTTTGTTAATTGTAACATAGTGTCATATGTATAGGATGGGCCCTCTCTTTTTAGCTCTTCTAAACAAACCGAGAAATACTCCTCTTTCCCAATTGCTAACTCTAGCATGTTTAATCGATTTTCCACACTTGTAATATTACGACCCTGTTTATGAGGTGGAATTTGATTCGGCAAAAACCATACTTCATCAAGAGCGAGTGTATCATACACCTCATTTGCAATTAACAAATGTCCATAATGAGGCGGATCAAACGTACCGCCAATGATTCCGATCTTTTTCAAAGGAAACGCCTCCTTTAGTTCACAAGCAGTAATCTTTCCGAAACAACATGAGGAAAGATTACTGCCCGTAAAAGTTCAATTGGTCTAAACCCTATTAACAAGAACAAATCCCGAACATAGCGGGCATAAACTATGGAAACGACCTACACCATTCTAATTACTATTGTGGAAGTTTGATTTGTTTATTTTCTCTTGATTCTTTATATAAAACAATTGTGCTTCCAATTACTTGGACGATTTCTGCTCTCGCACCTTTAGATAGTTCTTCTGCAACTTCACGACGGTCAAATTCACAGTTTTGTAGTACGCTCACTTTAAATAACTCACGAGCTTCTAATGCATCTGCAATTTGTTTTACCATATTTTCATTTACGCCGCCTTTTCCCACTTGAAAAATCGGTGTTAAATGATGTGCTTTTGCACGTAAAAATCTTTTTTGTTTTCCTGTTAACATATAGTTAGCCTCCAAGCTTTCTCATTACTAATTGTTTCATTCTTTCGATATTTGGCATACGTCCTGTCCACATTTCAAATGCAAGTGCCCCTTGATAAACAAACATATCAATTCCATTTTGTACGATTGCTCCTTTTGCCTTCGCCTCTTGCAGAAGCTTTGTCTCAAATGGATTATAAATAATATCCGAAACAATCGTCCCTGGTTTCAAGGATTGAATTTGCAGTGGTGTATTTTGGACATGTGGATGCATACCTATTGTTGTCGTATGAATGATAATATCATAATTGTTTTGTTTTTCTGTTGCTTGCTCCAACGATAGTGCATACGACAGAATTCCCTCTTTACATCCAGCAATTAACTGCTCTGCTTTCTCTATTGTTCGATTAGCAATATCGATTTCTTTTACACCTGCATCTACAAGTGAAAAATAAATACCACGACATGCCCCACCAGCACCAAGTAATAAAATACGCTTTTGATAAAGTGGCTCTTTACTAATTGATTGTAAAGAACGAACATAACCAATTCCGTCTGTATTATAACCAATTAATTTTCCATCTCTATGAACTACCGTATTCACAGCACCAATTTGCATTGCTAACGGATCAATTTCATCTAAGTATTTCATAATCGAGACTTTGTGTGGAGTCGTTACATTAAATCCCGAAACTCCTAATGCCTTTAATCCTTTCACTGCTTCCCCTAGCGTCTCTTCTTCAACAAGAAAAGCATGGTAATGGGCATCTATACTTAAATGCTCAAATGCATCGTTATGCATCAGCGGTGATAATGAATGTCCAATTGGATTTCCGATCACACCATATAATTGTTTCATAAATTCCTCTCCATATTAAATTAAAGATTTACGTAATGAAACACTAACTCCTTTTGGTACATGAGCAACAATCTTTGCCCCAGGCTCATTTACAGTAACCCATCCTAAGCCAGAGAATACAACATCTGTTTTTGGCTCACGAATATTAAATTCGTATTTCACAAACTCAGGCATATTTTCTAGTTCCTCTGGGGTTGGTGGATTTAATAATTCCCCTGCATGTTTTTCATACAATTCATCTGCTTTTTCAAGCTTTGTACGATGAATCGTTAAGCGATTTGAGAAATGGCAAGTGAATGCACGACGACCGCCACTCACGTAATCAAAGCGTGCTAATCCACCAAAGAATAACGTTTGTTCTTCGTTTAATTGGAATACCATCGGCTTAATTTCTTTTGTCGGTGTAATCAGCTTTAAGCTTTGTTTTCCAACATAATGTGCCATTTGATGATGATTAATAATACCTGGTGTATCATATAAAGACGATGTTTCATCTAGCGGAATATCAATCAAATCAAGCGTTGTTCCTGGGAAATGAGACGTTGTAATCACATTCTCAGTTTCTTCACTGAATTCCTTAATCATACGATTAATAAATGTAGATTTACCAACGTTCGTACATCCAACAACATATACATCTTTACCATCACGGTACTCTTCAATTGCCTCAGCTAGTTCACGAATACCTTGTCCCTTTGCTGCACTAATTAAAAAGACATCTTCTGGTTTTAAGCCAAGTTGTTTTGCACTATAGCGCATCCAATGTCTCAGTTTATCGTGTTTCACTGATTTTGGAATTAAATCCGCTTTATTTCCAACAAGCAATACTTTGTTGTTCCCTACAAAACGATGTAAACCTGGTAACCAGCTACCATTGAAGTCAAAAATATCTACAATTTTAACAACAAGCGCATCTGACTGACCAATTCCATTTAAAATACGCAAAAAGTCATCGTCTGTTAACGACACATCTTGAATTTCATTATAATTCTTTAAACGAAAACAACGCTGACAAATCACTTGTTCTTTTTCTAAAGATGAAGCTGGTGCATATCCTACTTCATTTTTATTTTCTGTTTGAATTTCTACACCGCAACCAATACATTTAATTCTTTCAGTCAAACTTTATTCCTCCCAGTTAATCAAGCCTTTTTTCTTCATATTTCTCATAATTCTTCGTTCAATCTTTCGATTAAAGCGCGTTACTAATCCATCTGTTTGCGCTACTGGTACAACTAAAATCGTATGAAGACCAACACGATTTCCACCCAGTACATCTGTTAGCAATTGATCTCCAATTACTACTACCTCATCAGCAGTTAAATTCATTTCTCGTATTGCACGTTTAAAAGCACGAACAAGCGGTTTACGTGCACTATGGATAAAAGGAATACCAAGTGGATCAGCGAAATCCTTTACACGTTGCTCATTGTTATTCGAAACAACCGTTACTTGAATGCCCTGTTCTTTCATTTTTAAAAACCACTGTTCAAGCTTAGGCGTTGCATTCGGACGATCCCATTCAATTAAAGTATTATCTAAGTCAGTAATAATACCTTTAATTCCGCGTTTCTTTAAATCTTCTGGTTGAATATGATATACGTTTTTTACGTATTCATTTGGTAAAAACAATTTCAATTTCTTTCACCTCTTTGAGGAGTTTTCATAAAATTTTTCGACAACATTTTTCGATATCGAGCTTGTGGATAACATTGTACACATTTTCCACATTATTTTTTCAGTCAATTAAGAAATTATTAACATTTCATACACATCTTATCCACGGTGTTATGTGGATAAACAGCCGTTTGTGACTGTCATATTTTTTTGGTACATTAGATGCAACAAAGAACCTATCCTTAATTATCGGAGGTGGCTCACCTTGAAAATGAAACATATGGAACAGTTATCTACTGAGTTACTCACTGAGTCTTATTATAAAGCAAAAGAACTAAAATTAAATCCTGACTTCATTTTACTTATAAAACAAGAAATCATTCGGCGATCATTAGAGGACAAGCTTGCCAAATCGTCTTGAGTACATATAGATGACTACTTCACCTGTAAAAAGAGCCATCTTGAAGATGGCTCTTTTATAAAATGAAACTTCCATCCAGAGGAACTTTTCACCCTGCACATAAGCTCATCTAACTTCTTCGTGCCCTTATAAGTTCGTGATAAAACTTTTACTGTACGTTACCATTAGATAAGCGAGTTGCAATTTTTTCACCAAGGAGAAGTTCTTGGCCACTCGTTAACGTTGAAACAACTTCAACCATTCCTTTTTCAAACAGTAACACGACTGTAGAACCAAATGTAAAGTATGCCATCTCTTCACCTTTTTGAACAGTGTTTCTTTCATGAAGAAGCTCAATACTATTTACAAACATCGCTCCTACTTTTACAAGTGACATATGCTGACCTGCACTATCAACCTCTGTAACAGAACGATAATTCTTTGACAATGGCTCTTTTCCATACTTCATCCCTGCTGCGTTGACTGGATATGATTTTCTTCCAAGTACAAATCGCTCTGTCACAGTACCTGTGAGAGGACTATGAATACGATGATAATGACTTGGACTTAAATAAATAACCATATATGTACCGCCAGCATAGCGGCTTGCTCTCTCTTCATTACCTAGCATGTCCACAATTGAATAACGCTTGCCTTTAATATCAAATGTTTTCGTTTCTTCGATAGGTCCATAATCAGCAAATACTCCATCAACAGGACTAACAATACTTGATGGTGCCGCATCAATTTCTCGCTTTCCTTCTTGTAACTTACGTGTAAATAATTCATGCAGCGTCTTATATTCCTTTAAATCTTTTTCCATCTCATCTTGATTCAATTGAAACACTTTCGCATAAGAGGAAATAATAATGGAACTTAAACGAGACTGTGCAAATTTACGTAGTATATAAGAAGTAAAACGTCCATTTGTAAGTTCGATCATAAGTCGATATAATTTACGTCGCAAACCGCGAAACCTCCTAATAATTCTTCATGTAACAATTAAGTTTAGCTTTCCCTTCTTTTCTTTCTATATCATACAGTAGAACTCCTGAAAATAGTTTTTATATTCAATTATCGTAAACAAAGCTGATGATAAAAAAGAAAAGGTATGTACTATTTCATTCTTAAATTCGTTAGCACCTTTTAATATTACAGATAGAACCCATCATTTTCAACAGTGAACGTATATTTCTTCTTAGAGTTTCTTGTTTTATTCCCTTTTCATTAAAAGAATAACGGCTGCGTTTCAACCGCAGCCGTTTCATGCATCTTTATGCTTTTCCTTTTTTCTCCTTTTCTGCCCGCACAAATTCATGAAACATTTTCATCAGTGCCCGCTTCTCAATCCGTGACACGTAACTTCTTGAAATCCCTAGTGCTTTCGCAATTTCTCGCTGTGTTTTTTCTTTATCCAATCCAAGCCCAAAGCGCTTCACAATGACTTCTTTTTCGCGCTCATCTAAAATATCGATATACTCTTTAATTTTTTCTAATTCCATACTAAGCTGAATCATATCAATGACATCTTCAGACTCAGATTTCAAAATATCGATAAGTGATATTTCATTTCCTTCCTTGTCCTGTCCAATCGGGTCATGAAGTGAAACGTCTTTTTTGGTTTTCTTTAGTACACGCAAATGCATTAAAATTTCGTTTTCAATGCAACGAGCCGCATATGTCGCCAACTTCGTCCCTTTCCCTGCTGAATAACTTTCAATTGCTTTAATAAGCCCAATCGTTCCGATAGAAATTAAATCTTCCGCATCTTCACCTGTGTTTTCAAATTTCTTAACAATATGAGCCACAAGCCGTAAATTATGTTCAATTAACAAATTTCTCGCATGAGCATCACCTTGTTCCATCAGCTCTAAGTACTTTTTTTCATCATCTGATGACAGTGGTTGTGGAAATGCATTGTTTTTAACATAAGAAACAAATATAAACACTTCGCGAATCATGTATCCAATTGCGGCGAACAGACTCAAACTCTTCACCTCCGCAAAAATAATGGTCTTTACTATATGTATGTGGGCGGGTGGTTGTTTGTGTCTGTACCTACTTAAGAATAGCGATGCATAAAAAAATTCTTGTGACATAGCCACAAGAACTTTTAAAAACTTATCCTATGTACTCCAAATCACCTCTCCAGTATGTGCATCAGTATAGCGAATTCCTCGTCCCATGGAAGAAATAAAAAAACAGCTAGATTTCTCTAGCCGCTTTACTTCGTTTCACGATGCAACGTCACTCGCTTTAAACGTGGACAGTATTTTTTTAGTTCAATACGTTCCGGATTATTTCGCTTATTTTTCTTCGTAATATAATTACGATCACCGCATTCTGTACAAGCTAATGTAATATTCACGCGCATATGTAGGCCTCCTTTTCTTAAAAAATCACAACTAAAACGTAATCATTACGATTTATATAATAAATGCTATTATTCTTTTTGTCAATTTCCCTATTATAAACTCTATCCAAATGATTTGTTGAAATCATTCTAAAAAGACAAAAAACTGAAACAATTAGTTCATACGAAATTCACATCAATCTATTATTATTAGAGCTGTACATAATCAATTTACTAACAATCCATTTTATTGATATATGAAATTTAATTAGAAAGGAGATACAGAAATGAAAGCCAAATACCGTTTTATGATCTCATCATTTGCTGCATGTGCTTATATGATCTGGTATTTAGTATAAATAAGCAACCTTATTTGCAAATATGAAAAGGTGTGTATATAAATGAAATATAATCAATCAACCGTTAACTATTGGAAGGCATTTGTATTACCTTATACATTCGCTTTAGAAGAGTTGAAAACAAAATTCGAAATTATGAACCGGGAAGCTCAATTTCTAGAGGACTATAACCCGTTTGAACATATAAAAACAAGATTAAAACAACCTGACAGCATCGTTAAAAAACTCGAGCGCAAAAATTTAGCACCAACTATCGAAAACGCGCAAACGCATTTGCAAGACATTATCGGCATCCGGATTACATGTTGCTTTGTGGAAGATATTTATCACTTAAAGCAAGTCATTGAAAATCGTGAAGATATGGAAATTGTAGAAGTAAAGGACTACATCGATAATCCAAAATCCAATGGCTATAAAAGTTTGCATATGATTATTAAATATCCATTAGCGTTAAATTCTGGTACAAAAGAGGTATTTGCAGAAATTCAATTGCGTACACTCGCAATGGACTTTTGGGCAAGTTTAGAGCATAAACTCTACTATAAATATGAAGGGAATATTCCCGATTATTTAAAAGATGAACTTCACGATGCTGCCATGAAAGCAGAAGAACTAGATAATAAAATGGCGACCATTCGCCAAGATATCGATGAGATTGAAGCATGTTCAAGTCAAATTTTACTCCCATTATAAAGAAAGGTTCTCCTCATATGAGAACCTTTCTTTCTTTATGTCTTTTCTATCGTCCGAACTTCTTCAATTCTCCAATGTTCTTCTTCTTTCCCAAGTGCATACTGTACCTTTTTCTGAAAAGATCTTCCACCATCTATTTCTTTCTCCGCTGTTTCAACAACAACATAATCCCTCTTGAAGTTTTTCACCTGCACATCATTCAACTCAATTTTCTTATTTTCTCTTTGAAATGCAGCTGCCTTTTGTGTTCGTAAGTCTTCAGCACCAACTATTTTGTCCGAAAACAGAGCCATATGTTGATCGAATTTTTTTTCGTTTGTCGTCTGTACAAACGCCTCTATTACATTATGAATTTCTTTTTCTTCTTCTGGTGTTACATGTATCTTCGTTTCTTTTTGTACCATTACTCCTTTCTTCTCTCCATCTATTTTCTTCATTTCCTGCTCTGATTGACATCCCATTAACAATAGTCCCACTATACTAACAAATCCTATTTTCTTAGTGAAATTTCGCATTCAATATTCCTCCCAAAAAGAAAAAGCAAGGCAAAACGCCTCGCTTTACTCCATAACTATTGTCTGCCTTTATTAGGGTCACCGCCACCAACAATATCGAAGACACGTTTTGCTATGTTTGTATTTTCTTGAACGCCTGTGAATAGATATTTACCTGGTCCAAATGCATATACATTCACGTCTTCCCCAGTATGTCCACCTGTTGTCCAGCCTGTAAATGAACGTTTATTGAAGATTTCCTCAATCGCATTATCAATTTTTGTTACATCTTTTGATGACGCAATATCATTCACAGCTTTAATTTCTTCTGGTGTTAATTGTAAATCAATGTATGTTTTCAACGTTTCTTCTACATTTGCACCTTTTGCAATTTCATTTGCCATAAAGTCCGGTGTACGTTTTGCCGCTTTAATTGCATTTGCATCAAAGTTATATTCACCATTTACACCAAGAGAGAACCCACCTGTAGAATGATCAGCTGTTGCAATAACTAATGTATGTTTATCTTTCTTCGCAAATTCAATCGCTGCTTTAAATGCTTTCTCAAAGTCTTCCATTTCACTCATCGCACCAACAACGTCGTTATCATGTCCAGCCCAGTCAATTTGGCTACCTTCTACCATTAAGAAGAAACCTTTATCGTTTTTATTTAAACGATTGATTGCTGCATTTGTCATTTCTTCTAACGAAGGTGCTTTTTCATTACGATCAATCATTTTATCTAAGCCACCTGGTGCGAACAAGCCAAGAATTTGATCACTTTTATCATTCAATAATTGCTCACGATCTGTTACATAACTATAACCTGACTTCTTAAATTCTTCTGTAAGATTACGATCTTTTCTTACAAAGTTATTTACACCACCACCAAGAAGAACATCTACCTTGTGTTTCCCGTTAATTTTCTCATCGAAGTAATCATTTGCAATTGCATCCATATTTTTACGGCTAATATCATGCGCTCCAAAAGCAGCTGGCGTTGCATGTGTAATTTCAGAAGTGGCAACTAAACCTGTTGATTTCCCTTGCGCCTTTGCTTGTTCAAGTACTGTTTTTACTTCTGCCTTATCATTATCCACCGCAATTGCTGCATTGTATGTTTTTACACCTGCCGACATTGCTGTTGCAGCTGATGCAGAATCTGTAATATTTTGATGCTCATCTTCTGGATATGTTTTTTGTGTTCCTACAAGATGTTTATCAAATTCTGTTGACTCCATTTCAAATGTTTTTGGATTATCTTTCATATAACGATGGGCAGTCATATACGAAGGTCCCATGCCATCTCCAATTAAAACAATTACATTTTTAATTTTTGTATCACCTGCTTTTCCATCCGCTTTAATTACATCTGAACGTGTTACGCCCCACGTTACAGCTGAAGTAAGTGCTAACGATGTCACAACCGCAAATGGCCATGCTTTCTTCATAAACTTTTTCACTTTTCATGTCCCCCTAATAGGTTATTAGTTATTAAGTTCCCAATACCCAATTTAAAGGAAGACTATTAAGGAAAAGTTAGCTTCATGTAAACATTTTGTTAAGTTGTGTAAATTTTCGTTCTAATTTGTATATCTTTGTCTTATATTATCTAGTTTGGTCACCTTTACAAAAAAGAAAGGTGATCATGTGTATTTTTCAATACTTTACATTCTCTCTATTTATAATTGAATATTTATTTTTCATGATAAAATATTTCTACTAGATTAGAAATGTGGTGATTCAATATGCAAATACAAAAGCTAAACGACTCAAGTATTCCACAGCTCATTTCTCTTTGCGAAGCTGTTGAATGGTTACAACCCCGATTATTTATGCAAAAACAATTTAAAATGTACCTATCTATCGGAAATTTATTTGGCTATACACATCATGAAAAACTAATTGCTACTTGTGGGGTATTCCCTTCTGAATCTGGATTTTCTTCTATCGGTATGCTAATGGTTCATCCCGATTTTCAAAAACAAGGGCTTGGTCGTACTTTACTCGATATTTGCATGCAGCAAACATCCGCTTCCCTTCCTGTTATGCTCATTGCAACAGATGCTGGTATACCTTTGTACCAAACATGCGGCTTTACGACCGTTACAACAATCCATCGCTTTGAAAAATTTGTTACGAACACACCTACGAACCACTCCCATTTAAAGCAGATTGAGCCATATGATCTTAACTCTCTCATTAAGCTTGATCAAACCGTGACAGGGGCGCATCGTCCAAAGCTCTATTCGATATTACTATCTAGAGCAACACTCGCATTCAAAATTGAAAAAAAACATAGAATCGAAGCTTTTGCACTGTGTATACAAAAAGGAAATACACTCTGCATTACCCCTCTTATAGCTAAGCGTGATGAAGATGCAATCCAATTATTACAATCCATTTGCATGAGCTGGAATGGAACAGTCCGTATAGATGTTCCACACTCACAATTCACATTTCGAGCACACTTGGAATCGAAAGAGTTTCAAGAAACACTTCTTTCGCCGCTTATGATAAAAAATGGAAGTCACCCATCTGGAAATCGCGACCATTTATTTGCTATGATGGATACAGCGTTATGTTAGAAAGGGGACACCTGCTTGAAACGAATGAAGTGTTATATGGTAAGTTGCCTTGCTATTACATTATTAGTGGGTTGCAATGCAGCAGACAAGCCAGTAGAAGCAGTAAAACAAGTTAAAAATACAATTGAAACAAAGCTAACAACAGATGAAAAAATGGTCGAGATAGACGGGCAAACTATTTACTTTAAACAAATTGGGGAAAAGAAACCACCATTACTTATGCTTCATGGGTTTGGCGGTTCATCCAATGGCTTTAGCGATATTTATTCAGACTTAGCAAAAGATCATACAATTATCTCCGTTGATGTTTTAGGATTTGGCCATTCTTCTAAACCAATGGATTTTCCATACTCTTTTCCTAATCACGCCAACCTTTATTATAAGTTAATGAAAAAACTAGGATATGATACTTTTGCAGTACTAGGTCACTCTATGGGCGGGGAAATTTCCCTTAATTTAACATATTTATATCCAAGTGCAGTTACCCATCTCATTTTAACGGATGCTACAGGGGCTATATCATTAACAAATAGAAATGCTTCACCTAAACCACAGTTATCCACTGATTTGAATACTGTATCTTCTATTACGGATTATGATGAAAGCAAAGTGAAATTTAAACGCGATGATACAGAACATTATAACCAAATGAAAATGTGGCCAAGGCGACTTAAGATTAATGCTAGTGAAATCAAACTTCCGACTTTAATTATTTGGGGCAGAAATGATAGTAGTGTATCATGGAAAGAAGGCGAATCTTATCATCAGTTTTTAAAAAACAGCACCTTCCATATTATTGAAAAGGGTTATCATGCCCCATTCCGCCAAGAACCGAAAGAATTTATAGGCTATGTAAAAGAATTCTTTGAAAAGAATCCAATCGAAACAACAAAGCAATAAAAATGGGTATCTCATCTTTGAGATACCCGTTTCATATGTTAAGCAGCTTGCTTCTGTCTTTTTTGCCTTTTTGATCCTAGTAATTTAGGTACAATCCAACCATCCACTCCAAGTTTTCCAGCATTCATGCCAGCAACTAAAACGAACATAGATAAAATAACCATTTGTGGATTTACACCTAGAGACCCACTAAACATATAGGAAAAGTTCATTACAAGGCCAAAAAAGACAGCTGTTTTCGTTAAACAACCTACAATTAAACCTATTCCAACTAGAATTTCTCCCCACATTACAAGCGTGTTAAACATATCAACATTCGGAATTGCGAAGTCTTGCAAGAATGACGCCCACCAAGATTGTACGGCTGGTTGTGCTCCTTTTGACTTTTCAATAGCCCCCTGTAAATAACCTGTCGCATCAAATCCTTTCCCTTGTAACTTTCCGATTCCAGCCATCAACCATGTGTACCCCAGATAAACACGGATAACTGCTAATACAAAAGAAACTGCTTTGTTTTCTCTTAAAAATTGAATAACCATACTCTCCTCCTCAAGATGTAATTAAGTTAGTTACAGGTAATATAATAACATTAGTTACTTATTTTTTAAATATTAATTATGAATAATTTGTGAAGATTACACGAAATGTTAAAAACTAACATTTATATAGTTACTTTTATTCTCCTGTAAAAACTTGAAAATATCATACCATAATTGATAATGATTTTCATTATTTTTCACAAAGAAACTATGCGGTAAATGTGAAACGTGCTTATCCAATATTCGGATAAGTACGTTTCATTCTCTATATAATTCAAATGTCAAAGTCTCATCATCTAATAATTTCGCATCTTGAAATGCATCATCTATTGTTTTTTGATGATTAATAAGCCCGTAAAATAAACGTATTGTAAACATAAGTGCTGCATTTCCATCCACATAATCTGTTGAGCCTATATAAACTTTTACACCACTATTTAAAAATGCTGTTGCAAGTTTTGGATCTCCTAAAGTACACCCGCTATTGATAATATACTTGTTATGCAATTTTGCATATTGTTTAATTTCAGCTACACCAAAGTTCCCTCTTGGTTCATCTTCTTCATATATATCTTCCCCTAATTCCCCCATTACAAATTCGCCTTCTTCACCATGAAAGCAAAAAATAATATAATCCATATCTTCATACAAACTTTTCCCCGAAAGAACATCCATCAAATCTTGCGGTCGACCAATCCAATATGTAATAACTCTTGCTCCAAAATACTCAAGCGTCGCTCGAAGCGATTGTGCTTCTAAATCTGAATTATCGCCAACTACTAATGCAATATTCAAATAAAAAACCTCCATTCATACGTTTATTTCATACACACCTGTTTCTTCTAAAAAATCCTCTCTTGTTAATCTCTGCTTTTGTAAATATTGTCTATATGCTGTAATTGTTCCATCATGGGAAACGATGCAGATCCTTGCAACCTTTAATGTATAACACCAATTGATAAATTCATCTGCTCTATTCTGAAATTCCTTCTCTGAAATCGTATTTATTCCCTGATTCCATAACATATCGTTTGTACTTTCTCTTAAAGAAAAACTAGGAAATAACTCTTGGATTACCTTTGTACTTAACAACCTGTCACATGGTAATGTTCTTGCTCCTTCACGATAAGGAAAAATATGCGGGGAAATATACGGATGTGTTATTTTGCGGCAAACTACTTGTGAGCTCCATATCGCTGCAGTTTGTAATGTTCGAAGCGTAGGGCTTGCGATTAATACATCATTTTCTTGTAGTGGTAAACTGCTTTGAAGTAACAATGCTTGTTTTTCGCCTTCTTCTGTTAAAGGTGGATTTTCTAATTGCAAGCTCATAGGTAAATCTTTTGTATGTTTCCCTTCACCATGTCTTATGAAAATAAGTTTCATAGTTTTATCTCTCCTACTACTAAATGAATATGTATATTTTTTGCTACACTCTCTACTCTTCCATATCTTTTTCTCAATTCCTTCTCCCTTACCTGTAAAAAATCTTTGACATATAACTTGGAAATTATTATGATAATATATGTAAAAAACCTTTTACAACACTTATTTTTAATAAGGAGGAACTTACCAATTATGAATTGGGTAATCTATTTTATTGGAATGATAATATGGGGATACATAAATGGCTTCTTTACAAGCGATAAAGCTTCTACACCTTGGATGAAAGACGATGAACGCGAGACGAAAATTAAACAGAAAGCTATTTCAGCAAGTTGGTCCGCCGTTTTTATGTTTTGTATCATTAGTCTCTTTAATAAACTATTAGGCCTAAGTGGCGGAGGCAAATCTCCTTATTTACCAGATCCTTTAGCAACAATTTTAAAAGAGAATGTAGAATTACAAGTTTTACTCATCCTTTTCCTAATGTACGGAATGTATTATTTATATTATCGAAAAAAAATGAGTGCTTGAATATACGAAAATTAGCGTGATACAAAACGAAGTCTTTCTTACTCGATTTATCTCTAATTCAACCGAGTCAATTATTTTTAAATACAGAAAAAACCATACAACCTTTTAATTTTCAACTTATGATTCCTTCCTAAATGGATATAGTAAAAAAGATAAAACGAAACCTACGGGAGGATTCATTAATGAACAACTCAAACGATTTTTTAGATACAATACACGAAAAACAAGCAAAAGACGAGCAGAATAGAAAGCGTCAAGGGAATGGAAAGCCTGGAAAAAAGAAACCAAACAAAACACATAAATAATTGTGAAAAAGCCACCTAAAAGTATCTTTGAACTGCACCCCAATTATTAGACATAGTCTAACAATTGGAGGTGCAGTTTTTTTATGACAAAATTTACGAAGGATTCAAGGTTAAAGCTCGTTCAAGGATTTAATCCAAAAACAATTTCTCAAGCAAAATATGCAAAACAGATGCATATTACAAAGGCGCAATTTCAATACTGGTTGCGCTTATACGAACTCCATGGAGAAGAAGGTTTACACGAGGTCTATACAAATTACACCGTAGAGTTTAAACTAAACGTACTAAATTTTATGGCTCAATCGGGTATATCGTTAATGGATACAGCGGCTATATTCATGATTCCTTCTTTTACAACGGTTTATCAATGGAAGAAGCAATTTGAATTAGGTGGCTTAGAT